>DATNIN010000034.1:0-35826 GCA_035604415.1 Candidatus Acidiferrales bacterium
TTCATCTCCATAAACTCTTGCATGTCTCTTCCCCTTAGCATCACGGCCCTCCTCTGCGGAGGATCGACCGGCTATACCCCCGTCAGGGGGTGGGGAATTTTCAACCGGCTATATGGGGATTTTTGCACCGGCGCTGACACATGCGGGAGATGTTCTTTGCTGAACCTCCGCCGTTTGATACCGTGATGTCGGATTTGAGAGAACTCGAAGACCGAGTCAACCGTTGAACACACCGGGCGGGAAGGCTTCCAGGCCCGGCCCGACCGTGGCAAAACCGTGTCAAAACTCTTTGCGTTGGAGCCGCTGGGGTTAGCTTCGAGCGAAAAGCAGATTCCCCAAATTGTTGAAACCATTAGAAGTGTGGAGAATTAAAAGAAGCTTTGGAAGCTGTCGGGCTGCGCCCAAGGCAGGCGCGTGGGTCGTGCACGGACCTTGCCCTTGGCGCCGTTGTGCTATATTGTGCCTGGAACGAGCTTTGGAGAGCGAAATGGACCGCATGAACGGACAGCAAGGGAAACGCCGGAAACGCGCGATTCTCAGGCCTGCTGTGCTGTCTGTTTTGCTGTCCATTTTGGCATCCAAACGGGTAGTATTGGATAGACAGCATGGACGGAATAGACTGGCCGTCGGTCTAAGAAGTCTAACGGATTCAGCTAAATAGCTGATTTGACAGGATGCGGGAGTAATTCAGTGGTAGAATGCCAGCTTCCCAAGCTGGACGTCGCGGGTTCGAGCCCCGTCTCCCGCTCCATCTTTTCAACAAGTTAGAACGACTTTTCATCACCTGTTCCGCCCTGTGCTCCGTTTGTGCTCCGTTCACATCACTTGCAACGACTTCTCTAGCTGATTGACCGCCGCCTGCCGAATTTCGACAGACGTTTGCGTGTAAACGTTCTGGTTCACGTCCAGCGTATGCCCAAGCTGATCCGCGACCGTTTTTCCTTCAACTCCCAAGGCCCTCATGAGCGTGGCATGCGTCCGCCGCATCACCAGAAAATTCGCCCATTCGAGGCCCACTTTCGCCAGCGCCGGATAGATCGACCGCCGCCAGCAGTTGTCCTTGGAGAGGGGAGTCATGCGCTCCGAAGGAAAGACCCATGCATCATCGCGGCTTTCAACCGCCATCATGCGCCATGTTTCGATTTCGGCTAACAGCCCTTCGGACAGAGCCGCTTTCCGCATCGAGTTATCGGTTTTGGGCGTGTCGATCATTCCCCGGTACACCCGTTGCCGAATGTCCGCATAGGCCGCCGTCATCTGGCCCCAAGTCAGGGCGAAGATTTCACCGGGACGCATCCCGGCGATTACGGCCAGCTTCGATATCAGCCGCTCCCGCTGATCGAGAGCGCCGAAACAGATTTGAACCTCCCTCATTGTCATGACCCGGCGCACAGGCTTTTTCGCTTCCTTTGGTGTGAACAGCAGCAGCGCCGGATTGCGTTGAATATGCCCCTCAGCCACGGCCATATCGAAAACCTGTTTCATGTCCCACCGCAGATGATCGACGACCGAGAACGAAAGCCCGTCTTTCACCTTGAGGTCGAGAAGGTCTTGCAGTTCGTCGCGCCGGAAGCCGGTAAGCTCCCGTTCGCCGAAGCGCGCGACCAGATGCACGTTTACCCGGTTCACGTTGTTTTCCCGCGTCGAGTCTTTCCATTTCCGGCTGTAGTACGGGAAGTAGACCAGCTCAACGAACTCGCCGAAGCGCCAAACCTTGTTGCTCTCGCGCTTGGCGTTTTCTTCGGCCACGATCTTGTTGACCGTTTCGCGAGCCTGCGATTTCGACATTTTGTTGACGAAGCCGAGCACGCGGCTTTTCCGCCTGCCTTCGACCCACCACATGCCGACCCAGCGCCCACGCTGTTTTTTGATACCTCCTGTCTGGTACCGTTTACGCATTCGAATTTCTCCTTATGCGCGTTTCACGGCACCCCGTACTGGCGATGATTCGAGGGTATCATTTACGGCGGCCCGCTCGTTGCGCTCGATCCACGACAGCAGGGAGGCGCGGCGCACCAGCTTGCGGCGGCCAAGGCAGACAGCCGGAATGGCAGGGCATCCCGCCACCAGACCGGCGACCGCCTTGGAGACGTGCGCCTTGGAGACGTGGAGCAGTTCAGCGACTTCGGAAAGCGTCAGAAGATCAAAATCACTTAAGGCATTCATGGCGCACCCCTCGGGGAGCGATCACCAACCGGCAGCGGCCCACAGGCTTTAATGCCGACGCCGCGCCGGGAGAATTCAGCGGCTAGGCGTCCGGCAGGGCAGGGGGCTGCCTACCCCGCCAGAACGCCGCCGCGCAGCCACGGCTAAAATTTGAGGCCGAAATCGCCCGAGGCCGACCCGGACCCGTTTTTAATCGTTTCGGCACAGATATAATCCGCAACCGCGTTCTTCGGCCCGTACTCGCCCTTGGCCTTCTCGACAATCAGCTTGAGCCTGCCGCGCTTGCCCCGGAACTCCGGCCCTTTGATGGAGCCGCTTTCGTACCTGTCCAGCAGCCCGCAGGCCGACGCCGCATGACGCAGCTTTTCTTCCGTTTCCGCGAGAAGGTAATCCGTCAGCACCCGGCTCTTGCCGTTGCCGTCGGACAGCCTCAGTTTCAGTGAGATCATGGGACGCCCCTTGCTGCTTACCTCGTCGGAGCCGTCCTCAATCGCGAAATCGTAGTCGCCCTTTTTCCAGAGCTTCGCATCCTGTATTTCCTGTTCTGTCTTTGGTTGAAAATTCATACATTCGTACCGTTCCTTTCTTGAAAAAATTCACTTCCCCGCAGGCAGCAGAAAACGCGCCCGCAACTGTTGACCCTCAACCGTGACCGCCTGCCCGATCCGCCTCACGCCTTCGGTTCCCGCCGCGCTGAATGCTGCGACCGTCGAAACCAACTCGCGCAGCGCATCCGCCGATTCCGCGCCGAAGGGGCAATAAGCGCCGCCGCTTTGTTCCGCTATCGCTTCGAAAATCTCTTGCGCGGACCATTCGCCGTGACGCCCGCATTCATGAAACACGAACACCGGGATATGCTTCTTCCCAAGCCGACGCGCGAGCGCCGCCAGTTCGTCCGCGTCTTCTTCCGCCGTATCGCCGATATAGACGACGGCGGACACCGGCCCCGGCTCGTTCCCGGCCAGCCGCAGGATGCGGCCTATCTGCGTTGCCCCCGACCGGCAGGACAGCGACAGCATGGACCGGCACACCGCCCCGGCATCGTTCTGCCACGGCCCCGCCTTGCAATCCTCGCCCCTGAAATACGCAAGCTTCACCGCGATAGAGCCGAGCGCAGCCAGCGCGTCAAACATGCCCGCCATAGCCCGCTGCGCCTCACGCAGACACCATTCCCGGCTTGCCGTGAGATCGACGCCGACGATCAACCTTGCCGCCCCCCGTGTTTCTATTTCCCGGCCCTCGATATTGCCGAGCCGTTCCAGCGCGGCATTCATCGAGCGCCATTGCCTGTCCAGTTCCGCGTCCGTGATCCGGGTTAATTCGTTGTCCATAATTCACCTCGACCTTCCACCGGCCCACGCGCCGGACCATTCCGACCTGCCTTCTTTTTCAGCGACCCTTTGCGTCGTGTCCGGCGCACGTTCCTTTTCCGCTTGGGGCCTGATCTCGCGTTGCGGGTTTTCTTTTTTCGAGACTTCCTCGTTTACGGCGCTTCGCGTGAAGCGCGAGAAATCAATCCGTTCGTCCGCCATAAGTCAGCCTCACTCGTTCGCAAGGTCCACATCATGCCGTTGCACAAAGCCATGCGCGGGCGGGTGGCTGCCATCCCGCACGATTTCTTCAATCTCTAACCAGCCTTGCGCGCGCTGCACCAGATACCTAACGAGCGCTCCCGCCTCCAGAACAGCAACCACGCGCGAGCTTGCGTCCCTGTGCTCCATGACTTGGGTTTTACGAATTGCGACCCATACCGGAGCCGATGCTTGGTCCGTGCGGACGTGAGCGGGTTCAGCTTGCGCGTCTGGATTCCGCGTCAGGGCGGGAGGCAGGAACGATGCGCCCGCCACGGCGAGAGGCAGCGCCCGCGCCGCCGCGCGCTGCGGACGGTATTGGATTACGTGATATTGGAACCGGATATATTCGACCGGGCCAATCGGCTTGCCTGCGATCACGCAGGCCCAGAGGTACACCAGCGAGGTTTGCAGCAGCAAGAACAGCGCGAACCGCTGCGTCCATTTCCATGCGGTTTCTTTCAAGGCTTGCCAGTCGATATTCATATGCTTTCCTTTCCGCCTCAGTTGAACGCCGAGGCGATCATCATCACCGCCGCCGCCAGAGCCGCGAGAGCGGCCAACCAGCCGCCCGCCGTGTCCTCCGGCAGCGGGTTACGTTGCCCCTGTTTCGCCGCGCCTGCCGGGGATTGCCCGCGCAAACGCGCCGTTAATTCAGCCGTCAATTCCTTCTCGCGTCTCAGCTCGTCGGCCAGCTCCGTAGCCTTCGGCACCACGGCGGCGAGCTTGGCGCGGAGTTCCGCGCATTCGGCTTGGACCGCATCGAGAGCGGCCCTGTCCGGCGTTTCGCGCACCGGCTGCAAGGCCGCGTCAAGCGCCGCCATGACATCGGCCCGATAGAACAGATCAACCACGCGCTTGCCCCCCGGCTTGGCGCCCTCGCGCCGCATCATACGCGCGCCGGTCATAGCTTCGGCTTCGTTCGGGTTGCTGACGAAACTCGCGACGAAAGCCGCGAAGCGTCCGGGATCGAAGTCGGTTTGTTGTTGACCGGCAGGCATAAATCACTTTCCGAACAGCCACCCCGTTAGCCCGCCGCGCTTCTGAAAATACGGATTGTCGCCGTAGCCGCTGAAACCGCACTTGAAAAAAGGCTTCAGCTTCGCTTTCACCGGCCCGTCGAGTTTTTCCATGAACAGGTACATCTCATCCGGCGGCAACATGCCCGCCTCGTGCGGATGGATCAAAGGCCGCGTATGCTGCGCCACGCCGTCATTGACCATCGGCTCGCCCGTGCGAAGGTCAATCGACACCCCGCGCGACCGGCTTGTGACGGTGGTAATTCCCCCGAGCTTCGAGATTTGCTCGCGCGTCTCGTTGTCGCGCGCGCGGCCCCACATCATCACGCCGCAGTTCTGGATCACGTTCTGCCACGTGTGCGGCCACATGCCGATGAGTTGACTTAATGACTGGTAGATAAGCCAAAGCTGCAAACCGCAAGCGCCCGCCGCCATGCCCATCGCGTTTTCCAGCGACTTCATGCGCGGCCCGAGTTGGGCGCACTCGTCAATCACCATGAGGATGCGCGAGCGCCTGCCGCCTCTGGTGTTGAGGAGCGAGGCCAGCAGGCTTTCCGTGACCAGCCGGAAATACTTGTCCCCATGCGTATCAAGCCGGTTGAGGGGAACGCAGATGAAAACCGACGTGCCGCGCTTTTCCCGAAGCTCGTTCCAGCGCAGGCTATCCGGGTCCGCCAGATGACCCGCAATCGCGCCGCTGATAAAACCGAGTTGCGTTATCGCAGTGGCGATCACGTCCGTAATTTCCTTGCTGCTTTCCGCCCCCGGCTTTCCCGCCGACTGCCCCGGCACCGCAGGTTCCGCCGTGACCGCGAAGCGCCCGAGCTTCTGGCGGATATCGTCGTCTTTGGTTTTGCTCACGACCTCGCGGCAGAATTCCAGAACGTTACCCTCGCTGATAGTTCGCACAACTGCCTTGAGATTCCTGTCCTTCTTCGGATCGCCGTGACGCGCCAGCGCCGCGATTACCCCGGAGACGAGCAGCCGCGCGGAGATAGACCAATGGTGATCGCCGTTGCCGTCATCCCACACGCACGCCGAGGCGATCCGGTCACAGTCCGCATGGAACCCCGGCGAGTTAACGTCGAGGTCCGCCATGGGATTGAACCCGACGCAGCGCAGGCCGCGCACCGCGTCGGGCATGTCGTCGCCCATGTGGAAGGGATCGAGCACATAGACCCTGCCGAAGCGCCGACGATAGCGGCCCGTGACGGCGCATAGCTCCATCTTGGGATCGACGCAGACGACGCTATTCGCCCAAGACAGCAAAGCCGGAATGAGCAAAAAAATTCCCTTGCCCCACCGCGCGCAACTGACGGTAAGAGCGTGCCCGACGCCCCGGTAGTAAATCGGGCGGTTGCCCTTCGGCGACCAGCCGACGCGCAAGGCATCGCCGCCGCCCTTGAAGGCCCCGGCCCGCCGCAAATCCCCGTTCTCGTGAAAGCGAGCGCCGCCAAGCTCGACTTTCGGATTGAATTCCTCTTTCGCCTTTCTGATCCGTTCCTTTTTCTGTCGTATGCCGTTCCACTGAATCAGGAGCAGCGCCGCGAGACACCACCAGAACCATTCCATAAATTCCTTTCGTTAATTCAGGCCGACGCGAGCCAAGCACGCGCCCATCACCGCCATAACTTCGTCGAGATCAAGACAGCGGCCCGCGTGAACCGACCCCACGGCCCACGCCGCCGCCGCCCAACACACGTAAAGAGCGACGAGCCACCGAAACAGCCAATCACCCAACCGCCCGCAGGCTTTCGCACCGTCCCAAAGCCTCGCAATCATCGCCATTCCCCTTTCTTTCCGGTGCCGAACGTCGCGAGCCAGTAAAGCCCGTCCGCCAGCCCGTACACCGCCGCATCTTCCGCCGCGATCCACTCATCCGCATTCATCAAGTGACCGGCCTGCCATGAGCCGCCCGCTTCGATGAGCAGGGCGAAAATCGCGCAAACCGCAAGCTTGGGTTTCGCCCATTCCCAAATCCGCCCGATCACAGCCAGCCCCCATCCCGAAGCAGCCGTTTCGCGCGGTCCTCAAGACCGGCCCCGGCGAGAATTTGCCTAATTGCTGATTTCAGGTCCGGGGAAAGTTCGGCGTCGATGAGAGCGCCGCCGAGAATTTGCGCGAGGGCCTTCCGTTGCGCCGCTGCCCGTTTTTGCTGTTCCGCTTTGGCTTTGATGATGCGTTCGCGGAGAGCTTTTTCCTTTTCGTAGAGAGCTTCAATCCGTTCGTTGTTCATAGGCTCCTTTCTTCCGAGGCACAGACACACCTCGGGCGTGACTGTTGCCGCGTCGTGAAACGCGGACAGAAAAACGCCTTTGCCCGCGTCATGGACAACGCGGACACAAATCTACTGACTGGTTTGGTGAACTCAGTTCACGACCGCTTTACAAGGCGTGGAGCCTTACCCTTGAGAGGCGCTGCATTCCCAAGGATGCGATGAACTGAGGGAACCCAACGTAAGACGGCATTGCGCCGAATGGTTCCACCCTACGAGATGCGACAAGCGGACAATCGGTTTCGTCCATTTCATTCATTCCATTCGCTTGGAAAATCCTTGAACGGACAGCGCCAAATTGTTAGAAGTGTTACCACTCCAAAACCCGACACCCTACGGAACGCCATGCGGCCCAGACATCCGCCCATTTACGTTGATGATGAAGGCCGCAGATACTACAGCACCCGCTTTGCCGCCGACACGATAGGAGTTACTCAGCAGGCGGCGGCGCAATGGGCTGAAGCCCGCAAAGTCTATGGTCGCCGCCTTGATGTGATTCAACATGGCCGCCCTCCGAAACCGGCTTGCGGCGGACGCGACCGCACCCCGCTTTACATAGCCGAGCGGGACATTATGGCTATCCGCGCAATCCGCGAAGAACGTTCACGTCCGGTCCCGCAGTCGGAGCCGCAACTATCACTGACCTAAAAAGCGCAGCGCACCCGCCGCGCCAATCTTCGCGTCTAAATCAAGTGAGGACGCGCAAGCGCCGCCCCTATGCGGCCCGACAATTCAGCACCGATCTTCTTTTCCTATCGCCCGAGCAACCGCGCCGCAGTGTTCCCCATGTCCGGGAGCCAAGCATCGCCCCGCCCGTTCTCTATACGGCCACCCTGCCGGTACGGAATTTCGATTGCCGGTTTGTTGCCGTTTGGCCGGTTCCTTTCGTGGTCTATCTGGACGCGGAATGTGAATGCTGCCAGTGATGAGAAAACCTATAGACGCCGTGCCGAAGGGTTACGAAAATCGCGCGAAGCGTGCGCGATTCTTGTCCAAGCGGAAAACGCGCACAGATCGTTGCTTTTTGCTGATAGGCGCAAAAAGGCAGACGATCTTTCGCCTTTTCCGCTTGCCCCTTCAGCCCGCCGTCTATGGCCGGTTTTCATCACTGGCAGCAATCCCGCTCGCCAGATAGACCACGAAAGGAACCTACAATGTCCAACAACAAAAAACCCGCCGCGAAAGTCACGCTGTACCCGGTCAGCGCGGCCATCTGGCGAAACGAGAACGCGAAGGGCGAAGCGTTCTACAACGTCACTTTCGAGCGCAGCTACAAGGACGACGCCGGTAACTGGCAAAGCTCCGACAGCTTCAATGCCGGTGACTTGCTCTTGCTGGCGAAGGTTGCCGACCGCGCCCATTCGGAGATTTACAAGCTCCGGGCCAGCGACCGGCAGGCACAGCAGACCGACGAGTAACAGCCGCGACCGCCTGCCGGACCTCAACACTCCGGCAGGCGGTTCTTTCCATCCAGCATCCGCACCATCATCCCCCCGCCCCGTGTTTCATCCGGCGTGGCGCGATAGCGCCGCGCCGTCTGCCGTAAATTTTCGGGACCGCAAGGACGGACGCAGAGCATCCGCCCTTGCTCGCGTTGACCGGAGTTCCGCGCCCGACTCGTTGCCGTGGCGGAACGGAAAAGAGCTTGCGGCGAATCACGCATGTCGATTCACTGCCCGTATGAGTGGAGCGGTTAGCACAGGCAGCAAGTGGTGCGCGTCAATGACGCGCCACACTCAGGACAGGCGGATTTCATCCGCCCGCCTTCGTTCCACTTGGAAAGGGGGACACCCCCATTTCATCCCCCGGTGCCGCAAGCGGCAAGCGGAAACCGTGCCCGTTTCCGCACCATTCGGCTTGCCCTGCGTCGTTGCGGCGTCATCGTCTGCGGAGGTCCGCCGATGACGCCTTACGACCATGCGCCGCCCGTTTCCCCGGCGAGCGGGGAACCCGGCAGCTATGCCCCGCCGCCGACCAAGGCCAGCGGCAGCCAGAAGCGGCAGCGCCGTCATTCGCTGCAAATCTCGCTCGACGATGAGGAATGGGCCGAGGCCGTGGAGAAGGCCCAAGCCTGCGGCTTGTCCCTTTCCAGCTATGGCCGCGCCGCAGTTCTTGGCAGTCCCGGCCCACGGGCGCGGCGCGCTCCGCACGTCAACGCCGTGGAGCTTGGGGAGGCGACCGCCGCGCTGAACAAGGCCGGGAACAATCTGAACCAGATTGCCCATGCCCTCAACACGGCCCTGCTTGCTGGCCAGCTCGTCGTCGTCCCCGGCTGGCTGGCCGCTGCGATTGAGAAAACCAATGCGGCCCTTGACCGCATTCTGGAGATTACGGGGTACAAAGACCGGCAATGATTGCCAACGGCATCCCCCACAACAATGGGGTTAAACTCGCCCAGTACATCACCACCGGCAAGGACGGCGAACGCGCCGAATTGTGGAAGCTTGTAGGCTTCGCTTCGCCCGATATCAAACAGGCGTTTCGCTGCGTGCATGTCATGGCCGAGGCCACGAAATGCGAACATCCGTTCTTTCACGTTCAGGTGCGGAACCGCGAAGGCGAAAGGCTCACCCGCGAACAATGGGAGATCGTGGCGCACCGGGTCATGCGTATCAACGGACTGACCGGCCAGCCCTACGCCATCGCGTTTCACACCGACGAATTGACCGGCGAGGAACACATGCACCTTGCCGTCAGCTTGATCGACGCCGAAACCATGACGGCCAAGCGGTTGCCGTTTTACGGCCTGCGCCTGAAAAGAATCAGCCGCGAACTCGAAAAAGAGTTTGGCCTTGAGCCGGTCAAGAACGAGCGGGATACCCCGATCAAATACGCGGCGAAGAAGGACGAGCAGCGACAGGCGCAGCGCCTCGGCGTCGATAAGGACGCGATTAGAAACACGATCCGGGCTTGCCACGACCGCACCGAATGCGGGCGGGATTTCGACAACGAGCTTGCCGAGGAAGGCTTGATACTGGCGCAAGGCACCCGGCGCGACTATGTTGTGATCGATCATGCGGGCGGGATACACGCCCTCGGAAAAAGAATTCTCGACATATCGGCGAGCCACCTTCGCGACAAGCTGGCTGACCTCGACCGCGAGAACATGCCGACCATCGAGCAGGCGCGGGAATTCATGCTCGACTTGCCGAAAGACCGGGTTGAAAAACTCACCCGCGAACTGGCCGAAGTCCAAAAGCAGATCGAGGCCGCAGACGAATACGCCCGCCGCGATCCGGTGCGCGAGGAAATGGAATGGCTCGACAAGGTAGCCGAAGCCGCAATCGCGAAGGAAGAAGTTGAGCGGCAATTCGTGGAGCCGAGGCCCGCGCCGGCAGCACCGGCGCGGGAGGAAGAAGCACGGGGCGGGCGGCAGGAAAGAGAGCAGCCGCAACCGGCCACGGCGATGCAGCCGGAGAAGCAAAAAGAACCGGGGCAGCAGCAACAACAGCCGCCGAAACCGAAGCGCACAGCGCCGCCGATCAGCAAGACAGATGGAGGCATCCGGCTGGCCTACAGTCTCACCGGCACCGGGCAGGAGTTCGCGGACGCGATTGAAGACCGGGGATTGATAGCATCCCGCGTTAACGAGGCCGACGCCGAAAGATTGAACCGATGGGAACGTCAACGGCTGAAAGAACTGGAAGCCCTTGCCCCCGCCCGCGCCGGTTCATGGATGGCGCAGACCGGAGGCTTTGAAAATCTGCCCCCGGAATTGCAGGAGAAGGCCGAGGCGAGTTACGCCAAATGGCCCGGCGACAAGCAACGGTACGGCCTTCACAACTATGTCGATTACGTCCAGACGCACGAGGCCGAACGCCGCGAAGCCGGACAGCGGCAGAAGCGGCCCTATGAGAAATACAAAGCCGGTGAGATTGTCGTCGTCGATCAATGGAGCGGCGTTCACCAACTCAATTACCGCAATACCGGCGCAAGGCCCGACGAACGCGCCGAGCGTTTGCGGGATATCGACACGGCCCCGCTGATGAGCGTAGCGGACGCCGAGAGCGTCATGAAAAGCCTTTCGGCCCATCGGCAGGAGGAACGCCGCCAGATATGGGAACAGAAGCGGCAGGAGTTTCAACGCGCCGCGCAGGAAAGGCACTGGCCCATCATGCCCGCGCAGCCGGAGCACAAATCAGCCGCCCTGTTCAATCAGGCCGCGACCGAGGCCGCGCGCGACGAGCGGACGGAGAATTTGACCGGCCCCGCCGCGCAGGCGTTCGAGGCATGGCGTCAGACCGGCAGCGATAAAGCCAGAGCCGCCGAACTTGCCGCCCTTTACGGCAACAAGGGCGTTTCGTTGCCGTCGCCAACGAAGGAAGAATTCGCCGCCATGCTTGACGACAGAGGAATAAGTTTCGCCCGCGCCAGCAAGGAGGAAGCCGACAGGAGCCACAAACAGGCCGACCTGGCCCGAGCCGCCGACAACTACGCGCCGCGCTTCAGGGAAGGCGAAATCGTCATCGTTACCGAGGCCCGCCTTGAATTTAATTCGGAACCACGGCGGCGGGTTTACAAGCTGGATCAGTCGATAGCCAAGAAATTCGTAACGCGCCTCGATATCGCCGACCGGCTGCAAAGCATCGAAACCACCCTAAAGGCGTCGGACGAACGGCAGCAGAAGCGCCGGGACGAAATCGAAGCCGTCCGCACGGAGAGGGCGACCGACATCAACGTCAACCTGTCTGCCCGCCGTCCGATGGACAAGGCCGTCCTCGACGTGGCTTTTGGAGTTGCCAAGACGGGCGAAGAAATTCTGACCAAAGGTAAGACAGCCGCCCGCGTCATTGGCGGCGCGTTCAATATCGGTGTGGAGCTTGCCGGGTTGTTCTTCTCGGCCTTCGATACCCCGAAATCGCCACGGCAGCAGGCTCGTGACAATCTTGAAGGCGAACGCCTCACCGACCGGCGCAACGCCGAGGCGGAAGTCAAAATCGACTTTTCGAGATATACCGGCGAACGCGCCCAAGAGCAGCGCAACGAACAGCAGGAGGAGGCCGCGCGGGACCGCGAACGGGGAAGGTAGACGCCTTGGGCGATGCGGCCCCGCCCGCAGAAGTCTCGTCCAAGGCAGAAAACAGAAGCCACAGCGCCATCGAAAAACCCACCGGCCAATCAGCGCCGCGCCCTTCTTTCGGCCAAGAGATCAAGGAGCTATTCCGCGAAGCCGCGAAAGCCATCATCGAGACGCTTGCCCCGTCCCCGGCGCAGCGGCGCAAGCGCCGGGAGGAAACAGAGCGTGGCTTCAACCTTGCCCGCGCCCTTACCGCCAGAGTTACCCGGTCCATCCTGCATTACCTCTACCGCCCTTCGGCCTACGATCCCGAACAGGAGCGCGCCGACGCCGAGCATGTTTTGCGGATGCAGCTTGACGAATGGACCCAAGACGGCGAACAGCAGCAGGACGAAGCTTTTCACTACGCGAGCGCCGGGGGTTTTGACCCGCAGCCGTAGCCGTGGTATTGCGGGCCGATGTTGCAGCCTGACAAAGAACCGCCGACGCACACCGCATGGTCCCAACACCGCGACCGGGGCAAATTCCGCGAATGGTACAAGCGCGGCCACGTCTGGCTTGAGAAGGCAACGGACGGCCAGATTATCGGCTGCGTTTTTGAAGGCACTCCCGGCCCGCGCGGCTATGACGGTTTTATCTATTTCTTTCCGAACGGCATGACCCCGCCCGACCCGGAGCCGGAAGAAAGGGCCAAGCGCCCCGGCCAACTTTCGGGACACGACGAAGGTTAGCCGGAGATTTTCACGGCGGCCACCAAACGCGGCTTTCCGGTTTTCGTTTTCTTCGTCGTCAGTTCCAGCACGGTCCCCGGCTCCACATCCCTAAAACTCAGCCCTTCGTCATCGGCACGATAGCCGTTGTGCCAGAACACGGAAAACCAGTATTTGTTATCAGTGCCGATTTCCGAAAAGTAGAGGATGAGGTTGCCGACCTTGCCCCTGCCCCACGATGTGTTATCCAGCCGCGCGGTCCATTTCCCTTCGGGACACCCGAAGGTATAATCGGCCCAATTCTCAACGGTGCGGAACGGTTGCGGCATCCGGCAGCGATAGCCCAATCCGGCAAATCGTTCAACCCGGCGCTTTTCCGCTTTGGCGACACCGCGCGCGGCCCCTCCCCCGTATTGCGCTGACAGCCGAAGGCTGTTCTGATAGTAGATTCCATATGACTCTCGACGACACAACGCGGCGCACGCTCAGCCGGTACTTGGCCGATATACGCCAGCTCCCGAACGAATCGGCCAAAACGCACCGCTTCGCCGCCTTGATTTCAGAGCTGTTTCCCGGCTCGACAGCGCCCACCGAGTTTGCGGCAGGCGTCGAAAAGCTAGTCCGCGTCGATACGCGCGCAGGAACGAAACGCGGCTTCGTGGACGCTTACCACGGGAATGCCGTCATAGAATTTGAGAACTCGCTCAAAGCGACGGAGGCTCATGCATTAGACCAGCTCCGAGAATATACCTCGGGACTCTGGAATGCGGAGGGAAGGAGCCGCCCGCTTGTCTGTGTCCTGAGCGATGGCATCAACTGGAAAACATACCGCCCGACCACGACGGCGAAAGGACGCCTGACGCCGGAGGACGTTCAGCTCCAAGAACTCCGGGTGTTGATCCTCGCCGAGGATACGCTCGCTGACTTCTGGCTTTGGGTGACCAGCCTTCTTTTTCGTCCATCGAGAACCGAGCCGACCGCTGAACGCTTCCGCGTCGATTTCGGCGCGACCAGCCCCGCTTTCGCCGACGCTTTGGAAACCCTCTATGGCGCATGGGCCGCCGTGGGCCAATCCTCCGAACCCCGCCTCGCGTTCGACACATGGCAGCGTTACCTTACCGTCACCTACGGCCAGCTCGCGGACCAGCAATCCGAAGACCTGCTACGGCTTTTCCTGAAACACACCTATCTTGCCTCACTCGCGCGGCTGCTCATTTGGGCTTCGCTTTCCAAGGGGAAAACAACCGCCACGCTCCGCGAGACGGCAAAAGACATTCTCTCGGGCCAGTTCTTCGAGGAACAGCGCATCGAGAACCTTGTCGAAGACGATTTCTTCCAGTGGGTCCGCCGCGCCAAGGCCGAAGCTATTCTCGCGCCGGTTTGGGAGCGCACCCTCTCGCAGCTCGAAACCTACGACCTCAACCAGCTCAATCAGGACGTGCTCAAAGGCGTCTATCAGGAGCTTGTCGATCCGAAGGACCGGCACGACCTTGGCGAGTACTACACGCCGGATTGGTTATGTGAGCGCGTCGTTACCGAACTCCTGCCCTCAAAAGGCTTCGTAAGCGTGCTTGATCCGTCCTGCGGTTCCGGCAGTTTCCTGCGGGCCGTCATCGCGCACCAGCTCGCCGCCAACCCGGACGGCAGCGATGCCGCCCGCCTTCGGGAGATCGTTGAGAACGTCGTCGGGATCGATATTCACCCTCTGGCCGTCATCATTTCCCGCGCCACCTATTTGCTGGCGATCCGCTCACTTGTGAAGGGAAGCAAGCGCCCGATTCAGATACCCGTGTATCTGGCGGACTCGCTGTTTCTGCCCGCCGAAGTGAAGCAATATTCCTTCGGCGAAGTCCCCGGTTTTGAGATCCGTTTTGGCGACCGCAAGGTTTCCATACCGGAAGAACTCGTAAAGCGCCCGGAGCTTTTTGACCCTGCCATTAACGCCGCTGCCCGTATCGCCGTTGACCACGCCGAAGGCGGCAAGGAAACGCGCAAGACCCTTGCCGCCTATCTACGCAAAGTCGTTCCGCAGCTTTACGACCACGACGAAGCCGAGGCGATGATTGATGCCGTCTGGAAATTCACCGACGAGCTGAGCGGCCTGATAAAGCGAAAGCAAAATTCTATCTGGGCGTTCATTGTCCGCAACAGCTACCGTCCCGCTATGCTGCGCGACCGCTTTGACTTCATCGTAGGCAATCCGCCTTGGCTGTCCTACCGCTACATCGCCGACCCCGAGTATCAGGCCGAAATCAAGAAACGCGCCGTTGACGATTACGCCATCGCCCCACGGCTCCAGAAGCTTTTTACCCAGATGGAGCTGGCAACCATATTCCTCGCTCACACCTTATCGACGTTCGCTCGCAAGGGCGGCAAGCTTGGTTTCGTCATGCCCTTGAGCGTTATCGCAGCGGATCAGCATGAGAACCTGCGTAAGCGGACGTATAAGGCCCCGATACGCCTTACGTCGTATTGGGATTTGCGGGCCGTCCGCCCGGTCTTCAACGTCCCTTGCTGCGTACTGTTCGCATCGAGGGAGGCCGCACCGCCCAAGCCAGTGCAGACCTACACCCTGCCCGCCGTCGAATGGGCGGGCAATCTCCCGGAGCGTGATATTTCATGGCACGAGGCCGAGTCCCTTCTCACCTCGACAAAGGGAACCGCCCACCTCATTTACCTCGGCGACCGCGCCGCCCTGTCAACCAAAAAAGGCAGGACGACTCCGAATAAGCCCAGCCGGTACGAGAGCAGCTTTCATCAGGGCGCGACCATTCTTCCCCGCAGCTTTTATTTCGTCAGCGTCCGCGATATGAACGGAGCCATTGACCCCGACCGGCTCTATAGCGTCGAAACCGAACCGGACCAAGCCGAGGACGCCAAACCGCCCTATGACACCGTGAAGATGAAGGGCCGTGTTGAAGGGCGTTTCATATTCTCGACTGCCCTCTCGCGTCATTTGGTGCCCTTTGCCCTCGCTTCACCGCCCGCGATACTCTTACCCTGCGAAACCAGTCAAGGCAGTCTCACCGTCCTCACTGCCGACGAGCTGCGCCGCAAGGGATACCGCGAGTTCGCGAAGTGGATGCATGAGGCGGAAACGATCTGGAATGCCGCCCGCAAGCAGAAAGCGGAAAAGCAGACCGTCTATGAATGGCTCGACTATCACGGCAAGCTTACCGTTCAGAACCTTTCCCGCCCATACCTCGTTCTCTACAATGCAGCGGGGACGAATATTTCCGCCGCCGTCCTCGACCGGCACAGCCTGCCCCTGCCCTTCGTCGTTGAGCATAAGCTGTATTGGGCAGCATTCGACACTGAGGAAGAAGCCCACTACCTTGCGGCCATCCTGAACAGCAGCGTACCGAACGACGAAATTAAACCTTTCCAGTCCCTCGGCCTCATGGGAGAGCGCGACATCGAAAAGAAAGTCCTCGAACTTCCCATCCCGTTTTACGATGAGAAAAAACGCGAGCATCGTAAGCTCGCCGAGCTGAGCGCCAAGGCCCACTGTTCCGCAGCCGCATACATCGCCGCAACCACCTTGCCGGATTCCCTCGGCAAAAGGCGCGGCATGGTCCGCGAAGCCGTGAGCGAAACCATTGACGAGATAGATACGCTCGTCGCCGGAGTGCTTGCCTGAAATGTCCGGCCTCTCCTACGACGAAATGGACAAGCTCACGCCCTGCCCGGTCTGCCACTCGCGGCAGTATTGGTTCGATGGCAAGGTGTGGCAGTGCTGCAACTGCGTTCCGCCGCCCTCACCCGGCATGATCCGCGTTGACCTGAAAGAAACCATCAACTGACGAAAGCACAGCCCGCAAGGCTTTAACCGCCCCCCGCCCGTGGTTCCTTTTCCGCCTTCGCCACGGCCCGCGCCTCGCGCAGCACCCGGCGCAGCAGCTTCAGGACCGGCGTATCCGACCGGCCAAAGTTCAGCTTGCGGATTTCCTTTCCGGCAACAACCAGCGCCGCCCGTAATTCGTCATGCGACCGCAGAAGGTCTGATTTCGGCATAGGCCCATCATCGAGAAGCCCCGCCGACCAGCCGAAGCGGGCTATCAGGCGGGCTTGCGCTTTCTCTCTCGCTTTCCGGTTCATGGCCCCATTATGAGCCGGGTTTCGGCTTGCTGGCCGTGCGTTTCGCGCCACCGGCAGGGCGGCGCGGGCCTACGGGCGGTTTGCCATGCTCGATCAAAAGCAAGTCGATCATTTCGGCGGCGAGGCGCGGCCCGGAATGCGGCCCCTCTTCCGCCCGGAGAATGTCAAAGGCGCGGCAAGCCTCCGGCGTCATCCGGAAAATTTTGCTCTGCGTTCTCTCTTCTGGCTCGTTGTCGGGCGTGCGTTTGGAAGTCATTGAGAACAATCATTATAGCGTTGTAGCAATGTTGCAAATCAAGAGGCCGTAAAGCGCCACCGCTCGCGCGGGGAACATTCCCGGCGCGAAATGTCGCCAGTTTGTTATTGCCAAATTGCGAGATTGCGAGGTATCATTATTACCGGTCGTCGTTGCGGAACCTGCTTTCCCGCAACAATCCAAAAGCGGCCAGTTCCCCAAAACACAACGTATGAAAAAGCATTTAGGAGTGCTGTGTCTTTTCGCGGCGGCGTTCGCGCCGTTCGCTCACGCGGTGACCGTCACCATAAACTACTACGGAACTTTCGGCTCCGGTTCGTGGGATAGCTCCGGGTCCGAAAACGTTTTCGGGGTCGGCACAAACCTCACCGGCCTCCCGTTCCAACTCACCCTTACCATTGACGCTTCCAGTATCACTGAATCGGCAACAGCCTGTGGCGATGGTCTGGCGATCTACGCATCAAAAGCTTCCGGTTCGAACGCATCCGCGATCACGAGTATGACGCTCACCGCATGGAACAGTAGTGGCGTACAAGGCAACACATTTACTTTTGCCAATAACTACCCGCTCAGTTCGGCAGGGTGGGAAGTTGATCGAGATGGGCCGGGTACTTATCCCCCCGCCAATACAAGCGGCAGCGTAGATTGCAACAATGTCAGCTACAGCGGGTTTATGTTGTCTTATTCAGAGACTTATGGCGGCGGGACTTACACCGGCACGAGCGGTGTGGGCGGCCCCGGTTCGTGGGTTTACACGACAAGCGCTATACATTCTGCCGATTGGCGCAATCCCGTCGCCTCCGCCGCTAGTCCGGCTGCCATTACAAGCGCCGATTACTATGGGTTCAACATACACGTCGTGACCAGCGGCACGACCACAGGATACGCGGGCGGCTATTTGTACCCATCGGGAGCTAGCTCCCCTTTCGTTAACGGAGTTTACGTTAACGGGTTCTTTGACACTCCGTCCGGCGAAACGACGGAGCTTGCCTACAGCGGCTCATGGGGAACAGGCGTTTACGCCACTACAGCAAATTGGGTGCAGCAACTGTACTCTGCAAACGCTGACAACGCGATCGTGTTTCTAGGCGCAGTTCGAGAGCAGTCTTCCGGTACAACCACCGATGGCTGTTTTGCCAATGTTCAAACCAATCTCGGCGTCGGCCATGACTTATTTCCAGAAGTCACAACCGCTGTGAGCGGTGGGCAATGGAATGTTAGCGCGACCGGCGTCTGGCAACTGGATACCGTCGGATGGGTCAATAGTTCGAACGGAGGCGCTCCGCCTGTTTACCTTGTGCCGTGGTATCGCTCGAATGCTACTCCTTTGGCTTGTAACTATACAGGCTACCAACAAATGCAGTATCAATGGGCCGACGGCACATGGCATAACTACGGGGCCAACGACACCGGAGGGGTCAACACGCTTGAGGCAATAATAGACTCAACGACAGTTTCCTCAGTTCGCGCGGGCCAAACCGCATCGGAAGTCTTTTAGACACCAGTTCAAACAGAAGGAGCCACCAAAATGAAAAGCCAAGTATTGCTACGCCTCATGTTGTTCTTCTTCGCAATGTTTGCATTCGGCTCAGTCGCAGCGAATGCACAGCCACAGTCCACGACCGCCGACCAAGATCGGGAGGCCGTGATCGCCGCTGATTCCATAACGATTAACCCTAGCGCCCGCGCGCTCGCCACGGCTGTTGAACGTCTGGAGAAGGTATACGGAGTCCCAATCACTTACGAGGATACGAAGTATGTTGCCGGAGAGGTGGGGGAAACGACCTTCAACAGCGAGGCTCACAAGACAATTAAGCGCCATATCCCGTTGTCCTTCAGATATGAAGCGCCGCCCTCCGCCGCCCCCTTCGACGTTCGCAAGAAACTGGCGGAAGCGGCCCTCACCGAAGCCATACAGAACTACAACTCTCAGCTGCACGGCGAAATATTTACCGTCAGTGACACTGAACGAGGCTTTCACGTTGTGGCGAGGAACTTCATAGGCGCTTCCGGGAGCGCAGAAGAAATGCGGCCGCTGCTCGATACGCCGGTTACCATTCCCTCCGGTATTCGGACCGTCGATCAACTGCTAGCCGAGATTTGCAAAGAGATACCGGGGCTATCAATAGGAATTTTCCCGGTTAATCTATTCGCCCAACACCATACGACCGTGGCCGCATCGAACTTGCCAGCGCGGACGGTGCTAGACAACTTGGTTAAGGAAATTGCCATTCCAGCCGAGCAGCAAATCGGCCCCGGAGCTTATAGGGACACGGCGGAGGGCGGGTACCTTTCATGGGAATTACGCACCGACCCCGACCCACGATGGGGAGGCGGGGCATTGAGCTTCACTATCGTTAAGCCGCCGGGGACTCTGTAACAAACCATTTACTCATCCTCAGTTGCCGGAGGCGTGCTGCCTCCGGCTTTTTTTCTGCCCCTCGTTTTGCAAAAACGGTAAGTCCTGCGAAGAACACGCAGCCCAATAGAATTAGGGCTTCCCACGTCTCAAATCTCAGTCTCAAAATCCCTGCCCTGCCCGCGCAGTGTTTCTTCATTGGGTCACAAAGGAAAAGATTTGACCCAATGCCGGAAGGCCCGTAAACATTGACGCTTGCATGGGTCAAATGTCAGGGACAGAGTAACGGCCATGAAATACGGTTACGCGCGCGTCAGCACTGATGAGCAAAACCCCGCGTTGCAACTGGCCGCGCTGAAGAAGGCCGGATGCAAGATCATCTTCAAGGATGAAGGCATATCGGGAGCTATCAGCAACCGCCCTGCCCTGCAACGTTGCCTCAAGAAACTCGAACACGGCGACACGCTTATTGTCTGGAAGCTCGACAGGCTAGGCCGCAGTCTCGGGAACCTGATAACCATGCTCGACGGCCTCAAGGCGCGCGGCGTGAAATTCCGTTCCCTCACTGAAGCAATCGACACCGAGACGCCGACAGGCCGCGCCATGTGGCAGATGATCGGCGTACTGGCCGAGCTTGAACGCAGCCTCATCAGCGAACGGACACGCGCCGGAGTGAAGGCCGCGAAAGCGCGCGGCGTAAAATTCGGGCGCAAGCCGAAGATGACGCCGGAGCAGATCAGGCACGCCAAGAAGCTGATCGACGCCGGAGAGCATGGCCGCGACGAGGTTGCGGCCCTCTTCAACGTGGGACGCAAGACCCTGTACCGGGCGCTTGCCGCGTAGCGCGCTTATATCCGCGATCCGGGGGGACTGAAAATACCCTTGCATAGCAGTGAAATCACCAGCACCCGAAAACTCGCGTCCTCTTCCATCAGACCGGCCACGGCCCGCCCGAGCACGGCATAGGAATCCTGCTGGCCCTCTTGGCGTGCTTCCCGCACCGGAACGCTGTCGCCCCTGCTGGCTTTGAACCCGTCCCACGCCTTGCACACTTCGCGCCACTCTATAGGCTCTGACTTCATGGGGCGATTCTACCGCTAACCGCGCCGCACCGGGTCGAACTCTTTACGCATCGCCGCCGCCGCGATTTTTACCGGATTTCCAGCGCCTTGCGCAATCCGCTCAAGCGCCCGCTGGTAGCGCCTCAGTCGTTCTTCGCGAACCGCGGCGGCATCCTTAAGAAGCCCCGCCGCCCATCCGAACCGGGCTATCAGCCTCTCTCTCGCTTCCATGTTCATGGATTCATTTTAATCGCGATCCTGTCTTCCGGCGTTCCGCCCCGTTACTGCGCTTGTAGCGGTCATGGACGCCATACGCTATGGCGAAGGCTGGGCGGGAACGGGGACTAATCTTGCCCCGCGCACCATTGCCATGTTCACGCTTAAATCAATCGCGCTTTTCAGTGGTTATCATGCCAGGCGTCAAGCTCGTGCTTTAGCTTGTCGCGGAGATCATGTGTCGTTTCGTATTCGATATACCGATACGGGGCCAGGTCGAAATGGACCCTGTTCGACGCGGTTGCGCTCGTCCCTTTGGTGGGCTCACCGGCCTTCTTCTGGAAGGTTAGGAAGAACGGTATCCCTCGGGCCTTCGCATAACCAACTTCACAGTAAACACGAACCAAAGAATTGACGGATCAGTCGGCAACGGCAATTCCGAACCGCCTATACGGTCGAACCATCGCGCGAAATCCCGGAGCCAGCGCGCGGCCCGCCGAATTCTCTCCGGGGCGGTATTTGCCCCCTTCGCAGGTTCCACGGTTGAATGTCGGGCATACACCTCGGCGGCAATGGGCAGAAACGCGTAGGAATGAACGAAACTCTCATGCTGGTCGCGCAACTGCACGGCGAGGTCGTACAGCGGATCAAACATCTTGACGGCGTCCGATTCCATCTCGCTTGCCGTGGCTTTAGAAAGGCCGCCAGGCCGAAGCAAAACACCGGCGGCAGAATGCAGACGGGAGAGCGGAGTATCCCCCATGGCATTGTAGAACCCCTGCGGCCAACCTTTCACCTTATTCATGATCCAGCGCGTTAGATAAACCTGGGGGTCTTCCACAAAGCGTTCACTGGCGGCTCCGTCATCCCGCATGAGCACCGAGAGGCTGTGTTCTGACGCGATAGACAATGCCTTGCTGTTAATCAGATTGAACAGCATCGCCTCGGCCAGCTCGTCGTCTTCCGCCCTATCGGAATTGAGGATGACAAAACAGAACGGTGCCTTGTTGAAATCCTTGAACGTGGCGGAACGCGTTTGTTCTTCGATGAGGCGCTTGGCAGCCTCCAGCCGATGATTGCCGTCAATCCGGTGAATGCGGTTGTAGCCGTCCGCCGCCAACGCCTTGAGATTGACCGAAATCCAGTACGCGTGGTCATTTGGCGAATTTCGCCTCTTCGAATAGGGGACGACGGGATCACCTTCTCCTTTGCTGCGTAAACTAAGAACGATCTCCGGGAAAAAACGATACCGGCCCTTGCTCAGGAACCGTTTAATGTCCTCAACGTGCTGCTCATCGAGCTGCCTCTGGTATCCGGTGCCTTGTCCGTGCCCGGAACCTTGATACAGCATCGCCGTCGAAACCATCACAAGGTCTCGTAGATCGGCGAAGCCGCGGATGATCTTGAACGTGCCAAGCACGTTCTCCTGCATTAGGCCCTCGAAGGATACCTTCTGCCGACCACGGCTCATAGGTCACTCACACTCTTGGTGCCTAAAATCAGGGCCTCGACTTCGGTGTTAATTTGACGTGCGGTGACGGCGGCGGCCTCTTGCTCCTTCGCGATCTCCGCATGGCCCGTAGACACTCGTGCCATTATTTCCTTTTGCACAGCAAGCGGAGGTAGGGGAATTTCCAAGGCGCGCAGTTCTTCGCTATTGATGTTGCTCTGCATGATTTGACGGCTCACGGCATCCACTTGCTGCCGACCCAGTGGACAGTTGAGAAACCACGAGACGAAATCCGGAACGACCTCGGATAGATCGAAACGTAGGCGGATGAGGTATGAAGCGAAAACGAAGTCGCCTGTGCCGTGAAATACGGCGCAAGTTCCTACCAGATCACGGCTGCCACTTGTGCGGATAATCAAGACGTCACCATCTTTTAGCAGTAAGCCTTCGACGGTCTTGGGGGGAAGCACAATATGCTTCAATTCGGAGAGGTCTAATCCGCCATTCTTGATGTTCCCAATCCGAAGTACAGGAACTCCGCGCCCGTCGGTGTTAGCTTTCTCGCTTGTCCCGTATTGAACAACCTCAAGCAATGAGTCGAGTGACACGACTGGGAATGTCCCCTGAGTGATGTCCGCTCCGGCTTGGCGTAACTGGTTAAATCGGGCACCCCAGCGCGAGAAATCCTGCCACCACACTCCAAGTGCCTTAGGTAAACAAAGCTGCTCTGGGTAGACCAAACCTAAGTCCGCGAAAACACGGGACTCTATCGTGGACCTTCGGTGCTCCACACGACGACTGGCAGCGATGATTTCGTCTTGTGCCTGCTGCCAACGAGCAACGATTGCCCTTTGTTCCGCGAGAGGCGGAAGCGGGACATGCTCCTGTTCAAAGAAGTCAAGTTTTACCTCCTTCCTCCCTTCAGCGCCAACTTTGTTGCGCCACAAATGGTCCCTAAAAAAGTTGGCTTGAATAATTCGGTGTAGGTACTCTGGTAGCAGTTTAGAGCGGTCCGGCTCATAAACGGCAAAGTGCCCCGTGACGACAACGTTCTTCCAATCATTGGGAACGATACCGACTGCCCCATTCTTTAAGTCGATCTTAGCGACAACAATGTCACCCGGACGCGCGAACCATAGGTCCATCGAGTATTCACGATTTGCATCGACGACTCGCTTATCGACTGACCCATCAAAGTGAATGGTGATAGGCTGCAAATCGGCAAAGTTAACGCTCTTCTTATCTACCCGCTCTTTTCGGAGCCGGAGAGCACTGCCAATGGGGGCCATAACATGGTTGGGCCAGTGCCATTTAATTCGATGAAAGCTAGACGCGTCCCAGCGACTTAACTCCTTGAACCAAACAGCAAAGGCTTTCGGAAATTCAAGGACATCCGCCGTCATCGCCCAGCCTCCCGGATGAAAAACGCCTTCGGGTTCCGCCGAAACTCATGATAAAGTTCCAAGCAAGTCTTACCATCACCTGGCGGCTGATTGACGTTTGGAAAAAGCTCGTTCTGGTCTGTGTCGCCTGTCGCCGTGATGCCCACTCTTTCTGCTTCATATAGAAAGACGGGATAGGGAAACCGCTCTTTGAGCAGAGCGCGAGTCTCTGAGGCTATAGTATCTGCCATGCGTTTCTGGTATTCGGCCAGTTCTCTCTGTAGGCCTTTTCGTTTTTCGGTGTCCTGAGCTTTCATCGCATCGGCAATCGCTGTTTCGAGCTTGAGGGTTTCCCCCGCGATGGCGTCAGCATACTTTGCCCTTACTTCCCGATTTGCCTTGTGCTGCTTGGTATCAAAATCGGCCTGCTCCTTTTCAGAAAACTTTTGCATGAACAAGAGCGAAGCCTTAACGCTGGCACCCGACGAGATGAATGTTTCCTGCGGTAGGCTCACAACGGCGCGGATGAAGGCGCGGTTTTCGCAGAACTCGCGAACGTAGGCGAGCGAAGGATTGTTGAAAATGCCCTCGGGCAGGACTATGCCCAGTTTGCCGCCCGGCTTGAGCAGCGCCAAGCAACGCTCGATGAAGAGGATTTCTGTTTTGGTTTTGCTGTCCTTGCCTTTAGGCAGATCGAAAAGGCTTGCTATAGGTTTATCTACGGCGGCGCGGACGCGGGCCAACGCTTCAGTGTACAGGAAACGCTCGACCAGCAAAAGCGCGGTACTCGCCTCTGGAAGCTTGCGAACCGCTGTATCTTCGGCACTGACGCCAATGACCGCATGGCGCGCACGAGCAAGATGAATATGATAATGCACGGCGACGGACACGGCGGCGTCCATCACCATGACGGATTCCTGAATGTAAACGGCATCTTCGAGGGCCGCTTCAACATTATTCTTACGAATCCGCCTTTTGGTGCGAACGTTGAGCCTTCCGATGTGGTTCATGAATCCGATGTCACGGTCAGCCCTGACGCGGAGAAGCGTTACACCGACGACTACGGAGACCTTTAGTTGTCGCCTTGGCCGTAGTCATCGGGCTTAATCGTCACGTTGTCCGATTTACACTCGACGATAATCAGCGGACTGTTCTTATCGGCCTTATCTTTAACCGTGCGCCAGATGACCAGGTCTGCGCGGGCGTGACCGGACCCGCGCCCAGTGAGTTCTGCCTCTTCGTCCATCTGGTCGGGACTGAAGCCGTATTCGTTGACAATAACGCAGAGATATTCCTGGCGAACGGTTTCTTCCGGCGTTTCGACGAGCCACTTGCTGCGAACGTGACTCCAAATCCTGCCTTTTTCCCGACGGACGCTCAGTTGATCCGCCTTGCTTGGTAGCTTTACGACCGAGCGGCTCATGCTGGCACACCTAACGATTTCGCGCGTTGTTTCAACACTTCGGGTCTCCTACTTTCCTCTTACCGTTCCCTGATCAGCAATGTACTTTTCGGCAGCGTCCCGCACAACCCATGCCAACGACACCTTTTTCTGCTTTGCCAGCTCCTCAAGGGTCGCGTGAATGTCGGCAGGAAAGCTGATCGACGCGCGGACCCAAGCTGGCTCTTTCGCTTTTGCGCTTTTTCCCCCTGCCTTCTTCCGCATGTTGTTGCGTTCCTCTCTTCGCTCTTCACCACTTTACACCGCCACGGTGAATTTTGAAACCACCGCCGCTCCTGCCGCTGTTTCGTTCTCATGTCCTCTTTCGCCGCGCCCCCCAAAGACAGCGGGGCGAAGGCACGATAGCCGCCGCAGCTTGCTATCAATACGCTTCTTGGTTCCCCTCCCCCGCCGACAGGCTTCGCCTTGGGGCGGGGCAGTCACCCCAACAAGCTTTTGACAGCCGCGCTGTGATCGGCGGCAGGACGTGCCCTCTTTCGCCCCCGCTGTTGGGGGTCACTCAAACGAAAGAGGCGCATCATGACCAAGCAGCAGACATCGTTCATCGAATACTGGGAAGCCGTTGACGCCGCCATGCTGAAATTCTTCGGCATCGACACATCGGACGCGGGGATCGACGAGAGCCTTATCGCCAGCGCCCAGGAGGAATGCCAGACGCCGGAAGATTTCGCCCGGTGGTACGGCAACAAGCACGACCTCACCTACCTGGACGACTGGAAAGCTTTGTACGGCGTTCCGGCACGCAGGACCAGAAAAATCGCGGAGCTTAACGACCTTTGCCGTACAGCTATGGGCATCGCGGGCCTTCTGGTTCAGACGCCCGGCATCAGCGCCCAGTCGCCGGAAGATCAATCGGCCATCCGCGAGAAGGTCGAAACCTTTAACGCGTTCACGCCCGACAACGATCCGCACGGCGAGCGCGACTTCGGAGCCTTCGAGCATAACGGCGAGCGTATCTTCTGGAAGATCGACTACTACGACACCACGCTGACCATGGGCAGCGAAGACCCGAGCGACCCGAAACAGACGACAAGAGTTTTGACCATCATGCTTGCGTCCGAATATTAGCCCGCAGTTCAGGCCCGCGCCGGCAGCACCGGCGCGGGTTTTCTTCAACCAGCACCCTCCTACGCATTGCCAAGGCGACCGGTCACAAGCTGGTTATCACTTTTGCCCGCGTTTCATGAACGGCACAACCCGGCCTAATTCGTTCCGACGCGAGGGTTTCGTTTCCGCCCCGCTGTCCGTCTGCCCGTTTTGGGATGCGAAGAAGCGGTCTATAGCCTTGCTCGCGAGCATGACGCGGCAGAGCGCAATCAAAAGCAGGAACGCACCAAGTATCCACCACATAAACCAACGGCTCCAAACCGAAATCAGACGCAATGGGCTGGGAGCTGATGAAATCGCCAATGAACGACCGCAGGAGCCTTAAGCTGCGAAGCCTTGGACATCGTCCCGGCATCCCAGCCCGCATTGTGAATGCGCCCAAATGGCGCAATGCGTCAAGCCTTCGCTTTCGTATCGAGACAGGCATGTTTTGACACTTCGCACCGGAGATCCTCGGAGGCGAGGATTACCCGGCGCTCCGCTATCCTGTTTCCGCGCTGCCGCGCCAGCTACTAAGGGACTCCGCCCCTCGCGCGGGCAAGGGCGCGCCCTCCGGGTTTTGGCTCCCCCGTCCGCTTCGCGTCCGGTCCCCCCAAAAAAGTTGCTGAAGCAACTTCGCTAACCCTTGCCCTTGCTACCCCCGCGTTCGCCACGTGGCAGGGGTGCAGCAGCAGCTGCACCCCATAACCACGAACCAGAACGAGGACACCATGCCCAAGAAACAACGCATAGCCCGCCGCCGCATTGACAGCCCCTCAACCGCGCGGCATTCAAAACGCTTTCGGAGATCGAACGCCATGACCGACACCCCGCACCGCGACCCTATGCAGGAGTTTGCCGACCGCATCATCGCTGAACTGGAAAAAGGCGTGAAACCGTGGGTCAGGCCATGGGACGCCGACAAGGCCGGAGGCCCGCAAGCGCCGTTTAACCCCGTCACCGGCAAACGCTATCACGGCATTAACGTCCTCATTCTCGGCATGGATATGCGCGCCTTCCAGAGCGGCGACCCGCGCTGGATGACGTACCAGCAGGCGCACGAAAAGCATTGGCAGGTCCGCAAGGGCGAGAAATCCACCACCATCTTTTTCAGCAAGCCTTACGAGATCGAGGACGACGAAGCCGACGAGGGCAGGAAAACAATTCGCGTCCTGAAGCACTACGCCGTTTTTCATGCCTCGCAGATCGACGGCATACCGGGCTACAAAGCGCCGACCGTCGAGGAAGCGCCATGGACCCGGCCCGAGGCCGCCGACATCATCCTGAAGAACAGCGGCGCGGTCGTCCGCACCGGCGGCGACCGGGCTTTTTATTCCCCGGCAACCGACCACATCCAGCTACCGCCCGAGTCTTGCTTTCGCGGCCCCCCGGAGTTTGCCGCGACCGCGCTGCATGAACTGGCGCACTGGACCGGCCACCCTTCCCGGCTCAACCGCGACATGGTTTCCCGCTTTGGTTCCGCCGCCTATGCCATGGAAGAACTTCGCGCCGAACTCGCCTCCGCCTTTGTCGCCGCCGAACTCGGCATCCCGACCGACATTCCGCAGCACGCGAGTTACATCGGCAACTGGATTAAACCGCTCAAGGAAGACAAGCGCGAAATCTTCCGCGCCGCCGCCGATGCGCAGCGAATTGTCGATATGCAACTCAGCTTTCACCCGGACTATGCCGCGCAGATCGACGTACCCGCGATCCCCGCACCGGCCCGGCCCGGCTACAGCTTGACCGGCACGGGGCCGACCCCCTGACCGGAGCGGAAACGCTTTGAGAAAATTCGGCTCGACACGAATCAGAGAAAGATTCACACTCCGCCGTTACGCGGCGCGGTTGCCGCGTCCGCCCTTTCCATCATTTCGGAGATCGCGAAGCCCACAAACAGCAAAGCCCGCCAGTGGCGGGCCGTGATGCCGGTCGAAACCGGGGAATGTCGTGTTGTCGCAGACCGACTTTCCCCCAAAATCAGGCCCCGAGTCAAGCGGAAAAAACCATCTTTCCGCAAGGGGTTGTTTTGCGCCGATTTCCGGCCTTTCCGGGCGGGTTGCTATGCAACCAGCAAGGAGAATCCCATGCAGCACCGCAGCCTTATACGCCCGACCAGCCACGCCGAGAGGCGCAGGAGCAGAACCGAGCACCTATCCGCCGCC
The DNA here is from genome assembly GCA_035604415.1 of Candidatus Acidiferrales bacterium. Classification (GTDB taxonomy): domain Bacteria; phylum Acidobacteriota; class Terriglobia; order Acidiferrales; family UBA7541; genus Palsa-295. Next base: position 28,294 of record DATNIN010000034.1, read on the forward strand.
TTGCCCTTCGTAGCCGACTGGAAGAACGCCACCAGCTACGCGCCGTGGCAAGTCTGGTCAGGCAGCACGACGAAGGACGCCCGTTTCGTGCCGACCCCGAAGAAGGCAGCCATTCGCCTCTATCACAAGGCGGTTGAATGGAACCGGCGCGGAAAGCTCGCCGGGTGTCACGGCGGCCTTATCGGCAGCCATGTTTTGCTTGTGCTCCACAGCCTGATATTCGACTTCCTCAACCACCGCACGGGACGGCTGGACCCGTCCTATAACGCCTTGCAGAGGACGACGCGGCTTTGCCGTCAGACGGTCGCAACGGCCTTAGCGCGGCTCAAGCAACTCGGCATCATCAACTGGATTCGGCGTTGCCGGGAAGACCTCGACGAAAGCGGACGCTTTGTGCTCCGGCAGGAAACCAACGCCTACGCGATATTGCCGGTTTCGCAATGGCGCGACTACACGGACACCGACATGCCCGAGCCGCCGCACCCCGCAACATGGGGAGCCTGCCCGCCCCTGCCCTCGCCCATTGAACAGGCAACCAGCGTCAGAGAAGAAGGCGGCAGCATGGCGGCCATCGTCGCGCAGCTTGACGACGATCCCCGCGATACCGTGGCCTCAGCCCTCGCGAGCCTTGGCCGCGCCCTTGGCCTCTGAAACCCTTGTTTTACCGGAGTCTACCAGTCAGAAAGAAACCACCTACAAAACCTATTTATTAAACGACGCACTCAGAAGGCTAAAGCACATGCGGAATCGCCGCTTGCGCGGCGATACTCCTTGCAGGCTCGCTCCGCTCGCAAAAGCGGAGCGCCGCCTGACGGCGGCGCAATCATCACAGAGAATTGACGGCACATAATCGAAACGCTCTACTCACTCTCATGCATCACTAAAACAGAAACACGCGGGGCGCGATGGTGGACAACAACGAAGGACAGCCCGATACCAGCAAGGCTTTCGCCATGCTGGATGCTTTCGCGAGCGTGGGCGTAACGATTTTCGACCTCACATTCACGAACATCAAGGAGGACGCTCGCGGACGGCAGGAAGTACGCGGGCATGACGAGAACCAGAGCCTTGCCGTCGTCCGGCAATCCATGCCGCGCCTGATGGCGAATGCTCCCCGGCAGCAAAACAACATTATCGTGCGGCCCCACAATCCCCCCGGCGTTCTTGTCGTCCAGCTTGACGACCTCGACAGCGCGAAAGCCGACCGCGTAACGCCTCATGCGTTCATGGTCATTCGCACGTCGAAAGGCAAAGACGGCGCCGGCAACTATCAGGCATGGGTTGCCGTCAATGACGCACCGGCAGGAAAAGAGGCCGCGAAGGATTTTGCGCGCAGGCTTCGCAAGGGAGCCGGAGCCGACAGGACCGCCAGCGGCGCAACCCGGATTGCCGGGAGCCTGAATTTCAAACGCAAATACGCGCCCGCGTTTCCGCTTATCGAGATTACGCACATGAACCCCGGCAAACTGACGGGCTGCGCCGCGCTCGACCTGGCTGGTGTCGTGGCAGCCCGCGAGGAACCGCGCCCGCCCCTGCCCGCTTACGCGCGCCCCGTGACGCCGAGCGGCAGGCCGAGCCGGAAGAAATGGCCGAGCTATTCTTATTGCGTCCAACATGCGCCCATGAGCCACGGCGAGGACCGGCCCGATATTTCGCGCGCGGATTTTACATGGTGCCGGACGGCGATTGAATGGGGATGGAGCAAGGAAGACACCGCCCGCCGCCTGATGGAGCTTAGCGAGAAGGCGAAGGAGAACGGCGAACGCTACGCGGTCCTGACGGCCACCAACGCCGCGTCATCCGTCGAGCGGCAGCCCTACCGCGACAGATCGACGCCCCGGCCCGCGTGATCCATTTCAACTTGACGAAGGCCGCAACCCTGTTAATGATGTGCACACCTGCAAAGCAGAAGGTGTGCACATGAGAACAGTTGCAGTAACGATCAACAAAGGCGGTATGGGCAAGACGACTTTGACCAAGAGTCTCGCAACCGCAGCCACTTCCACCGGCCTGAACGTTTTAGTTCTCGACATGGACACGCAGGAGAACGCAGCCAGTTGGGGACAACGCCGCAACAGCCAGCATGACATTCCGTTGCCGCTTACGCGTTTCACGACCGAACGCAATTTGACCCAAGAACTGCAACGCGCCGAGAAAGCCGGTTGCGATTTAGTTTTCATCGACACGCCGCCCGGACGGAACAGCGAAGCGCCTGCCGCAGTCGAATGCTCAGATTTGGTGCTGATCCCATTTTGGAATGACCAAGACGCATACGACGGCGTAGCCAGAACAGCGGTACTGGTGAAGCGCTTAGGAAAACCCGCCTTCGGTGTGCTGAATTTCGCAGCACCCAACAGCCGTAGCCATGAGGAGACGGCGCGGGTGGTTCTTGACGCAATTCCGTTGCCCATGGCCCCCATAGTTCTGCATCGCTATGATGCTCACCGGCTGGCGAACCCAAAAGGCTTGACGGCCCAAGAACTGGAGCCGAGCAGCATCGCCGCGCAAGAAATAGCAGCGCTTTGGGAGTGGTTTAGGGCAACCGTGCAACTGGGCGCAGGTGCAGTTGTGCACAAAGGAGCAGCATGACCAAGCCGAACAAAGCCGCCGATTTTCTTCAAAACATGAGGCTGACGGCGCAGGCACCTCCCACGCCCGTAGCTCAACCCGAGCAGGGCGTGCCGAAGGCTAAAAAGCAGGCCCCAACGCGCGCCGGTCTCAAGCACATCGGCGGATACTTCGGCCTTGAGACTGTCGAAAAAGTGGCCTTGCTCCGGGCGCGGCTTGGGCTGGATAACTCCGAGCTAATCAAACTTGCCATCGACGAGTTGCACAGAAAACATCTGGCAAAACGGGCGTTTGGCGATGCATGATTGAAATTTCCGGTGCACAGACGCAAGAGTGCAGTTTTGCAACTGTGCGCGCTTGCAAGTGTGCACAGAAACGGTTCATGTGAAACATTCATGAAACCACGGCGGGCCGGAGGGATAGGAGGGCAGGGGCCTTCAGTTTTGTGTGCTCCGTTTGTGCTCCGTTAAGAGCCGCGCGGAGGCGCAGGGCGAAAACAGGCTAATCTGTATCGCCAGAACGAGATGCTGGAAACGCAAAAGTCTTTGTTTCCAATTTACAGTCGTCTTCCCAAGCTGGACGTCGCGGGTTCGAACCCCGTCTCCCGCTCCATATTTTGAGCAACTTAGCGCATCCACCCTCATCCCGTTTTACCTCGTTTACCTCGAAAACCCGGTTTGCTTGAAGAATCGGCAGCGGCAGCTCGCTCTGCCGGCTTGCGGCCAGCCAAAGCAAGCTCCAACTTGGTTACCGCTTCCCGCCGGCTTTCAAGATCGCTCTCGGTGTACGTATCGATAGCGACCCCGATCGCGTGCCCACGTTGATCGGCGGCCACTTTCGGGTCGACGCCCTCGTTATGGCCGAGACTCGCCTGGGTCCTGCGCAGTACCTGAAAGTTCACCCACCCGAGTCCGATCTCTTCGAGCTTCTTCTGAATGTTCCGCCGCAGAAAATTGTCACGCGACAAATACGTGCCGCGTTCGGACGGAAACACCAATGCATCCGGACCTGTATCAGAAGAGATGTTGCGCCAATTATCAACCTCGCTGGCAAGATCTGGAGGCAACGCCGCTTGCCTCTTGCCGCGCTCGGTCTTTGGGTCGTCCAGAAGACCCCGGTAAACGCGTTGAGCGATCTCGATCATCTTTGAATCAACCCTTGCCCATCGCAGCGCAAGAATTTCTCCGGGCCGCATCCCGACCAAAACTGCAAGCAGAAAAATGATCCTGTCCCTCAGGTCCAAGACTGACAGGGCCAACCGGACCTGTTCTTTGGTCATCGTACGTTTTGCCCGAGTTTTCGCTTCTTTCGGCGTAACGAGGGAACCCGCCGAATTGCCTGGGACGATCGAATCCTCCGCAGCCATCTTGAAGATCGCGTTCAAGTCCCACCGAAGATGGCTTACCACGCTCCGCGACAGCGAGCGTGCCTTGTCGTCGAGAAACCTCTGCAGTCGATCCCGGGTAAGATCGCTCAGATCGAAGCTCTCGAATGCCGTAATCAGATGTGTTCCAATTCGTTCTGTTGTTGTCTGGTCTGTTGAGTCCTTCCATTTCTTGCGTCGCTGAGGAAGGTACACGTTTGAAACGTATGCCCTGAAATTTGTAGGCAGAGCTTGACGCTGCCCTGCCCGCTCGTTCAGGGGACGTAAGTGTTCTTGCAGTTTCGCCCATGCTCCTCCCTCTGTCAGATCCGCACAATGGCCAAGGACCTTTGTCCTCCCTATTCCGTCCTCGCGGTACTTTCCAATCCACACCCATCTGCGGCCATGCCTTACCTTTCGAACACAGCCGCGTTGAAATCGCTTTCGACGCACGGTTTTCCTTTCCGGCGTCTCCGGCGCTATGTTTTCTGGTCTGACAGGCAGGTTAGCACCACTCGGTACCGGAACTCTTGCTAACCGGCAGTTCTCTTCGGCACGCCCGCTTCGACCTCTTCAAGCCACTGCTCAAGCGATTCGCGCCGGAAGAGAACGCGCCTACCGATGCGCACACTCGGGAGATGTGGGACGCCGGGAATCTTGTGATGGATGACGTTGCAGAGATGGGCACGCGAACATCGCACAAAGGCGGCAGCCTCGGCGAGGTTCAGGACTTTGGGGACTGCCCCAGCTTTGAGGTCACTTGGCGCTGCCACGGGATGAAAGGGGGAGGCGGGCATTACGATTCCTCCGGATTAGCCGTTTTCGGTTACGGGCCCACTGATCAATGAACAGCGGCCCAATGGAATAGTTATAGGGCCGATTCGCCTCAGTTCAAAGCGAGTTGCTCTTCGCGAATAGAGGTCTAGATGAACGCGGTCATAATCCGTCGGAGGCTTCCCTCTACGGTGTTCGATACAGGCGAGAGACTCACGGCCTTGCTGAAGGAGGCGGAACAGGATTCTATCGGCGGACAGCTGAACGACGCCGCACGGGAACGCATCGCGGACGCGCTCGAAGCGCTGCGAGCCCGGGTGATCAGAACCCCGGAGCGCGATCTACGGTCTTTATTCGACCTGGACGAGCGGTTGATTGACCTGATGGACCGTGCCGAGGAGGAATGCGCCGAAACTGGGGACATCCCAGTGTCATTGGCACAGGAGATCTCGGACTATCTGGATGCCTTCCGCACGAAAGTGGACCGGATCGCGGGCTACTGGCGGTGGCAGGAATCGATCGCGGGCATCTGCGGCATGGAAGCAGAACGCCTCGCGGCCCGAAAGCGGGCGGCGGACGCCCGAGTGACGCGCTTGAAGAGTTTGCTCTTGATGTTTATGATGTCTCGCGGGCTGAAGAAACTGGAGGGGAAAAAACTAGTATTGGTATGCAGACGAACGGCACGGCGTCGCTCATAATGGACGACCCGCTTCAGCTAGGCGAGTGCTTCTTTGAGCGGGAGATGCGGTTCACCAAGACTGAACTCCGAGAGATCACGCACCAGTTGCCGGACAGCGACCTTCGCCGGCGCCTTGAAGCGGCAGTCAAGGGAGACGGCTGGGAGGTGAACGGTTCGGCAATCCGCGCGGCGATTGCCAATAACTCCCCGGTCCGTGGCGCGCGGCTGGTGAAAGGCAGTCACGTGCGAATCCGATGACGGCCTCACGGTCCCTTCGGCTGCGGCCACGTATGCGCAACAATAGGAGATCGTCCACGATGAAAGACGGCTTCGACTTCGACGGCGCGCTGAAGGACGTATTTCAGCAGGATCGCCCGACCCTCCTCACACTTCTGACGCGGGGCCTCGCCGTCAAGGAGTTTCTCAACGTCGAGCTGCCGAAGGTGCAGGAGAGGCGCGTCGATCTGGTGCTCTCGCTCGAAGATGGCAGCATTCTCCACATCGAGTTCCAAAGCACCAATGACAGAAACATGGCCTATCGGATGGTCGAGTATTGGCCACTGATCAAGCGGAGGTTCAAGCGGCCGCTGCGGCAGGTGGTGCTGTACGTCGGGCAGGCCAGACCGGCCATCGTGAATCGACTGGAAGAAGACGATCTTCAGTTCAGCTATGGCGTGATGGACATTCGCGAGATCGAGGCCGAATTGTTGATGAAGAGTGGCAATCATGGCGACCTCGCCTTAGCCGTGCTCGCTGGCGGTGGGGATGCGCGGCTGCGGGATATTCTCCATCAGGCAGCCGCAGTGAAGGGATCCCGGCGGGATCAGCTTCTGGCGAAGATCCTGGTTCTGTCAGGACTCCGGGGAATTGCAGGAAAGGTAGAATGGGAGTTGAAACGTATGGGCGTTGTAATCGACGTTACGAAGAATCCGGTGCTGATGCGGTGGCGCCGCGAAGCCCTCGCTGAGGGTGAAGCTCTGGGTGAAGCGCGAGGCATGAGCAAAGTGCTGCATGAGCAACTGGAGACCAAATTCGGTCCCCTGCCGAAGTGGGCCGCCGATCGCATGGCGAAGGCGAGTCCAGCTCAGGTTGAGCGGTGGGCGAAGAAGGTTCTGACCGCTGGGACGCTCGAAGCCGTGCTGGGCAAGAAGTAGAATCCAAATCTCCTGCAGGTGAATACGAAGGGCCGCGAGCTTTGAGGGCCACGCGGCCCTTTGCACGTTTACGGGCCGATGAGATGCTTGCTCTTGGGGTATAGACGCTCCGCCTCGTTACCGGAGATTCCGCGAATGTTCGGCGTAATGGTGACCGTCATTCTGCTCTGGTCTTGGATGGCACGTGGCAAGCTGGACGTATTCGGTCTAGAATTCATTCACTGGAATCCGACTCCGGCTAAGCCGATTCTGCTCGGAGTTGGAGTGGCAGCCGCTGCTGGGCTTACGGTTTCTTGGTTGTTCCGAAACTACCACGTGGGTCCCCAACCAGCGTTTTTCCGAAGTCTGGATGGGTGTCACGCTTGGTCCGCTGCTTGAGGAGATCGTATTCCGAGGGTGTCTCTTTGGAATGCTCGAAAAGCTGCTCGGACGTTGGGCACCTTTTGGCGCGGGATGGATCACGGCGTTACTGATAGCGGCAACCTTCGCGCTGGGGCATCTTGTGAGAAGCGGCATCACAGTAGCCCAGATCGCAACGATCTTCGGGTGGGCGGCGTCTACGGCTGGCTGAGGCTGAGCAGCGGGTCTACCGTGCCGCCAATAGCAGCCCACATTGCCTACAACGTTGTGATTTTCTCAGCCGCAGCACTCCTCGGCGCCTAGTCAGGGCACCCGCCCGCACACTTTCCTTCAAGTTCGCGAGCCTCCGGGCTCCCTTTTCTTTCCACAGGAGTCTTTCCATGATTCGTTCAACCGAAGAATTCCGATGTGTGTTCAAAGCAGCCCGCCGGGCTGGGACACCGCTGGTGGCGATCCGCAGGGCCGACCCGAGCAGCGCCATGGCGCATGTGACGGCTAGTACTTACTTGCATAAATCAGAGTAAAAGGATTTGGGCTTGGACTGGTGGACGACGGCCTTGGTCCATTCAAATGGCGCGGCTTTCGGATTGTAGGCCTTGACGAAGGCGTCGATGGCGTCCCGGAGTTGGCGGGGC
>DATNIN010000035.1:0-6292 GCA_035604415.1 Candidatus Acidiferrales bacterium
ACCCACCGAGAAGACCCACGATTCTCCCGCCGATCAATCCCATCAGGAACGAGCCTTCGAGCGTCAGATCCAGGAACGGGTAGCCGAAAATGCGCAGGATGATTCCCGTTGCCAGCGGAGGCGTCAGGAAGAGCAGCAACATCACCTTCTGGTCGGAGTCGCGATTCTCGGTGAAGACGAGTTTGCGGAACGAACGAAAACGAACCAGCAGCGCCGCGAGCGCCGCCGCCCAACCTACCTTCAGGACCAACGTGAACAGCAGGTCCCTGCCCTCTAAGAGTGTGCCCATTTCGTTCGCAAGCCGCCGTCAGGAGATCCTTTGGCTAAAGTAGCCAATGCGGACTGGGATGTAAAGAGTCGGCGTCGACACGAGCAGGCAGAGCGTTTCGCGTACGCTGGAAGTGTGGTATGAAGACCGCAACTCTCGCAGGGGGCCGAAGATGGCTGAACCCACACCGTTCGACATACTGACGCAGGTCACAACTCTCACGGGGCGTCGGCGCACTCAGCATGAGTACGCCGAGTTGTTCAATGCCGCAGGCTTCCGGTTCGAACGGGAAATACCCACCGGCGCCAACGTATCGATCCTCGAAGCCACGCCGATTTAGGGCGGCTACTGCTGCTGTTGTTGCTGCTGCTGGGCGGGCTGCTGCGGCCGTTCCAGAACTGACGCCGCCGGCACGTTGCCAACCGTGATTTTGTTGAGCTGCTCGCAGCCGGCGTCGTCGATGGCGGGGCGGACGCGCACGTCCACCGAAAGGCTCTGTCCGGCATGGCCTTTGTACACGCCTCGCACGGGTGCTACATCACCATAGTCTCGCCCATAGGCGATGCGGACGTGCCGCAAGCCGACAGGCTTGCCCAGGGTGGGATCGAATCCCATCCAGCCGCTGTTGGGCATCAGGACTTCCACCCAGGCATGCGAGGCCTGTCCGCCGATCACGTCCTCCTGCTTCGCGTCCGGCGCGGCCGTGCTGCCGGGAACCAGATAGCCGGAAACGTAGCGTCCGGGAATTCCTCGCATCCGCACAACCCCGAGAAGCACGTGGGCGAAATCCTGACAGACACCCGCGCCGATCGACAGCGAGTCCTCAATCGAGGAATGAACGTGCGTGGCGCCCTTCACGTAGCGAAACCGCTGATGAATCAAGTCCGCGGCGGCCTGCGCGAATCCGACCACCGTCCCTCCGCTGGCTCTTTCCGCCACCTCGACGATTTCCCTGATGCAGGCGAGATGAGGCACATATCCGGTGGGAGCCATGAAGTCGAAGTATTCCTCGTCCAACTGGTGGCTGCGCGAATCGAATTCGGCGAGCGTCGCCGGATCCGCGGGCGCGTCGGATACCTCGTGCGCCAGCACGACCGACTCCGCCTCTACTTTCAGGTGCTGGTGCTCGGCGAGCACGTTGAACTGGTGCACCCAGTTTCCGTGGGCGTCGCGATACGCCGTGCCGCGGGAGCCGGGATTGGTGGTGAGACGGAAGGAGAGACAGCTCTGCCTCTCGTCGTGGAGCGGGCGCAGGCGGACCTCGTTGTAGCTTTCGGAAACGGGGCCGTCGTAAACAAATTCAGTCGTATGGACCAAACGATATCGATTCATGCCACCACCGCGTAGTAGAAGTAAGTTCGGGCGATGTCGTCTCCAATCGCTCCGCACATCCGTAACAGCTCGTTCAAATAGCCGTGCAAGCCCTGCTTGAAGATTTCGTCCACCCGGTCGTACCGGAGCCTCTCGACAACCCTGCCCGCCAGGCGTTCCGCTTCGTTGGCATACGACCCAGCCAAGCTACCGCTGACGGCCCGCAAGCCCGCTTGCACCTCCGAGGCGCTGAAACGGATCGAACGCGGATGCTGCGGGTGCAGAATCAGCATCTCCGCCACCTTTTCGGGTTCGATGGCCGAGTGATACTGGCGATGATAGGCTTCGTAGGCCCCCACCGAGCGCAGCACCGCCATCCATTGATGGTTGTCCGGAGCGCCGACCGAAGGCAGCGCGTCGAGAAGATTGTGATACTGCACGTCGACGAGCCGCGCGCTCATTTCGGCGCGCTCGAGCGACCAGCCGACGCGAAGAAACTCCCAGCCCTCGTCGTGCGGCATCGTGGCGTCCGTCACTCCATGGAAACGATGGGCGCCAAACTTGACCAGGTCGCAAAAGCGATGCGGGCCGGCCGCGATCTCGTCCTCGGGACGAAAGCGCGTAACGGTGTAGTAGAGGCCGTTGATGTCTTCCCACATCTCCCGGGAGATGCGGTCGCGGATCGTGCGGGCGTTTTCCCGCGCCTTCGACACGCACTGGACGATCGAGCTCGGATTGTCCTGGCGAAATGCGAGGAATTCGAAGACGTTCTCCGCATTCGCTTCGCCATACAAACTGCGGAACAGCTTCTCCTCCCCGGCCATGATGACAAGAGGCTCCCAGCGCAGTCGATACGACTGCTGAGACTGCTCGAGCATCATGTGGTAGTTCACGTCGAGGATGCGGGCCGTGTCCTCGGCGCGCTCGATGTAGCGCGCCAGCCAGAAGAGCGATTCCGCGATGCGCGAGAGCATGTCAGCCCTCTCCCCGCAGAACCCACGTGTCCTTGCTGCCGCCGCCCTGGGAGGAATTCACCACCAGCGAATCGCGCTGTAGCGCGACGCGCGTCAACCCGCCGGGCACGATCGTCACCTTCTGGCCGTCATAGAGGCAGTACGGGCGCAAATCGACGTGCCGCCCCGCCACGCTTCCCGTGGAAGGGTCGTAGGAAGGAACGCGCGAGAGCGGAACAACGTGTTGGGCGATATAGTTTCGCGGATTCGCCCGGATGCGCTCGCGAAACTCCTCGATCTTCGCGCGATCGGCCGTCGGCCCCATCAGCATCCCGTAGCCGCCGGATTCGCCCACGGCCTTTACGACCAGCTCGGAAAGGTGCTCGAGCACGTACGAGAGATCGCCCGGGTTCGCGCAGAGATACGTGGGAACCGTATTCAGGATCGGTTCTTCGCCGAGATAGTAGCGAATGAACGCGGGCACGAAGGCGTAGATTGCCTTGTCGTCGGCGACGCCATTGCCCACCGCATTCGCGAGCGCCACGTTGCCGGCGCGATACGCCCCCATGAGTCCGGGCACGCCGAGCAACGAATCCGGGCGGAAAGTCAGCGAATCCAGAAACTCGTCGTCCACGCGGCGATAGATCACGTCCACGCGCTTCAGCCCGCGGATCGTTTTCGTGTACACGACGCCGCCATCCACGATCAGGTCGCGCCCCTCAACCAACTGGATTCCCATTTGCTGCGCGAGGAAGCTGTGCTCGAAATACGCGCTGTTGTGGATGCCGGGCGTCAGGAGCACGATCTGAGCGTCGTCCTCACTACGGGGCGAAATGCTGCGAAGAATCCGGGCGAGCTCCGCAGGATAGTGATTGACCGGAAGCACCTCGCAGGCCTGAAAGGCGTCGGGAAGCGTCCGCGTCATCACCAAGCGGTTTTCGAGCACGTAGGAGATTCCGCTCGGCGTGCGCACGTTGTCTTCAAGCACGTAGAAATCACCGCTCTTCGAATCGCGCACCAGATCGATCCCGCAGATGTGCGTATAGATGCCGCGAGAAACTCCCACGCCGATGACCTCTCGCCGGAAATTCGGGCAGGAGTAAACCAGCCAGCGAGGAATCTGGCGGTCCTTGAAGATCATCTGCTTTCCATAGACGTCTTGCAGGAAGAGATTCAGCGCCACCACGCGCTGCGAGAGGCCCCGGTCGATACGCTCCCATTCCGACTGTGGGAGGATGCGGGGAATGAGGTCGAACGGGAACAGGCGCTCGGTGCCGCGGCCGTCGCTATAGACGGTGAACGTGATTCCTTGGATCAGGAAGGAAAGGTCGGCGAGCTTGCGGCGCTCCTCGAACTGACCCGGCGCCATCGCGGCAAGCTTCTGAAACAGCTTGGCATATGGAGGGCGCGGCTGGCCGGGCGCCGAAAACATCTCGTCGTAAAAGCTCCCGGTCTCGTAGCCTTCAAATAGGCCAGGGTTCACCATGTGCGCCGGCGCGGCTGCCATTGTCGTACTACTCTACCAACGCGCATTTCAGCGCTCTCACGAAAAGAATCTATGGAACGCATCAGGAATTTCGTGCGTCGTTTAGGCTTTGTTTATGGAACTAAAGCAACGGGGGCGGGATACCCGGCTTTGGAAGGCAAAGAGGCGCATTTCACAACCCTGCTATAATGACCGGCTTACATGGAACGCCGGAAACGAACAGGGAAGGCGCGGGTGGTGGCGCGGGCTGATCTGCCTACGCGGTTCGGCCATTTTACGATCGCAGGAATCAAAGGCCGCGGGCCCGAAGATGAGGCTGTGGCCATCCAGCATGGGCGGCTGAAGCCCGGCAGCGCGCCGCTCGTCCGCATCCACTCACAATGTCTGACTGGCGACGTCTTCACGTCCGAGCGCTGCGACTGCCGCGCGCAGCTCGAACTCTCGCTCCGCAAGATCGCGAAGGCGCCCGCTGGAATCGTGCTTTACCTGCCGCAGGAGGGACGCGGCATCGGCCTGATCAACAAGCTGAAGGCTTACGAGCTACAGGACGAGGGCCTCGATACCGTGGAAGCGAACCGCCGGCTGGGATTCGCGGCGGACTCGCGCGATTACGATTTCGCGGCGGCGGCGCTGAAGGCGCTGGGCGTCCGCAGGGTGCGGCTGCTCTCGAACAATCCGGATAAGATCACCCAGCTCGAGCGCGGCGGCGTGCGCGTCGTGGAGCGAATTCCCTGCCGCCCGCGCACCAGCCATCATTCGCGCGCCTACCTGCGCACGAAGAAGCAAAAGCTCGGCCACATCCTCGCGGGGATTTAGATCTGAGGACCGAAACTTGAGGGAGATCCTTCCATGACGAAAGCCATCCAGCAATCGGTGCGGCTTGCGGCTTCGCCGAACGAGCTATTTGAAATCTACCTCAACTCGAAGAAGCATTCCGCCGCCACAGGCGGCAAGGCCCGCATGAGTCGCAAGCCGGGCGGCACGTTTACGGCATGGAACGGCCAGCTCCGCGGGCGCAATCTTCTGATCGTGCCGAAGCGCTTGATCGTGCAGGCGTGGCGGGCCACGCACTGGAAAAGCGGCGATCCCGATTCGATCCTGATTCTGCTATTCAGCAAGGCTCCGGGCGGCGGACAGATCGATCTTGTCCACGTGAACGTCCCGGCGTACGACCACAAGGGCGTGAGGCTCGGATGGCCGAATTACTACTGGAAGCCGTGGAAGAAGTATCTCGCGCGGAAAAAGAAAGGCCGCTAGTGCCGTTCCAACTTGTTTCGGCAAGTTTCGTGGCCAGCTCGGTGGCCTCTTTGTGTGCCAGCCAAATCGAACTCCCTTGGTCAGAAAAGTTGGAACGGTACTAGCCGCCGCCGACAAATTGGACGATTTCGAAGCTGTCGTTTGCCTGGACTCGAGTTTCCTGCCACCGGGCGCGAGGGAGAATATCCAGGTTGCGCTCGATCGCCACACGATCGCCCTTCATGCCGAGATGATCGAGCAGCGCGACGACGTCCAAGTTTTCGGGGATTTCGCGGCGCTCGCCGTTGATCGTGACGGTCATTAATCTACGAACCCTGGACCGCATCCGCAGGCGGAGTCTTGTGACGCGAACGCATCGCGAAGCGAATCTCGTCTTTGGCTGCGTCCGCTTTCGCGTGAATCACGAGCGCCAGATCGCCCTTTCCGAGCGGCGGCAACGGGAATTCAATCTTCACGCGGCCATGATCGTCGCTTGTGCCCGTGTGGCGGGCATTTTCCGCTGCTCCTTCGATCGCGGCTTCCACTTGAACGCCCGCCTGCGGCTGCCGGTCGGCTCGGCGCACGATTTCGACATCGAGCGAGACTGTGCCGCCTGCCAGCCATGATTGGGGATTGAGAAGCTGCACCTGAATCCCGGCTGCACGAATCTCCTGCTCCGCCGCGGCGGCAATGTCAGCCGCGAGCGCGCCCGCGCGCAGGTCGTCGATCACGGCGCGATGCTGGTTCGCCACGCGCTCGCTCAGCGCTTCCGCGCTGAATTCCGCAGAGCCGGCAAATGGCTCGTAGTTGGATGCCCGCCGGTGCAGGATGCGTCCGTGCTGGTACACGGCCGTGTCGATGACGGGATGGTGCGGGCCTCGATCCTCCGTCTGCACGTGGAACACCTGATCGCCGACGTGGACGTCCGTGTTAAATCCGGAACTCATCGACAGCCGATTCCCTCCCGGGGCGCTCCGCGGAACGCCGCGACAAATAAAATCTTGGGGAGTTCATTTGACCGATCTAGGCTCGAACGCT
>DATNIN010000036.1:0-46420 GCA_035604415.1 Candidatus Acidiferrales bacterium
CAGGGAGAAATAGCTGGCCGCCCCGCCGAGGGTGCGGTCGACTTTTCCGAAGGGCGTTTCGATGGCGTCAAACGCGACAGATCCGACCACGAGAAGTGACATGAGCGCTCCGTATTCTTAGCAGGCCCCGCCGCGCAGAGCCAAGGTTTAGACGACTAAAACCAACAGCAGATTCCTCGACCCGGCCAGACCCGCCGGAACTCGGAATGACAACCGATACAGATTACGCCGTACAAACTACGCGATATATTTGCCGATGATCGGCGCGAGGCGCTTCTTCGTCGCGGCCGGGATTAGTTTGCGATCCGTGATGATGGCGTGCGCGAGCGCGGAGCCGCACTTGCAGCCGCGTTCGTCCCCCAGAGCGCGCACCGCTTCGCAGATGGCACGCTGCACGTTGTCCGTATTGCGCCCCATGTTCGCGAGAATTTCGTTGAGCGTCACGGCGTCGTGTTGCGGATGCCAGCAATCGTAATCCGTGATCAGCGCGAACGTGGCGTAGCAGAGTTCGGCCTCCCGCGCGAGCTTCGCTTCTGTGATGCCGGTCATGCCGATCACGTCGAAGCGGAGCTGGCGATAGGTGTGCGATTCGGCGATGGTCGAAAACTGCGGGCCCTCGATGCAGACGTACGTGCCGCTGCGATGTACCTTCACACCGGCGCGCCCGCAAGCGTCCGCCAGTTGCGCTGCGAGGCGGGGACACGTGGGCTTGTCGAAGCCGACGTGGGCCACGATGCCGCCGCCGAAGAACGTCGAAATCCTCCCGCGCGTGCGGTCGAAGAACTGGTCCGGGATCAGGAAATCGAGCGGCGGAAGATCCTCGCGGAGCGAGCCGACCGCGCTGACGGAAATGATCTGCTCGACGCCGAGCATTTTCAGGGCGCAGATGTTCGCGCGGTAGTTGATCTCGCTCGGAGACACGCGATGGCCGCGGCCATGGCGTGAAAGGAACGCGACGCGCCGGCCCTCGAGCGTCCCAACGACAATCGCGTCCGAAGGATCGCCGAAGGGGGTTTTGACGCGCACCTCCCGCGCCCCCGTGAGACCGGCCATCTGATAGAGGCCGCTGCCGCCGATGATGCCGATTTTGACCGCTTCCTGCTTCGATTTGCCTTTGGATTTGGTGGTCTTCGCCATAAGAAAGTGAGGTGTTCTCCTAGTTCGGACAAATGAGGATAACAGAGAAACGAAAAACGGCAGCCGATCCCCACAATGCGTCCGCCTAATCGATGGTCACCGGCTCGGGTTCCCATTGGCCGTCGCGGTCGCGGAGATAGGCGGCGGGAACGCGCGCGTCGTGCGCGAAAAGCGCGAGCCAGCCTTCGCGTACAGACTCGGGAATCCAGCGCTTCTTGTTTTCGAGCGTCGTCATCGGGTAGAGATCGTAACCCATAATCCACGGAATCGGGAGATGGGCCGTCGTGGGCACCAGGTCCGCGAAAAGAAAAGCCGTCTTGCCGCCCTCGGTGAGCTTCACGCACTGCATGTCGGCGTTATGTCCGGGGACGCGAACAACTTCTACGCCGGGAACGATCACGCTATCGCCTTCCAAAAGAGTGAACATTCCGGCGTCCTCGAGCGGGGCGAAGTTTTCCGGAAAATAGCTCGCCCGATCGCGGTCGTTTGGACGCATCGCATGCTCGAATTCGCCTTTTTGGACGAAGTAACGCGCGTTCGGAAACGACGGCACGACCTTGTCCTTCTCCACGCGCGTGTTGCCGCCGCAGTGGTCGAAATGGAGATGCGTGTCGATGACGATGTCGATGTCTTCGGGCCGCAGGCCGTAGCGTTGAAGGCCGTCCGCCAGAGGCGGACCTTCGAGCGCGTAGATATCGCGCAGCTTGGGGCTCATTTTGTCGCCCGCTCCGGTTTCGACCAGGATGTGTTTGCCCCCGGCGTGGATCAGCAGACAGTTCATCGAGAGCGTGATCCGGTTGCGCGCGTCGGGGGCGATTTTCTTCTCCCACATCGGCTTCGGGATCACGCCGAACATCGCGCCGCCGTCGAGCCGAAAGTGGCCCGCCGAAACAACGTGGAATTCGAGGTCGCCGAGCTTCACGCGCCGCTCCCCGACAAGATTTCGTTCACCGCGGCGTAGGGATCTTTCTTCCGTGCGGCGACGTCGGCGGCAGCTTTCTCGAAGCGCTCGGCGCTGGCGCGATCCCCCAGGACGCGCTCGACGAGCCGTCTTTCGATGAGACGCAGCAGCCAATCCTTCCAGTAGGCAAGTTCGCGGGCAGGGCGGTCTTGCGCTTTCTGAAAATGCTCCCGGAAGAGACCGATCTGGCGCGCGACTTCCACTATTCCCTGATTCTCGGTT
The DNA here is from genome assembly GCA_035604415.1 of Candidatus Acidiferrales bacterium. GTDB lineage: Bacteria > Acidobacteriota > Terriglobia > Acidiferrales > UBA7541 > Palsa-295. Next base: position 2,321 of record DATNIN010000036.1, read on the forward strand.
GCTACCGTGCGGACCACCGGAGGCCTCCATCCGCTGCGGTCAGGGACGAGATGCAAAATCGCGCGAAGCTGCTCCTCGTACCGGCCGGCGCCTTCGCGATCCGACTTGTTGAGGACGAAGATGTCGCCAATCTCCATCAGGCCGGCCTTGAGATTTTGTACGTCATCGCCCATGCCGGGAACGAGGACGACCAGCGTGCAGTCGGCGAGGCGAACGATTTCGATTTCGCCTTGGCCGACGCCGACCGTCTCGACGAGGATCATGTCCTTGCCCGCTGCGTCCAGCAAAAGAGTCGCGTCGCCCGTGGATTGCGCGAGGCCGCCCAGGTAGCCGCGCGTGGCCATCGAGCGGATGAAGATGCCTTCGTCGGCCGAGTGGCCCTGCATACGGATGCGGTCACCAAGAATCGCACCGCCGGTGAAGGGGCTCGAGGGATCGACGGCGATGATCCCGACGCTTTTCTTCTCCGAGCGATAGTGCGCGGTGAGGCGATCGACGAGCGTGCTCTTGCCCGTGCCGGGAGCGCCCGTGATGCCCACGCGGAAGGCGCGGCCCGTGTAGGGGAAGAGCAGCTTCAGGAGCGCCTCGGCTTCAGTCGCGCGATTTTCGATGGCGGAGACGGCGCGGGAGAGCGCGCCGACGTCTCCCGCGCGAATTTCCGCCGCCCAGTTTTCAAGATTGCCGGCCATATCCGAGAGACAAGAGTGCGAGTTTAACCTGAGTGGCTAATCGCGAGGACGATTTTCGCGAGCCTGCTTCGCGCCCGGTTGCCCGCCGGAGTATTCGTCATAGGCCTTGATGATGCGCTGCACGAGGCTGTGGCGGACGACGTCGCGTTCGTCGAAATAGATCAGCGAGATGCCTTCGATCTTGCCCACCACCTCGACGGCCTCGATGAGGCCGGACTTGCGCGAGTCCGGAAGATCGATTTGCGTGACGTCGCCGGTGATGACAGCCTTCGAATTGAAGCCCAGGCGCGTGAGAAACATCTTCATCTGCTCGCTCGTGGTGTTCTGAGCCTCGTCGAGGATGACGAAGGAATCGTTCAGCGTGCGGCCGCGCATGAAGGCAAGCGGGGCAACCTCAATGATGTCCTTTTCGAGGAAGCGCTCGAGCTTGTCCGCCTCGAGAAGGTCGTGGAGCGCATCGTAGAGCGGGCGCATGTACGGATCGACCTTTTCCTGAATCGTGCCGGGAAGAAAACCCAGGCGTTCGCCCGCCTCGACCGCGGGACGCGCGAGGATGATGCGGTTCACCTGCTTCGCGAGGAGCGCGGAGACGGCCATCGCAACGGCAAGATATGTCTTTCCGGTGCCGCCCGGGCCGATGGCGAAAACCATGTCGTAGGTTTCAAGCGCCTCGATGTAGCGATTCTGGTTCGCGCTCTTCGGCGCCACGCTCTTCTTACCGAAAGAACGGACGCGGGATGCAGAAAACGCGCCGTGAAGCGTTGAAGCAGGCTCGTCAGCTGCGGTGCGGAGCAGCGCCTTCACTTCCTGGCTGTCGGGGATGCGGCCTTCGCGGATGCGATCGTTGTACGCGCCGAGGATCCGAGCGGCACGCTCGACCTGTGCGGGCTCGCCTTCGATTTCGATGTCGCGGTCCCTCAAATGCGTGGTGACGCGAAAAGAGGATTCGAGAAATTTCAGATTCTCATCGAGGGGGCCGAAGAGCTCGTTGATGCCCCCGGCGATTCGGACGGTTTGTTTCATCAAGTTTGGCGGACGCAAATCAAGCGTAGCGCGAGCCCGAAAGCGGGTCAAGCCGACGCGCGAGAATTCACGGATTTGTAACCATTCCGGGCGGCACTGCGCCGCGCATCCGACTAATGGGTCGCCGGGGCCGGAAACTGGACCTTGGGCACTTCACGCGAGGCCTCGGAAGCCGCGAAGTATGCGTTGTTGCGCTGGAAGCCCGCCCATCCCGCGAAAATGTTGTTCGGGAAGAGCGCAATGTACGTGTTGTAGGCCTGGATCGCGTCGTCGTAGCGCTTGCGCTCAACGGCGATGCGGTTTTCCGTTCCGGCGAGTTCGTCCTGGAGGCGCATGAAATTCTCGTTCGACTTGAGCTGGGGGTAGTTCTCGACGATGACTAGAAGGCGGCTGAGCGCGCCGTCGAGCTGGCCGTTGGCGGCGATCTTATCCTGCGGCGTCCGCGCCCCGCCGAGTGCGGCGCGGGCCTTGGCGATATCGTCGTACACGGTCACCTCCTGCGCGGCGTAGCCCTTGACGGTCTCGACGAGATTCGGGATCAGGTCGGAGCGGCGCTGGAGGACCACGTCCACTTGCGCCCAGTCGGACTTGACCGTTTCATTCAGCGCGACCATCTGATTGCGGCGGGATACGTACATGCCGCCGACCAGGAGCCCGAGGACTAGGAGAACCACGAGAACGACGACGAGCTGCTTCATGAAATGCCTCCCGTACTTCAGGGGCTAAAACCCCATTTCTTGTGAGCCTTGCCACGGCGGAGTTAAAACTCCGCCCTTCCACCCCAAGTGCCAACCGCGAGCCCCTTCTCTGGATACGTCGTGGAACCCTACGAAGTTTCGAGACGGCGATCTACTTCGTTGGTCACAACCTCCACGAATTCAAGGTACGCGTGCAGCGTCACTTCGATGTCGATTTCCCTCTCTTTGCGCTTCCCTTCCCGGAAATCGAGAATGCTGTGGAAGCCGGAGGGGTCGGCGCCGGTCAGAGACGCGGCGGCATCCACGGCTTCGCGTTTGCCGTGCGGCGCGGGCTGGCCGAGAGCGATCAGGACGTGGCGGAAGAGCGCGCAAAACGCCGACACGGAGGCGAGCATAATCCCAAGATGAACTTTCCTTTTCTGCGGCGCCGCCAGGACCGCCTGGCGCAGTCGCAGCCAGTCCGTGCGCAGCTCGCGCTCGACCTGCAAGCGGTGGAGACGCATCGGAACATCGAGATGCTCGAGAAAATCGGCGCCGAAGAGCATGCGGTGATGGCGCTTCATGTCGAGTAGCTCGATTGCGAAGACGTCGGCGGAGCGGACAAGTTCATCTTGCGTGAAGATGAGCGGCGCGGGATTGCCCTGGCGCCCCCACCATTCCGCCACGGGATGCAGCCGCTCGAGGTCCGCAGATCCGGCGTGTTCAACCATGCATAGAACGTTGAGATCCGAGTGTTTTTCGAGGAATTCGCCAGTAACAGCCGAACCGTACAGGACTACGGCCTTCACATTATCGCCAGCGGCGGACTTGAGACGCTTCACGAGTTCGGTAAGTTTTGCTTCCATGAGTTAGAACACCTCGCTGCCAGACAAAGTCGAAAGAGAGATCCCTCGGATTATCACCAACCGCCGCCGGCTCCGCCACCGCCGAAGCCTCCGCCACCAAAACCACCGAATCCCCCGCCACCGCCGCCTCCCCCACCAAATCCGCCGCCGCATCCGCGGCCGATCATTCCGCTACCAATCATGGGTCCGATCCACCAGCCGCTGCCGCCACCCCGACGGTTGCGCGAACCGGCCCCGGCGCTCATGGCGCCCCTGATCGCATAATAGATAAAAAAGATGATCAAAATTATGACGAACGGCGGAATCCTCGGAAAACTCTTTTCCTCGGACGGGGCCGGAGGGGGAGATCCGGTCAAAGTGATGCCTCGGTCGGAGGCGATGACGTCGGCGACGCGTCGCGTCATCAGAGACAACGCAGCATCGTAATTATTGCTGCGGAAATAAGGAACAGCCTCGCGGCCAAAACCGCCGACCTTGCCATCGGGCAGGATCGCCTCGAGACCATAGCCGACCGCGGTGTAATACTTGTGATCGTCCGGCGCGACAAGGATAAGCACGCCGCGATTTGTCGACTTCGGTCCGATTCCAAGACGCTCGGCGAGGTCGACCGCATAGTCATCCGCCGTTCGGCCTTCGAGGGACTTAATGGTGACGACGGCGATCTGCGACTGCGTCTTTTGGTCCACCTCGGTGCACAACGCCGTGAGCTGCTCGCGCGCGGGCTGGCTCAACACGCCTGCCAGGTCGGTGACGTAGCCGCTGGCCTTGACCTGAGGGGCGACCTGGTCCACCGACTGGGCTCGGGACGCCGAGACCCACAGGAAACAGGCGCAGAGCAGGGCGAGAATTCGATACAGACTATTCGCCCTCGCCAAGAATGCGCGGCTGGGCCAGCCGCGGCAAAGCGGCGGAACTGGGAGAATGCTCGAAAGCGGGCAGGGAGGCATCAGGACTCAGCCACGTCATGGTAGAGCCGGGCGGGAGTGGTGTCAACGCGCCTTGAGGCGCGCTTGGAACGGACGGCAGGGCAGCAATTGTCACCCATTGGGTGCGATGCTACACTCACGTGTCCGCCCGTTGAAGCACGCAAGGATGCCTCCCGGAACGGGTCTCCGGGGCGCCCAAATTCCCGTCTGACCGTCGAATATCTGGGGTCATGCGTGGCCACACGGCGCACCTAAGACACGGTTTCTGAAACATATTGCGCCTCCCGCGCGTTTCAATACCTTGGGGTGTTGCGCAGATTTCTGAGGACACGGTCCTCTTGGAGAGGAAGAACACGATGAGTCGAAGGTTAACGCACGCAGCGCTGGCGCTCTTGACCGCCGCTTCGCTGATGATTTCGCCAATGTATACGCAGGCTCAGGGAGGGCAAGGTCAAGCTCAGGCGGCACCCCCGACGCCGGGCGCAGCCCGCAGTCTCAACCTGTCGATGGCGCCGGACTATTCGAAGGGGCCGAGGTGGTTCCCGAACGTCATCGCGCCTTACAGGCCGATTCATGCGTCGCAGCCCATCCTGACGAATTCTCCGCGTATCAGCCAATTGGTCGACAACGGCAAGCTTATGCTGGGCCTCGAAGACGCCGTCTCGCTCGCGCTGGAGAACAACCTCGACATCGCAGTGCAACGTTTCACTCCGTGGCTTGACCAGGCGAATCTGCTGCTCGCGAAATCGGGAGCCAATGGAAAGACAGTCTTCGATCCATCGGTCACGTCGAGCCTCTATTTGGAAGAACAGACCGTTCCAATCAACAACCCGTTCTTCGCGGGCGTCGGTGCCGGATCAGCCGTGGCAGCGATCGTCAACCGTAGCGCCGTTGGGAACTTCGGTTATAGCCAAGGGTTCGAACCCGGCACGCAGCTCCAGGTGACGTTTGACAACACGCGTTCGTCGACCACGTCCGTGTTCAACTCTTTCAATCCGTCGGTGCAATCGTCGCTTCAGGTCCAGTTGACCCAGCCGCTATTGAACGGCTTCGGGCGCTTGATTAACAACCGATACATCATCGAAGCGAAAAATACGGTGAAGGTCGGAGAATCCCAGTTTGCACAGCAGGTGATGACCACCGTGACGCAAGTGGCGAACGACTACTGGGAACTGGTGTACGCCCGCGAGAACGTGAAGGTGGAGCAGGCTGCCGTCGGCGTATCCCAGAAGCTCTACGAGGACAACAAGAAGCAGCTCGAAATCGGGACGATGGCTCCGCTGGATGTCCTCACGGCAGAATCGCAGCTCGCGACCGACCAGCAAAACCTGATCGTGGCCCAGACAGTTCAATTGCAGGACGAGACGACGCTGCTCAACGCCATCACGAAGGACCCGCTCGCGGGCCCGCTTGCGGGTGTGGAGATTGTTCCCACGACCCCGATCGCGCCGCCCGACGTGACCGAAAACATTCCCATTCAGGATGCGGTAAAAGAAGCCTGGCAAAAGCGCCCCGAACTCCAGCAGGCGGACCTGAACCTGAAAAACGCCGGGATTGAAGTGAAGGCCACGAAAAACTTGCTCCTCCCAACGCTCAATCTTTTTGGCCTTTACAACTCAACCGGCCTCGAAGGAACGCGGACGATAGTCACCACGAACCCGCTAACGTTTGCCCCGAACCCTAACGCTCCGGTCGTCGACCAGAATGGGCTGCCTATCTTGAATACGTTCGAGTCGCTTGTTAAGACAGCCTCTACGACGCAAACCGTTGTGCCCGGCGGGCTCGGTGATTCCTGGGACCAACTGATTCACAGTAAGTTCCCGACGTTCGAAGGGGGACTCAATCTAACCCTGCCCGTCCGAAATCGGGCCGCGCAAGCCGAGAGCGCCACGGCGCAACTGAACGAGCGGGAGCAGCAAGTGAAGTACCGCCAGCTCCAGAACAGCATCTTCGTGAGCGTGCGCACCGCTCAAATCGCTCTCGAGCAGGGCCGCGCGCAGGTGGCAGCCGCGGAGAAGGCGCGGTCTCTCGCGCAACAAACGCTCGACGACGAGGTGAAGAAATACCAGCTCGGCTCTTCGACGAGCTACAACGTCGTCTTGCGGTCGCGCGACCTGACCGCGGCGGAGGGCACCGATCTGCGCGCCCGCATCAACCTGATCGAGGCGGCCGTGAACTTCAACCAGGCCGTCGGACGAACGCTCGAAGTCAACAACATCACCCTGGCCGACGCCCTCGGCGGAAGAGTATCGGGCCAGCCCAATATTCCCGGCGCGCCAGATGCAGACGTCCATTCCGGCCGGTAACCCGTGCTAGTCTGAAGCCGCGTGCAGCGGTTCCTTTCGCTTCGTGTCAGGAGACGCAGCTTCATGAGTGATAAGGCCGGCAAAGAACACATCGTTCCGGCCTCGGCGGCTCGCGGGAAACCTTCGGACGCCGAGCGCGAGTGGGAACAAAAGACGCTGGGGCCGGCGCTCGAAAAGTCTCCCGACCGTCCCGCCGATTTCACCACAGTCTCAAGCTATCCGATCCGCCGGCTCTACACCGAAGCCGACCTCGCAGACTGTAATCCGGAGCGCGACCTCGGCACGCCCGGAGCACCTCCCTACACGCGCGGAATCCATCCTGCGATGTACCGCGCGCGGCTGTGGACCATGCGCCAATTCGCCGGGTTCGGCAGCGCCGAGGACACCAACCGCCGTTTTCGCTATCTCCTCTCGCAGGGACAGACGGGGCTTTCGGTGGCGTTCGATCTGCCGACGCTGATGGGCTACGACTCCGATCACTCGCTAGCCGATGGCGAAGTCGGAAAGTGCGGCGTCGCGGTCAGTTCGCTCGCGGATATGGAGGCGCTGTTCGACCATATCCCGCTCGCGGACGTCACAACCTCGATGACGATCAATTCCCCCGCAGCACCGATCTGGGCGATGTACCTGGCGGTCGCCGAAAAGCAAGGCGCCGACTGGCAGAAGATTTCGGGAACGCTTCAGAACGACATCCTGAAGGAATACATCGCTCAGAAGGAGTACATCTACCCGCCGGCTCCGTCGATGCGTTTAGTGACGGACACGATCGAGTTCGGCGCGAAGCACACGCCGAAGTTCAACCCGATTTCCATCAGCGGCTACCACATTCGCGAGGCGGGCTCGACGGCCATCCAGGAGCTGGCGTTCACACTGCGGGACGGCATCGAATACGTCGAGGATTGCTTGCGGCGCGGGCTCGCCATCGATGAATTTGCGCCGCGTCTTTCGTTCTTTTTCAACGCGCACAACGACTTTTTCGAGGAAATTGCAAAATACCGGGCCGCGCGTCGCATCTGGCAGGCCGTGATGCGCGAGCGATTCGGTGCAAAGAATCCAAGATCGTGGGCGTTGCGATTCCACGCGCAGACGGCGGAGTGTTCGCTCACGGCACAGCAGCCGTACAACAACGTGGTGCGCACGGCCGTGCAGGCGCTCGCGGCGGTCCTGGGCGGGACGCAATCGCTGCACACGAACTCGCTCGACGAAGCCTGGGCGCTGCCGACCAAATCCGCTGCGACGATTGCCCTTCGCACGCAACAGATTCTGGCACACGAGAGCGGCGTCACAAGTACGGCCGACCCATTCGGGGGCTCGTATTTCGTCGAAACGCTGACGAATGAAGTGGAGCGCGGCGCGAACGACTACATCGACAAGATTGACGCTCTCGGCGGGATGGTGGCGGCGATCGAACGCGGCTACCCGCAGCGCGAAATAGCGGATGCGGCGTACCGGTATCAAGTGGCGGTCGATCGAAAAGAGAAGATCATCGTCGGCGTGAACGAATACGTCGGCGAGGAAAAGCCGATCGAGATCCTGCAAATCGATGAAGGCGTTGCCCAACGCCAAGCTGGGCGGCTGCGGAGATTGCGCGCCGAGCGGTCGAACGACGAAGTCGGACGGCGACTTAAGGCATTGCGAAAGGCTGCGGCCGGCTCCGAGAACTTGATGCCGCACCTCTACGATGCCGTGAAGGCCTACGCCACTCTTGGAGAAATCTGCGACGCGATGCGCGAGTTTTTCGGCGTCTACGAGGAAATCGCGATCACCTAGGGCGTTCGGAAAATCCATCCAAACACCCCTACCCAGACGCATTTCAGAAGGTTTTGAAGTATCCTTGCACGGATATGCCGGAAAAGAAGATACGGGTGCTGATTGCGAAGCCGGGGCTCGACGGGCACGACCGCGGCGCGAAAGTGATCGCGCGCGCGCTACGCGACGCCGGCATGGAAGTGATCTATACCGGCCTGCGCCAGACGCCGGAGATGATCGCGTCGGCGGCGCTTCAAGAAGATGTCGACGTGATCGGCCTATCGATTCTTTCGGGCGCGCACAACACGCTCTGCGCGCGTTTGATGGACCTCCTTCGCGCCAAGGGCATGACGGACGTCACCGTGCTGATCGGCGGAATCATCCCGGAAGCCGACATTGCCGGGCTGAAGAAGGCCGGCATCGCCGAAATCTTTCTTCCGGGAACCACGACGCAGGCGATCATCGATTTCATTCGCCAGCGCGTGGCCGCCACCCCGCAGGGGGCTTAAATTGGCGCTGAAAACCAAATCCGACGAGACGCACGACGTGGCTGGAACGGCGATCGGAACACGCATCGATACGAAAACGGCGTCCTTTCAGAAAAACAGCCGCGCGCTGATCGACCGCCTCACCGAGATCAAGAACGAAGAAGAGAAAATACGGCAGGGCGGTGGCAGCAAAGCCGTCGACGTGCAGCACAAGAAAGGCCGATTGACGGCGCGCGAGCGCATCGCCAAGCTGATCGACCCCAAAACGGACTTCTTCGAACTGGGTATTTACGCGGCATTCGAGATGTACGGGGATTGGGGTGGCGCTCCGGCTGCCGGCACGGTCACCGGGCTCGGGCGCGTGGCGGGCCGACGCGCGATGATCATCGCCAACGACGCAACGGTGAAAGCCGGCGCCTTTTTCCCCATGACGGCGAAGAAGGTGATCCGCGCGCAGAACATTGCCATCGAAAATCGCATCCCCACAATCTATCTGGTCGATTCGGGGGGTGTTTTTTTGCCGCTGCAAGAGGACGTGTTTCCCGACACGGACGATTTCGGGCGCGTCTTTCGCAACAACGCCGTGATGAGCGCGATCGGAATTCCGCAGATTACCGCGATCATGGGGATGTGCGTCGCCGGCGGGGCATACTTGCCGGTCATGTGCGATCACATCCTGATGACCGAAGGCAGCGGCCTCTTTCTCGCGGGTCCTGCGCTGGTGCAGGCGGCCATCGGACAGAAGACCTCGGCGGAGGAGCTGGGCGGCGCGCAAATGCACGCGCAAACAAGCGGGACCGTTGATTTCCGCGAACCGAACGACGGGGCGTGCATCGAGCGCTTGCGGGCTCTCGTCGATAAATTCGGCCATCCGCCCGGAGCCCCCTTCGACCACAAAATCGCTGAGCTGCCCGCGTACCCGGCGGACGAGATTTACGGGATTTTCTCGGCCGACACCTCGAAACAGTACGACATGCGCGAAATCATCGCGCGGATTGTGGACGGCAGCAAATTCGAGGAGTACCGCGCCGAGCGCGGCCAGACGGTGGTGTGCGGATACGCGCGGATCGGCGGATGGGCGGTTGGAATCGTCGCGAACCAAAAGAAAAACGTGACCGTCGCGGCGCCGGGCAGCGGCGAGAAGCGAATCGAGTTCGGCGGCGTGATCTACACGGAATCGGCGGACAAGGCCGCGCGGTTCATCCTCGACTGCAACCAGCACCTGGTGCCGCTTATTTTTCTGCACGACGTGAACGGATTCATGGTCGGCAAGGAAGCCGAATGGAGCGGCATCATCCGCGCGGGCGCGAAAATGGTCAACGCGGTGGCAAACAGCGTGGTGCCCAAAATTACGGTGATCTGCGGCGGCACTTTCGGCGCGGGCCATTACGCGATGTGCGGAAAGGCGTACGATCCGCGGTTTGTTTTCGCGTGGCCGACGGCCCGCTATGCCGTGATGAGCGGCGAATCGGCCGCCGGGACGCTGGTGGAGCTCCGGATCAAACAGCTCGAGCGCGAAGGAAAGAAACTGACCGAGAAGGACAAGAAAGAGCTGTACGAATCCATCCGTGCGACCTACGAGCGGCAGACCGATCCGCGCTACGGGGCGGCGCGATTGTGGGTGGACGCCATCATCGATCCGGCGCACACGCGCGAGGCCTTGATCGAGGCGCTGGAGTCGGCGGCCCTGAATCCTCACGTCGCAGAATTCAAAACCGGAGTGTTGCAGACCTGAATGAGCGCTATTGTGCAGGAACGGAAGCTCAGCGGCCCCGCCACACTTGGCCTCGCGCTGCTGCTCGTCGCACCATCCGCAGTGGCCCTATTTGCGTCCGCCGCACTCGTCCATCGGGCACGATTCCCCGCCTCCGCGCTCTGGCTGGTTTATGAAGTGTCTCTCTACGCGGGATGCGCCGGCGTCGGGGCTGCGGCGATCGGGACGGCAGTTGAGGCCGTGCGGCGCCAGATCTCGCCGGAATTTCGGTGGTTGATGGGAGTCTCGGCCGCCCTTGGAATTTTCCTGCTGTGGTATGCAAGGCATATCTATCAAAATCCCTGGGCGCCCAACACATGACCAATACCCACGTAACCATCGTGGAATGTCCCCGCGATGCGTGGCAGGGCCTGGCGCAAGTCATTCCCACGGACGAGAAGGTGAAGTATTTGAGCAGCCTTGTGTCGCTCGGCTTCCACCATATTGACGCGGTGAGTTTCGTTTCGCCGAAGCACGTGCCACAGATGGCGGATAGCGAAGCCGTCATGGAAAGGCTGAGCCAGGTGAAGCTTCCCTCGGGCGAAGCGCCGGAGATCATCGGCATCGTGGTCAACGACCAGGGACTCGATCGCGCGCTGGCCACTCCTGGCGTGACGACCGTCGGCTACCCCTACTCGATTTCGGCGTATTTCCGCCGCGCGAATGCGAACATGTCCCGCGCGGAATCCCGTGCCCTTGTCGAGAAGCTCCAGCGCGAAACCAAGGCCGCGGGGAGAAGACTGGTGATCTATATCTCCATGGCGTTCGGCAACCCGTACGACGAGCCGTGGGGACCGGAGATCGTCGAAGATGCGCTCGTGTGGATGAAGGACGTCGGGGTGCGGACTGTCTCGCTGGCCGATACCGTGGGCACGGCATCACCCGAAGATGTCGCGCTTCTCTACCGCGCGGCGAACGACTGCGTCGCGGGTGTTCAGATCGGCGTCCATCTGCACAGCCGGCCCGAGAGCGCGGCTGAAAAAATCCTCGCGGCGTATGAGGCTGGTTGCAGGCGGTTCGACGGCGCGCTCACAGGCCTAGGAGGCTGCCCGTTTGCAGGCGACGCGCTCGTGGGAAACATTCCGACCGAGATCGTGCTGACCACGCTTGCGGCCCGCGGGGTCGCGACCGGCATCGACACCAAGTCGCTCGCCGTGGCGTGCGCGATGACAAACGAGCTCCGCGAGAAGTACGCGCACGAATCCGAGGCCGCAAAACCAAATTGACTATTGGAGCAGGCGACAAATGGGATATCCAACGCTGACGTATCAATGCGACGACCAGATTGCGACGATCGCGCTGACTGTTCCTGAGAAGCGCAACGCGATCTCCGCGCAGATGGTGACGGACCTCCTCGGCGCGCTCGAGCAGGCTGATGAGGGACCGGCGCGCGTCGTGATCCTGACCGGCTCGGGGAAAGCCTTTTGCGCCGGAATGGATCTCGACGAATTGCAGCAGGTGGCAAAGCAGACGCAGCAAAAGAATCTGGAAGACGCGCGGCGGATCACCAAGATGTTTTACCGCCTCTACAGCTTTCCGAAGCCCATCATCGCGGCGGTGAACGGCCCCGCCATTGCCGGGGGCTGCGGAATCGCTACGCTGGCTGACTTCACGCTCGCCGTCCCGGAAGCCAAATTCGGATATACCGAGGTAAAGCTTGGTTTCATGCCCGCGATTGTTGCCGTTTTCCTGCGTCGGAAGATCTCCGACAAGCACGTGCGGGACCTGCTCTTGACCGGCAGGGTCATCGACGCTGGCGAGGCGTACCGCATTGGGCTGGTCACGGAAGTGGTGGCACTGGAAGCCCTGATGCCGCGTGCGCGGGAAATCGCCAGCCAGTTGCTCGCAGCCAGCCCGACCGCCGTCGCGCAGACCAAGAAACTGCTTCTGAACTTCGACAAAGCGGCGATCCGCGCGGAACTGGAAGTCGCCCTCGAGGCCAACGCTGAGATTCGCTCAACTCCCGATTTCCGCGAGGGCGTGGCGGCGTTTCTCGAAAAGCGTCCGCCGAAGTGGGGCGGACGGTAAGCGCGCGATGAAAGACTACGCCGACGCCACGATCCGCGTGCGCTACGCCGAAACGGACCAGATGGGCGTGGTCTATTACGGGAACTACTTCACGTGGTTTGAGGTCGGGCGCGTGGAGCTCTGCCGCCACCTGGGATTCACATACAAGGAGATGGAGATCGAGGATGATTGCCTGCTGGTCGTAGTCGAGGCCTCCTGCCGGTATAAGCGCCCGGCCCGATTTGACGACCTTCTCGCGGTGCGGACGCGCGTCATCGAATCGAATCGGCGCACCATCCGGTTCGGGTACGAAATCATCCGTCAGGGATCGGACGAACTGATCGCGACGGGCGAAACGCTTCACGTAATTTGCGACCATCAGGGCCGGATGAAATCCCTTCCCGAGAAGTACCGGAAGTATTTTCATGCAAGCACGCACAAAAGCCCCGCGCCCTAAGCCGGGGACTCTGATCCTACCGAGGAGCACCGCCGATGAGCGCGATCGATCCCGCAAAAGTTGAAAAGTTCCGCGAAACGCTGCGCGAGGAATGGACCGGCCAACAAACCGTCGCGGCGTGGCGAAAATGGCACGCGCAGCTCGCTGCGTTCACACGCGGCGCCACCGAGGCCGTTCTCGAAGCAGCGCGGCTGCGTCCCGGCATGCGCGTCCTCGATCTTGCGAGCGGCGTGGGCGATCCGGCGCTTTCGGTTGCCCAGGCTGTCGGGCCGTCCGGCCATGTGACGGCCACCGATCTCGGCCCCGGAATGATCGGTCTCGCGGAGGAGCTCGCGCGTGCGCGGGGCCTCACGAACATCGAGTTTCGCGTCGCCAATGTCGAGTCGCTTCCCTTCCCGGACCAGTCCTTCGACGCCGTAACGTGCCGTTTCGGCGTCATGTTTTTCCCGGACCAGCTGAAGGCGTTCCGGGAGTGCCGCAGAGTCTTGAAAACCGGCGGGCGCGTCGCGTTCGTCGTCTGGGGCACCCGAGAACAGCCGTTTCTGACCGCCACGATCGGCATCCTGTTGAAATACGTTGAAGCGCCGAAGCCCGATCCCGATGCGCCGCACGCATTCATGTTCGGCGAGCGCGGCCTGCTCGAAAGCCGGCTCAAGGCCGCGGGATTTGCGGATGCAAAGGAAGAAGTGAGAACGGTCCAAGGCCGTTGGGCGGGCTCGCCAGAAGAATACTGGAAGCAGTTCACGGAGGTTGCGGCGCCGTTCCGCCCGCTCGTGGCGAAATTGACTCCCGAGACGCGCGTCAAGGCGGAAGCTGAAATCCTCGCCGGGCTGCGGAAACTCTCGGATGGCAACGTGCTCACGATGCCGCTCGAGATCGTGGTCGGCACAGGCGTGCGAATGTGAGCGGGATTCAAATCGACGGCGAGCACCTCACGCTGGAGGACCTCTACCACGTCGTCTTCGACGGCGCGGAAGCGGAAATTCCTCAGGCTGCGCAAAATCGAATGAATGCCTCCCGGGCCGTAATTGCACGGCTGATCGAGACGGACGCGGCCGTGTACGGCGTGACGACCGGCTTCGGCAAGATGGCCACCACGCGGATATCGCACGACGAAATTCGCCATCTCCAGCTCAATCTCGTCAGAAGCCACGCGTGCGGCGTCGGCGCACCACTTAGCGAGCATGCCACGCGCGCGATGATGGCGCTGCGGGCGAACGCGATCGCCAAGGGGTTTTCCGGCGTGCGGCCGGTGGTTGCGGAAACGCTCGTCGGCATGCTGAATCGCGGCGTGCATCCCATCATCCCGTCGCAAGGCTCCGTGGGCGCCTCCGGAGATCTCGCTCCTCTGGCGCATCTGGCGCTTGTCGTGATTGGCGAAGGCCACGCCATCTTTCAGGGACGCTCGATGACCGGCGCTCAAGCGATGCGGCTCGCCGGAATCACTCCGCTCGTCCTCGAAGCGAAGGAAGGCCTCGCGCTGCTGAACGGCACGCAGGCGATGCTCGCGCTCCTGGCACTCGGCTTGCGCCAAGCCGAAATCGCGGTGGACACGGCAGACGTGGCGACGGCGCTTTCGCTCGATGCGCTGCGCGGCAGCCCATCGGCGTTCGATCCGCGCATCGCGAAGGTGCGCCCGCACGCCGGGCAGGCCGTCACGGCGCGAAACATCGAGCGGCTCAATCGCGGCAGCGAAATCCGCGAGTCGCACCGCTCGCCCGACAAGGATTCGCGCGTGCAGGACCCATACAGCCTGCGCTGCGCGCCGCAGGTGCACGGGGCCGTGCGCGACGCGCTCGCACACGTCCGCGCGACGCTCGCAATCGAGCTCAATAGCGCGACGGACAATCCGCTCGTGTTTTCCGACTCCAGCGACGTGATCAGCGGCGGGAATTTTCACGGCCAGCCGCTGGCGATGGCCGCAGACCATCTAGCCGTAGCACTCGCGACGCTCGGGGGCATTTCCGAGCGGCGCACCGAGCAGATGACCAATCCACAGACGAGCCAGTTGCCGGCGTTCCTGGTGCGCCACGCCGGGCTCAATTCCGGCTTCATGATCATGCAGGTCACGGCCGCGGCGCTTGCGAGCGAGATGAAGGCGCTTGCGGCGGCTCATTCGGTCGATTCGATTCCGACTTCGGCGAACCAGGAAGACTACGTTTCGATGGGAATGGGCGCGGCGCGAAGGCTGGAGCCGATGCTCGCGAACCTCCGGAATATTCTCGCGATCGAGTTGCTGGCGGCGTGCCAGGGGATCGACTTATTGGCGCCGCTGCGGACCGGGCTGGAGACGAAGAAGGCCTACGACCTCGTGCGGTCGGTTTCGGAAACCGTGAACGCCGACCGGTCGCTTTCTCCGGACATCGAGGCCGTGGCGCGCGCCATTGCCGCCGGCAAGTTCAGCGCGCTGCTCCGATAGCGCCAACTCTCACTCCGCAAGAGCCCGCCGAAGAAATCTCCCGAAACGGAATCCGGCAACATAGCTGAATGGTGCGACGCCGAGCGAGTAGTGCCCGCACGGCAGCGACAGATTTTCGAACTCCACTTGCTCGCCCCGCAGCTTTTCCAAAAGCGCGTCGGTGAATTCGGGCCAGAACGTGGGATCGTAGCGCCCGGTGATCAGCAGCATTTTCTTGCTCGCGCCTTTTCCGTTCCGCAGTTTTGAGATGTACGGGAAAGGACTGATGGGCGACCAGTAGTGGCGCAGCTCGTCGCGCGAGACGCCGGTCTGAAGCGATTCCCACACATTCTGGGTCGTGAGGCCATGACTGACGACTTCGCCAAAGTAGGTGGAGGCGTGAAGGAACGCGCCCGCGCGCAGGGCGGGCTCGTGGCACATCGTGATGAACCCGATCGCCGAGCCGATGCTGGTGCCGAGGACTCCGAGGCGGTCGTAACCCTGCTGCTCGAGCCAGCGGAGCGTGCGGCGGACGTCCGCAACAGCCTGGCGGCCCGCCTGCATCGTGAGGCCGATGTTCGGGCCGACGAGATGGTCGGCGCGCGGGTGGCCGGGGATGGCGCGCCGGTCGTGATATGGCAGGCTCATCTTGATCGCCGTGATGCCGAGGCGGTTCAGCCAGCGGCAGACGTTCTGCTGCTCTTCCCAGCGCGCGTTCCATTGCGCGAGGACCACGACCGCAGGCCCCTTCGCCTTGTCGCTGCGCCGCGCGGGAAATAGCTGCGCGTGGACGCGGTTGTTCTCCGGCCAGGGCGAGGCGATGGCGCTCGTGAACGTGAGGACGTTGTCCGCGAGCGCGTAATCGCCAGCGGGCGTGACCGCGTACCATTCGTCGCTATTCGCGACGGCTTGCTCCACGTAATGTTCTAGGAAATCGCGAGGCTGCGCGGGGCTGGCGCCGCCGCCGATGTGATCGAGGCCCCAATCGAAAGGCAGAGTTCGGCGGTTCGGCTCCTGCGCAAAGCGCATGCGCTCATAGCGATGAATTTTTCGTTCGAGCCAGGATGTCATCTGGGGATAAGAAGAATATACCTTACCAGCGCGAGCGGGCGAGGCGTCGAATATGAGCTTCTGTAAGGCGCGTGAGCACCCAATCCTTGCGCAGCCGCGCTCCGAGCCGGCGGTAAAAGTCGATTGCCTGGGAATTCCAGTCGAGGACAGCCCACTCCATGCGGCCACACCCTTTTCGAATCGCGATGCGAGCGAGGGTTGACAGCAATGCCTTGCCGACGCCCTTGCCGCGCTCCTCGGGCAGCACGAAGATATCCTCCACATAGAGCGTCGGGCGGCACATGAAAGTCGAATACGTGAAGAAATACAGCGCGAAGCCAACGGCGCGGCCGTTTCGCGTGCAGATTTGGGTCTCGAAGTACGGGCGCCCTGCGAAGCCATCACGGCGCAGACGCCTTGCCGTGGCCCGGCATTCGCGGGTGAGATGCTCGTATTTCGCCAGCGCACGTATCAGGCGCAGGATCGCGGGGACGTCGCGCACGGTGCCGGGGCGAATCCGTAGCGCCGGACTCTTCGTGGGAGTTGTCGTCGGCTTTTTCATGAGGTCTCTCTTCGGAGCAAGTGACTTCCGCAGGCGTGACATTCGGCTAGTATAGCCTCGCGGACTGCGTTAGCAGTCGGGCACGGTGCGATGGGGGCAGCTTGAGGGGCGTCCACCGATGTTGCAGAATCAAATGGTGGCTCCCTCTACCCTCATCGGCATATGTGTGTTCCTGTTCGGGCTGATCATAGGCAGCTTTTTGAACGTCTGCATCGTCCGAATCCCCGAAAAGAAGTCGATTGTGATGCCGGCATCCGCCTGTCCGAAGTGCGGCACGCCGATCCGCCCGTACGACAACATTCCGGTGCTGAGCTGGCTGATGCTCGGCGGGAAATGCCGGGCCTGCAAGGCGAAAATCTCCTGGATGTATCCGGTGGTCGAACTGCTGACGGCGCTGCTCTTCTGGGGATGCTATCTGGCATTTGGGCCGACGCCCGAGACGCTGAAGTGGGCCATTTTCTCGGCGCTGATGATCGTGCTGGTCTTCACCGACTTGCGCGAGAGAATCCTGCCGGACGTGGTGAACTACACAGGATTCGGGCTGGGGCTGGCGCTGAGCCTTTTTACGAAGCCTTCGGACGGAACGGCGCTATGGCTCGCGAACCGCTTGTTCGACTTCCCTCCCCCGGCGCCGGTGGTGTCGATCGTGGATGCGCTGCTCGGAGCGGCATTCGGCAGCGGCGTGCTGTGGCTGGTCTCGGAGGTTTATTTTCGCCTGCGCGGACGTGAAGGAATGGGGCTGGGCGACGTCAAGATGATGCTGATGGCGGGCGCGTTTCTGGGATTGCAGCGGACGCTGCTGACGATCCTCGCCGGATCGGTGCTCGGAAGCCTGCTGGGGATCGTATTCATTCTGGCGCGGCGGAAGGATTCGAACTACGAATTGCCGTTCGGAACGTTTCTCGGCATGGCGGCGCTGCTGGTGGTGTTCTTCGGGACGCCGCTGGTGAACTGGTATGCTTCGCTGCTGATGGTGCGATAATGGCCACGCGAAAAGAGTCATGCCGATGACAGCGCCACTACCTCCCCATCCCGCCGGCATGTCCTCTCTCGGGATCGTGGACATCGTGCTGATGTTCGCGTTCCTTTTCGGAGCGATCCTCGCGCTTGTATATGCCGCACGCAGGCTCCTCCGCGGCAGACCTGCTGTCGCGAAGGACGACTGGACGAATCCCAAAACGGACACGGAGAACGCTTCCGCGTTCATGGCCGCGTCCATGCAGGGCGTGATCGAAAAACTCCGCGCGCAGGAAAAAGAGCTGGCGCGGCTGCACGTGCTGGCGCAGGAACGCGCGCAGGAGTCCGAGCGGATGACCGAGGAAGTGACCCGGAACATGCCGACCGGGCTGCTGCTGGTAAACGCCACGGGAGCGATCAGCTCGACGAACGCGGCGGCGGAACAGGCGCTCGGCCTTCGCCCGGTGCGGTACCGGTCGTACAAGGAGCTTCTTGGAGACGACTCCGGGCTTGCGCAGATGCTGACGCAGTGCCTGCGCGAGGGGAAAACGTTTCAACGCAGCGAAGTGGAACACCTCACGGCGCAAGGCGAAGTGCGCCGCCTCGGCGTGACGATATCGCCGATTTACCGCCATGCGCGAATGGCCTTGCGCAGGCGCGTCGACGATCCCCCGGCAGGACCCGAGCGGAGGGTGAGCGGCGCGCTTTGCCTGATGAGCGACTTGACCGAGCTGACCGCGCTGCAAAAACAGATCCGATGGAAGGAAAATCTCGCGGCGCTGGGAGAGATGTCCGCGGGCATCGCGCATGAATTCAAGAACGCGCTGGCGACAATCTCGGGCTACGCGCAGATGATCCGCAGCGAAGCGAAGCCGGGAGAAATCCGCGATTCGTCCGAAAAGATTTTGGAGCAGACGCGGTCGCTCGCTCACGTGGTCACGGAATTTCTGCGCTTCGCGAAGCCACTCGAGATCGTGTACGAGACGGTGGCCATGGGCGCGCTGGTCGAGCGCGTGGCCGACGAGCTGCAGGAGTCCGTCCCGGAGTGCGAAGTGGCGCGTGAAGGCTCGTTCCTCGATCTGCCGGGAGACGAGGCGCTTCTGAGGCAAGCGCTGGTGAATCTGACGCGCAACGCTGCCGAAGCGGCGCGCGGGGCCGGGAAACATCCGCGCGTGACGATCTCCGGTACGATGGAGGATCTCGGCAGCCGGAAGTGGCAGCGCATCTGCGTCGCGGACAACGGACCCGGAATTCCGGACCGCGATCTGGCAAAGATTTTCCTGCCGTTCTATACGACCAAGTCCGAGGGCACCGGCCTGGGCCTCGCGGTGGTGCAGAAGGTGGCCCTGCAACACGGCGGAAGCATCGAGGCCCGCAACCGGGCCGGGGGCGGAGCCGAATTCCTTCTGTGGTTACCTTTGCGGCAGGAGCCCTCGCCGTCTCTATTCCCCTCCCAGGCGGCGCGCATCTAAACTGATAGGTGGCTCAGGCAATCGAACGTTTCAGGAGGCGTAGCCATGCGCAGACGGCCGTGGGTAATCGCGGCGATGATAGTGATTCCGGCGAGCATCTGGTGCCAGCCGCAGGACCAAAATCAGGCGCAAGCGGGCGGGCAAGCCACGGCGGCCGCTCAGCCCCAGTCGGCGCAGACGTCCGCGCCTCAGCAGCCCTCCTTGGGGGATGTAGCGCGCAAGACGCGCGAGCAGAAGAAGGAAGCGACCAAGTCTGCGAAGGTCTTCACGAACGACAATCTCCCGGCGGCGGGCGGCGTCTCGACTGTCGGCAAGGAATCCGCCCCGGCGGGCGAAGCGGCGACGGAAGGCACAGCGGTGGGCGCCACCTCACCATCCGGGACAGCGGAAGACGAAAAATCCTGGCGCGACAAGTTTGCCGAGCTGCGGCACAAACTCGCCCAAGACCAGGCCGATCTCGACGTGATGCAGCGGGAACTGGGCGTCCTGGATTTGCAGAACTACGGCGACCCGGTCAAGGCGATGCAGCAAAATATGACCCGCGGTGACATCAACAAGAAGACTGCGGACATCGAGGCCAAGAAGAAGCAGGTGGCGGCGGACCAGCAGGCGATCTCCGACGCCGAGGATGACCTGCGCAAATCAGGCGGCGACCCCGGCTGGGCCCGCTAGAATTTCTCTCTCATGGAACCCGTACTTCTTGTCGAAGACAAAGCAGAGCTGCGGGCCATGCTCCGCAAGGCACTGGAGCGCGCGGGCTACACCGTGGAAGAAGCGCCCGACGGAAACGCGGCAATCGACAAAGTACGCGGACGGCGATATCTCTTCGTTCTTTCCGATCTGAAGCTTCCCGGACATTCCGGCTTGGACGTCCTCCGCGAGGCGAAGCGCGTCGAACCCACTCTTCCCGTAATCATCATGACGGCGTACGGCTCGGTGGAGGAAGCGGTGACGGCGATGAAGGAAGGCGCGTTTGATTTCATCCAGAAGCCGGTGGACCTCGACCACCTGAAGCTCTTGCTCGAGCGGGCGGCCCGCCAGCAGGAACTGCTGCGCGAAAACCTGCTCCTGCGCGAGGAGTACGCGGAGCGATATGGCTTCCCGCGGATCGTGGGCGAGCATCCTACAATGAAGGACGCGAGCCAGATGACGCAGCGCGTGGCCGCGACCGATTCGACCGTCCTGCTGCTCGGCGAAAGCGGAACGGGCAAGGAACTCTTCGCGCGAGCGATCCATCACCTGAGCCCGCGGGCGGACCAGCCGTTTGTGGCACTGAACTGCGCGGCGATCCCCGAAGGGCTGGTCGAGAACGAGCTTTTTGGCCACGAGCGCGGGGCTTACACCGGCGCGGGCGCACGCAAGATCGGCAAACTCGAACTCGCGCACCGCGGGACGCTGTTTCTCGATGAAATCGGAGAGCTGCCGCTGGCGATTCAGAGCAAGCTGCTGCGCGTGCTCGAAGAGAAGCGATTCGAGCGCGTCGGAGGAACGCAGGAAATCGAGGCGAACGTGCGAATCGTCACCGCGACGAACAAGGACCTACGCGCGGCCGTTGCGGACAAAACTTTTCGAGAAGATTTGTACTTCCGCATCGCGGCCGTGCCCATTACGATTCCGCCGTTGCGGGACCGGGGCGACGACGTCATCTTGCTGGCGGAGCATTTCCTCGAGCGATTCAAGCGGGAATTCCGCAAGCCGGCGCTCTCGTTCAGTGAGGACGCGCGCGCGCGTTTGCGCACCTACCCGTGGCCCGGGAACGTTCGCGAATTGCAGAACGCCGTCGAACGCGCGGCGATTCTAGTCAGCGGCGCCGAGATCGACACCGAAGCGCTGCGGCTGCCCGCGCCCAAGCCCGCGCGCGAGGACCTGCCCGATGGAATGCTCGAAGACCAGTTTCTTTGGGAGGGACCGCTCGAGGAAGTTTCTCAACGCGCGGTGACGCACGTGGAACGGTTCAAGATTCAGAATGCGCTGCGCGAATCGAAGTGGAACAAAACGCGCGCCGCCGAAAAGCTCGGCGTATCGTACAAGACTCTCCTCACCAAGATCCGAACGCTGGGTCTTGAGAACTAAACCTGCTGCTTCACGGTCCTTCCAAAGCCGGCCACTCCTCAACCAAGCAACTGGACCAAGACTTCGTTCGAGACGGTGAGGCGATCGGGAGCAATCCGCAGCCGCTCCCCCTCGATCTGCATGAAGCCGGACGAACGCAGGCTGGCGATTCGCTCGCGCACGGTCAAGATCAGATTGCTCAGGTGCGGCTCGTAGTCGCGCGCGATTCGCTCGAAGTCGATTCCTTCGAGCTGACGCAACCCCAGGAAGAATTCCTCGTGGAACGCTTGCAACGGCAGCACGGTCTCCATCTGCTCGCGTGCCGACGCTCCACGCTCGATCAGCGCAACGTAACGCGCCTGCTCGTGGACGTTGGCCCATCGCATGACGCCGTCAAACGAGTGCGCTCCCGCGCCGAACCCGAGGTACGGTTCCCTGCGCCAGTATTTCAAGTTGTGCTGCGACGCTCGGCCCGACAGGCCCCAGTTTGAGATTTCGTAGTGCTCGTAGCCGGCGTCCGCGAGCCGCGCGGAGGCGGACTCGTAGAATTCGGCCATCGCGTCGTCGCTCGGTATGGCATCGGCGCTGTAGCGGCTGCCACCCTCGAGCGATTCCCTGCCGAGGCGGCTGCCTTCGTCGATCTCGAGCATGTAGATCGAGACGTGCTCGGGAAAAACGCGCAGAAGCTGGCTGACCGACGCCTCCCACGAGTCGCGGGTCTGGTGCGGAAGCCCGGCGATCAGGTCCAGGCTGATATTGCGAAAGCCGACGGCGCGCAGGATATCCACGGCGCGCCAAATGTCTTCGCGGCGGTGCATGCGGCCCGCGGCCTGAAGCTCGCGGTCCTCGAAGGACTGCGCGCCGAGGCTGATGCGGTTGAAGCCGGACGAGAACCATGCGGCCGCCTTATGAGGCGTGATCGTCTCGGGATCGGCTTCGAGAGTGATTTCCGAAAACTCCGCCGAATATGTGCGGCGAAGCGTATCGAGAATTCTGGCCAGCGCGGCCGGATCGAGAAGGCTCGGAGTGCCGCCGCCGACGTACACCGTGTCAACGGAGGGAGCCGCGACTGAAACCGATTCGGTGATCTCGCGGCACACCGCGTCGGCATAGGGTTCGTATCGATCGCGCGAGACGACGCCTGTGTGAAAATTGCAGTACGTGCACTTCGTCTGGCAAAAGGGCACCTGGATATAAACGCCGACGCTCATGGGATGTTTCAAATTTAGCACAGCCGGCAACCGGGACGCACGGCGCGGGCACGTCTGCTAGAATAGGTTACAGAGAGTCAGACTTGGCGCGTCACGCATTTGTTCCAGGCGTTCGACCACTATGGACACACCACTGATTCAAGAGCATCGAGCGGCGGGAGCGCGGCTCGCCGAGTTTCAGGGCTGCGTGTTGCCCGAAGTGTTTTCGGATTTCGAGAAGGAATACCACGCCGCGCGGCACAGCGTGGCGCTCTTCGATACGAGCTGGCACGCGGTGCTGGTGCTTACCGGCCGCGACCGCGTGAAGTACCTCCACGCCATCACTTCCAACAACATCCAGGCGCTTTCGGAAGGGAGCGGGGCTCTGGCCCTGCTGCTGAACCCTCAGGGACACATTCTCGCGGAGCTTGAAATTTACTTGCAGCCGGAGAAGGTGCTGGTGCGCACGCACATGTCGGCGCGGGAACTCGCGGTTGCGATGCTCGAAAAATACATTATCGCGTCCGATGTGAAGATCGCCGATGCGACGGAGACCACCGGCAGCATAGCGCTGGAGGGACCGCGTGCGGCCGCGATCATCCAGCAGGCGTGCGGCGTGGCGATCGAAGACCTTCCGGAGATGTCGATCCGGGACGTCGCCATCGAGCACATCCGCTGCCAGGTCCTGCGAAGGTCGCACTTCGGAGGAATGGGCGCGGAGATCGTCGCGCGGCGCGACTGGCTGCCCTCGTTGTGGCAAAAGATGCTCGGGGGGATCCGCGCCCACGGAGGCGAGCCCATCGGGATGGCCGCCCTCAACGCGCTGCGGCTGGAGGCGGGCGTGCCGTGGTTCCCCGTCGATTTCAACGACTCGATGATCCCGCACGAAGCAGTGCTGGAGAACACTCACGTCAGCTTTTCAAAGGGCTGCTATACGGGGCAAGAGATCGTCGAGCGGGTGCGGTCGCGCGGACACGTCAATCGGAAGCGCGTGAGTCTGAAATTTTCAAGCGCCGCGCCGCCATTGCCGGGCACCAAACTCCGCGCGGATGGCGCGGACGTCGGCTACGTGACAAGCGCCGCATATTCTCCCGCGGAAGGCAGGGCCATCGGGATGGCGTACTTGCGCCGCGAGCATTTCACGCCCGGGAGCGCCGTCGAATTCGACGGTGGGACGGCGGTGGTGGTACCTGAACCAGGATCGTAATTCTTGTGAAGAGAGGGCCTCGCCGCTCCACAAAACCGTCCGGAGCGCAAACGATGCGGATCGTCAGCTTTTGCTGAAGTTGAGGGAACGCAGGAAGCTGCCGCGGTCCGCGTCGATTTTCTTCTGAAGTTGGAACACGGCGTACAGCAGAGCTTCGGGGCGCGGCGGACAGCCCGGGACGTACACATCGATCGGAATCACCTGGTTGACGCCCTGGACGATTGCGTAATTGTTGAAGACGCCGCCGGACGTGGCGCATGCGCCCATCGAGATGGCCCACTTGGGCTCCGGCATCTGCGCGTAGAGCTGCTTGATCACCGGCGCCATTTTCTGCGAAACGCGGCCGGCGATGATCATCAGGTCGGACTGGCGCGGGGAGCCGCGGAAAACTTCAGCGCCGAACCGCGAGATATCGTATCGCGAGGCGGCCATCGACATCATCTCGATCGCGCAGCAAGCAAGGCCAAAGGACATCGGCCAGATCGAGCTGCGGCGCGCCCAGTTGACAACTTTGTCGAGAGAAGCGAAGAGGATGCCTTCATCCTTGAGGAAATTTTCATCCTCGCCCGGCTTTTCAAGTGTGACGCCCTTCGCGAGTTCCACGGCCATGGGGTTATTTTGCATCTTCGCACGGCAATTTGCAAAGCCTACTGCTCAGTGAACTTCCACGGTAACGGTCGATGTTTTGGTGTGGCCGGCGGCATCGGTGGCCGTCAGCGTATAGGTAGTGGTTTTGCGGGGCGAAACCTTGACACAACGGCTGTAGGCTGGCCAAACTGCGTTTTTCTGCGGCTCAAGCGTCACAGACTTCGCGTTCGACACTCCGTAGCACAGGTCCAGTTCGTCGCCGGAACGAATCACTCCCGGCAGCGCGTCGAACCTCAGAATCTCGAAACGGTCCCCGCCCATTCCCTCGAAGGTCTGCTGCGCCTCGGCTCGCTTTTCGCCAGCGGCGCGTTCCTCGATGGCGCGATTCCCCTGCCAGCGCGAGAAGAACACCCAGCCCACATAGGCGAGAACCAAAGTGAGCGCCAGAGCGGAAACGATCACGTACGCGCGAATGCCCGCGTCCGGCTTTGGTTCAACGTCGGGATCAGCTGCCATGGCGAAACCTCAAGGAGACTGCGCGGGAGGTTGGGTAGTCGAGGTGCTCGGCATGATCGTTCCTCCGAAACCGGGAGCGATCGGCTGGCCAGGCTGGCCGGGCTGTGGCGCCAGTGGAGAAAGTCCCTGCTGCACCGCGCGCGCCTGATCCTCGATCGGGTTCCAGATGAACTCCCACTCGATGTATTTCTTCCCGCCTTTGTACACCCTGATCGAAGGCTTATCCACGCTGCTGGCAACTCCCGTCACAAAGCCGCCGATTACCGGCCCGTCACACGGTCCCGTGGGCTGGAGCTGAGCCGCAGGATTGCCGGGCTGGCTGGAGGTATCCGACTGGCTCGCGCCGGGAGTCTGCGCCCCACCGGAGGGGTTACCGGTCGCGCCTCCGGTCAATCCTTGGCCGGACGTCGTTGCACCCGGCTGCGAGCCTTGCGCATTCTGATTGGTCGTGTCGCTGGTGCCCGAAGTCACGCCGGAAACGGGCGTGCCCGGCATTGCCCCTTGCTGTGCCGTCGGCATCTGTCCGCCGTTGAGATCCATCAGAGCCATCTGCTGAAGCGTGGCGTATTTCGTGCTGCAGATGATCTGCCCTGACGCGTTGACGTAGATCATCCGCCAGGAGCCGTCCCCCTTGTTCATGGGATCCTTGTATGCCGCGAGGCGCAAGAAATGAAGCTCGGGGAGCCCGTTCTTCAGGTCATCGAGGTTCTGGGGATAGTGCCCCGTCTTGCGGAAGTAGCGCTGAATCGCGAGGACATACTGATTGCCGCGCCAGATCGTGTCGGCTTCCCGCTGGCGGCGGCCCTCCGTCAGGAGGTTTTTCATCGCGGCCTGCGAGGAGATCACGAGCACCACAGCCATGAAAAGCGCGATGAGGTAGGCCGAACCCGATTCGCGGGAAGGGCGACGCGCGGGCACCGCACGCGGGTGGCGCGCTGAACGAACGCTCATGGGTTCGACGCCTGGTTCGGCGGCTGAGTCATCGGAACGGTGGCGCGGCGGCCCGTGGAAATCTCCTCCACGTCGGCGGAGTCGTTTCCGATGTGTACGACGCGAAAGTTATTTAAGAACGTGTCCCCTTCGGCCACGACGAAAACATCGTCTCCGCTGGTGAAGAAGGCGAACTTCCGTCCCGTGTCGGGCTGCGCGGCGTAGCCAAAGAACTCGCCCGGCACTTGTAACGGAGGTGGGGGCGGAGGCTTCATCGGTCCGACGAAGGGCTCCGGAGCTTTCATGGCCCGGCCCGCCGGCTTTGCCACCGGTGGCGGCGCGGCCACGAAAATGTTCCGGTGCGACCCGGAATACTCGAGTTTGCGAAGCTTTTCCAGCTGGTCCAGCCGGAGCTGCGGCTCCTGCACGTCGAGTGGCACGAATTTTGTGTCCGCCGCGAAGACGCCGGCGATGCCGGGAACGTCGGATCGGTTCCGGAAATAGAGAACCGCGGCCAGCACGACCGCCAGCCCGACGAGAAGATAGATTTCCGTGCGACGCGACATCGTTCAGATCCTGAAATACGTGTGCAGCTCAAGTTCCAGCCGGATTCCCCCCGTAGTTGCCGAGGCCAGGTGAAGGCTGTCCAGGAGGTAGAAATTCTTAGAACGTTCGACGCCATTGATGAACTGAATTACGGCCGGATAATCCGCCTCGACGGCCGTATTGATCGATATCTCGGTGACGCCGCGTTCTTTGATCTCTTTCTGCTTGAAACTGAAACCGGATGTCCTCACGCCGGAATGCGAGGCAATCGTATCGAGGTCGGACTCGATCCGGGAGTAACCGGTCGCCGCATCCAGAAACGATTCGCGATAAAACGTTTCGCAATCCTTCCCCGCCTGCGGGAGAGACGCGCGGATCTTTTCGCCCCGGTCCACGTCCGCACGGAGGAGCTTTGCCCGGATCGCCAGGCGATCCCGCTCGGCGCGCATTGCCTGCGGGCCCTGGCTGTAGCTCTGCCATAGCACAAAACCCAGCCCCAGATCGAGCGCCAACACAAGCGCCAGCGCGATGCCTGTCCATAGTTTCCAGTTTCGCCAGTCCACGCTTATCGTCACGTAGTCGAGTACCAGACGGTGAGGTCGAGCACGATTCGATCAGCCGAACTGGCCTGTTCGGGATGCCGCTCGTCCTTCACCACCATGCCGGTGAAAGTCTTCGATTTCTCAATGGCCTCGAGGAAGCGAATCTTCCCATCGTCGTTCGTGGCGCCGATTTCAAGCGTAACCTCGGCGCGGCCGCTCACGAGCCGGGGAGAAATGCTGACCACGCGGACGCCCGCCGGCAGTGTCTCCTCAAGATCCATAAAGATCTTCGTCCAAGGAAAGCTGCGCTCGTCGATCAGGGAATTGAGGAAACCTGAGCGGTCGAGAATCTGTTGCGCTGCCTGCCCGCGAAAGTAGGCTGCCAGCTCCTGCTGCTTCTGCTGGTCCACTCGCATCTGACCTTCCCAGCGCGCGGTGTCTGCGCGGAGCTCCCGGTTGGATTCCCAGGATCGGAACGCAGCGTGCGACAGAACCACGAGCGCTAGCAGCCCGACTGTGCCGGCGAGAGCGGCTCCGGCGAGGAACGGCCGGTTATTGGCTTGCGGCGCAGTGGCGAGATTGAGCTGTAACTTCATCTTGGGTACCCAGAAGCTAATGCCGCCGTCCCGTGGGAACCACTCTTCATCCACTCGGGCCGGCAGATCACGATTTGCCGTTCAGCATCCACCCGGCCAGCGCATCGAGACCGTGATGAATCAGATCCTTGGCCGGTGTATCGAGGTCGCGCGCGCCTTCGGCGTCGGACAGCGGTGCCACACTGATCTTCAACTCCCCGGCCAGTGCAGCACCGAACACCTCTTTTCTTTCGCCGAAACCCGTCAGCCGGGCGCGGTCGATGGAGGCGCCCCACGTGTCCTGGTAATACGCGACGGCCGGAAAAACCTCATCGAGCATGGCCTGCGGATCGAGCAGAGCCGCCTCAGCCGGCATCTCCGTCGAGCGGTAGACGCACAGATTCGGTCCATAAACAATCGCTGTCGTCAGCGTCCGCCCACAGAGCCGGGCGAGCAGGGTCGTGCCGCGCTCTTCGAGGAGCGGAAGCGTCGCCAGAGTCGAGCTCAGCACCACTCCGGCATGGGCTCCCACTGACTCCACAATCTCTTCGTACTCCCGAATAATCGGACGCCGCGCCATGGCCGTGATGACTTCCAGGTTGGCTTCGCGGCCCTTCTGTCGCATCCAGGAGACGACCGTCTCGTCCACATCGAACGGCACGCTCTTCTTCAACCGCCAGCGGAGCAGAGGCAGCGCATCATTCGCGCGCCGCGGAAGGGTATCGAAGGGCAATATGAAAACGCGCACCACCGGATCCGGAACCAGAAGCGTCACCGGAGCGCCACGGTCTGGAACCCGGCTGAAGACCCGGAGTAGGGCAGAGCGCACCGCTTCGGGCTGCGTGATGTTCGTCTCGACCGTGGAAGGCATCACCGAACCCGCAGGCAGCGATTCCACGGCGACCTGCTCGAGCTGCCCGCGCACATTCCCCCAGCGCGCCGCAGCCACGTGATCCCGCGCCACTTCCACAACCAGCGGCGGGTGCGGCATGGCGTGCAGCCAGCGGTCGACGCGGCCGAGGATTCCGGACTGATAGAACGGAGTCGCGGCGGTGGCCATGCTCGGCGAGCTACTCAAGGAACGTCACCTTATTGATCTCGCGCAGCGTCGTGATCCCCGCGCGCACCTTGCGCAGCCCCGAATCGCGGAGGAAGGTCATGCCATCTTCCCTGGCCACGCGCTTGATTTCCGAGGTTGGGCGGCGGTCGATGATCATCTCGCGGATGCGGTCGGAAAGATCGAGAAGCTCGGTGATGGCCGTGCGTCCGCGGTAACCGCTGCCGGAGCATTCGAGGCATCCGGCGCCTTCGTAGAATGGCACCTGCCCCCACTCGGATAGTTCGAGACCCGATTCCGTCAGCACCGCAGGAGCGTACGACACTCGCTTTTTGCAATTCTCGCAAACGACGCGCACCAGACGCTGCGCCAGGATGCAGTTGAGCGCGGAGACGAAGTTGTAAGGCTCGACCCCCATGTTGATGAAACGGCCGATCACGTCCGTCACGTTATTCGCGTGCACGGTGGTGAAAACGAGGTGGCCGGTCAGCGCGGAGTTGATGGCGATCTGCGCGGTTTCCTGGTCGCGGATTTCGCCGACCATGATCTTGTCCGGATCGTGCCGCAGGATGGAGCGCAAGCCGCGAGCGAACGAAAGGCCCTTTTTCTCGTTCACGGGAATCTGGGTGATGCCGCGGACCTGGTATTCCACCGGGTCTTCAATCGTGATGATCTTGTCTTCGTCGTTCTTGATCTCGTTGATGGCGGCGTAGAGCGTCGTCGTCTTTCCCGAACCGGTCGGGCCGGTGACGAGAACCATCCCATAGGGCTCGTGGATGTAGCGCCGGAAACGCGTTACCTCCTCCTGTTCGAAGCCGACGACATCGAGCGTCAGATTGCGGAATTTCTCGCCGAGCGTTTCCTTGTCGAGCACGCGAAGGACGGCGTCTTCACCGTGGACCGACGGCATGATCGAAACGCGGAAATCGACGTCGCGGCCCTTGTAGTGCACGCGAAAACGGCCGTCTTGAGGAACGCGGCGCTCGGCGATGTCGAGCTCGCTCATCACCTTGATGCGCGAAAGAATCGTCGCGTGCCACTCCTTATCGAGCGGTTTCATGGCGAATTGGAGCACGCCGTCGATGCGGTATTTCACCACCACTTCCGAATTGCGCGTCTCGATGTGAATGTCGCTCGCTCGCCGCTCGAGCGCCGTAAAAATCACGGTATTGACCAGCCGCACGACGGGGCTCGCGCCCGTATCGCGCGTGAGCTTTTCCATCGAGATGTTTTCGTCGCTGTCCTCGTCCTCGGTCACAACCTGGAGCGTGAAGCCCTCGGTCGCCTGGTCGAGAACGCGCTGCGACTGCTCGGTGCGCTTCAGAAGGTCGCCGATCTGCGAGGCTGTCGCGACCTTAATCTCCAATCGTTTCCCGAGCAGCAGCCGGAGCTCATCGGTCAGCTGCAACTGGCTCGGATCGGCCATCGCTACCACAAGCGTCGAATCGTGCGCCGCAAGCGGAACAAAGTTGTAGCGGAACATCATTTCGGCCGGGATGCTGCGGAACAGCTCCGGATCGATGCGCTGCTCGGTGAGATCGATAAACGGACACCGGTACCGCTCAGCCAGGCGGCGTGCCTGTTCGCGCTCCGCGGCGGAGTTTGCGACGTCCGCGAGTGCTGGATTATTGCCGGTAGTGGCCATCGAGTCCTATCCCCCTGCCGATCCGACCTGGAGGGAAAACATTGGCAGATACAGCGAGATCAAAATGAAGCCTACCACAACGGCCATGACCCCCAAAATCACGATCGGAATCCACGACAGCGACCGTTGCAAGCGCGTGTCGACTTCATTTTCGTAGAACTCCGCCACGCTCGTGAGCATGGACGTCAGCGCTCCCGAAGCCTCGCCTACTTCGATCATCTCGAGCGCGAGATCGGGAATCAGGCGGGTTCCGGCGAGGCTGGCGTGCAGAGACTCCCCTTCCTTGACGCGCTCGGCCGCCTGATCGACCGAGGTTGCCACCAGACGGCTGCCGATGGCCGCCGACGAGGTGTGGAGCGCCGGAACCAGGGGTGTTCCGCCGCCCAGAAGAGTCGATAGAGTGCGCAGAAATTGGGCGATCTGCGCCTTCAGCCAGATGTCGCCGAAGACCGGCATCCGCGGTTTCAGGCGGTCCACCGCAAGCGCCCCCTGATCGGACCTGGTCCACAAGAAAATCGCAATCGCTCCGAACGCCAGCGCCGCCATGAGCACGATGAAGTAGTTGCGCAACGGCATCGCGATGGAAAGCAATATTCGTGTGCTCGCCGGCAGGGGGACGTTCAACTGCTGATACAGGTCCGCGAACTGCGGCAGCGCGTACGTCGCCAGATAGGTGACGATGATGAGCGCGACCAGAACCAAGACCGTCGGATAGATCAGGGCCGTCAGCAGGCGGCTCCGAAAACCGGTGCTGACACGCAGGTAAGCGATGTATTGGTCGAGCACTCCCGTGAGGTTGCCGCTGCGCTCGCCCGCGCTGACCACCGTCACGTAAACCGGCGGGAACGCGCCCTGCGCACCAAGCGCGTCGGACAAGAGGGCGCCTTCGCGGACCCGCTGCCGGACCTCCTCCAGGATGGGACGGAGACGCGGCGCCGCGGCACGCTCTGCCAGCAGGTCGAGGGATCTCAAGATCGGCAGACCTGCCTTGATGAGTGTATTGAACTGCTGGTTGAAGATCAGGAAGTCTCCCGGGCGGATCTTGCGTTCCCTGCGCGATAGGCTGAACTGCGCGAGGACGTCGAAATGATTGCGTACGGTGAAGACGTAGAGGCCCCGGTCGGCGAGCTTCTGCCTGGCTTCGTCCTCCGATTGGGCCGTTTCCACCTGCTGAAAGATCCGGCCGGAGGTATCCCCGACTTTACAAACAAATTCGGCCATTTGGTTGATCGGCGCGCCGCTCTCGGAGGCGGCCCGCGCAAGGCTTAGCATACCCCTTCTGGGCCAAGACTGAGGCCGTGAAAACGGGCTGTGAATAGGATGTGACAACGGGAAAAAGGGTCTGCTGGAACGAATTCGCCCGCCGGGGTCCGAGACGCAAAGCAGCTATGGTAAAGTCGCGGTCGGTCCTAGATCCCGGAGGATTTAGCGAAAACCCATGGAGCCGATCTCACACTACTTTTATTCCGACCGCCTGAAGCTGCAATTCTGGGATTACGGGCAAGACGGCAAGCCATCCGTCGTTCTGGTGCATGGCGGACTCGACCACGCACGCAGCTGGGATTGGGTGGCGCGGTCTCTGCGGGAGCACTATCACGTTTACGCGCTCGACCTGCGCGGGCACGGGAACAGCGCTTGGGCCCCCGGGGCAATGTACAGCCTCGCCGAGCACGTTCTCGATCTTTCAGCGCTACTCGACATCATCAACGACTTCCCTGTCCGGCTGGTCGGCCATTCGCTCGGCGGTGGCGTCGTGCTGCACTATGCAGGCGTGTATCCCAATCGCGTCCGCAAGGCTGTGTCGATCGAGGGGCTGGGATTCGCACCGGATCACGCCGCGCACGGGCCCGCGTCGGAGCGCATGCGGACCTGGATCGAGGAGGTGCGTGACTCCGAGAAGCGCGGGACGAAGACGTATCCCAATCTCGGCGCGGCCATCGCGCGGATGCAGGAAGCCAACCCGCATCTATCGGACGAAGTGGCGCGGCATCTCACGCTGCACGGCACCAATTGGGACCCGGACGGATCGCTTGTCTGGAAATTCGACAACTACGTCCGCGTGTTCCCTCCCTACGGATACGACATCGATGACACCGTCCAGTTATTCGGCCAAATTGCCTGCCCAGTTTTGTTCTTTTCGGGGATGGAAAGTTTTCTGCCCATCTCGGAAACCGACCGGCGCAAGACAGTGATTCGCGACAGCCGACTGGTGAAAGTCCCCAACGCCGGCCACTGGTTACACCACGATCAACTCGATCTCTTCTTGCGGGAAACAACGGCGTTTCTTCGCGACTGAAGATAGCCTGCAACGTCACCGGATCTGGTTCGCGAGGGATTCCTCGTCAACGACCGCGACGCCGGGCGGCGGCTGGAAGTGGAATTTCGCTTCCGGGATGACCACGTTCTCCTGCCAGTTTCCGAAGCGGAATTCCGTTTCGGCGTTGCCCGCTTCCCGAATTACCACGCGAGCCAGGCGCGCTTCGGGATCGACCTCAAACAGAACCTCCTTGAGGCTCCCCGGCTCATCCTGATCGACACGCGGTGCACACCGCAGGAGGGTGTTGCCGGCGGATAGTGGCCCCACACTCTTTACGCCCGCGGGCTCCGAGCCGGGAGCGGCCACCGCAAGGCTTCGGCAAAGTTTCGAAAGATCGGCCTTGCCCGCAAGCAAGGCGAGAGGAGTGCGCCAGTCCGAGCTCTCCTTCATTTTCGCGCGGCTGGCAGTGCGGTCGGCTGGAACGTAGAACCAGGCGTTGGCGCCGTCCACGAGAAACAGCTTTTGCTCAGGGGATTCGTATTCCCAGCGCATTCTCCCCGGACGCGAGAAATAGACCGTTCCCGATTCAGCAACCACACCGCCGTTGCCATCGCTGTAGCGCTCGAAGAACGCGGCGCTCAGAGTGCGAGCGTGCTGATACCGCGCTTCGAGAGCCCGGCGAATGGAATCTGCGCTGTTGGCCGACGGGGACGTGATCGCCAGAAAGAATCCGAGCAGAATCGAGAACACGAGCAGAAGTTTAGCAGGAAACAAGCGTATGACGACATGAGCGCAGGCGGTTGATTGCTACGACGCGGCAGAAAAACGGTGAGGGACCTGCTACTTTCCTTCCCCGACGACTTCGAATTACGGCCTACTGAATCGGTGGGCTGGCGACCGTCGCGCCCGGGCAGTTCGCTTGAACGTCCTGGCGAATCACACCTGTTTGATCCACGAAAAGTGTTCTGTGGCCCGTCTGGTCGCACTGAATGGGGCTGGCGGTCTCCGTCCATTTCGCAGCACCGTCTGCGCAACCTGCCGGTAGGACTGCCGCTGGCGTCCCGTTCGCAACGGTACCGGCGAAGACCACCGGGAATGTGTAGCCGCTCTTCAGTCCACCCACCAAAACGCTGTCGATCAAGTTTGCCGCGGTGCACACGTTGAGGCCCGGCCCAAGCGTCGTCAGGTCATGCGCATAGCCGATACCGAACACGGAAGAATACGCGGTCTGTGCGGTGACGATCGAACGAATCGAGCCGACTGCCGAAGACTCATTGGCCGCCATACGGGCGCGAAGCAGGTTCGGAATTGCGATGGCCGCGATGATCAGGATGATCGCCACGACGATCAGCAACTCGATCAGCGAAAAGCCCTTCTCTCTCCTGCGCACCGTAGGTCTCCCGAGACTGCTGCTTCCGAATCCTTCGTAAAGCCGCCTGAAGAGTGCGCATCGATCGCAGTCGCTCTATATCCAAGTTCGACTCGTTGCGCCACTTTTCGGACAGCTTCTCTGTTCCCTGACACTTACCTCAACATCCTTACTCGCTCTTGAAAAAGAAGGGGAGAAGGCCGAGCCTTCTCCCCCCGATTTACTTGCAGACTACTGAAGCGGCGGGCTAGCAACCGTTGCACCCGGGCAGTTCGCAGAAACGTCCTGACGAATCACGCCCGACTGATCCACGAACAGCGTCTTGTGGCCAGTCTGGTCGCACTGCGTGGGATTTGCGGTCTCTGTCCACGACGCCGCACCGTCAACGCAACCTGGCGGTATGGCCGTCGCCGGCGTCAGGTTCGCCACGCGTCCGGGAAAAGCGATGGGGAACGTGTAACCACTTTTTACGCCGAGCGCGAGAACACTGTCAATCAGGTTCGCCGTGACGCAGGTGTTGTTGCCGGGTCCGAGTTGCGTCATGTTGTTCGCATAGCCGACGCCGTACATCGAAGAGTACGTCGCCTGAGCGGACGTAATCGTGCGCAGCGAGCCGACTGCCGAAGACTCGTTGGCCGCCATACGGGCGCGAAGCAGGTTCGGAATTGCGATAGCCGCGATGATCAAAATGATCGCCACGACGATCAGCAACTCAATCAGCGAAAAGCCCTTCTGTCTCTTGTTCATTCTCTTCTCCTAGGAGCCTTGCTCCATGATCTCTTTTTGAGTACTCCCTGGCGGGGTACGCCTGGATATCTCGCAAGGGGGATGCCAGCTGGCCACGCGGGGTTTACTCCCGCGACACAATGCAATTATACCTCGTGCTCTCAGATAGATACAGGCACCAATTCCCTTGAATCGATTCGGGAAATCCGGCGCGACTCAAGGAAAGGCTGCGCGACCGACAATTTTTGGCCGCTACGAATGACGAAAACGGCTGGAGGCCCGCTTTCCTTAAAATCTTGGTCCATGGCGACGGAGAGCTCAGAAAGGTCACAGTCACACACCATATTTCTTCGCGTAGTGCCGGAACGAGCGATAGGACATTTTCAGAAGCCCTGCCGCCTGGGTGCGCACACCGCCCGAACGCTCCAGGGCGGCTAGTAAGTACGAGCGCTCGACCTGCTGGATGTGCTCCTCCAGATTCAAGCCTTCCTCCGGCAGCGAGCCCCGGTCGCCGTTCTGCGCGGCATGCGGAACGGACGCCTGTGAATGGCTGCGGATGCGGTCTGGCAGAGCCTCCACGGAAATCCGATTCCTGCTCTCCAGAGCCACCGCCCGCTCGATCGTATTTTCGAGTTCGCGCACGTTCCCCGGCCACTCGTAGACTTCGAGCAGGCGCATCGCCTCGGGCTCAATGCCGTCGATCTTCTTGCTCATCGACTTTGCGAAGCGTCCCAGGAACTCCCGAGCCAAGAGCGGAATATCGTCCCGACGTTCGCGCAGCGGGGGAAGATGAATGGGGATGACGTTCAGCCGATAATACAAGTCCTCGCGGAACCGTCCCTCGGCAATTTCCTTTTCAAGGTTCTTATTCGTCGCGGCGATTACGCGGACATCCACTTCCGTTTCTTCGGTGCTGCCGATCGGGCGTACTTTGCCCTCCTGAAGAACGCGATACAGCTTCACCTGCATCGTGACGCTCATATTCCCGATCTCGTCCATGAAGAGCGTGCCGCCATGCGCCGCATGAAACAATCCGCGGCGGTTTTCGTTCGCGCCCGTGAAAGCGCCCTTCATGTAGCCAAAAAGCTCGGATTCAAGAAGCGTCTCCGGGAACGCACCGCAGTTAATCGTGATGAACGGATTCTTCGCGCGAGTGCTGTTTTCATGAATGGCGCGTGCCACGAGCTCTTTTCCCGTGCCGCTTTCGCCCGTGATCAGGACGCGGCTCGGCTGCGGAGCGATATTTTCAATCAGCTCGAAAATCGCGCGCATGTTCGCGCTGGTTCCGATCATGTGATCGAGCCCGGTAAGGCGACGGAGTTCGCGTCGCAGGTAGCCGGCTTCCTTCTTCAGCGCCAGATTTTCAGCCACCTGCCTCACCGCCGGCCGGAGCTCATCGAGCAGCCGGTCACCCTTGATGACGTAGCGATCCGCGCCGAAGTTCACGGCCGCGATCGCCGTGTCGATGGTCGGCACACCGGTGATCAAAATGAAGGTTGTGTCCGGGGCGATTTCCTTGCAATAACGCAGCAATTCCACGCCATCCATGTCGGGCATGCAGATGTCGGAGACGACGATGTCAAATATCCTGGAGGCGAGCTGCCGCTTGGCCGCTTCCCCGCTGGTGGCCACCTCAACCTTGTGACCTTCCTTCCGAAAACTGATCTCCAGCAGCTCGCAGATGGACCGCTCGTCATCGACAATTAGCAGGTGCGCCATGTACTCCCTATACCTTCCCTACCATAGGCTCCGCCGGCGGCAGGGCCTCGGCGCCGGCTCGTTGCTCCCGTCGAGTGTTTGGCCGAACGCGCTGCACGAGTGGAAGTTCGACGATGAACTCCGCTCCCAGTCCCGGCTCCGTTTCGACGCGGATCCGTCCCCGATGGGCCTGAAGAATCTGGTACACGATCGCGAGACCCAGTCCCGTCCCTCCGGGAAAGCCCGACTGAAAAGGCTCAAACATGCGGACCGCGGCGCGCGGGTCGAATCCAGTTCCCGTGTCGCGAATCGAGATTCGCGCCAATTCCCCTTCCGATTCGAGACCCACGGAAAGCACGCCACCCTCGGGCATCGCGCGCAGCGCGTTGTTACAGAGATTCCAAAAGACCTGCTTGATGGCATCGCGGTCAGCGCGAACGCGAAGGCTCCGCGCCAGGAAGTTGCGCTCCAGACGAACTTTGCCTGACGCAGCGGCGTGCCGCTCGATCAGCAGCAACGTCTCTTCGATTAAAGGGACGACATCGATATCCGCGAACGCGTAGCTCCTCTCGCGGGAATAGTCGAGAAACTCGGTGATGATCTGATTCAAACGCTGCGATTCGCGGCTGACGATCTGAACCAGCTTTTTGTCGTCGTCGTCGAGAGGCGCGAGCCGGGCAAGCTCCTTGAGCGCCCCGGTCATGGCCGTGAGAGGCTGGCGTATCTCATGCGCGATGGCCGCCGACAACCGGCCAAGCGCAGCCATCCGCTCCTTCGTGAACACCTCGCGTTCGAGCCGCTTCAATTCCGTCAGATCCTGAAAGTTGAATACGAATCCGCTGGTCTCGTTTTGACCTGTCCGGAGAGGCGAAATCGATACGCCGAGAAATCGCGTGACCCCGGCGGGGGTGCGGAACTCGATCTCCTTGCGCAGCGCCAGGGGATTGCCCGCGTCGTTCATCTCGACCGGCCAGAAGCCGGGAAACACGTCCGCGACCCTCTCGCCGCGAAGCAGACCGAACCCATGCCCAGTAATCTCCGCGCCAGCCCGGTTGACCAGCAGAATGCGGCCTTCGAGGTCCGTCGTGAGCAGGCCGCCGCGCATGGACTCAATGATGTCGCGGTTGAAAGCTTGCAGGTCCTTCAGGGCTTCGCTTTTCTCCTCCAGTTCGACGCCCTTGGTGCGGATGGTTTGCGCAAGCAAGCTTCCGAGATAAGCCACGGCAAAAAAGGCAAAAAGATTGCTTGCCAGCCAGGATTCGAGGGCTCGCGGAGCCGGCACGGACGTCGCGGTGCGCTCAATCACGCCATAGTAGGTCAGTTCCACCACGCATCCGAGCAGGACAAAACTGAAACCCGCCACCAGAAACGCGCCGCGCCGCGAAAACAGGATGGTCCCCATCAAAATAGCCAGGAGATACAGCGAAACGAAGTAGCTATCCTGGGTGCCACTCGCATATACCACGCCGGTTATGATCGCGAGG
Organism: Candidatus Acidiferrales bacterium; assembly: GCA_035604415.1. Taxonomy (GTDB): domain Bacteria; phylum Acidobacteriota; class Terriglobia; order Acidiferrales; family UBA7541; genus Palsa-295. The sequence continues at coordinate 40,083 of DATNIN010000036.1, forward strand.
TCCAGAGCGATCTGAACCGGCGCGACCCACTGCGCACGGGGAGCCTCGCGCTGAAGAATCAAATCGAGCGTCGCGATGGTGTACCACAGAGCTGCCAGCCCAAACAGAGGCAATACCGGAAGGGCGATCGGAGTCCATTGACGCACCACCACAACGACGGCCAGGAGGAACGTGATGACGAGGAAACGAACGCGGCCCAGCCAGGGAAGCCATTCGCTCAAGCTGGGTGTGGATTTCATTTCACATTCGCCGACGGTTTCTAACTCCGGGTTGATTCCTAGTGACTACGGCAAAGGTCGCTTCTCTCGCGGAGCCGCAGCCGGCGGACGCCTCGGATCTCACGGGCATCCGCCGATATCTCCCGCCAGGCTGCGACGTGCCGAGTCTAGTGGCCCGACAGTTTGCTGATCAACGAGAACAGCGGCAAATACATCGAAATAACGACTCCGCCGACGATCACGCCCAAGACCACGATCATGATCGGCTCGATGGCCGTCAGCATGTCTTTCACAGCCGCGTCCACTTCGTCCTCGTAGAAATCGGCGATCTTCTGAAGCATGGCGTCCATTGCGCCCGTCTGCTCTCCGACGCCGATCATTTGCGTCACCATGCCAGGGAATACCTCAGTTTCCTTGAGCGGATCGACAAGCGACCGCCCGGCTTCCACGGCCTTGCGGGTCTGCGAAATGGCCCTTTCGACCACCGCGTTGCCTGAAGTGCGAGCGGTGATATCCAAGCCTTCCAGGATGGGCACGCCGCTTGAAATCAGCGTCCCGAGCGTCCGTGTGAATCTCGCGACCGCGATTTTTCGCAAAACGTTGCCGACGACAGGAGCCTTCAACAACATCGTGTCGATCATCATCCGGCCCGGCGGAGTGCCGTACCAGAACTTGATCGCGACGCCCGAAGCAACGAACACAACCACGACCATGAACCCCCAGATACTTCCCACAAAGTTGCTCAACCCAATCACGATGCGGGTCGGCAGCGGCAGCGAGGCGTCCAGTCCATTGAACAACGTGACGAAAATCGGAACAACCTTCCACAGCAACAAAATGATCACGCTCGCCGCGATGCTTAATACGGCGACGGGATAGATCATGGCGGACTGGACAGCCCGCTTCAATTTCACGTTCTTTTCGATATACGTGGAAAGGCGCTGGAGAATCGTGTCGAGGATACCGCCGGTCTCGCCAGCCTCGACCATGTTGTAGTACAGCGCGTCGAAGACTTTCTCGTGCTGCTTCATCGAGGCGGAAAGCGTGGCGCCGCCCTCGACCGAAGCCCGCACGTTGTTGAGGATCTTCTGGAAGGTCTTGTTCTCCTGCTGACCGGCCAGAATCTCGAGGCACTGGACGAGAGGCAAGCCCGCGTCGATCATCACCGAGAACTGCCGCGTGAAGATCGCCAGCTCCTTCGAATCCACGCCGGCTCCGAAGGTGGGGATATTGAATTCCTTGCCCTTTTCCGAGAGCTTGCTGACGTTGATCTGCTCCCGGCGCAGCATGGCCGCCAGTTGAGCCTTGTTCTCCGCGGTGCGCTCTCCCGTAATCGTCGCGCCTGCGCGGTTGACTCCGCGATATGTGAAAACCGGCATGATCTGTTACCTCCCTCTCCCTTTACCGCCGGACAGGAACTCGGCCGCCAGCAGGCGGCGAGGTCACCCCACGGTTAATTAAATCCTGCAATTCGTCTGGATTCGAGGATCTCGAGAGCGCCGTTTCCAAAGTGATTAACTTCTGGAAATAGGCGTTCGAAAGGCTCTGGTTGAACGTCTGCATTCCGGTCTGTCCTGTTCCGGTCTGCATCGCCGAATAGATCTGGTGGATTTTGTCCTCCCGGACCAGGTTGCGGATCGCCGCGTTGGGAATCAGAACCTCCATCACCATGGCCCTTCCACGGCCGTCGATGCGCGGAAGAAGGGACTGGCAAAGGATTCCTTCAAGCACCATCGAGAGTTGCGCGCGAACCTGCGGCTGTTGGTGAGCCGGGAACACGTCCACGATACGGTTAATCGTGGAAACCGCAGAGTTCGTGTGCAGCGTCGCGAAGGTCAAGTGTCCGGTTTCGGCGATGCGGAGCGCCGACTCGATTGTTTCGAGGTCGCGCATTTCGCCGATCAGCACTACGTCAGGATCCTCTCGAAGAGCCGCGCGGAGAGAATTCGCGAAGGAGTGCGTGTCCGAATGAACCTCGCGCTGATTGACGAGGCACTTCTTGTGGTTGTGAAGAAATTCGATCGGGTCCTCGATCGTGATCATATGCTCTTCGCGCTCGTTGTTGATCTTGTCGAGCATCGCGGCGAGCGTGGTGGATTTGCCCGAACCTGTCGGGCCGGTCACGAGGACGAGTCCGCGGGGCTTGTCGCACAAGCTGCGAACGATCGCCGGAAGACCCAGCGCATCGAAAGTTTTGATTTCCCACGGAATCGTCCGGAACACCGCCGCGACGGCTCCGCGCTGGTGAAAAATGTTGCCGCGGAAACGCGCGAGGCTCTTCAGTCCGAAGGAGAAGTCGAGTTCGAGATTCTCCTCCAGGCGGTGCTTCTGCACATCGGTCAGCACGCTGTACGCGAGCGCCTTCGTGTCCGCCGCGGTGAGAGGAGGCATGTCAAGCGGCCGCAGCTTGCCGTGGACGCGCACGCGCGGCGCGCTATTCGTTGATAGATGCAGGTCGCTGCCCGACATTTCGAGCATTTTCTTCAGAAGCTCGCTCAGTGTGATGCCAGCCATCTTCTCCTCCGATTACAGAACGGTTTCGCGCAATACCTCTTCCATGGTCGTGAGGCCCGCCGCTACTTTCTGCAGACCGCTGCGGCGCAACGTGATCATTCCCTGCTCCAGCGCTTTCTTTTTGAGTTCGAGCGCCGAGGCTCCGACGAGGATCAACTCGCGGAGGTCGTCGTTAATCTCCATCACTTCGTATAAGCCGACGCGGCCTTTGTAGCCCGTGTTGTTGCAGGTGGCGCAGCCCTTGCCGTGCTGTACCGTGGTCTTCGACGCCTCTTCCGGCGTGAAGCCCGCCTCGATGAGCGCCGGAGACTGAATCTGCAACTGCTCCTTGCATTGCACGCAGATGCGGCGAACCAGGCGCTGCGCGCAAATCAAATTGACCGAAGTGGCGACCAGGAAAGGCTCGATACCCATGTTCATCAAGCGGCTGATCGTGGACGGCGCGTCGTTCGTGTGCAACGTCGAAAGCACGAGGTGGCCGGTAAGCGCAGCCTTGACGGCAATCTCCGCCGTCTCGAAGTCCCGGATCTCGCCTACCAGAATGATGTTCGGGTCCTGCCGGAGGAAAGCGCGGAGGGCGGAGGCAAAATTGAGCCCGATCTGTTCTTTCATCTGGACCTGGTTGATTCCTGGAAGCTGGAATTCGACGGGGTCCTCGGCAGTCATGATGTTCGTTTCGGCCGTGTTCAGGCGCGCGACGGAAGAATAGAGAGTGTTCGTCTTTCCCGATCCAGTGGGGCCGGTGACGAGCACCATGCCGTAGGGCTTCAGTATCTGGCGTTCGAATTTAGCCAGCGCCTCCGGCTCGAATCCGAGCTTGGTCATATCCAGACGCAGGTTCTCCTTGTCGAGCAACCGGAGAACGATCTTTTCACCAAACAGCGTCGGCACGGTCGAGACGCGGAAATCTAGTTCCTTCTTCTTCCCGTCCTTGAGGTACTTGATCATGATGCGGCCGTCCTGCGGGAGCCGCTTCTCGCTGATATCGAGCTTGGACATGATCTTCATGCGGCTGGTCATGGCGTCTTTGAGCTTCAAAGGCGGGGCCATGACATTCTGCAGGATTCCGTCGATGCGGAACCGGACGCGAAATTCCTTCTCGTAGGGCTCGACGTGGATGTCGCTCGCGCCGCGCTTGACGGCGTCGGTGAGAATCAAGTTACACAATTTGATGATGGGAGCTTCTTCGGCCGCCTTCGAGAGGCTCGCCAGGTCCATCTCGGTTTCTTCGGCCGCGAGCTCGAGGGCGTCGGCTTCATCGCCCGTCAGATCCTTCATCACTTTGTCGAGCTCTTCGACGCTCTCGACTTCGCCGTAGAACTTGTGGATCGCCTCGCTGATGGCGGATTCCGAGGCGACGACCGGTTCGACGTTGAACCCGGTCATAAACTTGATGTCGTCCATCGCGAAGACGTTCGTCGGATCGGTCATCGCGATCGTCAGCGTCGAGCCCACGCGGGAGAGCGGAACGATCTGATAGCGGACTGCGGTCTCCTGCGGCACGAGCTTGATCACCGCCGGGTCGACTTCATAGAATTTCAGGTTGATCGAGGGGACGCCGTATTGGCGGGAAAGCACTGCGGTAATGTCGTCGTCGCTGACCAACCCCAGCTTCACGAGACACGTGCCCAGCCGGCCGCCGTTTTTCTTCTGGTAGTCGAGCGCCTGCTTAAGCTGATCCGCGGAGATCAGGCTGTCTTTGACCAGAATTTCGCCGAGACGTGAAGACATGGTTGTGCGTCCGCGGTACTAGAACCGCGGGAATTTGCAGAGTAGCATGCGCCCGCTCCGGAATTGAGAACCCGGTGTGCCGTTCGTGGTGAATCAGCTAACATCCGATCCGCCGCACGGTGTCCTGTACGTCCGTACAGGCAAAATTTTGCTCCTGTACTAAGGTACAGGTTGACCGAAAACGGCAGGAGAGGCGCGAACCCTCTATGGATTCATCGGAAGGAGCGAGCCGGACTTCAGAGAATGTCTGTGATGAGTGTGCGAAAAGCTTCGGCGAATACGCCGGGACGCGAGTTGCAGCCGTATAAGCGCTAGCCTCCGGCGTCCGGCTTCTGCTACGATGGATCGAGGGGCGGTTAGCTCAGCGGTTAGAGCATCCGGTTTACACCCGGAAGGTCCAGCGTTCAAATCGCTGACCGCCCACCATCTGGTGCAGATACCGCGGGGACGTAGTTCAGTTGGTTAGAACGCTGCCCTGTCACGGCAGAGGTCGCGAGTTCGAGTCTCGTCGTCCCCGCCATTTCTTTCAATCACTTACAAGGTTCGGAGAGAACCTTTCGTTGAACTAGTGTTGAACATCGTTCCATGAAAGTTAGGCCCTAAGTTTCAACAACTAGCAGACAGTCCGCGCATTGCGTCGTTCACCGCCTTCCTAACATCAGGCAGCACTTCCGTCGATTTCAGGTAGTGCTTGTCCGCAACCGCTCTCGAGTTGCCCAACGCTTTGCTCATTGTGTCGCTGTTCCCGGATTCGTGCCGGACCTGGGTGCCATGGAACCGCCGCAGCGCGTACCATCTCGGCCAAAGGGGTAAGGTTTCGTCGCGCCGAAACTGATGACCCTCGTGTTTGTCTGTCTCTGCTTTCTTGCAAACCGCGCAGCGAGACAAAGCCGGAACAATCGATCGCTTGGCCATGTTATCGAGATTCGCGCAGCGCCCCTTGGAGCGAGCGAGAATGTACCCATCGATCGGCGAACCCTGACTTTTCCACAAGGCAAGAAGGATTTCCCGCAGTTCATCGGTGACGGCGACGAACCGGTTTGATTGTTTCGTCTTGGTGGTGCCTTCAATGGCGTGCCACACAGATCGTTCGACTCTAATCTGGGCGGCAGTCCTATTCCAATCTGACCATCTTGCGCCGCGACATTCGCCTGGTCGGATTCCGGTGTACGCGATAAGCGCGACAGCCGCGCGTTCCACCAGCATGCCCTCGTCGGCGAGACGCGCAAGAATCGCTTTCACGTCCTCGCGTGTCGCTGCGACGGTTTCTCTTGGTTCTGTCGCCGCTTCCGGAATAAGCGCACGAGACGCGGGGTTGTCGGTTGCGGATTTGCCCGGAAAATGCCCTTTGGCCATCGCGTACGTAAACACCCCGCTAAGAATCGAACGGACCTTGCCGGCCGTGTCAGTGTTCAGGTGATGCACAGCGGCCGCGTCTTCAAGCAGGTTCGAAACAATCGCCACCGTGAAATCGCGCAAAAGATATTGGGACACTCGCGGCTTGATGTAGGTCTCCCAGTACGTCCGATATCCGTTGTGGGTTGACGGCTTCATTGTCCGCCGCCAGCGCCTGCTCCTGAATCACCGACGCCGAATAGATCAGGCTGCGCAGGATCGCCTTTTCCTTCACAATCCGCGCGTAGTGGTCGACGTTCGTTACGCGAGGTAGTCCATCCGCCAGCTGCGAAAGGTACGCCACGCCCGCCTCCGGCCGCTTCGAGTTCCCCGCTGCGGACTGACCAGACCGAGTTTTTGTACCAGGGCGAATGAGAGAGTCTACATCACAGCCCAAGGCTGTGAAACTCTGCCCGGTGGCGGGTATGGGTTACCGGCCGCCGGGGCAGGCGGCCGGTAACCCAGCGAGGAATGCGGTCG
>DATNIN010000037.1:0-45227 GCA_035604415.1 Candidatus Acidiferrales bacterium
CCCTTCCCCGGACCCCAACCCTTGCTAGGAGATAGGAAAGCCGTCGAACAAAATCGGAAACTGTGCCCAAGCAAAATTGTGCCACTGGAAGGGGTCACCTCAAAAGTTGGGTCCAAGTTGAGTCCAATAATGCCCGAATACCATACAAGACCGTGATACAAGCAGTACGCAGAGCCAAGTACAAGCAGCAGGATAGCCTTTCTGGATGTATCTTCTAAGCAGACGGTCATGCATGTCACAATCGCGCGTGGACCAACCCTAATTCTGGAGCGTAGAAACTTCGAAGCCGCAAACGCGCCTTCGGTTTAGCGTCCATTTAGCGTCCATACTGCAGGGCTCCAAATAGATCTAATAGACCACACAGACTTTACAGACCCCATTTAAGTGTGGTGTTTGTATGTTGTTAGGGGATAAGTCGAGGACTGTCCGCAACTTGGCATTTCCGTCAAAATAGAATCCGGCTTACAGGCTCATCCGCCAACTTCTTTTCTAACCTGCTGAACTTCCGAGATTTGAGCTGCGAATTGCGGCCCGGGTGTGCTGCGGGACTCAAAATAGACCGCTACTTCTCGGCACGCGAAGGCGTCTTCTTAGTTGCGTCATCTCCGGCGCGGGACTTGCCTGATTCGTCGCCGTTGCGCTGAGCCGCGCAGTGGATCACGCGGTCGTACGCGTCCTTGATCATGTCGTTGAGCGGAATGACGGTCCCTTTCACGCGCTGCTCATCCAGCAGGCTCAGGTCCACGTCGGAAATGACCATCTGTTCCTGATTCACCACGCCTTCGGCCGCGATGCCGTCGCGCGCGAAGAAGTAATCCGAAGGCGTGAGGATCGCTGCCTGGCCATAGTGGGTAGCCATGCAGGGCACCTCGGGCAGATTGCCAACTGTGCCCGCCATCGCGACATAGATCTGATTCTCACTGGCGCGGGCTTGCGCGCAGTAGCGCACCCGGCAGAATCCCTGGCGCTCGTCCGTGCAGGACGGAACGAAGAGAAGCTGGACACCCGCTTCCGCCAGGACGCGCGCGGCCTCCGGGAACTCGACGTCGTAGCAGACGAGAATCCCGACCTTGCCGTAGTCCGTGTGGTACACGTAAAAGCCGTGCCCGCGGCTCATTTGATAAGGCCCTTTTTCCGTCTGCGTGAGATGGACCTTCTTCTGGCGGAACACCTTGCCATCCGGCGCGAACAGATGCGCCGCATTGAATAGCTCGCCCTGCTGAATCACGGGATGCGTTCCCGCAATGATGTAGAGTTTGTTCTCCGTAGCCAGCCGCAGAAACAGCGCCTCGTATTCCGGAGTCAGTTGCGCGAGAAGACGGACGGCGCGGGCCGGCGCGGGCTCGCGCAAATAACTCAGAAGCTGCATCGTGAAGTACTCGGGAAACAAGACGAAGTTGCTTCCGTATTCCTGGGCGCTGCGGACGAAAAACTCGACCTGTGTGGCGAAATCCTCGAAGCGGCTGATCGGACGCAGCAGGTACTGCATTGCTGCGATACGCACGCGCGTGGGGCGGCGCCGCTCCTCACGAGCCTTTGCTTTCGGTTCGGGCATTGCGGGCGGCTCTTCATAGACACGAAGGCCGATGTTCGTCACGTATTCGGGATTGAGCCACTCGAGCAGTGTGGCGAAGCCGCGCGAATCCGAGTCCTCCAGATACTCAGGGACGACGTCGAGAACGACGAGCCCGTTCTGGAGTTGGAAACTCAGTGTGGTGTCCTTCCTCTTGCCCCTGACGACTTCGGCCACGTATTCGGACGCGGTGATTTGTTGCGCGACTTGCGCATATCCGGGAACACGCCCCCCGGTCAGGAGACGCTTCAACCCACGCTCTCTGATCATCTGTTTGCGCGCTTCGTACAGCAGCGTGCCAATGCCCTTTCTCCGCACGGTCGGGTCCACGCACATGTCCGCGCCATACAAAGTTTTGCCAAGTGGGTTGTGCGTTTCGAAGGTACCTCGACCGGTGATGACGGACCATTGAGCCGATTCCGCGTAGTCGTCCCAATCGATGATGAGAGAACTCGAGGAACCCACCACCTGGCCTTGCTCGTCAACCGCGACAAGCTGGCCTTCGGGGAAGATTGCGAGGTGCTGGTTGAGTTCCGCCTCCGACCAGCAAAGGTTCTCGGGATACGTGCGGCGCTGCAAGGCGATGACGCCCTGCACGTCGCTTGGCGCCATTTGCCGGACGATGATGCGGTCCCTTTCTCGGCTCATTGGCTGAACTCTTTCGAGGGGCGATGACGCGATTGATTCCTTATATCACAGGAATACAGGGCCCGCAGAGCGCGCCACGGCATCATTGCCCTCCGATCACGGACGCATGAACGGCTTCAATCGTTTGCTGGACCGATGTTTCGTGTTTCCCCGAAAAGTAGGCATTCATTACGTACTGGCCGAGCATCCTTTGCGTGTTGAAAAATGATCCATTCAGCGCGATCGTGTGGCGCCTGATTTCCATATACGCGCTGCTCCGGCCATAGAACATCGGCAAAATGCGGTGTTCCAACTTGTCGTACATCGCGGCGATCTCTTCGGAGGCAACATCCGGAATATCCTCGTGGCCGATATCCCATCCGGTGGCGCCCTCGACGTGACCCTCGATCCACCAGCCGTCCGGCACGCTGAAGCTCGGAATCCCGTTGAGCGCGGCTTTCATGCCGCTCGTGCCGGATGCTTCGTGAGGTCTCTGGGGCGTGTTGAGCCAGAGATCAACCCCGCTGGTGAGCAGTTGAGCCCAGCGCATCTCGTAATTCTCCACATAGACGATCCGTATGACGTCTTTGAGAGCGGCGGCCATCGCAAAAACGCGCCGGATCATCTCCTTTGCCGGATCGTCGTAGGGATGCGCTTTCCCGCCGTAGACCACCTGGATTGGGCCGATATGTTGAGCGATCCATTTGAGGCGTTCGACGTCCGAAAACAATAGGTCGGCTCTCTTGTACGTCGCCGCCCGCCGCGCGAACCCAATCGTGAAAACCGAGGGATCGAGTGCGATTCCGGTTTTTTCTTTGATGGCGTCTATCAGTTGTCGCTTGGATTCGAGGTGCGCGTCTCGAATCTCGCCGAGCGGAATGCCGATCGCGTAACGGAGATAGTTGTTGTCGCGGCGCCATTCCGGAATATGCCGGTCAAACAGTTCCTGGAAGGGAGGAGATGTCCACGTCGCGGCGTGAACGCCATTCGTGATGGCGTGAATGGGGTACTCCGGGAACATGCCTCGCGATACCTCGCCGTGATGCATCGCGACTCCATTGATGTAATGCGATCCACGCAGACCAACGTACGTCATGTTCAGAACGTCACCGCTGAAACATTCGAGTTTTTCGAGCTCGCGGGTGCGGTCCTCACCAAGTACGCGGCGCACGAGGTCCTTGGGGAACTGGTCGTGTCCTGCCGGCACCGGCGTATGCGTGGTGAAGACGCACTTCTTGCGGAGAAAATCACGGTCGTCGGCCGTCGCTTCCGCCATCGGACGCCCCTGAAGGTGATGGCTGAAGATGGCGAGCGTCAGAAGGGACGAATGCCCCTCATTCATGTGATAGGTGAGAATGTGATGGTACCCGAGCTGAAGTAGCATCTCGACGCCACCGATGCCGAGGATCGCCTCCTGGCAAAGGCGGTAGTGGTCATCGCCACTGTACAGAGAGTCGGTGAGCGTCTGGTCGAACGGACCATTCTCGGGCAAGGCCGTGTCCAGCAGAAAGACCGGGATCACGTATCCCCCGACGCCGCGGATCGAATACTGCCAGGCCCGCACTCGTACGTCCCTGCCTTCGATCTGGACGGTGGCGCGCGCCTCTTTTTCTTCCAGGACCTTTTCCGGGCTCCAGATCGACGGAGTCTGCGTTTGGCTTCCGGCCGAATCCAGATGCTGCTCGAAATACCCTTTTCGATAGAGCAGCGTCACTCCCACGCCGGGCAAACCGATGTCGGCCGCGGATCGAAGCATATCTCCGGCGAGAATCCCCAGACCGCCTGAGTACGTGGGCATGCTCGCCTCGAGGGCGATTTCCATGGAGAAGTAGGCGGCGAATCGCGCGTGAGTATTCGTGTTCATGTGGCGTCCGCTATACTGCTGTTCGAGACACCCTTTCCTGCCTGCATGAATTCGTGCGAGCCAAGTTCACCTATCCACCCAAAAGGATACGCGTTCCGACGAGGAGGGGACAGTGGAATGAGTCACACTGGAGAGTGATTCGCATCACACGCGTAACAACTTGGGAATGAGATACTTGCGTTTGGAGACGACCTCTTCTCCGGATCGACGTTTGAGTCACGGTGTGAAGCAAGCATGAAGAGCGAATCCATTCCACGCCCTCTCCCGTCCTCGTCCGCTGCGGCGCGAGGATCACCCGCGGGACGTGCATCTACGCGCGCTTCAAGTCCAGTGCTGCAGCGCGATTCCTTGGTCGCAATCTTGGCCGGAACCGGCATTCTTTTGCATCTCGTGCTGCACTTTGTATTCCGCGTCCCCGGGGTGGTGCCTCAACTGCCACTTTTCGTGGTGCTGGCTTTCGGCGGGCTACCTTTGATCGTGGAGTTGATTCGCAAGAGTCTCGCGCGCGAGTTCGGGTCCGACCTGCTCGCGGGAATCTCGATCAGCGCAGCGGCTTTGCAAGGCGAGTATCTCGTTGGATCGATCATCGTATTGATGCTATCCGGCGGCACCGCGCTGGAGCATTACTCGTCGCGCCGCGCCTCTTTCGCCCTCGACGCCCTTGCCAGCCGCATGCCGGCCGGCGCTCACCGCAAAACTGGCGCGGAGATAGCGGACGTAACGCTCGAGGAGATCCGTGTGGGAGACGTGCTGGTCCTCTACCCGCACGAGGCTTGTCCAGCGGACGGAGTGGTACTCGAAGGCAACGGGCGTATGAACGAAGCATTTCTGACAGGAGAGCCATTCGAAGTGGGCAAGGCCCCGGGCGCGAAGGTCATTTCAGGGGCGTTGAATGGGGAGTTCGCGCTAACGATCCGGGCCGAAAAGCTACCCGTGGATTCACGCTATGCCCGGATCATGGCTGTGATGGAGGAAACGCAGCAACGCCGGCCGCGCCTCCGCCGATTGGGAGATGAACTGGGCGCATGGTACACGCCGCTGGCCGTGGCGATCGCCCTTTTGGCGTGGGCTCTTACCGGGCAGTCACACCGTTTCCTTGCGGTCCTGGTGATCGCGACTCCTTGCCCATTGCTGCTGGCAATCCCTGTTGCCGTGATCGGAGCAATCTCGCTCGCCGCTCGCCGTGCGATTATCATCAAGAATCCCGCAGTCCTCGAACAAATCGATTCGTGCCGCACCTTCATTTTCGACAAAACGGGCACGTTGACGTATGGCCGCCCGTCGCTCACGGGGATCGAATGCGCCGCGGGATTCTCCGAGAATGAAGTCTTGCGCGCAGCGGCCAGCGTGGAGCGCTATTCCAAGCACCCGTTGGCGCAGGCAATCTTGGACGCCGCAGATCGCGCCGGCTTGCGATTGGAGCCTGCTTCGGAAATCCACGAGCTTCCGGGCCGGGGTCTCCGAGGGACGACGGCCGGGAGAACGGTTCAGCTCATGGGGAGAGCGCAGCTCGGCCCGGGAGCCTCCGGCTTGCCCCCGGCGCAGGACGGCCTGGAGTGCATTGTTTTTCTGGATGGCCGTTTTGCCGCCGTGCTGCGTTTTCGCGATGCGCCCCGGGAGGGAGCTCTTGCGTTCCTCGGGCATCTCGGTCCCCGCCACGGGATCGCCCGACTGATGCTCGTTTCGGGCGACCAACCGGCCGAGGTCCAATACCTGGCCTCAAAAGTTGGCATCCGGGAAGTCCACGCGGCGATGAGCCCGGAGGAAAAAGTAGCGATTGTCCGCGCGGAGACGGAGCGAAGCAAGACCGTGTTCATCGGAGACGGAATCAACGACGCCCCTGCCATGCAAGCGGCAACTGTTGGCATCGCGTTCGGGCAGAGCAGCGACGTAACCGCCGAAGCAGCGGACGCCGTGATCCTGGATTCATCGATCGAGAAGATCGATGAGCTCGTTCACATCGGCCGGCGCATGCGCTCTATTGCGCTTCAAAGCGCGCTGGGAGGCATGTTCCTGAGCGTTCTGGGCATGTTCGCCGCAGCCTTCGGATACTTGCCACCGATTGCGGGCGCGGTGGCACAGGAGGTAATCGACCTGGCGGCGGTTCTCAATGCGATTCGGGTCGTACTTCCGGTCAACAACTTGAGGGACTACTGAGGATTTGGGGGCGCCGACGCCCCCACTGACGACCGGAAGGGATCTGTCCCAGACCATGAGCCGGATGTTGCTGCTCTTTATCGCCGTTTTCTTTCTGAACCTCATACCGGCCTTTGCCCCGCCGACGTGGATGGTATTTTCGTATCTGGGTTTCCGATCCCCGTCTCTCAACCTGCCTCTCCTCGGAGCGATCGGCGCGTCAGCCGCGACCTCGGGCCGACTGGTGCTCGCGAGGCTATCCGACAGGATTGTCCGCCGCAGATTTCTCAGCGAAGCCTCGAAACGCAATATCGACGTGTTGCGAGAACGTCTTGAGTGGCGGCGGAAGCTCACATTCAGCATATTCCTGTTCTATGCGTTCTCTCCCCTCCCATCCAACTACCTGTTCATTTCGTACGGATTGACAACTATGGATTTGAAACTCGTCGCGATCCCATTTTTTCTGGGCAGGTGGGTGAGCTATAGCTTTTGGGGATTCACGTCTGCGGCACTGGCCCGGAGGATCTCACTGGAATCGACGGATGCGCTGGCGTACCTGAGTTGGTATTTCATCGGATCACAGACTCTGATCCTCTGCCTCATTTACTTGTTCACGAGGGTCGATTGGAACCTGCTGCTTACGAAGAAGATTCTGCGATTGTTGCCGCGTGGATCGAAAGTCGCTTCCGTGCCGCATGGCCGCTAACGCTGCCGTCATGGTGCGTTGCCAACCGGAGCTTCCCAGGGCGAAGCCAAACGATTCCTGACCGAAGCAGACGATCAGCTCAGCCCGGGCGTGACGACCTCTTGCTCCAAATTCACGGTTGGGTTCATCACGACGTTGGCGGTGATCGAGCGGGCCACGAGGCATGACTTCTCTGCCTTCTCCAGAATCCGTTTGGCCCGCTCGCGGTCTTGCTCCCGGCTGACGATCACGGTGGGCTGCAGTCTCACCTCGACGAACCGCCAGCCAGAAGCGTTTTTTTCCAGGATGCCTTCCGCCTCGGTCTCAAAGGAGACGAAGCTCAACTTGCTGAGCTCCGCCATCCCTGAAAACGTGCTCACGAAACAGGTCGCCACGGCCGCGACGAAGAAGTGCTCGGGCGTCCATACGCCCGCATCGCCGAGAAACTCGGGCGGAGCGCTGAACGTGATCGGATCGGACAGCGCATCCGAACTGATTACGCCCGACCGCGCCTTCGTACACTTCGCTCGAATCTGATACTTGCGGTTCGGTTCCATGTGTCACCCCGCGATTCGAGCCGCTGCCGGGGAGCATTTGCTCCACGGATTACGCCGCAGCGGCCTGAGCTTTCAACCCCGATTCATTCCGGATGACGACCATCGAACCCTTGGTCGCTATCAACATCTTATTTTTGAAATCAGAGAGCGTCCGAGTGACGGTCTCGCGCGAAATGCCGACCATCTGAGAGATTTCCTCGTGCGTCAGGCCCAGATGGAAGCGCTTGCCTTGGCCCGTTGCTTGCGCGTGAGTGGCCGACTCGAGCAGGAACTGCGCGACCTTCTCGCTGGCGGACCGGGAGAGGCCCAGGTAGCGAATCTCGCGGCAGGCCAGGCGATAACCGTCGCTGACCTGGCGAACAACCGCGGCAGAAGCCTCCGGATGCTCGCGCAACATTTTCAGAAAATCGTCGCGCCGCACGAAATTCACCTGGCACGGTTGCAGCGCCTCGGCCGTCAATTCGTAAGGCTCACCGGAGAGGGCCGCGTGCAGTCCGAGAATCTCGCCCGGCTCGCCAATTCGAACGATCAGCGTCTTGCCGTCCGCGGAGTTCATCGTGAGTTTCACGCGTCCTTTGCACAGCATGTACACACCCTTCGGAAGCTGTCCTTCGACGAAAAGCACGGCACCCACAGGATGGGCACTCGTGAATTTGGCGCTGTTGAGTTTCTCGACCGCCGAGCATGGCAATTGGCAAAAGAATCCGTCTTGACGCATGTGGCACGCCTTGCAATCTTCCACGAGTTCCAATCCGTAAGGTCCACGCATCTCGTATCTCCTTATCTCAACCTCTTAAGAGTGATCTCTAGCACGTCATTGACGTGCACACGTCACAATTGCACGGGCGAGGCCGATTGATGTCCGCTTAGGAGTTCTATTGCAAGAGTTTGATAATCAATGAGATGGGAAGAAATAGCGGAATTACTTCGGACACTAGGCCGGGCTTTCCCGAGATGAAATGTCGTCGGTGACGACATTTCGTCACAATCATCGTCAGTTCATGAACACTGGCTCACAATTCCGAGCTTCAACTGGATCCGAGCCAGTGCTCGATTCCTGGATTTCCAGCCGACGTCGCAGCACGGCGGGACGCGCGGCGAACTCTTAACCTCGGATCACTTCAACTGAGCAGGGCGCATGCATCGCGACCGACTCGGAAACGCTTCCCAGCATGATGCGGTCGATTCCGCGCCAGCCATGCGAACCCACCACGATGAGGTCAGCACCCCATTGCTTCGCTTCGTCCAGGATTACAGTTCTCGGGTCACCCAGCGGCGGCGCACCGCCTGCGGGCACTTGAATGCCGGCTCGGCTCAGCAAGGCTTGGGCCTCCGCAACAGCCTCCACAGCGCGCTTCCGAGCTTCGCGCTCGATGATATCCGCCGCCTCAGCCGACTGATCGATGTAGAAATAGGGCGCGGCGACGTCCATGGTGGGCATGAAGGGCGGCACGACGCTCAGGAGCTTGAAACTCGTCCCGGATGGCCACGGGCGCTTCGCAACGGACCGGACTGCCGCCTTCGAGCAACCTGAGCCGTCGATCGCAAGGAGGACTTTCATGGCCGCGCCGCGCGCGGCCTTCTCCGGTCGCGCGCGTACGATCTCCACGGAACAAGAAGCCTTGCGGACCACCGCCTGTGCGACGCTGCCGAGCAGAAAGCGCCCGAGGGCACGTCCGTGTGATCCTACGACGATGAAATCGGCGCCCCAATCCTTGGCGTACTTGGGAATCGCATTTCGAGGATATCCGATCAGAACTTCTGTTTGGATTTTGAGCGAGGACCATTCGAGATCCTTGGCCACGGATTTCAGCGAGTCTTCCGACGATCGTTTGGCAACTTTCAACAGCTCCGAGCCCAGCGTATATGGACTGAAATCCACGACGTGCAGGATGCAAGCCGTGCTTCTGGCGGGCCACGGGCGCGCCACTATGGCTTCCATCATCTGCCGCGAGCTAGCCGAAAGATCGGTGGCGATTAATAGTTTCATATCGTCTTCCCCATCGACGGCAACTTGTCACGAAACTTGGCGAATGTCTCGCGGCGTCTTCGCTTACGCCTCCGCCATTTCATGCACCGCCCGGTCTTTCTTTTCTTCCGGAATTTCCGTGAGGGTTGCTTCGGTCAACAGCAGGACGCTCGCGACCGACACGGCATTTTCAAGCGCTATCCGCACGACTTTCACGGGATCAACAATCCCAGCCTTGACCAGATCGACGTACTCGCTGCGGGCCGCGTCGAATCCATAATCGCCCTGCCCGGACCGCATGCGATCCACGACAACGCCTCCGTCGCAGGCGGAGTTCTCCGCGATCTGCCGCGTCGGCGCTTCGAGCGCGCGCTTGAGGATCGACAGCCCCGTGCGTTCGTCACCCGCGCAGTTCGCCTCTTCTTTCGCGACCGCATCGATCAGTCGAAGGAACGCCAGCCCACCGCCGGGAACGAGCCCTTCCGCCATAGCCGCCTTTGTGGCGCTGATGGCGTCCTCGAAGGCTTCTTTCCGATTCTTTAGTTCCGCTTCGGAAGGTGCGCCCACTCGAATCAAAGCGACGCCACCAGCCAGCTTCGCAAGTCTCTCCTCCAATTTCTCGCGGTCATAGTCCGACTTGCATACCTGGATCTGGTTGCGGATCTCGGTGCAGCGTCCTTCAATGGCGGCCTTCGAACCAGCGCCTTCCACGATGGTCGTCTTGTCGCGGTCAATGACGACTCGTTTGGCCTTGCCGAGCTGATCGAGCGTCACGTTTTCCGTTTTGATGCCGAGCTCTTCCGCAATCACGGTGCCGCCCGTCAGAATTGCAAGGTCCTGTAACATTTCTTTCCTGCGGTCGCCAAAGCCTGGAGCTTTCACCGCAGCCGAAGCAAGCGCTCCCCTCACTCTATTTACGACGAGGGTCGCGAGGGCCTCGCCGTCCACATCTTCCGCGATCACGAGCAGGGACCGCCCAGCTTTGGAAATCTCTTCTAGCAGCGGCAGGAGGTCCTGGAGATTCGTGATTCTCTTTTCGTGGATCAGGATCGCGGGATCGAGAAGAACGGCTTCCATTTTCGCGGCATCCGTCACGAAGTAAGGCGAAATGTAGCCGCGATCGAATTGCATGCCTTCCACGACCTCGAGCGCCGTCTCAGTCGTCTTCGCCTCCTCCACAGTGATCACGCCTTCCGCGCCCACTTTCTCGACGGCGTCGGCGACCAGCTCGCCGATCGAGCTATCGTTGTGCGCCGCTATCGTGGCCACCTGGCTCTTTTCGAGGCGGCTCGTTACCGGGCGTGCCAGCGTCTTCAACTGTTGCACAGCTGCCCGCAAGCCGCGGTCCAGCCCGCGCTTCAGATCCACAGCACTGGCGCCGGCGGCGATGTTGTGGAGTCCTTCCGCGAAAATAGCCCAGGTAAGAATCGCCGACGTACTGGTGCCATCGCCGACAACATCGCCGGTGCGCTCGGCGGCCTCGCGGATCATTTGCGCCCCAAGGTTCTCCTCCGCGTTCTCTAACTCAACTTCCTTGGCGATCGTCACGCCGTCGTTGCACACAATGGGTTTTCCCCATTTCTTCTGAATGAGGACGCATTTCGATTTGGGACCCAGCGTGATGCGAATGGCGTCGGTGATCGCCGTAGCGCCTTTTAGCACCTTCTCCCGCGCTTGGGACCTGAAAAGAAGCTGTTTGCCCGCCATCGAAGCTCTCCTATGGGCCAAATACGTGCGATCATCCGAATTAATAGCGAAACGCCGCCGCCAGCTCCGCCCCTTCAGGCAGCTGGTTTTGCGCGACGATATAGACCTGACCGCCCCCTCGGATCGTCAAGACGGACGCCAGATTCAACAGTTCCGCGTCGCCGTTCTCCCGCTTGCCGTGCACGTGCACGGTTTCCGGAGGAACAAGTGAACCCCAGTGTTCCGTTTCTTCGGGGACGAAGAGAAAGCGGACGCGGCCTTCTTGAGCTGACGGCAGCACCTTCCGCAGGCTGCTCGACGTGCTATCGGTGTTGATGTGATCCTTGTAGACCCCGAAGGAGCGGTCTTTCGCTTCCTCAAGATGCTTCTCGACGACTTTCCAGGCTGCGGCGTGCAGTGCCTCCGGAGTCGTCAAGTCCGGGTTTCCTCCGATGCTGGTCTCCAGAAGATGCGGGTACGTGTTCGCCGTCTTGTAGATCGGGAAGAGATAGTCGACCGCAGCAACCACGAGAGGAGCGTGCTGACCCTTCAGCGATCCCTTCACCTTCTGATCGATGTCGCGAAAGAAGCGGAGGATTCTGTCCTTGGGATCGGGCTCGGATCCATAGAACACGACCCCCTTCTTTCCAGGCAGTGACGGCGTGCCGCTGTGGAACTGAATCTGCTTCTCGATGCTGTGGGTTTCCAGATCCTGCCGCAGAAGCTCGGGAATGCGCTCGAGCGTGAGTCCATGAATTCCGTATCGAGAGCATCTAAAAAATCTGACGTGCTTCTGGCTTGCCGCGAGAATTAGGAACTGATCGTCAGCCGACACGAGGTGCAGCAAGGGACGAATGTAAAATTCTCGTCCGATCACTACCCGCGCGGGGAACGAGGCCGGCAGTTGATAGCACGCGAAAAACCCTCCGCTTAGAAACAGCACCAATCCTGCGGCACCGCCGCCGTGAACCGGTTGACTTTCCAACACTCGATGCCATTGCGAACTCAGCAGAACCTCGGCTTCCGCGGCCGTGACCGGCGCGCCCTCGAAACTGGCTTGTGACGTCTGCAATAGCCGCCTGATTTGCGCGAACTCAGGCTTCGCCGCCGCAGCACCCGACCCGAGCGGGAGATAGACTGATATGCAAGGCGTCTCGCGTTCCGCCGCCAGAGCCGCCCAATCTGGTGCTTGCACTTCCGCGTTTGTCTGAATTGCCGGCGTGGTCTTCGCTGTCATAACACTGCCTCCCTGGCAGAAGTACGAATGAGGCCCTTGGCCCTTCGCTGCCTATCGCCTCTCCCTGCTGCTCCGATGTTCCGCACGGTGCGTCACTCGTCTGCCCGCGGTTCGAAGGAATCGACGCCCTGATGAATTACGGCGCTTTTGCTGACGCGCACTCTGTGCTTCGCGCTCTGTCTCGTTTTCTTGTTGCTTGCTGCCGTTTCTTTCTTGGCTTTCGGTCTCGAGTTTCTCCTCGGCATTTTTGACCCTCCTCCCGACATCAACTCAGCGAAGCGGGCTTGGATCCACTTCGCCCCTGTGGCAGGACCCGACCCCGCCACGGTAGCTGTTGCAGCCGGGCGGACGAAGCACCGCGCTGGCTACACTTCGTCCGCCGACTGGGAAATCGTCACTTTAAGCAACCTTCGGTTGAACGCGAACCGTACGTGGCTTGGCCGCCTTGGGCAGTTTGAGTTCGAGCACGCCGTTCTTGAGCGCCGCCGTGACCTTTTCCGTTTCGACCTCCGCCGGCAGGTCAATGAGGCGCATGATGTGGTTCGCGCAGGTTTCGGAGTACACTGTCTTTCCCTTTTTTTCTTCCTTGCTGGTTTCCCGCTTGCCGCTGATCATCAGCCGCCGGGGCTCCACGTTGATTTCGAGTTCCTTCTCATTGAAACCGGGCACTTCCGCTTTGATCTCCAGTGCGTCATCTGATTCCGTGACATTGACATGCACGGGATGAAGCATTTCTTTCTCCGCCTGGAACCAATCGCGAAGTGCGCCCCCGGATGTGAAGCCGTTGCCTTCGAAGATCTCGTACGCCCGGCGGGAAATGGCGTCGAAGACGTCGTTCGCCCGGTCGAACAAGCTCTCGAAAGTGGTTGGCCTCGATAGGGTCTGTTCCTTGGCTGGCTGCACGGCGGTGGATTTCTCGACCATGACTTCCTCCTCCGTTTATAGATCGTGTCAGCGCGGGCCACTGTGGATTGGCCACCTAAGCCGTGTCCTGGGGACTCAGCGGGCAGGAACCTCAAAGGCCAGCGCCGCAGTGTCAAAATCGCATACCGCGGCATTACCCACAGTGACGCAAATCACACTCCTGCGTGACGGCCGTCGAGTGGTATCTGGAAGAGGCTAGAAGTCGTTTCGGGAGATTCCCAGCTTGTGCATGCGGGAGTTCAATGTGGTGCGATTCATTCCGAGGCGTTCGGCCGCTCCGCCCTTCCCGCCGATCTTTCCCTTGGTTTCGCGCAACACGCGGAGAATGTGTTCGCGCTCGACGTTTTCGAGCGAGGACGACCCCTTGGGGACTACTTCTTCGGCTTGGGACAACTCGAGTATCGGGACCCGGAGCACCGGCCCCGGAGAAAGAATTACGGCGCGCTCGATCAGATGCTCCAGCTCCCTCACGTTGCCCGGCCAGGGATACCGGCGCAGAGCTTCCATCGTTTCCGGAGGGATCGTGGTGATGGATCTTCGCATCCGTGCCGCGAATTTCGCGAGAAAGTGCCGGACGAGCAGGGGTACGTCTTCGGGCCGATCCCTCAGGGCGGGTATGGACACCGGGAACACGCTCAGCCGGTAAAAGAGGTCCATACGGAACTGGCCCGACGCCACGAGCTTGCCGAGGTCGCGATTCGTGGCGGCAACGATCCGAACATCCGTCACGATCGTCCGGCTGCCGCCGACTCGTTCGAACTGCCTTTCCTGAAGCACCCGCAACAGCTTCGGCTGCAAATCCAGGGGAATTTCGCCGACTTCGTCGAGAAAGAGAGTCCCGCGATGAGCGAGCTCGAACCTGCCGATCCTTTGAGCGAACGCTCCCGTGAACGCGCCCTTCTCGTGGCCAAAAAGCTCGCTTTCAAGGAGCCCGGCGGGGACGGAAGCGCAGTTCAATTTCACAAAGGCTGCATCGCGCCGGGGGCTGAGGTCATGAACGGCCCGTGCAAGAAGTTCCTTGCCCGTGCCGGTTTCTCCCAGGATCAACACGGTTGAGTCCATCGGCGCGACTGTTTCAATCTGCTTCAAAACGCGCTTCAACTCCTTGCTTTGCCCGACGATCTCATCGAAGCTGTTCTCCGGGTGCAATTCGTCTTCGAGGTACATCTTCTCTTCCGCCAGTCGTTTATTCAGGTCCGAAATGCGCTGGAAAGCGAGGGCATTGTCCAACGCAACAGCGGCCTGGTTTGCCATCTGGGTAAGCACGCCCAAGTCGTCAACCGAGAAAGCCTCCCGGCGCTGGCTGAACAGATTCAGGGTCCCAAGAGAAGCTTCTCGCCCCACGAGAGGAATCCAGCAAGCGGATTTCACGAACTGACTTGCGACATACGGAGGCAGTTCGACCGGCAGCTTCTCTCCCGGCAGGCCCTTCAGGACGAGGGGCTTGCGCGACACGTAAACCCAACCAGGGGGTGAGCCGGCAACCGGAACCAGATTCTCCTCCGGAAACGCGGCCACGCCGGGCGCGGTGTCGATCAGGTGCAAGCGGAGCATCTTCGTGTCGGCGTCATACAACGCCAGCGTGGCGTAGTCGAACTCTTTCACCTGGCGCACGCATGCGCCGATCGCGGAAAGCAGCTTCGTGATATCGAGGTTCGAAAGCAGCGCGTTCGTGATTTCCAGAACGAAGGCTTCGCGAGCACGCTGTCTCTCGGTAATGTCCCGAGCGACTTTGGTAAAGCCCAGCAACTTTCCGCTTGGATCATGCAGGGCCGTCACAACTACGCTCGCCCAGTAGCGCGACCCGTCCTTGCGGATCCGCCAGCCTTCATCTTCCCAGCGGCCGTCGCGCGCAGCGATTCTCAAGCCCTCATCGGGTTTCCCGCGTTCGATGTCCTGGGAAGGATAGAAACACGAGAAATGCCGGCCAATGATCTCGTCGGCGCGATAGCCTTCGATCCGCTCGGCGCCCTCGTTCCAGCTCTGCACCCGGCCCCGCGGGTCGAGCATGAGAATGGCGTAGTCTTTAACCTCTGCCACGAGGAGTCGAAACCGCTCCTCGCTCAAGCGGATCGCTTCTTCGGCGAGCTTCCGATCCGTGACATCCCGAATCGCGCTGACCACGAGGTGGCCGCCGCGCTCTTCCAGCGGGCTCAGACTGATTTCGACCGGGAAGGTGCTTCCGTCTTTGCGCCGGCCCTTCAGTTCGAGGCCCGCTCCCATCGCACGAACGCGCGGCGCCGCGCCGTACTCGGCGCGGTGCTTCCCGTGCGCGTCTCGGAATTGCTCGGGTATCAGGATCTCCACGCTTTGACCCAACAGCTCCTCACGCGTATAGCCGAACATTCCCTCTGTTTGTGCGTTCAGCAGTACGATCTTTCCAGTTTGGTCTACAACCACGGTCGCGTCGGGAGCCGCTTCAAGGAGTCGCCGGAATCTTTCATCCGCCTGCTTGTGCTCCGTCACGTCGCGGATCGCGCTCACCACGAAGTGTCCGTCTTGGTCTTCGAACGGACTCAGGCTGATCTCGACTGGGAACGTGCTTCCGTCCTTGCGCTTGCCCTTTAGTTCGAGGCCCGCTCCCATCTCCCGCGTGCGCGGCGCGGCGCCATAGTCGGCGCGGTGCTTCACGTGGGCGTCTCGAAGCTCTTCCGGTATGAGAACTTCCACACGCTGGCCAATCAATTCCTGGGGGGAATAACCGAACATCCGCTCGATCTGGGCATTCGCCAGGATGATCCTGCCCGTCTGATCCACAACGACGGTGGCATCGGGAACCGACTCGAGCAATTGCCTGCGCTTCTCGTCGCGAGCAATGGACGGGAGAGGTTGGAGGCTCGCGCCCTCTTGCTTCATAACCCAAAACTTAGCATTCTGTGTGCGGTTGGAGCAAGGCTTGGCGCGCTTTGCGGCGGAAACGGAGCGGTTTGGCGCCAGAGAAGACTTGCGTGGCTGTCATGAATTCATCCGCTCAGGGAGGCATCGCCCAAATCCCACCCGCGGCTGCGGCGCCCGGAGGACTCTCGTCCGCTGAAGCGGCCGCGCGTCTGGACCAATATGGGCCAAACGAGCCGGCGCCCGCAAAGCGTGGGGCGACAATCATCGAGTTGCTCTCGCTGTTCCTGAACCCGCTGGTTGTCATTCTTTTGATCGCCAGCGTGGTGTCCTTGTTTGTGGGTGACGCCGCGGATGCCCTGATCATCCTCGTAATCGTCCTGCTGAGCATCGCCATCGATTTTTTCCAGACGTACCGATCCCAGAAAGCGATCGCGCGACTTCGGGCGAATGTCACTCCGACGGCCACGGTTCTCCGAGACGGCACATGGCAGGAAATCAGAAGGCGGGAGGTCGTTCCGGGAGACGTTGTGAGAATTTCCGCCGGGGACCTCGTCCCCGCGGATGCGGAGCTGATCGAGGCGCGCGACCTCTACGTCCAGCAGGCTGCGCTCACTGGCGAATCCATGCCGGTGGAAAAAGACCCGCGCCTCACGAACGGCAAAACCGCGCAGGGTCCCGACGCCCCCAATTTGGTATTCCTTGGAACGTCAGTGGTGAGCGGGATGGCGACGGCCGTCATCGTCGCAACCGGTCCGAACACATCCTTCGGCGCCATTGCCGAACGCCTGGCGATGCGGCCGGAAAAAACCGAGTTTGAGAACAGCATGAAGCACTTCGGCTTGCTGATCATGCGCGCCGTCTCTGTGCTCGTGCTTTTTATTCTCGTTTTCCGCATCGCGCTGCACAAGGATGCTTTCGAGTCCTTCCTCTTTGCGGTGGCGCTCGCCGTCGGACTCACGCCCGAGTTTCTACCCATGATCACTTCCGTGACGCTGGCGCGCGGCGCGATCCGCATGGCGAAGGAGAACGTCGTCGTCAAGCATTTGCCGGCTATCCAGATCTTCGGCACGGTGGACATTTTTTGCAGCGACAAGACGGGCACGCTCACGACGGGTCAAATGATGCTCGCCTCGTCCCTGAATTATTTAGGGGAGGCTTCCCAGCGCCCGATCGAGCTCGCATACCTGAATAGCAAGTTCGAGACGGGCATCCGCAGTCCCCTCGATGTCGCGATTCTCCAGACTGCGCGTTCGGAGGCTGAAGGCTACACGAAGTGCGATGAAATTCCATTCGACTTCGACCGCCGGCGCCTTTCGATCGTTGTCGAAAAGAAAGAGGATGGCGCGGGCGGCAAGCGCCTTCTCATCACGAAGGGTGCGCCCGAGGGGATCCTCGAACTTTCCGAATCGTACGAGGCGGATGGCGGGACGGTTCCATTCGACCCGGACACGCGAACCCGCTGCCGGAAGACGTTCGACGATCTAAGCACCCAGGGATTTCGCGTGCTTGGCGTCGCCTATCGCGATCTACAGGCGCAAAATAACTACAGCGTGCACGACGAGATTTCGCTCGTCTTCGCCGGATATCTCGCTTTTGCGGACCCGCCGAATCCGGATGCGGCCGCTTCGCTGGAAGCGATGCGACGCGACGGCGTGGAAGTAAAAATCCTCACCGGCGACAACGAGCTGGTCGCGCGTCACGTCTGCGAGCAGGTGGGACTGAAGAACCCAACGATCATTCTGGGAGATGAATTGGACCGCACCACCGATCCGGCCCTGCAACATCTGGCGGAGCAAGCTACCGTGTTCGCGCGCGTGTCACCCGTGCAGAAGCATCGCATCATCCACGCGCTAAAGCATCGAGGCCACGTGGTCGGATACATGGGCGATGGCATCAACGATGCGCCCTCGCTTCACGCCGCAGACGTGGGGATTTCCGTCTCATCCGCGGTGGACGTCGCCCGCGAAGCCGCCGATATCATTCTCCTCAAGCCGGGCCTGCAAATCCTGCACAAGGGCATCATCGAGGGGCGCCGGGCCTCGGCAAACGTATTGAAATATCTCCTGATGGGCACCAGTTCGAATTTCGGCAATATGTTCAGCATGGCCGGAGCGTCGGTGTTCCTCCCCTTCCTCCCGATGCTTCCCACGCAGATTCTGCTCAACAATTTCCTCTACGACGCAGCCCAGATCACGATTCCATCCGACAACGTGGACGATCAGGACATCCGCGTTCCGCGCCGATGGGACATGCGCCTGATTCGCAACTTCATGCTTTTCATCGGGCCGATCAGCTCCATCTACGACTTCCTTACGTTCTACGTTCTGCTGCACTACTTCCACGCCGGCCAGCCCGAGTTTCACACCGGCTGGTTCGTCGAATCTCTTGCGACGCAAACGCTGGTTCTTTTCGTGATTCGGACCATGCGCAATCCATTCAAGAGCCGCCCAAGTCTTCCGCTCGCGGTCACTACGATCTTGATCGTGATTCTGGGGATTTGGCTTCCGTACTCGCCGCTCGCCGGGCGTCTTGGATTCACGGCGTTGCCGGGGCCGTTCTTCGTATTCCTCGCGGTCTCGATCGTCACGTACCTGCTGCTCGTCGAATGGGCGAAACGCCTGCTGTTCGCACACAGCGAGATTTAGAATTTGAAATCTCCGGGCTCGGTTTCTATCGGCAGGGACTCGGTGCAAATCGGTTGGGGAAACTCGAAATGATAGGGCTGTGGCTGGGTTCAAGCTGCCGCGATGACACGGCGTTGCGTGGCAAGCGGAGTCTTCTCCCAACGGAGACTCAGTACCACGCCCTGAGCGTCGTTGTACTCCAAGACGAACGCCTGCGAGCACGCCCCGCAGAGCCAAAAATGTTGGACGGCGTGCGTGTTAGCCGAACCTAGCCCGCCGGAAGCGCGCTTGGGAAATCGCAACAGGATCCCGTCGCGATGGTCAAACACCGCAGAGCACTCTGGGTTGGCGCATTCGAAGATCACGCGTCCCGTCCCTCAGCCGGGCTCACCCCGTCAGATGTGGCGCCCGTCGGATTTGGTTGCCGGAGCCCCGGGAAGCCGGGATTTTTTTGTCTCCAACTGTTCGAGTTCCTTTATTTTGGTGATGAGCCACTTGCCCACAATGGCTTCGGTCTCTTCCCGGCTCGCCGTACGGTAAAGCGAATCAAGTGTCTCGCCGCTCTGGCTTAGCCGGATGTGCCTGCATGGAGCTTTCTCCTGGCGGCGATCTTCCGGCACCAGTTGCATCAGCACGCACTCCCAGCACGGGCGCCGATCCGTACTCAGGTTCTGGTTCAGGCACGTACCGGAGTCCTCGAACACGAGTTGCGGTCGCCAGGAAGACCCGGATGCCCTTCGATAGCCGCCCTCTTTCAAGAACTCGAGTTCGCCCTTGAGAACATCGACCAGTTTTCGAGTGTCCTGAGCCATTTCTATAAATCCCCAGCTTCCCATTAGAGGCCAGATTGCACTTTGGCACAGTGATCTGGATCACAAGGCTCCGTAATGATTGTCACGGTGACTAGAATCGGATTTGGCCGATTCTCTATGAGGGAAAGAGGGGGTTGGCGGAAAGGGTCAGCCAGATGCGCGGCGGGAGTTCTAATGGTTGAGTATTACGAACGCGTGGCAAGCGAAATGCATGCGTAGGCAAGTCCGTGCCGCATTGCCAACCCTGGAGGAGAAGCGCTCATGCCGACTATGAAGACCAAAACGGAACAGAAAGTAGAGAAGCACCTGTGCCACATTTGTGGCAAGGAATCGGACAGCTACATTTGCGAGGCATGCTCCGACAAGGTGCGTGCTGAAGCGATGAACAAAAAGAAGTGGGAAGACAAGGGAAAGGCGTAATCTGCACTTTCAGAGGCCCATTCAGGGCCACAACCTGCGCAGCGTGGCAGACTAAGGCCGGAACCGTGAACTGGCTGCGCGGAAAAGGAGGGCACACCAAAATGAGCCCGAATGTGGTCGAGGCACACGTCAAGATCGTTCCCAATAGCGACCCATCAACGGTGGACCAGAGGATGCGGGAGGCCGTCGCAAGGCGAGCTTTTCAAATCTTCGAAAGTCGTGGTGGAGGCGCGGGCCATGAGCAGCAGGATTGGAGCCTGGCAGAGTCGGAAATTGTCCGGCCGCTATCCTGCGGTGTCCTGGAGACCCAGCATGGCGTTGAGGTAGCCATGGATTTGGCCGGATTCGAGGTCCGGCGCGGCATCGAAATTGTGGCCGAGCCGCATCGCCTGGTCCTTTGTGGTTTCGGATCGACTCAGGACGAGTACGGCAAGGCGCGCCCGAAGAAGGGACCATTCCCGGAGATCTTTCGAACCGTGAACTTGCCGGCAGCGGTTGACGCAACCAAAATCGAATCGGTCCTGAGGGGACATGTCTTGCAGATTCGCGTTCCGAAAGCCACTCGGCTTGCGCCTGCTTATGGGGGGCAAGTCGAATCAGGGCCGGCGTAGATTTGCCTTGTCACACCAGCCGAACTGAAGCGCGATATTCGCCGAGAATTCGAAAGACGCCCCGGGCAAGATGCCGGCGTGTCATAGACTAAGCACCGCAGTGATTTCCTCCGGATCAGTGCTCGGTTGCACCACGAAGCCGAAACGGTTCGCGAGCCCCCGCATTCCGGCGTTACCTGGGAGAATGTGCGCGACGATCGATTCGAATTTCTCATCGCGCGCCACTTCGATCAGCAGCCGGACCAGTTCCGTTCCTAGCCCACGACTTTGCACGCGGTCTGCCACCAGGACCGCCAATTCGCCCCTGCGAACGTTGCGATCACGGGTTAGCCGTCCAACCGCCAGTATTGCTCGCGCGCCTGTCGCTCCGTCCGCCGCCTCGGCTACCAAAGCCATCTCGCGGTCATAATCGATAAAGCATTTTCGCAGCAGGCGCTCGTGCGCAACGCGTGAACTCAAGTTCTCCATGTGGAAATAGCGAAGATAGACCGTCTGATTCGAAAGCGATTCATGGAGGTGCGCGAGCAGCGGCTCATCCTCGGGACGAATCGGCCGGATCAATACGTCGGGACCGTTCTTCATTTGCCAGTGCGAAACGTACTGCGCGGGATACGGCCGGATCGCCGGCCGCGGCAAGGCTTGGTCCGCCACGGTCTGATCGAACAGCACGATCCGGGCGTCGAGGGCCAGCAATCCATCCGGCGAAGCAAGAATCGGATTGACGTCGATTTCTTTGATCCGCGGCAGCTCCACGGGAATGTAGCTGAATCGGACGAGCAAGCTTTCGAGCCGTTGCAGATCCACAGGTTTCCGCCCTCGAACACCTTGCAGCGCCTTGTATATCTTCGTCTGCTCCATCAGTCGTTGCGCCAGCGTGGTATTGAGCGGTGGCAAGCCCAGGGCCCGGTCGCGGTACACCTCCACGAGCTGCCCGCCCGATCCGAAGAGCAACACCGGACCGAACTCCGGATCGACGCTGCTCCCGAGAATCAGTTCGTATCCGTCGAGCCTCACCATCGGCTGCACGGTGACGCCCTGAAAACTATCGGCGCCGGCTCGCGTTGTCACCGCGGATTCGATCGCTGTGTACGCCTCGCGCACCGCGTCGGGGGTATGGAGATCGAGCTTCACACCGCCGACATCCGTCTTGTGCGTGATCTTGTAGGAGTTGAGTTTCAGCACGACGGGGAATCCGATTTCGCGCGCCGCCGCGACGGCCTCCTCGGCGCTCCGCGCAAGCTTCGTCGGCGTCGTGGGAATGTCGTAGAGAGATAGAATCTGTTTCGATTCAAACTCCGTGAGTATCGTGCGCCCCTGGGCGGAAATCGAAGCAAGCATTTCTCGGGCCCTGCGCGCGCGTTCCTGCGCTACGGCCGGATCGTCCGCGATGGAGGGCGTCTCGTACAGTCCGCGGAGATGGTAGGTGTAGCGCCACATGTATTCGAACGCCCGCACGGCTGTGTCCGGATACTCGAAAGTCGGAATTCCGGCGGCGTTCAAAATCGCGCGTCCCTTTTCGATCGCCGTCGCGCCCATCCAGCTTGCCAGTACAGGCTTGCCGTGCCCCTTGGCGTGATGGCTCAGGCGCTCCGCCACGCTGGCCGGGTCCGTCATGCCCTGTGGGGCCAGGATCGCGAGCAGGCCGTCGCTCCCGGGATCCTGAATCGCAATTTCGAGAGCGCGCGCATACCTTTCGGGATCGGCGTCCCCCAGAATGTCGATGGGATTCCCATGACTCCAATGCGGCGGCAGGAGACTGTCGAACCCTCGCCGCGACTCTTCGGAGAGCGCCGCAAGTTCTCCGCCACACGCGATCAGCGCGTCGGTCGCAAGCACGGCCGGCCCGCCGGCGTTGGTCAGAATCATGAGCCGCGGCCCGCGCGGGCGCGGCTGCTTGCTCAGGACCTCGGCCATGTCGAAGACTTCGGAGATGCTCTGCACGCGGAGGACGCCGCACCGGCGCAGTGCCGCGTCGAACACCTCATCGCTTCCGGTCAAGGCGCCGGTGTGCGACGCTGCCGCTTTCGACGCCGCCTCCGATCGGCCCGCTTTGATCACGATGATCGGCTTGCTCATGGCCACGGCGCGCGCCGCGGACAAAAATGAGCGCGCGTCGCCGATCGATTCCATGTAGATCAAAATGCTGTGTGTCTCGGGGTCCGAGCCGAAGTAATCGATCAAGTCGCCCCAGCCCACATCGAGCATCGAGCCGGTCGAAACGAATGAGCTGAAGCCGACCTTTTCCCGCAGGCTCCAGTCCAGGATCGCGGTCAGCAGCGCTCCGCTCTGGCTCAAGAACGCCACGTTTCCCTGCCGCGCGATCGTCTGCGCGAACGTCGCGTTCAGGCCGATCAGCGGATTCATGATTCCCAGGCAGTTGGGACCAATCAACCGCAACCGGTTGCGCTGGAGTTGCTCCGCAATTCTGTGCTCGAGTGCCTGTCCTTCGGCGCCAAGCTCTCTGAACCCCGCGGAGATGACGACCGCCGCCTTCACGTCCGCATCGATGCATTCGCCGACGATGCCCGGCACGGTCGCCGCCGGGGTCACGATGATCGCGAGATCGACTTTTTCCGGAACCTGGCCGACCGTTGCATATGAGGTGTGCCCGAGAACGGTGGGATGCTTCGGACTAATTGGATAGACGTTTCCGCGGAAAGAGGAGTTGATGAGGTTTGCAAAGGTCGTGCGGCCCACGCTGCCTTCGCGTTCCGTTGCTCCGATGACGGCTACGGAGCGCGGTTGGAAGAATGCATCGAGAGTTCGTGGACCGACCCCGCGGATGTAACGCGGGCGGGCCTGTGCGTCCGGCGGGGGTGCCTTCCGGCTCATGCTCACACTATCGGCATCAGCCGAGTTTTTTTCAAGCCCCCGCTCACGCTCGCCGCGTCAAGCCTGCACGGTCAGGACTGGGCAGGTGGCGTGTGCGACCACTTTGTGGGCCGTCGTCCGCTCCAGGTGCGTGGCCGCCCCGATGTGGCCTCTCGCGTCGCGCACCCCGAGCACGATCAAGTCGGCGCCCTGCGCCTTCGCGATTTCGAGAATCTTGTCGGCCGCATTGCCGTATTGCACGATTCCCTCCGGCCGGCACCAGAGTTCGGCGCTTGGCGGCACGATTTCGTGGAGTTGGAACATGGCGCTCGATTCGGCGTCTTCAATGGCTTTCTTGGTCGTGTCGGCCTCCGGCTGTTTCATCACATGCAGCAGAATCAGACGCGCCTGATTCTCCTGCGCCATCGAGATGGCGTAGGGCGCGGCAGCCAGCGATTCATTCGTGAAGTCGGTGGCGAAAAGCACGCGATGGAATTTCGCTCCCTTGTGCACGCCGCCGCGTACCGATGGACCGATCGTGAGCACGGGAACGTGAGACCGCCGAAAGACCTCCTCGGCCACCGAACCCAGCAACAGCTTTTGCGCGCCGGTTCGTCCGTGAGTTCCCAGAACGATCAAGTCGATGGCGTACTCTTGAACGGCGCGCTCAAGCGACGGCCAGATGGCCACTCCGCGCTCCACGATCGTGGTGCTCGCCAAGCCCGACAATTGCGCTTTGATGCGCTCCATGTCGGCTTCCGCGTTCTCCTCTTGAGCTTCGACGCCGGCCGTGGCCAGCTCCGGCGTCGTGTAGGAGTACACGGCCGGGATCAGCACGTGGTAGGCGTGTACCTTGGATTCATATTCGCGGGCGATCGCCGCGGCAAACGGCAGTGCCGCCTCGGACGGCTCCGAAAAGTCCGTCAAGTAGAGAATATTTTTCAGCGTGATTCGCGCCCCTGCCTCGGTGATTCCCATGACTCACCCCTTGTCTTTCATGATGTATGCGGTGCCGCGCCATCGGTCGCGCTCGCCACAATGCCCGGAAAAAATCAGCGCCGCACCGTCAGCACCGGGCACGCGGCCTGAGCGATCACCTTGTGTACCGTCGCGATCGGCAGATGCGTTGCAGCCCCTGGAACTCCCAAAGGTTTGCGCACCCCGAGCACGATCAAGCTCGCGCCCACGCGCCCCGCAATCTCCAAAATCTTTTCAGCCGGTTCTCCCTCTTCGACCACGCATTGCGGCTCGCACCAAAACTTGGCTTCTTCCGGAACAAGGTCCCGAAGGAGATTCGCCGAGGACGACACCAGTTCCACTGGCTGCACCAGATCGCCCACTCGCGGCTTCTCGATAATGTGAACCAGAGTCAGCCGTGCTTCGTGTTCTTCGGCGAGCGATATGGCGTAGGGAGCGGCCGCCAGCGCTTCCGGACTGAAGTCCGTCGCGTAGAGGACGTTTGTCAATTTGCCGTCCCGCGCCCCTTGCGCTTTCGAGTGTGGCCCCACGGTTAAGACCGGCCGCGAGGCGCGGCGCACGACTTCCTCCGCCTGCGACCCCAACAGAAGTCTTCCGGCTCCGGTTCGCCCTCTCGTGCCGACCACTATGAGATCGATGTCACCTTGTTCGACAACGGATTCGATAACCTGCCATGCCTGGCCCTCGCCGATTCGAAATTCGCTTTCGATTTTCGGGGATGATTTCGCAAGCGCATTCTTCAACTCTTGAATCCCGGCTTCGGTGGCGTCATCGGGAGTCCGCCACGCGTCGGGAGGAAGCGCGTAATTCGGTGGTTCTTTTGCGTGGACCATCACGAACTTGGCCCCGAATCGCGAGGCGAGATCGGTCGCGTAGGGGAGGGCGCTGTTGGCAGCCGGCGAAAAGTCCGTGGCAAATAGAATGGTTTTTAGCGTGATGCGCGCCCCAGCTTTGGCCGCATTCATTTCTCACCTCCGACTCGCATCGTGCACGATTGAGGTGGTTTTCGACTGTGACCCGCGTCACTTGCCAGCGTGGTATTTGTCACAGGCTAAGGGGTTACCTGCACCGGTATTAGGAGGGAATCGACCGGGTTGCTTGTTCCGAGGCGGAAACTCGTAGCATCGGCGGGGGGGTGGGGTGCCGGGCGCGGGCTGGCTCGCAGCTAGGCGGGGTGGTCCGGAGGCTCCCGGAAGTCGTCGGTCCACCGCCATTGCACGATCTCAGGCATATCCTCGAAGTGCTCCCGAATGTATGCGTTGTGGTCGAAGAGCTTGCGCCGGAACAACTCCGTCACATCCGTCGATTTCGAGCGGACCCGTGGGACATATTTCAGCGCATCCAGTGCCAGGTGGAACCGGCTGATTTTGTTCCTCACGACCATGTCGAACGGAGTGGTGGTGGTTCCTTCATCAATAAACCCTCGCACGTGAAACCGCGCCTCGTTGGGGCGCCCATGGATCATGCTGTGAATGCTCCACCGATATCCATGGTGAGCGAACAGCACGGGGGTTGTCTCAGTGAAGAGTTCGCAGAAAGAAAGATTGTCCATTCCGTGCGGGTGCTCTTCGGCGCTCATCAGAACGGCCAGGTCCACGATATTCACCACGCGAATCTTGATTTCCGGAACGTATTTTTGCAGCAGCCACGAAGCCGCAACCGTCTCGAGAGTTGGCACGTCCCCGACGCACGCGAGCACGATATCCGGGTTGCCTCCGTCGTTGCTGGCGAATTCCCAGGCGGACGCTCCCCGCGAGCAGTGCGCGATTGCTTGCTCCATCGTGAGCCATTGAAGCTGCTCCTGCTTGCCGCACGTGATGATGTTGACGTAATTCCGGCTGCGCAGGCAGTGATCGAACGTGCTGAGCAGGGAATTCGCATCCGGCGGATAGTAAATCCGTATCACCGCGCTCCGGCGGGCGAGAGCGTTGTCCACGAAGCCGGGCGCCTGATGGCTGAAGCCGTTGTGGTCGTTTCGCCAGGCGTGGCTGGTGAGAAATACGTTGAGTGAAGCGAGCGGTTTTCGCCACGGCAGCCTTTCGCTCTCCTCGAGCCACTTGGCGTGCTGCGTTAGCATCGAATCCACCACCTGCGCGAACGCTTCGTACGATGCCCAGAGGCCGTGCCTCCCCGTCAGCAGATAACCTTCAAGCCAGCCCTGGCAACAATGTTCGCTGAGCACCTCCATCACGCGCCCCCGTGCGCTCACGTGATCGTCGATGGAAACCGTTTCGCCGACGCTGCTCCGGTCTGTGACTTCGAAGACCGCACCCAGACGATTCGAGTTCGTTTCGTCCGGACAGAAGAAGCGGAACGTGTTCGAGTTCTGCTTGATGATGTCGCGCAGGAATTCTCCGGGCTTTTGCGGCGCCTCGGCCATCACGCGGCCCGGCGCCGGCAGCTCCAGGGCGTAATCTTCGAATTTCGGAAGCGCGAGGGGCGTGAGCAATCGCCCGCCGTTGGCATGCGGAGTTGCTCCCATCCGCCGGTTTCCCGCCGGGGCCAATTCCCGCAGCTCGCTGACGAAGCGCCCATCTGCGTCAAATAGTTCCTCGGGCTTGTAACTTCTCATCCACGATTCCAGCAGGCGCAAATGTCCGGGATTTTCGCGCACCGCTCCGATCGGAACTTGATGCGCCCGAAACGTGCCCTCGACCGGCAGTCCGTCCACTTCCTTCGGTCCGGTCCATCCCTTGGGTGTACGCAGTACGATCATCGGCCAACACGGCCGGTGGGAGAATCCGCGTTCTCGTGTACCTTTCTGAATCTCGCGGATTTCGCCATAACACTGGTCCAGCACGCGCGCAAATTCCTGATGCATCCGGGGCGGGTCGTCGCCCTCGACGAAATATGGGTTGTAACCGCGGCCCTCGTAGAGCTTCTCAATCTCTTCGTCGCTCGTACGGGCTTCTACCGTAGGACCCGAAATCTTGTAGCCGTTCAAATGCAAGATGGGCAGGACCGCCCCGTCGGTCACCGGATTCAGAAAGCGGTTTCCTTTCCAGCTTCCTTCCAGTGGGCATGTTTCCGCTTCCCCGTCCCCGACGACGCACGCCACGATCAGGTCGGGATTATCGAACGCCGCGCCAAACGCATGCAGAAGCGCGTAACCGAGTTCGCCGCCTTCGTGGATCGAGTTTGGCACGTGAGGTCCGCAATGGCTGGGAACTCCTCCGGGCATTGAAAACTCGCGGAAAAAGAGGCGCATCCCGGCCGCGTCTTCCGTGATCTCCGCCCGGACACTGGAGTACGTTCCTTCCAGATAGGCATTTGCGGTCAACGCCGGACCACCGTGCCCCGGCCCCGCGATGTAAAGGATCTCCGCGTCTTTTTCTTTGATGAGACGATTCAGATGGACATAGATGAAACTCAGCCCCGGCGATGTGCCCCAGTGTCCGAGCATGCGCGGCTTGATGTGCTCCGGCCGCAGTTCCTTCCAGAGCAGCGGATTCTCTTGGAGATAAATCTGGCCGACGGTGAGGTAGTTCGCCGCTTGCCAGTAGCGATGCATCTTCGCCAGCAATTCGGCGGAGAGAGGGCCCGTGGGAGAGAGCGGGGGCGCTTCGCGGCCTTTGATCGGACTCTCGACCGCCGTGGACAGCTTCGAATCAAATACAAACATGCGCGCCCCCTATGCCTTTGTCCCGCCGAGGACCGCGAGGACGTGTTGCACGATCATCCAGTCCTCGTCCGTGTGAATGACCCGCACTTTCACCCGGCTGTGCGGAGCCGATATCGCTGCCGCATTCTTGTGGTTGAGCGAAGGGTCGAGTTTGATTCCCAGGAATTCCAATCCCTCGCAGATCCGTTCTCGGATCGCCGGAGAGTTCTCTCCGATTCCCGCGGAGAATACGAGCATGTCCAGTCCGCCCAGCGCCGCTGCGTACGCGCCCACGTATTTTCTGGCCCGGTAGCAGAAGAGCTCGATGGCTTCGGCCGCCCGCGTGTCGCT
This sequence comes from Candidatus Acidiferrales bacterium, assembly GCA_035604415.1. Lineage (GTDB taxonomy): Bacteria > Acidobacteriota > Terriglobia > Acidiferrales > UBA7541 > Palsa-295. The sequence continues at coordinate 28,305 of DATNIN010000037.1, forward strand.
GGCCTCCTTTTGCAGGAGGTCGCGCATATCCGCGCTGATGCCGGAAACTCCAAGCAATCCCGACCGCTTGTTGAGCAGCGTATCGATCCCTTCGGGTGAAGCGTGGCCATGCTCCTGAAGGTAGATGATCGCTCCCGGATCGACGTCGCCGGAGCGCGTGCCCATTACGAGCCCTTCGAGGGGCGTAAAGCCCATCGACGTATCCACACTCTTGCCGTTCCGGATCGCCGTCATGCTGCTGCCGCTTCCGAGATGCAGGACGATCACGCGTCCCCCTGCCAGGTGGCCTTCCGTCGCTTCCAGCTCCCGGACGATGTACTCGCAGGAAAGGCCGTGGAAGCCGTATCGCCGGACGCCCTCGTCATAGAACTTCCGGGGCAGGGCATACATCCGCGCCACATTGGGAAGGGAGCCGTGAAATGCCGTGTCGAAGCACGCCACCTGTGGAAGCTCCGGAAATAACTGCTTCAGGAACCGAATACAGCGAATCGCTTCCGGCGTGTGATCCGGATCCAGCCGCGCGAGCGTGTGGAGTTCCGCCAAAAGTTCTTCCGTGATCCGCTGCGGAGCCGTGTACTTGGGTCCTCCGTGGACCAGCCTGTGCCCGGCCGCCATCAATTCTGTTGCGTACCCTTGCTCCGAGAACCACGCGAAGATAGCCTGTAGATCGGCGTTCGATTCGCTGCTGCCAATGGCGGCATCGAGCAGCGTCGTCGAGGCCGCATTCTTGATTTTGACGCGAGCGTCGGGCGTGCCGACGCGCTCCACGTTGATGGTCAAAGTGAGGCGGGGCGCATCACTCACTTCGTAGAGGGCGGCCTTCAGTGTTCCCGACCCTCTGTTAATCGTCAAAACGCTTCCGGGCTGCACGTTTCTCATGGGCTTCCGTTCACCGAAAATGCCCACTTGGTTAACCTCGAGTCTGGGTCGGTGGCCCGCCGAAGACGGATTTCAGCTTACCAGACCAGTGAGACGGACTTCCATTAACGCTCATCGTCCCCAAGGGGAGGGTTCCTTACGATATTAGGCCGGGAGAGCCGGGTTCTCGTGAATACCGTTTTAAGGCAGAGGCGCACCAGTCGTTTGGACACTCCTAAGCGGCGTTTCCGCTTTATGAAGTCCTTATGAATGTCTTATGCGTGCCTTACAGCCCCGGCGCTAACGTATGGGCCATCGCGAGGCGGCGTTGCGGCAGCCCTCGGCTCGGCCTGGGGGCGGGCTCTTCGCCGCCGGGCGTTTTTGATGATCAATCCTCCCCATCCCGGCGACCGGATCGATCACTACCGGGTCGACAGACTCGTCGTCCGCGGCGGAATGGCCACCGTATTTCGCGGTACGGACATTCGCAGCGGCGATCCGGTCGCCATCAAAATTCCGCATCCGGAGCTGGAGTCCGACGTTCTCTTCTTCGACCGGTTTCATCGCGAGGCGGAGATCGGACGAAAACTGGATCATCCCGGCGTGGTGAAGGTGCTGGTCCACGACGATTCGCGCGTTTGCATGGTCATGGAGTGGGTCGAGGGTCGGCCGCTGCGCGAGATTCTTGACGAGCAGAAAAAGCTTCCCGCGGAACGCGCCGTACGCATCGCGCTTCAGATCTGCGATGCGCTCGCGTACATTCACGGCCACGGCGTTGTTCATCGCGATCTCAAGCCGGACAACATCATGGTCGACGCCGAGGACCGCATCAAACTCCTCGACTTCGGAATCGCCGGGGAAGCGGCCGCGCGCCGGCTCACATTCGCCAAGCTGACGAAGGTCATGGGCACGCCCGACTACGTCTCTCCAGAGCAGGTGAAAGGGAAGCGCGGCGACGCTCGCAGCGATGTGTACTCGCTGGGCGTGATGCTCTACGAGATGCTCACAGGCGAGCTGCCCTTTCGCGGCCCCAATGCCGTTACCGTCATGAACCAGCGGCTCCTCGCAAACCCTGTGCCGCCGCGGGAGATCAATCCGGAACTATCGCCGCAATGGCAGGAGATCCTGTATCGCGCCCTCGAGCGCGATCCGCAGCACCGTTACGCCTCGGCCCACGAGTTCGCGTGGGACCTCGAGCATCCCGATCAGGTGGGAGTTGAGCAGCGTTCCGCCGCGAGAAACGGAAGGCAGCCGCACCCCTCTGGAACCAAACTCGCATGGTCCTACCTAGCCCTGGCGCTGATTCCCGCCTTCATCTTCCTGCTGCTTCTCTTTGTCGCCCATCAGCAGTAAGGATTGAGCCTATCCTCGATTTCACTCTGTCTCTCAAATTCCAGCGACGTTGCCGTAGGTCAATCCCGTCCGATTCGAGTGGTTGACACACATCCTCAATGGGGCGATTATTCCCGCGCTCCGGGGAGCCGCTAACTCCTGCATCACGACGCCGCATTGGGCAGGAGTCTCCGCGCATTGGGGGAACACGCGATGCCGCAAAATCGCTTCTACGGCTGGAAGCTCCTGTTTGTTTTCTGGGCGATCATCATCCTGAACTTCGCGTTTCCCACATTCGGCACCAGCGTCGTCAACACCTACATGGCAAAGGCGATGCACCTGAATCGCAAAGAGCTCGGGCTGGCGTTCTCCGTTTTCAGCCTGATGGCCGGGCTGCCCGGCCCGCTCGTGGCCAAGTCAATCTACAAATTCGGCATCCGCTTCACGCTCGTCGTGGGAACGCTGCTGGCCTCGATCGGGTCCTTGATGATGGCGCTTTTCGTGCACACCGTATTCCAGGCGATCGTTGTCTTCGGATTCGTGGTCGGCTCGGGCGCTGCAATGGCAGGCACCATCGCGCCGCAGGTCGGCATGGCGCGGTGGTTCCACAAGAAGCGCGCGCGAGCGATTTCTCTGCTTTTGACGGCTTCCGGCATCGGCGGCTTCATCGCCGTTCCGTCGCTGAACGGAGTCATCGCTCGTTTTGGCGGGAATTGGCGCGCGGCATGGTGGTGCATGGCGGTGATGTCGCTGGTGGCTGCACTGATCGCCGCGCTTTTCGTCAAGGAAAGCCCGGCGCAGATGGGGCAGGCGCCCGATGGCGAGCCCGCAACGGATGCTGCTGCGTCGTCGGCAACGAGCGATTCCAAAAAGAGCGGCAGTGTTTTCAAGACGACCGAGGATTGGACTTTGAGAGAGGCCCTCAGTACGCCGACCGTGTGGCTGCTGATCGCGACGTACCTGGGATTCTTCATGGGTTTCTTCATCTACATCGCTCACGGCATCTCGCATCTCGAGGGATTGGGATACGCGCCGGGCGCGGCCGCCAAATCCATCTCCATTATTATGATTTCGTCTTTGATCGGGCAGTTCGCGGTCGCGGCGCTGGGCGATCGCATTGAGCCGCGTTACCTTTCAGCCGTGGCCGTCTGCCTGTACGGCGCGGGAATGCTGCTCGCGATCAAAGCCGTGGAGCCTGCCGCCATGTATTCCTACGCGATCCTGATGGGAAGCGGATTCGGCGCCGCTTTCACTTGCCTCCAGACGACGCTGGGCAATTACTACGGAACGAAGGTCTATCCCGCGTTGCTCGGAGTTACCACGCCTTTCGGTACGATTCTCGGAGCGATCGGGCCGGTGACCGCGGGATATGTCTACGACCGCTACGGCACGTACAGCTACGTATTCTCCGGTGTCGCCGCAATCTGCTTCGCCAGCGCCGTCCTCTATCTGCTCGCCAAACCTCCCGTGCGAAGAATCCGCAGCACTTAGCGCGCGCATTTGCGCCGATATCTCAAATTCTGATGACACCCACTCCAAATTTGAATTTGCGTGTTTAGCTGTAGGCTTCCTAAAGTGGAGTATGAACGTATACTCTGCGTCCGAGCAGCATCAGGATATCGAAGTCCTGCACCAGATCGGCGAGCGCATCGCTGCCGCCGACCCCCTCTCCACCGTTCTGAGACTCGTCGTCGAGTTTGCTTCGAGCGTGGTGAAGTGTGATTCCTGCTTCGTGTACGTGCTCGAGGGGAACGAGCTCATCTTGCGCGCCTCGCAGAATCCTCACGCCGAAGTGGTGGACCGGCTCAAGCTCCGAATGGGGCAGGGGATCACGGGCTGGGTGGCCGAACACAAGAAGCCCGTGGCGATTGCGATCCGTGCGGCGCTCGATCCGCGCTTTCAGACGTTTCACGAATTGCCCGAGGACCGGTTCGAGGCGTTTTTGTCCGTGCCCATCCTGTGCCGCGACAAGCTCGTCGGCGTGATCAATCTCCAGCACCGCGAGCCGCACGTCCACAGCCAGCGGGAAATTCACCTCGTCTCGACGATCGGCTTTCTTGTGGGTCCGGAAATCGAGCTGGCGCACCTCGAAACCGAAAGCACGAAGTTTTCCGAACTGGCCGCCGCTCGGCAGTTGGTCGAAATGGCGCAGGGAGTTCTGGCCCGCATGCTCCAGATGAACGAAGACGATGCGTACCTCGTGATGCAAAGGGAGAGCCGGCAGCGCCGCAAGTCCATGAAGGAAATCGCCGAAGCGATTCTGCTCGCCGACGAAATCACCGGCTCGCAGGATACGCGCGGATCTCTCTAACGGCTGGCAAAGAATCGGATGACGCGCTCCTCGTACCCCGCGGGCGAGCGACCCAGAGCTGATGCGTGCGCTGCGCCATCGACAATCCACAACTCCTTCGGTCCGATCGCCGCGCGGTAGATCCGTTCCGCGTGACGGCACGGGATCGTGTGATCCCGAGTGCCACAAATCAGGAGTACGGGGAAGGCGCGCGCGGCGACAGCCCGCTCCGGCGAGACGTCATCCGGATTAAAGCTCCCCGCTCTGGCGACACCGCGCAGCGCAAAAATGGTCGCTGGAAGAAAAACGGTCCTGCCCAGAAATGGACTGAAGTGCAGGCCCGCGTAGTCGTAGCTCACTTCGCGAAGATTGGCAAACGGGTCTTCCGCAACCACCCCCTCGATGCGTGGCTCGATCGCAGCAGATTGCAAAGCAATCGCCGCGCCCATCGAAACGCCAAGCGCGCAAAGATGCCCAACGCTCTCTGTCGAGTAGAGCGCGTTCGTAATTGCGACCGTGTCGTAGCGTTCCTTCCATCCGTAGGTGGCCATGTCTCCGCCGCTCGCTCCGTGTGCCCGCGCATCCATCATCACGACGCTGTAGCCGTGCCGCAGAAGGAACTCGGCGTGTCCGAGAACTCCCGTGCGATTGTCCGAAACGCCGTGAAAGAGCAGCACCCAATCTCCGTTCGGCTTGGGAGGCTGGACTTTCCAGCCGCGCAGGTCGACACCGTCCGTCGCTCGAACCACGAAGTCTTCCTTCGTGGCTCCGGTACGGGCGAGCATCTGCGCAGTCTGCTCCATTCGATTGGGATTCAAGTTCATGGGATGGAGAATCCCTGGACCGATTGCGCTGCCAATGAACGCTGCGACTACCGGGGCAAGGACCAGCACAAGGATGAAGAAACGGGCGACTCGGCGCATGCGAGCCTCTACCTTATGATGTTACGAAGTTGCGAGGCCGGATGTTTCAGGGCTTGGCGTGCTCGCGGACCATGCGAATCGGCTTGGCGACCAGATCCTTCGGTTTGTCGAGCTGGTTGTCGAGCAAGGGCGTCAGTTCGCCTTCCTGTGAATTCACGGGCACGAACTTCCACTCCGTCGCGGGGCGATACTGATCCTTTTCGATGGCCGAGAAAAATAGCGCGCCGGACTTGAAATGGACATTGAGAAGCGGTGCGTCGCCGAAATCGATGTGCGTGCCGTCGGCGAGGTTTCCGTCCTTGTCGAACGTGAGATCGAAATCGTTCAGCGTGCCTTTGAGTTTGCCGTCCTGCTCCTTCAAGATTAGGACCGCGAGAAGTTGGCCCTGAAAATTGGCCTTCCATGTGCCTACAAACGGCTTGAGATCAGGCTGGGTGTCCGCAGTTTGCGCGGCGCTCTGGCCGGCGGAAGCCCGAAGTGAAGGCACCACCATGCGCTCAATCGCCAATGTGAGCAAACCACCGAGAAGGCATACCGAGGCCCCCAATAACTTGATCGGGCGCGTGCGGTCGAAAGCTTTCATCATGGCTGCCTCCCCAGTGTCCCGCGTTCCGCTCGGCCCATCGCTGAATCGCAACACGAGCTTCACGCCATGATCTTAGAAAACGCAGCGCAGAATGCAAGTGCGAGGTTCTGTCGGCTTCGCCCGGTGCGCTCGTCGGCAGGATGGCCAGCCCATCTCAGGTGATGATCTTCGGGTAGAGTTTTGTAGCCACGGCCACGAGCACGGCGAAGGCGAAAAGTTGCGCTGCGAAATCGATACTCAAGCCAAACATACTGGCGCCGCCCTGAATCATCAGGGCCCGCAATGCATCCACCTGATACGTGAGCGGATTGACGACGGAAATCGTGCGCAGCCAGCCGGGCATCATGCTGAGCGGATAGATCGCGTTGCTCGCGAAGAAGAGCGGCATGGTGAGGACCTGGCCGACGCCCATGAACCGCTCGCGCGACTTGACGATGCAAGCGGCGATCAGCGAGAACGTCGAAAAAATCGCAGAGCCCAGCATGACAGCCACCGCGACGCCCACGATCGCTCGAATTCCAAAGCGAAGCTGAACGCCGAGCAAGAATGCGAGGAAGTAAACCATGACCATCTGGCAGAGGCTTCTCGTCATGGACGAGACCGCCCGACCCAGCACGAGGGCTGCCCGCGGCGTGGGACTTACCAGGAACTTGTGGACGATTCCCAGATCGCGCTCCCAGATCAGGGAAATGCCGTAGAAGATGGCGCCGAAAAGCACGCTTTGCGCCAGCACTCCGGGAGTCATGAAATCGAGATAGCGGAGGCCGCCTGTGGGGATTGCGCGCGCCCGCGAAAATACCTCACCGAAAATCGCGAGCCACAAAACAGGCTGCACCATCCGCGTGAGCAACTCCACCGGATCGTGGATGAGTTTGCGAATGTCGGCTTCGGCCACGGCGGAGGTCTGCCGCAGGAATCCGAACCACCCTGCGTCACTCCAGGCGGCGAGCGGTGCTGCGTGTGCGTGCGACATTGGTCCAGTCTCCTTCTTCGGCGATCGACGAGCCTGCATAGTGGATGAAGACGTCTCCCAGGCTCGCTTCCGGCCCGAGGCGGGTTTTCAATTCGGCTGGAGAACCTTGAGCGAACAAGCGTCCCGAGTGCATGAAGGCGACGACATCGCAGAGTTCATCGGCTTCTTCCATGTCATGCGTGGTCATGAAAATGGTCGTGTCGAATTCGCCGCGAAGCGCCTGGATTCGCTGCCAGACAGCCTGCTTCGCCATGGGATCGAGGCCGACAGTGGGCTCGTCGAGAAAAAGCACGGCGGGCCTGTGAAGCATCGACTGCGCGATTTCGAGGCGGCGGATCATTCCGCCGGAGTAGTGGCGTACGATCTTCCCTGCGGCTTCGGTGAGCTCCATGAATTCGAGCGCCTGAGCAATTCGCATGGTTCGCTCGGCGCGCGAGATTCCGTAGAGCTTCGCCGATATCAGCAGATTTTCGTAGCCGGTCAGGTCGCCGTCCGCCGACAACATCTGCGAGACGTAGCCGATCCTGCGGCGTACCTCGCGGGGCTGGCGAACGACGTCAAAGCCGGCCACGAGAGCGGTGCCTCCACTGGGACGGAGGAGCGTTGTCAGCATCTTGATCAGCGTGCTCTTGCCCGCGCCGTTCGGGCCGAGCAGGCCGAAGATCGAGCCGCTCGCCGTCGAGAAGGAAAGATGATCGACGGCGACAAGGTCTTCAAATGAACGCGTCAGCTCAATCGTTTGGACGGAAGCGGAGATCTCTGGCGCGCGAGGTGCGGCTTCGCTAGCAGTGAATGCCATCTTCGGTTTCCCTGAACCTATTCCGGGCGTGCCTTGCCAAACCGCTATCGTACCGCTGATCCGAGGCTGTGTCGCGCGGGCCGGGTGGGGACTTACGGACGGGCATCGCTCCGCTCGCGCGCGGCATCATCATGTATGCCGCTTTTGCCGCTTCCGCAATGGCGTTCGCGTCAATCGCGAGGCGTTTGCATAGGCAAGCTCGGAAAGGGTCTGTTACAATTTCGTGATTCACGGGGCAGGCCGCACGCGGTCATGCGGCCCATCATGGTCGAAAACGGCAAGAGAAAAAAGATCATCTGGATTGTCGGCGCGGTGCTCGCGGTGTTGGCCATCGTGATACTCGCGGTGCGCCAGCAGGCGCCGCTCGTGCCGGTCGTGGGCCTTTCGCGCGAGGATTTGAACGCCACGATCACGAGCAACGGAAAAGTCGAGCCGATGGCCGCAACCGTGGCCCGCGCCGAGTTCCCGACGTTCGTTGACAAAGTGAAAGCCATCGAAGGCCAGGCTGTGCGCCGCGGGCAGGTGATTCTCACACTCGATGCGGCGGACGTCCGTTCGCAGCTCGCGCAGGCGCGCGCCTCTCTGCTTGCAGCGCAGACGAACCTTAGCAACGCTCACGCCGGCGGGCCGCCCGATCAGGTGGCGCAGCTGGAAGGTGACTTGAAGGCCGCACAGGTGCAGGTCAAGAACCTCGAGACGGCCGAGGCGGCGCTCGAAAGCCTTGTGGCCAAGCAAGCCGCCACGCAGGACGAACTCGCGCAGAATCAGGCCAGCCTAGCGAAGGCACGTGCGAACCTTCAGGCCCTCGAGGCCAGAAAACAGGATCTGGTGCAGCGATCGTCGGTAAGCGTTGAAAGCGCCGGCCTGCGACTCAACGAGGCTCAAGAACTCGTCAAATCGCTCGAAGAGAAGGTTCGCTCGGCGACCGTCATCGCCCCCTCCGATGGCACGCTGTATTCGCTGCCGGTCAATCCCGGCGACTACGTGAAAGTCGGGGACACTCTTGCCGAGATGGCCGACTTGCGCCACGTGCGGGTGCGAGCCTTTGTCGACGAGCCAGACCTGGGCTTGCTCGAGCCGGAACAGAACGTCCAGGTGACCTGGGACGCGAAACCAGCCCGCGTGTGGATGGGCCGGACGGCGCAGGTGCCGAAGCAGGTGGTCGCGCGGGGGATGCGCAGCGTGGGAGAGGTGTTCTGCTCGGTCGACAACAGCCGCCTCGAGCTGCTGCCGAATATCAACGTGCAGGTCCGGATCATGGTTCGTGAGAGGCACGGGGCACTGGTGGTCCCGCGCGGGGCCGTGCGGGAAGACAAAGGGCAACACTTCGTCTTTGTGTTTGCAGACAACAAAGTACATCGCCGCGACATCTCGGTAGGGGTCGCCAGCGCATCCAAGTATGAAGTGGTGTCTGGTCTATCGCAGGACGACCGCGTCGCGTTGCCGGGAGTGCAAGAGTTGACCGACGGGATGGATGTGCGGGCTGGGGAGGCCAATTGAGATCACCGCGCGGACGCATTGCGGAAGCCATTGGCGGCGCGCTATTCCTGGTGATCTCGTTTTCATCTTCCGCGATTCGCACGGACGCCCGGGCAGCAGGAGCTCCGCCGGCGGATGCGACTGGCGCGATTCAGACCGCACAGCATCAGTTCAGTGCGGGGAACTACGGGGCCGCGATCGCCACGCTGCAATCTGCCGTGTCGCAGAATCCTTCGAGCGCCGAGGGATTCTATTGGCTGGGGCGCTGCTACTACGAAATTCGCGATTTTGACAACGCCGTCGCGCAAGGCGAAAAATCGGTGTCGCTCGATCCGAAGAATTCCCTCTATCACCAATGGCTCGGCCGGGCATACGGAGAAAAAGCCGACCGCGACAGAAGTTTTTCGCTCGCGCGGAAGGTGAAAAAGGAGTTTGAAGAAGCTGTCCGCCTGAATCCATCGAATATCGATGCGCGGCGTGACCTCGAGCAGTACTGCCTCGACGCTCCGTGGATTGCGGGCGGCAGCAAGGATGAGGCGCTCGAGCAGGTAACCGCCATCGCCGCGCTCGATCCGGTCCAGGGACATCTAGCGCGCGCCGTCTATGCTCGCCAGGCCCTGAAGAAGCCGGACGAGGCTGAGAACGAACTCCGCGAAGTTCTAAGTGCCAAGCCGAAATTGGCCGACGCGTACTTCGAAGTCGCCGGCTTCTTCCAGGCCGAGAACAGGCCGTCCGACATAACCGCCGCAATCCAGGCGGCGGCGCAGGTGAGTTCCAACGATCCCCGGCTGGCCTATTTCAGGGGCGTCGCGGCCGTGCTCACAAACGCAAGTCTTCCGAGCGCCGAGCAGGACTTGAAATCGTATCTCGCGAGCACGCCGAACCGCAGCGACTGGCCGGCGCACGCCGCCGCCCGGGAATGGCTTGGCAGGCTTTACGAGGCGCAGGGGAAACGAACGGAAGCGGCGGAGCAGTATCGCGCGGCGCTCCAGCTAGAGCCCCAGCGCAAGGAAGCGCGGGCGCGGCTTGAAAGGCTCGAGAAGGCGGCGCAGTAGGCCGGGATCGGATGGCCGGCCCTTCGGGCATCTGAATCCGTAATTTCCTAATTTGGACGGCATCCTGCATGGCAAGCCAGCGAAACTCATCGGCTTTCTGGGGCGAGACATGGCGTCTTGCCCTGCAAGCCTTGCGGGCCAACAAAGTGCGCGCCATGCTGACGATGCTGGGCGTCGTGATCGGCAGCGGCTCGATCGTTCTCGTGGTCACGGTCGCGCTTGCCGGGCAGCGTTACGTCCTCGCGCAAATCGAAGGCGTCGGATCGAACCTGGTCTATGCCAACGTGGTCAATTCCGAGGAGCCGGGAACTCTCGTGCTCGCGGATCAAATCACTCCCGCCGATGCCGCCGCTGTGAGAGAAACCATTCCGGATCTGGTGGCTGAAGTCGCCGGGACGAACACTCTCCCGATGACCGTTGTCGTGAACGGCCAGGAGCGCCCCATCAACCTGGTTGGCGTCACCGAAGGCTTCGAGCGCATCCGCAATCTCGCGATTCTTCGTGGCCGCTACTTCGACCAGGACGACCTCTCGTCCCGCAGCAAGGTCTGCCTGATCACGGAAGCGCTCGCCCGCCGGGTTTTCCCGTTCGAGGATCCGGACGGCAAGGACATCCGCGTCGGTGAGCTTCACTTCACGGTGATTGGCGTTTTCAAGGAGCGCGTGGCCACTCTCGGACAGACCGAAATCACGCGCGAGTCCGTTATCATTCCGTTTTCTCTGCTCGGGTATTACACGGGAACGGAGTATTTCGCGACGCTCTACGTCCAGGCCAACAACTCCGAGGACGTCCCCGCCATGACGCATCAGGTCCAGGAGATTCTCGCTGGCCGCCATCGAACGGGAGCGCAGTACCACGTCCAGAATCTCACCGGGATTCTCGCGACGGCGCGACGTATCGCAATGACGCTGACGGTGGTTCTGATCTTGATCGCGCTGATAGCTCTTGCGATCAGCGGAGTCGGAATCATGAACATCATGCTCGTCACCGTCACCGAGCGGACGCGCGAGATCGGCATTCGCAAAGCCATCGGCGCTTCGCGGGACGCCATTCTCTACCAGTTTCTCATGGAGGCGCTGGCAATCAGCGGAACCGGGGCGCTCGCTGGGATCCTGCTCGCCATTGTGATTCCCGCTTTTTTGGGCTTCTTGATAAGCTTCTTCCCCGACGCGGAGGGTGTTACCGTTCCTGTGTCGTGGATCTCGGTCGTGCTCGCGTTCGTAGTATCCTGCTCGACGGGCGTCGTATTCGGCTATCTTCCCGCAAGCCGGGCAGCCAAATTGCAGCCCACGGAATCTCTCCATCATGAATAGCTTTCTGAGTCGCGAAATGAATCGGCGAGCAAATCCGCTGACCCGAGGCGGCCTCCGCTATTTGGCGTTTGGCGGACTGATCCTGCTCGTCCTCGCGGCTCCCGCCCGCGCGCAAGATAGTGAAAAACTGACGCTGCGCGGCGCTGTGACCCTCGCCTTGCAGAACAGCCGCGAAGTGAAGCTCGCCCAGGTGCAGTACAACGTTGCTCTTGGCGAAACGGGCGTGGACCGCGCGGCCTTCCGCCCCAACCTCTACACGGGCGCGGGCGTGGCCTACACGCACGGCTTTCCGTCACTGCCCGGCGGCCAGGCCCCCGCCGTCTTTGAATTGGACTATACGCAGGCACTTTTCAATCCACTGCTGAAGGGCCAGCAGCACGCCGCCGAAGAGCGAGCAAAGAATCAGAAGCTCGAGCTGGACCGGACGCGCGACACGGTGATCGTTCGCGCAGCGACCGCCTATCTCGAACTGGCCAAGGTGCGGCACTCGCTCGAGCTGATGCGGGGCGAACAGGCGAGCGGAGAGAAGATTCTCGAGGTCATACGCGAGCGCGTGACGGCGAATCAGGAACTTCCGATCGAGATCACGAGGAGCCAGCTGACCCTGGCCCGCATTCAGGAGCGAAGCGTGAAGCTCGAGGACCGCGATGCCGCGCTCGAGGCCGAGCTTCGCGATCTCACCGCCATTCCGGACGGCCAGTCGCTTCAGGTCGATACCGAAGAACCATCGCTCGCCTCCGACCTTGCCAACGCTCAATCGGAAGCCGAGATGGTCAACCTCGCCATCCAGAACGATGTGAGCCTCCTCGAGGCCGAGAACGAGCGCAAGGCGCGCGAGCAGCTCCTGCGGGGAGCGCGCTTGAGCTACTTTCCCACCGTCGATCTTGTCGGCCAGTACAGCATCTTGAGCAAGTTCAACAACTATGATCAGTTTTACAAGAAATTCGAGCGGAACAACCTCAACGTCGGTGTGCAAATTACAATTCCCCTGTTTGCGGCGAAGACTTCTGCGAATGTCGCGCTCGCGAAGAGCCAGCTTAGCGAGGCCGAGTTGATGCTGGGCAACAAGCGCCAGGAAGTCCGCCTCGACGTTCAGCAAAAGGCTCGCAGCGTGCGCGAACTGGACGCCACCAGGGAGGTCACGCGCCTGGACCTGCAGCTCGCGCAAGAAATGCTCCAGTCGGAGCAGGCAAGGTTCGATCAGGGCCGCGCCACGTTGCAGGAAATTGAGCGGTCGCGTCTCGATGAAAACGACAAATGGGTCGCTTTTCTCGATGCGGATTTTGCCCGCCAGCAGGGACAACTGACGCTCTTGCAGGCGACCGGCCAATTGGCCAAGGTTTTCCCGTAAGAAACCGTGGCAGAGAAGCCTTTGGCCCAGCTGCGAAATCAGGTAAAATGAATCGTCTGTATATCGTTGGATCATCTGTAGTTCGTATTCTGAGGGGTGACGACTAGATGCCGTCCGTAATGAAGACGCTGTTCCTCAATCCTCCCAGTTTCGATAAATTTGATGGTGGCGCGGGTTCCCGCTGGCCTGCCACGCGCGAGATAGAGTCCTACTGGTACCCGGTGTGGCTCGCGTACCCGGCCGGCATGCTGCCCGGCAGCCGCCTGCTCGATGGCCCTCCGCACCACATTTCCCAGGAGGAAGTGATCCGCACCACGCACGACTACGAATTCGTCGTGCTGTTTACCTCGACTGTGGGTTTTCTCGCCGACCTGCGCATGGCTCGCGCCATGAAGGATCGCAAGCCTGATCTGAAGATCGCCTTCGTTGGCCCCCACGTGCAAATCAAGCCGGCCGAAAGCCTGCTGGCGAGCCCGGACATCGATTTTGTCGTGCGCGGGGAATTCGACCACGCCGTCGTCGAATACGCGCAGGGGAAACCTCTTTCGGAGATTGCGAACGCGAGCTACGTGAAGGACGGCAAGGTGATCCACAATCCTTCGCGGCCGCCGATGCAAACCGAAGAGCTGGATGCGTTGCCGTTTGCGACCGAAGTGTACGAGCGCAACGTGACCATCGAGAAGTACAACGTGCCGTTCCTGTTGCACCCCTTCGTTTCCTTCTACACGACGCGCGGATGTCCGGCCCTCTGTACTTTTTGCCTGTGGCCGCAGACGCTTTCCGGCCACTCGTGGCGCACGCGATCGGTCGAGAACGTGGCGCGCGAATATCGGCAGGCGCACAAGATGTTTCCTCAAGCCAAGGAATTCTTTTTCGACGACGATACCTTCAACATCCGTAAGGATCGCGTCCTCGCTCTCTGCAAGGAATTCAAGCCCGTGGGTTTCCGCTGGTCCTGCACGGCCCGCGTCCACGGCGACTACGAGACGCTCAAGGCCATGGCGGACTCTGGTTGCCGCCTGCTGATCGTGGGCTTCGAATCAGGCGACGCGCAGATCCTGAAGAATATCAAGAAGGGCCAGACGCTCGAGATGGGCCGCAACTTCGTCAAGAACTGCAAGAAGGTTGGCATCCACGTCCACGGTGATTTCATCATCGGACTTCCCGGCGAGACGAAAGAGACGATCGAGAAGACAATCAACTTCGCCAAACAGCTCGACTGCGAGACGATCCAGGTTTCCATGGCTCACGCCTACCCCGGCACGGAGCTCTACGACCAGGGCACGCGCGAAGGGTTTCTGGCGGGCGAAGCGATCACGGATGCCGGCGGCCACCAGCTTCCTCATCTCCAGTACCCGGGCCTTTCGAAGGAATTCATGGTTGAGTCCGTCAACCGCTTCTACGATAGCTACTACTTCCGGCCCAAGGTCGCGTGGCGCATCGTTCGCGACTCGCTTTGGGACTCCCACGAGCGCAAACGCCTCTACCACGAGGCGGTGGATTTCATGAAGCTGCGCGCGGACCGCGTCAAAGTAGCGCGGGCTCGCAAGGGCGTTGACAAGAAGGCGCTCGTCGCCGTTCCTCCGATGCCGCCGATCGACACCAGCTCCGGGGTCGGTGAGTCGCAAGGCGCATGACGTCGCCGCAAGGCCTGCATTTCAAGACAATCTTACTGATGCTCATCATGGTTTCCGTCGCCCCTCTTGGCGACGTATTTCTCGGCAAGGGCATGAAGCGCATCGGTGCGCTGCCGAGCTGGGCTCCGGCCGACCTCTTCCGCTTCTTCTTCCGCGCATTCACATCGCGCACGGTCTGGATCGGGATCGGCTTGCTCCTCGCTTTTTTCATTGCGTACCTGGTCGTGCTCTCCTGGGCGGACTATAGTTACGTACAGCCTGCATCGTCGGCGTCGTACGTGCTGATCGCGCTGCTGGCCCACTTTGTGCTGCATGAGACCATTTCGCCGCTGCGCTGGGCCGGCGTTGCGGTGATCTGTACCGGGGTTTTTGTGGTGGGGCACACGCATCCGCAAACGCCGGAGCACCATTCGTGGTGACGCAGACGGTTTTCTACGTCCTGATCGTTTTCGTTGGGACCGTCGGCGAGCTGTGCGTTTCGCGCGCGATGAAGACGGTCGGCGAAGTCACGGATTTTCGCCCCCACGCGATCGCCCGCGTGGTCGGGCGGGCGCTGGCGCTGCCGCGGATGTGGATGGGGATTTCGCTGATGGCGATTGCGTTTTTTGCGCTGCTTGGAATGCTCTCGCTCGCCAAGGTCAGCTTCGTCTTTCCGTCGACGGCGCTCAGCTACGCGGCGGGCGCTCTCGGCGGGAAGCTTTTTCTTGGCGAGCGAGTGACACCGCAGCGATGGTTCGGGGTCCTGTTGGTCTGCGTCGGTGTCGTGCTGGTGTTCCTCGGCAAGGGATGACGGGCGAAGGATTGCGTCATGACGGCGTGGACGTTGCTTCGCGATGCGCTCCTGATCCTGTCGCTTGCGCCTTTCGCGTACTACGTTGTCTCGATCGTCGCCGCCAGCCGGTTCTTTCGCAAAAGTCCCGCCGCTCCAGTCGGCGCTCAGCCGGATTTCACTCCGCCTGTCAGTATTCTGAAACCGATCCGCGGCCTCGACCGCGAAACCTACGAAAACTACGCGAGTTTCTGCCGCCAGGATTATCCCGACTTCGAG
The DNA here is from genome assembly GCA_035604415.1 of Candidatus Acidiferrales bacterium. Classification (GTDB taxonomy): domain Bacteria; phylum Acidobacteriota; class Terriglobia; order Acidiferrales; family UBA7541; genus Palsa-295. The sequence goes on from DATNIN010000037.1 coordinate 43,949, forward strand.
ATTCTCTTCTGCGTGACTGATGAGCGGGAGCCCGCCATCCCGGTCATTGAAAAACTCATTCGCGATTTCCCCGAGCGCTCGATTCGCTTGCTCGTGGGCTCCGAGCCGCTCGGCGCGAGCGACAAAGTCAACAAGCTCTGCCGGATGGTCCGCGAGGCCCGCCACGACGTCGTCATCGTCAGCGACGGCGATGTGCGCGTTGAGCCCGGATTCCTGCGCGCGGTCGTCGCGCCGTTCTCCGATCCGAAAGTTGGCGGCGTGACGTGCCTCTACCGCGGCCTCACGGACGGCTCGCTCCCCGCCGACCTCGAAGCGCTGGGCAACAGCGCGGATTTCGCGCCCGGCGTGCTCGTTGCCTGGCTATTCGGGGATCTCGATTTCATGCTCGGCGCCGTGATGGCCACCACGAAAAAACATCTCGCCGAAATCGGAGGGTTTGAATCGCTCGTTGACTATTTCTGCGACGACTACGAGCTCGGCAACCGCATCGCCGCGCGTGGCCATCGCGTAGAGCTCAGCCGGTTTCCAGTGGACGTCGTGTACCCCCGCGAAACGATTGGTGACGCGTTTCGCCACCAGCTTCGCTGGAATCTGAGCATTCGCTATTCGCGCCCCTGGGGCCATCTCGGCCTGATTTTCACGCAGGGTTTGGTGTGGTCTCTGGTGGGATTATTCCTCGCGCAGTCATGGCTGGGAGTTTTGTGCTTTGCGGCCGGCTATTTCCTGCTGCGCTACGAAGTCGCGCTCAGCGCCGGCGCGCGCGGCATGGGAGACAGGCTCGTGAGGCAAAGATTGTGGATGCTGCCGCTGCGTGACGCGTTTGCATTCGTCGTGTGGGTGGCCAGCTTCTTCCCCCAGCGCATCCACTGGCGCGACCGGGAATTTTACATTCGCGACAAACGTCTTGTCCCTGTTCCGCCGCGCCAGCCGTAGGGGCATTGTCCGTGCTGTTCGTAGGGGCGCAGCACTGCTGCGCCCGGCGCGGATGCTTGGCGACGTGTCGCCCATTCTGCCGGGGCGATGAACCTCTCTTCGGCGTCTGCAACTCGCCGGTTCTTCTCTGCGCTCTCTGCGGTACATTCCGTGCCGGGCTCAAACTCAAGTATTGCCGCGGTCCACGCACCCGTTGACGGAATTCCGATCCGCCGTTAAAGTAGATGCAGGTCGCGCTTGCGGCCTTTTTTGTTGTCTCCCATCGGCTGGGAGGTCGTACAATTGGCAGTACATCAGATTCTGGATCTGATTATCCTGGTTCGAGTCCAGGCCTCCCAGCCAATCT
>DATNIN010000038.1:0-100120 GCA_035604415.1 Candidatus Acidiferrales bacterium
GCGACCGCATTCCTCGCTGGGTTACCGGCCGCCTGCCCCGGCGGCCGGTAACCCATACCCGCCACCGGGCAGAGTTTCACAGCCTTGGGCTGTGATGTAGACTCTCTCATTCGCCCTGGTACAAAAACTCGGTCTGGTCACTCGCGCGAGAGGCGTGTTCGATTGCCATGAATGCTTTCCAGCATGCCCGCTAACCCAATTCAAAACCCTGTAGCGGCCTTTCGGCACATGAGCCAATGCTTCGGCCACGCCTCGGGTCAAAGTAGCCGTTAGGGTGACAAACTTCTTTCTTCTTGTAACTCCAATTCCGAGTTGCACTTTGAGTGACAGAATTCGCTTTTTGGCGACATTTTTGAGCACGGCGCGATTGATTCGACAGCATTTAAGTTGTGTGAAACGTGCTCATAACCCGGAGGTCGTCGGTTCAAATCCGACCCCCGCAACCATTTCTTCTCTCCCTGATTCAATTCCGTTGCACATGAGCCGAGAGTCGGGCTGACATTTTTCACTCTGAGCGCTTCGCGCTCAGCGGCCGGAGTTCGCGAGCGGTTCAAATCCGACCCCCGCAACCATTTCCTCTCGCGCCTACTTAAATCACTCGCAGATGAGCCCGGTGTCGGGCTGACGTTTTTCACTCTGAGCGCTTCGCGCTTACGGGCCGGAGGTCGCGATACGATTCCTTTTGCCCGTCGCAGCGAGTTCAGGGCAAGCAAGTCCGACCCCTGCGACCGCTCCTTCGACTGCGTATGGTTCTCCGCCCGTCGCCCGCAGGCGAACGATTGTGCTGCACGCACACCACCCAAGAGGGAGATCGGACCGAATCGTTCGTTATGTTTTCGGCAAGCGCTGAAGGGCACGGCGCAAGAGCGCGCGGCCGCCCATGTAAACTGGCGTTGCGATGCCTTTCCGGCGTGGCGAGTAACGCGCGCGCCATTCGCAGGACGTGGCAGTGGCACGTGCGAGGAACTCTCCGTGAGCGCCCAAGCTGACACCATTTCCGCCGCGCGTCCCGCAGGGCCGTGGATCTACGGTCCATGGCTCGATCTGCTGATCGGATGCGGCGCGTGGTCGGCTCCGTTGCTGGCCGTGGCCATGTGGCTGACGGCATCGCACGTCCACGCCTGGGCCTCGGCGTTCTATCTGCTCGCGCTGGCCTTCAACTACCCTCACTTCATGGCGACGGTCTATCGCGCTTACCACACGCGCGCGGACTTCGAAAAGTACAAGCTCGTTACGCTGCACGTCACGCTGCTGCTCGCGCTAACCGGAGTGTTGCTGCACGCATCCCACGGGTTTCTGCCCTGGGTCTTCACTCTCTACATCTGCTGGAGCCCGTGGCATTACACGGGCCAAAACTACGGCCTGCTGATGATGTTCGCGCGCCGCAGCGGAGGAACGGTAACGCCCGGCGAGCGCCGTCTGATTCGCGCCGCGTTCATCGCGTCTTTCCTGATGTTGCTCGCGAGCTTTGAAACGGGCGGTTCGACGGACCCGCTGATTCTTTCGCTCGGGCTGCCCGCAAGCGTCACGCTGCCGCTGCGTCTCGCGCTGGGAGCGGCGTTTGGAGTCCTCACTGCGCTTGCATTTCGGAAATTGATCCAGCGGAACGGGGCGCGGGCGATGGCGGCGCCTCTGACGCTGGCCGTCACGCAGTTCTTCTGGTTCGTTTTGCCGACATTCCTGGAACTGAATCCGGCCTCCCAGGTGCCGCAAACGCGTTACAGCAGCGGGATTCTCGCGGTCATGCATTCCGCGCAGTATTTGTGGATCACGAGCTACTACCAGCAGCGCGAAGCCCGCGTGGCTGGAAATGCGCGCTGGCGAATGACGGCGTACTTCCTGACGCTCATTGCGGGAGGCATCGCGCTCTTTATTCCCGGGCCGTGGCTTGTCAGCCGGGTGTTTCATTTCGATTTCACAACGAGCTTCCTGATTTTCATGGCGCTGGTGAACATTCATCACTTCATTCTCGACGGTGCGATCTGGAAGCTGCGTGATTCGCGCATCGCCTCTCTTCTGATTCAGGGAGGCGGCGGTGTCCAGACAAATGCGGGCACGCAGCCATCCGAAACTGGCGCGGCAGGAGCCGCACCCGTACGCCGGCTCGGAAGCCGCGTCCTGACCGCACCGGCCTTTCGCGTGTTCATGATGGCGCTGCTATTCCTCTGGGGCGGCATGGATCAGATTCATTTCTCGCTCAGCACGAACGAAGGAAATCTTCCCGCACTGCTGCGAGCGGCGCGCATGAATCCCTACGACAGAATGGTGCAGGCGCGCATCGCTTCCGCGGAGGCGAGGGCCGGCGAACGCAGCGAGGCCATCGCAGCCCTGACGCGCGCCGTCGCCATCTATCCGTATGACGAGGGGCTCCAGCATGCCTGCGCTCGCGCAATGCTTGAGGACGGCCGCTACCAGGACGCGTACAACCACTACGCGAAGATGCTGAAATTGTTTCCGCGCGATACAAACGCTCTGGTGAATTACGGGCTGCTCGCCGCGCGCCTGGGTCACCCGGACGAAGCGATCGATTCGTGGGAAAAAGCCGTGGATGTGGATCCGGCCCAGCCGCAGCCCCACCTCCATCTGGCGGACGCTTTCGATCAGAAGGGCGAGCCTGCTGCCGCCGCGCGACATTGGCAGGCATTCTTGCAGTTCGCGGCAGCGCATCCAAACGATCCATTGGCCGGAGCGGGGCAGCGGATTTCCGCGACGATCGAAATGGCGGACGATGAATCGCGCAGCAACCGGCCCGATGAAGCCCTCGCAGCGTACCGGTCCGCGGTCGCTCTCGCGCGCGACGCGGGCGATGCCAAGCTCGAGAGCCTGACGCTCGCGCATCTCGCGGAGTTACAGGAGAAAACCGGCGACGCGAAGTCAGCGGCCGATTCGTATCAGCAGGCGCTGGCGCTCGACGCCAAGGCCGGTGATCCGCGCAGCGAAGCGTTCGACTGGTTCAACTACGGACAATTTCTGCGGCGCCGCGGACTCTCTGACGAGCTGGCCTACGCCTGCTTCCTGCGCGCCGAAAATCTCCTTGCAAGCACGGGCGGCGCGGACCTGGATACCGTGAAAGCGGCTCGACGCGAAGTCGAAACCCGCCTCGGGAACAAAGCTCCCACCTCTCAAAAGAATTTGCCCATACTGCTGGCTCGCGCGACCGCGCTGCCGACTGCTTCTTTCTAGCCGCACCAAGCATCGTTCTCCAGCCTTCGTGGTATCATCCGTGGCCGTCGAGTGGGGCGGAGTGCAAATCGCAGCAATTGGTTGCCGCGCACGCGGCACTATTGCGCGCACAGGCGGGACAGGTACCCGGAGGCGAGGACGTGAAGAAACTGGCGTTGCTTCTAGCATTCGCGGCATGCTTGTCCGCGCAGGAACTCGACCCCGCCAAGCTGCTAAAAGCTCCCACAGATACCTGGCCAACGTACAACGGGGATTACTCCGGCCGTCGCTACAGCCCGCTCGCGCAGATCAATCAGAGCAACGTCGGGTCGATGACTCTCGCGTGGGCATTTCAGACTCACGCGCAGGGCGCCCTCTATTCCACTGCGCTCGAAGTGAACGGGATTCTCTATTTCACGCTTCCCAACGACATGTGGGCGGTCGATGCGCGAACGGGCCGGCAGATCTGGCATGTCAACCGTCCGGCGCAGACCGGTCTGGCCGGAGCAGGCCATCGCGGCTTTGCGATGTACAAGGACCGGCTCTACTTTTCGTCGCCCGACGCGCAGCTTTTGTGCCTGGACGCGCGCAACGGAAAAATACTCTGGCAGATCCAGCTGGCCGATCCGGCTCTGAAGGCTTTTGCGAGTTCGCCGCCCCTGGTGGTGAAAGACCGCTTGATCTTGGGCATCGCGGGCGACATCGCGGATCTGCCCGGCTGGATCGAATCCCGCGATCCGATGACCGGGAAACTCCAATGGCACTGGGATAGCGAGCCCAAGGAAGGCGAGCCCGGCTGGGACTCCTGGCCGCACGATACGGACGTTATCACGCGCGGCGGCGGCACGACGTGGCTGACGGGCACTTACGATCCGGAGCTGAATCTGGTTTACTGGGGCACCGGCAACCCGCATCCGGTGGAAGCCGGAGACGCGCGCCCGGGCGCGAACCTGTACACGTGCTCGATCGTGGCGCTCAACGCCGATACCGGCAAGTTGGTCTGGTATTACCAGATTTCACCGCACGACACGCACGATTGGGACGCGATTCAAACTCCCATTCTGTTCGACGCCACCTTCCACGGAAAGCCGCGGAAGCTGCTCGCCCAGGTGAGCCGCAACGGAATATTTGCCGTGCTCGACCGAACCAACGGAAAGCCCCTGGTCACCACGCCGTACCTCGACATCAACTGGATGAAGGGACTCGACGAGCGCGGCCAACCGATCCCGAAGACGGAAACCGAGCCGCAACTCGCTGGGGCGCTGGCACGGCCGGGCGCGGCAGGCGGAACGAACTGGAATCCCTCGAGTTTCGATCCTGCCACGGGCCTCTTTTTCGCGAACATCCGGGACAGCATCGGCGTGTACTACGTCACGATGCCGGGGAAGAACGCCGAAGGGTGGGGAGGCCGGGACTTCATTCTTCACTCGAAAACGGTCCTGAAGGCCATCGACTATCAGACGGGAAAAGTCCGCTGGACTCGCGATATGAGCGGCAGCCGCGGGGGATTTGCCGGAACTCTGACGACGGCCGGGCACCTGCTTTTCACCGCCAACGATTCCGGCGGGCTGCTGGCTCTCGACCCCGCGACAGGCAAAACGCTCTGGCATGTTTACGGCGGAGGCGGCGCGACGACTGCCCCGATGACCTACGAACTGGATGGCCGGCAGTACGTAATCACTCCGTCGGATGGCGTGGTCTACGCGTGGGCGCTCCCCAAGCGCTGAGGCGCATCGCAGGCCCGTAGCCTCGAATTGCGTACATGTAGCACGTCAACTCTGCACAGTCGTCTGCTATCATTTGTCCGTACCCGCAGGCCCAATTTGTGCATCCAAATTAATCGGGAGAACGCAATTACATGAATGGGACCAGAAATCGGGAGTTTTCGGGTAGGGGTAATTCGGTTGTGCGCGTGAGTGGGCGGCTTGTTTTCGGCGTCCTACTGGCCGGGATGCTTGCCGCGTGCCTGGGTGGCGCGATACGCTCGGCCCGGGCTGCCAGCCCAGCTAAGACGACCATGGACGGCGTCTACACGGACGACCAGGCGAAGCGAGGCAAGGACCAGTACACCACGACTTGCAGCGGCTGCCACATGGAAGACCTGAGCGGCAGCGGCCAGGCACTGCCTTTGGCCGGCGACGCCTTCACGCAGGTTTGGGACGGGCAGACCGTGGCCGATCTGCTCAACTTGATTCAGACCACCATGCCGCAGGACAAGCCGGGCACTCTCACCCCGGAGGCATCGCTGGATGTGATTTCGTACCTGCTTCAGTTCAATCAATTCCCCGCAGGAAAAGAAGAGCTGAAGAACGACCCGGATGCGCTGAAGAACATCATCATCACGAGGAAAGCCGCGCCGGAGGGGCATTAACAAGATTTTGGCGTGCTCGGAGCTCCTGGAATCTTCCGCTACTTGGCGGAAAATGCCAGGAGGACGTTGCCTGGCATGCCGCCGCCGACGTTGGCGTATCCGGACCCCAGATAGAGCATCCCGTTCACCACGGTTGGACCTGGCGCGCCCATCGAGCCGCCTTTCGCCGTAACTCCATTGACGGTCTTGAAGTCCTGCACTGTGTTGAATTGCCAGAGGATTCTTCCGTCGGCGGTCGAAAGCGCTCTCAAGATGCCGTCCCATCCGCCGGTGAACACCGCGCCCGGTATTCCCGTCACCGCAGCAGATTGGCCGAAGCGCAAGCCTGCCTTGGTCCTGTTCTCGCCGTTGGCGGTCGGCTGGCCGAGGTCGTCGGGTGACTGAAGCCGCGTAATCCAGGAGCGTTTGCCCGTCGCGAGATCGACGGCGACGAAGGTGCCGTCTTCAAGGGCGAGATAGATCTTCTCGGAGTCCGTGCTGCCGCCGAAAGCAATCTGCCCGTTGTTCGGCGCAGTCCTCTCGGAGAGGCTCAACTGCCAAAGCACATCGCCTTTGTGATCCGGATCGAGCGCGGAGATCGTCCCGCTCTTCGGCGTGGCCAGCAGGATCTGCCGGCCATTCGACAACGTGATCAGGACGGGCGAGGAGCCGAAGTCGTGATCGGTCCCCAGCTCCTTCGGACAATTCTCCGTCCGCACCGGGACGCAGCCGACCATCCATGCGTCGTTCTGCTCGGCCTGGAATGACCACAGGATTTTGCCTGTCTTCAATTCGAGCGCGACCACGGCGTCCGACGTCTTCGCCGCCGGCTCCGTGAAGGCGTCTCCCGTGCCGACGTAGAGCACCCCACGCCTGGCATCGACGGTCGGAGAGTTCCAGACGGCCGCGCCCGCCGGCCCCATCAATTGAACGTCGGCCGAATTCTTTCGCGTGGGCCGAGGCTCTTCCGGAATTACGTACGATCTCCAGATTTGCTGCCCTGTGTTCGCATCGAGCGCAACGACGCTCCCTCGAAAAGTGCAGCACGGGTACGACGGATTCGCTGAAAAAACTTCCTCCGTGGCCGATATCGGGACGTACAAGCGGCCCGCGTGCAGCGCGGGCGCGCCCGTGATGCGAGCGGTGTAGTGATCGGACAACTTCTGCACCCAGATTTGTTCGCCGGTCGATGCGTCCACGGCGTATGCGTTGGCCCGCATGTCGCCGAAATAGACCGCGTACTTCGCCGCCCCGGCGCCCTTCACAGGCCCCACGCTCGGTGCCGTGCGCACGCCTGATCTCGCATGGAAAGACCAGTAGACGCAGCCGGTCACGGCGTCGAGCGAATAGACATATCCGATGTCGCTTCCGACGTAGATGCGGCCACCCACGACGGTCGGCTGCCCAAAGGCCGTGTCGCCATTCGGAAAGCCGAAAGCCCATTTCAACTTTAATTGCGGAATCTGTTCCGCGCTGAACCCGGCGATTTGAGCCGACGCGAATCGCGCGTTCCCGGGACCTGCGCTCCATCCGTTCCAGGAAGGTCCGGCGGATGGGTTTTCGACCGGCGGGTTGGACGAGCAGCGGTTGGACATCGACTCAGCGCTGCCCGTGTGTTTCGTGTCGAGCGGCCGGCCGCCCAGATATTCGGACACGAACTTCTTCTCGTCGTCGGTCAGCTTTTGGGCGGGAACAATCATCGATCCGGTCGTGATCGCCGCGAACACGGATTCCGGCGTCAATTCCATGAGCGTTTTCAAGTCTGGCGCGCGATCCGTACGACTAGGGCCGACGTGGCAGGACGCGCAGTGCTGGCCAAATACGGTTTCACCGGGCGACGCTGGAATGGGCGAGGGATTCTGCGCGAGCGCCGGGTGGGCCGTCGCCAGCACAGCGAGCACGCAAGCGATCAATAGCGCACCGATACAGCGAAATTGTTTCATGTGAAAGCTCCCCCACCCCAAGAAGTCGAAATTGCGAGCGCGGCCCCCCGCGAGTCGCCGATCATAATTCATCCGACCTATTCTTGCCATCGCGCGCGCGTGCGGCAGCAGGCCTAGCGGCTCCCGTGATACTGCTTCGAAACAGCGATTTCCTTCGCGGTGATGAATTCGAGCAGCGCCGGAATACCCTTTCGTGTTTGCTCGATTCCGCGGCGGATGGCCGGGACAATTTCGTCGGGGTTCGTGACTCGCTCGCCGTAGCCTCCGAAAGCGCGCGCCATCGCAGCGTAATCGCCGGAGATGTCGGTCGCGCGATATTTTTCCGTGGAGATGGGCATGATGGGAATCTCCATCGCCATGCTGAAGTTGTTAAGCAAAATGGAAAGAATGGGAATTCGCTCGCGCACGGCGGTTTCGAAATCCATGCCCGTGAAACCGATGGCGGCATCACCCCACACGTTGATGCAGAGCTTGTCCGGACACGCGAGCTTCGCGCCCATCGCGAGTCCGAGGCCGTATCCGAGCTGCGTCGTCTTGCCCCAGCCGATATACGTGTGCGGCTGCTTCGTCACCCAGAAGGGAGCGAGCTGATCGCGGGGGCTTCCGGCGTCGTGGGTGATGATCGTGTTGGCCACATCAACGGTGTGCTGCAAATCCCAGAGTACGCGGTACGGAGAGAGCGGCACGTCGCGCGAGGCGAGCTTCGGCATCCATTCGTCGAGCCAGGCCTTGCGCATCGCCGCGATCTCCTCCGCGACGCGCGAGCTCCGCGGAGTCTTGAGCAATCGCTCGACCTCGGCGCACAGCGCTTCGAGAGTCAGTTGCGCGTCGCCGACGAGCCCGATCTCCGCGCGAACGTCCTTGTTGAGGTGGTTGGGGTCAAGCGTCGCGTGAATGAACTTCTTCCCTGGTGGCATGGCGATGCCAAAAGCAGTTTCCGTGAAGCTACAGCCGGCGCCGAATATCAAGTCAGCCTTTCCGAGGAAATGCGGGACCATGGGCGGAAAGGAGTTGCCACCTGCACCGAGTGAAAGCGGGTGGTCTTCCGGAAACGCGCTCTTGCCTTGCAAGCTCGTCGCCACCGGCGCGCCAAGCAACTCTGCAAGTTTCTTCAGCGGCGCCCAGGCGCGCGCGTAGTGAATTCCCTGCCCCGCGTAGATCACCGGTTGTTTTGCATCCACGAGCGCGGCGGCCGCCTTGCGCACATCCGCGGGATCGGGCGCATAGCGTGTCGAGATCACCGGTTCGTAGGCGAGAGGCTCGGGCACTTCCTCGGCGAACAGATCCACGGGAATCTCGACCAACACCGGTCCACCGCGCCCATTGCGGAGGCGCGAGAATGCGCGGCGGAAAATGTTGGGAACCTCGGCCGGTAAGGTAATCGGCTCCGCTGATTTTGTGATCGTGCGCATGCTTGCCACGGAGTTGAAATTCGGATCGATGTGAGCGAGCCGCCGCGCGTAACCCATCGGCAGGACGAGGATCGGAACCGATTCGCTGTAGGCTTGCGCCACACCGCCGAAGGAGTTTTCAGAGCCCGGGCCGTGCTGCATGACGAAGACACCGATCTTGCGTCCGCTCGAAAGGCGGGACATCGCATCCGCCATGTGCAGCCCAACACGCTCCTGACGGACGATGATCGTCCGGATGCCCGCGCGCGCAGCCGATTCGAGCACGTGGTTCACGGGATAACCGAAGAGAATTTCCACGCCCTCGCGTTTCAGAATTTCGGCGATCGCTTCTCCAACCTTCATTGGCAGCTCCTGGGCAAACTATATACTTGAACGCAGCGCCGCGCGAAGTGCGGGCGGGAACGGAATGGCATTTCAACTTGCCAACAAATGTTTGAGGATACTCGGTAGAATGGGCGCGGGGGAAGCCAATTCCTTGACCTTCCATCTCCACTTTCGTGCGATCCATGAACAGCACGGCGGTGCCCGGCGATGACCCGCCAGGAGCGCAAAGTCTGCTCGCCGCGCGTCGTCAACATCGGCGATCTGCGGCGCCTGGCCCAGCAGCGCTTGCCGCGAGTTGTGTTCGATTACGTGGATGGCGGCGCCGAGGGCGAGATCACGCTGCGCGAAAATACGCGCGCCTTCGAGGACGTCACCTTTCGACCGCGCAATGCAGTGGCCGTGCAGCGGCGCGACGTCAGCGCCAAGGTGCTGGGTTCCGAAATGAGCATGCCGTTGCTGCTGGCGCCGGTAGGATTCAGCCGCCTGATTTATCCGCACGGCGAAGTGCGTGCGGCGGAGGCCGCAGGAAAAGCCGGAGTGGGTTTCACTCTCACGTCAATATCGGGATGCCGGCTTGAAGAGGTCGCGGCGGCCACTTCCGGGCCGCGATGGTATCAGCTGTATCTCGTCGGAGGACGCGAGGCCGCGGAGGCTGCGCTCGAGCGGGCGCGAGCGGCTGGATTCACGGTCCTCGCGATCACGATCGATACCGGAACGTTCGGCTTCCGCGAGCGCGACATACGCAACGGCGCCGGAACCTTAACCGGCAACAACCTCCTCGCTAAGATTCGTTTCCTGCCGCAACTACTCGCGCATCCCGAGTGGCTCGCCGGATTCCTGCTCGACGGACGCATGCTCGAGCTTCCAAACGTGATCGTGCCAGGGCGCGGACCTCTCCCGCTGGCCGAAACGCAGGCCAGCCTGGCGCGGTCGGTCGTCACGTGGGCGGACTTGCAGTGGATTCGCAAGGTGTGGCCGGGACCAATTGTGGTCAAGGGAGTGCTGACCGGCGGCGATGCGCGGCGCGCGCTCGACGAAGGCGCTGCGGGCGTGGTCGTGTCCAACCACGGCGGGAGGCAGCTCGACGGTGTCGCCGCGACGCTGCGTGCGCTGCCGGAGGTCGTGAAGGCCGTGAACGGACGCGCCGAGGTGCTGATGGACGGAGGAATCCGGCGCGGGAGCGACATCGCGAAGGCCATCTGCCTCGGGGCGAAAGCCGTTCTGATCGGCCGCGCGTATGCGTACGGGCTTGGCGCTGCCGGAGAAGCCGGCGTGTCCCGAGCGCTCGCCATTCTGCGCGCCGATCTGGAGCGCGCGCTCGCGTTGCTTGGCTGCGAGTCAATTTACGAACTCAACAGATCGTACGTGGACGTCCCTGCCGCCTGGGCTTCCATGCCCTGAGCGCTACGGCGCGCTTGCGGTAGATGAATTCAGTGCGTCGTAATCTTGCCGGTAGTGACGATACGTCAGCGGAAAGATCACCAGCATGCACGCGGATGCGAGCGCGATGGTGATGGAAGCCGAAGGCCCGAGCTTATCGCTCATCGAGACCGGGCGGTCAAGCTGATTCTGAGCCGCCGAAGAGCGCCTGCGGTTCGACCATTTTCCCCGGATTCATCCGGTTGTCCGGATCGAGGGCGCGCTTGATCGCGCGCATGACGTCGAGCCCGCCACCGTGTTCGATGGGCAAATAGTGCTTCCTGCCTGAACCGATCCCGTGTTCACCAGTGCATGTGCCGCCCATTTCGAGAGCGCGCAGAATGATCTTCTCTTCGAGTACCTTTGCTTCGGCGAGTTCGGCGGGATTATTGGGATCGAGCATAAAGGACATGTGGAAGTTGCCGTCGCCGACGTGCCCGACAATCGGAGCCGGGAAAGATGCTTTCGCGGTGTCCTTCTTCGATTCGACGATGCAGTCCGCGAGACGCGAAATCGGGACGCAGATATCAGTGGTGAACATCTTCGCGCCCTTGCGCATCCCGAGATTCGCGAAATAGGCTTCGTGGCGCATCTTCCAGAGCGTCTCGCGCTCTTCTGGGGTCGTAAACCACTGAAATCCGCTTCCGTTGTGTTCGCTCGCCAGTTTGCGCACGGTTTCCGCCTGGTCCTTGACGTAACCTTCGCTATCGCCATGGAATTCGAAGAAAAGGATCGGCGCAACGGGATAGTTCGTCTTCGAGTGGCGGTTGCAGGCATCGATCTGGAGTTCGTCCATCAGCTCGATTCGAGCCACCGGCACGCCGAGCTGGATGACCTCGATGGCCGTCTCCACTGCGTCGCGGATCGTCGCGAAGGTGCAGCTGGCCGCCCCGATCGCTTCCGGCTGCGGATGGAGCCGCAGAGTGATCTCCGTGATCACGCCCAGCGTGCCTTCGGCGCCCACGAAGAGGTGGGTGAGGTCGTAGCCCGCGGCGGACTTGCGAGCGCGCGAGCCGGTCTTGATGACGCGGCCATCGGCCAGCACCACTTTGAGGGCCATCACATTCTCGCGCATCGTGCCGTAGCGGACCGCCGTAGTCCCGGAAGCGCGCGTGGACGTCATGCCGCCGAGCGTCGCGTCCGCTCCGGGATCGATGAAAAACGTGAAGCCGGTATTGACCAGCGCCTTCTGGAGCTGCAAGCGCGACACGCCTGCTTCGACCGTCGCCTGCAAATCTTCCGCGCTGATCCGCAGGACTTTGTTCATCTCGCGCATGTCGATGGTGATGCCGCCATGGATCGCGTTCACCTGCGCTTCCATGGAAGTGCCGCCGCCGAATGGAATTACGGGAACCTGGTGCTTCGCGCTGATCTTCAGGATCGCGCTGACCTCTTCGGTCGAATGCGGAAAGCAGACGACGTCTGGCAGGGCCGCCGGATGGTAGGACTCGCCGTGGCTGTGATGCTCGCGGACGGCCTCGGCGGTGGTCGCGCGGCGGTCCAGCAGGGATATCAGCTCGCGGACTGCTGCTTCCATGCGTTCATGGGTTGGTCGGGCGACATTCGCAGTGGCCACCACAGCACCTCCTTCCCCATCGGGCGACCTGTCGCCTGCGGGGCGAAAATCAGCACAGCCTCGCGTTTACGGACGCACGATCACCTCGTAATACGCCACAGAGCCGTCGCCGGCGAGCACCGGATCGATCCGCACCACCTGAAACGTCTGCCCTTTCAGGGCATCGACCGTACGTCCCAGAATCGCGTGCGTTTCGCGCTCGAGCTCCGGCGTGGGCTTTGCCGTGCGCTTTTCGGGCGAAAGCGCGGCCGCGGCCACGCGGTACGTGCGAGTCTGGCCGTCGGAATCTTCGGAGACGAGCTCGACGCTCGCGCTCGCGGCTGCTCCCGACTGCGGCCGGTCGTGGAACCAGCTCCTCGGCGACGCCAGCACGAACACGATGATCGCGATCACCAGCAGATCGTAAGGCCAGCTCCCGCGCTCATACGACCAGAAAATTACGCGAACGATTCCTCGCCAGAGGGAGCGCATCTCAGTCGTGGGCTGCCGAACCGTCCACGACCAGGCCGTCGCGCATGTGCAGCACGCGATCTCCATAGGTCGCTGCGTCGGGATTGTGCGTGATCATGACGATGGTCTGGCCGAGATCTTTGTTGAGCTGGCGAAGCAGCGCGAGGACGGTCGCGGAACTTTTCGTGTCGAGATTTCCGGTCGGCTCATCGGCGAGGACGATTTTCGGCTCGCTGATGATGGCGCGCGCCAGCGCCACGCGCTGCTGCTCTCCGCCGGAAAGCTCGGACGGCTTGTGATGCAGCCGCTCGCTGAGCCCCAGCAGGTTCGCGACAACTTCGAAGCGGTGCGGATCGAAGCCGTTTCCGTGGATGTGCTGCGCGAGCGCGATATTGTGATACGCGTCGAGAGTGGGCAGCAGGTTGAACCGCTGGAACACGAAACCGACCTTGTGGCGGCGGAGCAGCGTCCGAGCGGCGTCGTTCATCGTCGTCAAGTCGTTGCCGTCGAGCAGGACGCGCCCCTTCGTCGCCTGCGCCAGGCCCCCGATCACATGCAGGAGCGTTGACTTCCCGCATCCTGAGGGCCCCATGATCGAAACGAACTCGCCCGGAAGGATTGCAATGCTGACCCCTCGCAGCGCGGGCAGGTCCATCTTGCCCATGCGATAGACTTTCCACAAATTTTCAGTCTTGAGTATCGGCTCCAAGGCCGCTCCCGCGAGTGATCATTCCCCTGAGGATGGAATTATTCTAGTCGCGTTTCGGGTTTCTGCATAGGCCAGTTCGACTCGCGCGTGGCGGGCCTCGCACTCATTCATGCAATATCGGCTCGTAGAAGAAACGAAGGCTTCGAAACCGGTTAATCGTAGGCCAGCGCCTCGACCGGGTCCTTGCGGCTGGCGAGCCAGGCGGGATAGGTCGCGCCCAAGAGGCCTCCTGCGACGGCAATCAGGCCGGCGAGGGCGATCCACTTTAGAGTGATCAGGATGGTGAGCGAAGGGAAGATTCGGAGAACGATTGTGCGCATCAGGTAGCTGAGACCCACTCCGCCGACCACGCCGGTGAAACAGAGAACCGTCGTCTCGCTGAGGATGATCTCGACGATGTAAACCTTCGACGCGCCGAGGGATTTCAGGACGCCAATTTCGCGCGTGCGCTCGATGATCGTGGTGTACATCGAGAGGAAGGTAACGAGAAAACCGATCGCGACCGCGATGCTGATCATGACGTTGATGAAGGCGCCGAGGCCCGGCAGGTTCGACGACGTCATCAGGGAGATGTAATCCTTGAGCGCCCGGACTTCGTATCGCGGCAGCAGCTCTCGAATCTCATCGGCGACGGCGGCCGTGTGGTCCGAGCGGTCGCACTTGATGAAGAAAACCGACGCCTTGTCCCGCGCGCCGGCCATCTCCTGAAGCGTGGACATCAGAACGAAGAGCCGCGCGCCCTTGCCGTGCTCGACGATTCCCGCTATGTGGAAATCGTGCTCCAGTATGTGCAGCGTCTCGCCGGCCCGGACCTTCTTGGCTTTCGCGTACACGTCATCCACGAGGATGTCGTTGGGATCCTGAAGTTCGGTGCCCGCGTACACGACGAACCCGCCGGAAACCGAGCGGAAGCTTTCGGGCTGAATCCCGTAAACAATGTCGAGTCCATTCACGGAATTAAACTGCACCAGCACGGGCGCGACCGATTGCACGTATTCGAGCTCCTCGAGCTTGCCGCCAATGGCGATGGGCATCGGCGCGCCGCTGAAAGCCATGAACACGGACGCCGAAGGAGGCTGGACCATCACGTCGGCGCCCACGCCTTCTGTCCGCTTGGCCGTCTCCGTAAGCAGCCCGCTCGTAAGCCCAACCACGATGATGACCAGGGTAACCTCCACGGCGACGCCGATCACCGTGATTGCCGTGCGGACAGGCCGGTGCAAGAGGTTCTGCACGATCATGTAGCCGATCAATGTTCTGTCCCCTTGGCCTCTTCGCCCACGTTCACCAGTTCCGTTCCCGGCGGCTGCTGCAATACGAAACGGTCGGAGGAAATCGATTCGTTAAACGTCGCTCGCGTGATTCCGATTTGTAGCTTGTAATCGTTGCCCGGCCGGTCAATGGAAATTCGGCGAGGGTATCTCACCGTCCCAATCGTATCCCAGCCGCTGTACCCAACATCAGAGCCGAGCTTTCCGCCCGGGTCAAACGATTCGCTGCGCGCCACGCTCAAGTCGCCACGGTCAAACCAGATCCTCTGCGCGATCTCCCAGTCGGCGGCGGCCGTCGCATTTGTATCGGTGGCGCCGGCCTTGTCCGCCGGCCGCGCGACCGTGAGTACGTAATACTGGGACCCCGATTCCCTCGCTTCTTCCACGAGCACCAGGTCCTGGGCCGGGATTGCTTCCCAGAACATCGCGCCAGTCAGATGCTGCGGCCGAAGGTTTTCGATCGGCTTCGCGGACGGTCTTTCCAGGCTCGCCGGCCCTTGGAGAAATTTGTGCTGTGAGGGAATGAAGATGTGAAACGTCTGTCCGTCGCTCACCATGTCGAAGATGTTCGTTCCCACCACGGGCGCCTGGCCGATCGCGCGAATGCTCGCGGGTTTCTGCGCGAGGACGAATCCATTGACCTCGTGATATTGCTTGATCACGCCGGTGTAGGCGGACCCTGCCGTCAGCGTCATCGTCACCGCGGCATTCAGGGAAGCGATCGCTTCCGCCTGACGATTGTACTGCGCGATGAGATCCTGCTTCGTCGCGATCTGGAGCGATTCCGGCGCGACGGCCGGTTTCACCACCGTCGTATGGCTCGCAGCGCAGCCCCCGGCGAGCGCCGCCGCGAGAGCCATCGAAATCACCGGGAGAAATCTGCGCAGCGTCCGTTTGCGTCGTGTCAAAAGCACAGAGCAAGCAATCTAGCAGCGGCCTCGGGGGGGTGTCAACGAACCTGCCGCAGCGGGTTCGAGGAAGGGCGCTCTGAAACAATCACTGTACGGTGGTTCTGGGCGCGGTGGGCAGCGGAGACGCGTGGTGAGCGACGAGGAGCCACGCGCCATCGCGCTCGACGAAGATATTCGTGGCTTGCACGGTGGCTTCATCAAAGCCCTCCGCAAACGCCGTGGTGACGCGCGCGGTGCACGCCACCCAGCCAACGCGGCCTTCCACGCGGACCCAGAGCCCGCTGAGCGCCACGCGGACGCGCTTGGTATTCCTGAAGATCCGCGCCCAGCGTTCGCGTACTTCCTCCCAGCCCAGCAGAAGCTCCCATCCGGGTTGGACGCACTCGACGCCGTCGTCGTGCGCCCAGACCGCTTCCATCTCCGCCAAATTGAGCGACTCGAAGGCCGCATAGAAGCGCTGATTCGCGGCGCGAACGGCTTCTTCCGGCGATTGCTTTTCCCGCGCGGCTGGAGTGGACATGGCGGCAAAGAGAAATCGGAAACGCGCGATCTGGAGGCCGGGGCTCCGCGGCCCTTTGCGAAATCTACTTGGCGGCATTATACGCGAGGCCGCGAAATGTTGAGACGCTTTTTCGTCTGTTCCCGCGCATGACCGGGTGGCGAGAACTCTCAGGGGATCACCGGGTCGTCCGGCGTCGCCGTCTCTCCGTGCTTGTCCGCGCCGTGAAACTTTCCCGTCGAATCGAGGAGAAATGAACGCCGGCCCGTCTTCCCATACTCTTCGGGCGCGGCCACCACCTCGAAGGCCGCGTCATCTCCTTCCTGCGCGGCGCCAACAAGCCGATAGCGAAACCGGTATCCGCCCGCACTGCCGGCAGCGAGGTGTTCGTTCACGAGTGACGCCTGTTCGGGCGAGACCTCGTCCTTGGGCGCGGGGCCCAGTTGCGCGAGCGAATCAGGCAGCTTGCCGTAGGCACGGCGATACGACTCGATCGCCGCAGCAAGACCTTGCAGTGTCTCGAGCGCGGCATCTTCGCGCGCGGCGAGATCGCCCTCGGCCCACTGCTTCGAAAGCTGGGGAATATCCAGCAGCACGAGGCCGAGCGAAAGCAGTTTCCACGCGCCGCCTTCGCGGACCAGGCCGAATTGGGTCTGCTCGCTATTGACCACGCTGACGGGGATGAAAGCGAGACTCTCGGTGACCCGGGCGTCGCCGAAGCGAAACTCGGCAGTCCCCGAGGGAGCCACGCACCGCAGCACCGTGCGGTTCTGCGCGTCGGACGAAAGCAACGGCTTTCCCGTTTCGTCGCCGAGCGAAAGCCGTTTCAGAAACGCTTTCTGCCGATCGGCGGGAAGCGCGCGGAACGCCGCGGCGTTGTCAGCGGTGAGATAGTTTGCGAATTGCGTTTCGTTTGCCCGGCAGGCGGCCGCAAGCGCAGCCGCGAGCGCGGAGCCGGGATCGGGTTCACGGGCTTCCTGCGCGCAAACGTTTCCAGCAAAAAGAAGCGCTAGGAGAACGGTTGCGGCGGCCGCCGCTCGGAAAACGCCCTTCATGAAGACTCGGATTTCACCTGCGCCAGGATGGTTGCCAGATTCTGTGTGAATTTCGACCGCGGCATCACCTCGCGGCATCCCGCGGCGCGGGCGCGCTCGGCAAGGTCCACTTGCACGTGCGAGAGAAATCCGATCAGCGGAATCTGGCGACCGCTGGCGTGCACGCGCTCGACGGCCTCGAGAGGATTCGAGCGTGCGTTCAGGTCCACGACGACGAGTTTCGGGGCGGCTTTTGCGATCTCTGCGTCGAGCGCGTCCGCCGTCGCGCAGGCGCGCAACTCCACGCCCAATTGCTTCGCGGTTTCGACCAGCTTCGCCTGAAAAAACAGATCGTCGATCAGCGCCAGCACCTGCGCCATTCCGCTTCTCCTTTTCTCACCGGTAGCATGCGGGAAGGCGCAGCACGAGAAATGGCGCTGGGCAGCTACACGACACCGCGAACGCTAGGATGTCCGAGACACCGAGTAACGCCCGGTTTCGAGCGCTTCCTGCGAGACCCACATGCCGTGGAACGTCATGCGGACGCGATGCGGAAGCTTCACGATGGCCACGGGGCCGGCCTCGAGGTTCTGCGCATCGAGGATGGCTAGGTCGGTGCGATTCTCCGCCATTCGGTTTACGAGAGCCAGCAGGTAGCCGTCTCCCTCGGGCGAATTGGGCCGGCGCGGTGCGAAGACCGGTTCCTGAACTCCCGAATCTGGACCAGGGCTCCAGGTCTTTCCGATTCCTGTCTTGTGGTCGAAGTGGCCCACGGAACCCATGCCGGGAGCACCGGCCGAGGTGCGGCTCGCACCGTAACAGATGACGTAGCCGTCGCGGTACTGTCCATTACCATAGTAACGATCGTCCGCTCGCGGCATTTCGCAGAGCCAGTCGTATAGTTGCTCGGTCTTGTATTCCTCTGTGTTGCCGGCGAGATCGAATGTCAGGCGAGTCAGGTGCGGCGCGCCCTGCGAAGGATCGGCGGGCGCCCCATCGTGGTTCGGGAAAAACGCGAAGGAATTTCCGCGGGAGAGGCACACGTCGAGACTCACCTTCGTCCCATCCGTCGAGCCGTTCATCATGTGTCCTGCGAAGCTCGTGGGGCCGCGGAACCATCGGACCTGATCGGCGGTGCCGTAGCGCGGCACGATGGCGACAACCGTTTGCAGATCGCGGTGCCATTGATAGAAAGGCCCGCCCTTCTTCAGCACGTCCACGTCGGTGAGCAACGGGAAGAAAGGAAAGATCACGTACTTATCGGAGATCGCGAAGTCGTGCACCATTCCCGCCCATGGCGCGTTGAACCAGACCTCGTGTTTCACTTTGCCGTTCGGACCGATGACGAAGTAGGCCACGTCGGTCGTGCCGTCGCCCTTGGCTTGATACGCGAACGTGAGAAGCTCGTTCGTGGTCTGGTCGAGGTGCGGATGGGCGGAAAGCCATACGGACTTGATTTCGCCGTGGTAGTCGTACCGCCCGATGGTCTCGAGCGTGTAGGGATCGAGCTCGTACGGCATGTCGTCTTCTTTGAGCGCGAGCAGCCTGCCGGCGTGCCACACGACGTTGGTATTGGCCGAGCCCGGATTGCAATCCTTGGCGATGGGATCGCGCGCGTAGCGGTTGCGATAGCGCCCGAAGAGCGCGCGGCGATGCTTTTCTTGGATACGGTAGCGCTCCGTGCGGACGTAGCGGCTCTTGAAATCCACATGGCCGTTCTCAAAGCGGAACATCACCACCATGCCCTCGCCGTCGATGAATATGTCGTCTCCACCCATTGGCGGATACTGGCGGTCCGGGCCGCAGCGGTAAAGGATGCCGTTGAGGTCTTTCGGCACGGACCCATAAATAACCTCCGCGTCGTGGAGATCGGCCTCCAGGCGCGCCGGCGCGCCAAAGCCCTGATAAAGCGGGATGTCGGGGAAGCGGACCGCGCCTACGGCTGACAGTTCTTCCAGATAAACGGCCATGGGGAACTCCTCGCTGCGCCCAATCTCGTTGAAATCGAAGCTTCCGCTATTCGAGGGAATGCTAGTCGCATGCGATCTGATTTGTCAACGTTACCCAACTAACGGTCGGGGGGCAGTTTCCGATTGCGCGACTGATCGGGCACCCACCCACAATTCACTTATAGGACGGCGCAATCGCGGCACTGCTCAAGCCATGCCAAATCGAAGTCGGACTTATTGGCATCGATGTACGCCTGAACGGTGTCGTGTACCTCAGGGTGGTAGAGATGCCCGAGACCGTGCAACGCGCAACGCTGAGCTTCCCTGTGGGGCAAGTCGAGAATGCGCTTCAGCGTTTCAAACATTACATCCAGCAAAACACGTGACTCCCCATCGAGTTTCGAAGCATCACCCCTATAAGTGTCGGGAACGAACGGACGAGGCGGCGTCCAGAAGCCGTGCAAAATAAAGTCCCACCACATCCAGAAACCGCCCAGATTTGGATCTGGGTCCGCTTCTAACTTCGCAACAAAGTCGGAATAGACGTGGTACATGGAGCGAATGCATTCCAGACGGTTAGGCAATGGAACCGATGCATCAAACAAGAATTCATACAGTCGCAGATTCGCACCAAGAATGCCCCAAATCGCCTGGTCAACTTGAGGCAATGAATACTTGACTGCAACTTGACCGAACTCCGAGAACAACTTAGTCATGTGACCGACCAAGATTGCGGGTGAAGAAGGAACAGCTTCGTCGAAATGCTCTCCCGCTAAGTCGGTCAAGAAATAGTCGAACTGCTCCTCATCTGGGACAACTTCTCGGTTGAAAAAGAACTCTACGAATTGGTCAAAAGACTTGGCAGACAGATCAAGGATTTTCAACTCGTCAGTCAAGAACCCACCCCGCCGATGGAGCATGCCGAGCAACCAAGAATAGCTGAATTTAATGAGGCTGAATGTCCTAAGTCTCGATAAACACATCAAGGGGAAACTAACCCTCTATCTAACTAACGCATTGAGACGCGGAAGGCGGGGCTTGCGAGAAGTGCTCTAGTGCTCGGTTTCTTCGTGCGCGCCCACAGTTTCGTCGGGAATGTCGCCGGTGCGGCCCTTGATGCGGTCGTAGACGCTGTAGTGGCAGGTCGAGCCAAGTGCCTCGTTGTAATACGTGGGCACGCCCAGCGCGGTGCGCAATTCTTCGTTGAAGCGGCGGAGATCAGCAAGCTGGTTCACGCGGATGGGAACCTTGTGTCCCTCGTTTGTAAGGAGGAATTTCTGGTAGCCCGCGTCCCAGAGGCGCGTGAACTGTCCCTGGACCATGATCGACGGGATGATCGTCATTTGATACTTCCCGTGCGGCTCCTTGCGGAGTTCAGCGCCGCAGCCGTATTTCTCGATGCGGACCACTCCGCCCGAGCTGCGGACGAGAAAGCCCTTCGACGAAAGGCCTTCCACCTGAGGCTGCACGAAGAGCTTCTCGACGTACCACATGGACATTCAGGATATGAATTCCGGCAGGCATCTGTAAAGCTCAAAAAAATCCACATCCGCGGCGTCCGCGGGCGGACCCGGCACATTGCTCTTTCGATTCAAAGCCGATATAACTTCCCTCTCCACAGCGGGACGAACGGGGGAACGGGATGAAGCCGAAACGCGCGACTCTGCGGATTTTAGGACTGCTGCTGGCTCTCGGAGTTCTGGCGCCACGCTCATTCGCGCAAATACCGCCTGACGGCGCGGCGCTCTTCAAGGAGCACTGCGCGATGTGCCATCAAGGTACGGCTGCCGCCGAGGGCCGCGCGCCGACCACGGCTGTGCTGGCGCAAAAGTCACGCGAAGAAATCGTCCGCGCGCTGGAATCGGGCACGATGGTGATCTACGGCAACCGGTTGTCTTCGGCGCAGCGGCAAGCGGTCGCCGCCTTCCTTTCTGCGAACACATCCACCAGCGCGGCTTTGTCCGCGGCCAATCCTTGCGCTTCGAAGAAACCGATCACGTCCGATTCCCTGCTGAGCCCGCTCAACTGGAACGGCTGGGGCGTCGACGTTGTGAATTCCCGCTACCAGCCGCACACGTCCATTCGCGCCGAAAATATCTCCGGGCTGAAATTGAAGTGGGCTTTCGGAGTTCCCAACGCGAGCACAGCTTATGGACAGCCGACCGTCGTCGCCGGGCGCGTCTTTATCGGCTCGGGCGACGGCACGGTGTACGCGCTCGATGCCGCCAGCGGCTGCACGGTGTGGACGTACAAAGCCGAGACAACTGTGCGCACGGCAATCGTGGTGGCCCCGCGCGGCAAGAATGGCTATCTCGCGTATTTCGGCGACGGCGAAGCGAATCTCTATGCCGTGGACGCGGAAAAAGGAACGCTCGTCTGGAAGATGAAAGTCGATCCGCATCCCTCCGCGAGGATCACGGGCGCTCCCACTCTGTATCGCGGACGTCTCTACGTTCCGCTGGCCTCAAGCGAAGAACTGACGGGCGGCGATGCGAACTATCCCTGCTGCACATTCCGCGGAAATGTCACTGCGGTAGATGCGCAGACCGGAAAGCAAATCTGGAAGGGCTACGCGATTCTGGAAGCGCCCGGACCTTCCAAGGAAGGCACCAGCCACGCGAAGTTCAGCCCGGCCGGCGCGGCGATCTGGGACTCGCCGACGATCGACACAAAGCTCGGCGCGCTCTATGTCGGCACCGGCGATGCATACGTCGATCCGGATACCGACGGCACGGACGCCGTGGTCGCATTCGATCTGGCGACCGGAAAGCGCCTGTGGTCGCAGCAGAAAACTTCCGGAGACGTTTTCAACTTCGGTTGCATCAACACGCCGCGCATCAATTGCCCGCCCCGGATCGGCCCCGATGTGGATTTCGGTTCGTCGCCGATATTGGTGGACCTCGGCAACGGCCATCGCGTTTTGCTCGCGGGCCAAAAAACCGGCGTGATGTACGCGCTCGATCCGGACGACGGAGGAAAGGAACTCTGGCAGGTTCGCGTAGGCCGTGGCAGCGGGTTGGGCGGAATCGAATGGGGATCGGCAACGGACGGAACGAATGTCTACGCCGCGAATTCCGATATTTCGACGCTGACTCCTGTTGGGCCGCCCGGGTCCGCTCCTCCGCCCGCCGGAGGCCTTTCAGCAATCGACATCCGCACCGGAAAACTTGTGTGGAAAACGATGCCTCCGAAACCGGCCTGTGAAGGCCAGGTCGGATGCAGCGCCGGACAGCTCGCCGCTGTGACGGTGATTCCCGGCGTGGTTTTCTCCGGCTCGATGGACGGTCACCTGCGCGCCTATTCCACGAAGGACGGAACGATCATCTGGGACTTCGACACGCTTCCCGAGATTCCGACGGTGAACGGAGTGAAAGCTCACGGCGGCTCGATGAGCGGCAGCGGACCCACGGTCACCGGCGATATGTTGTACGTCACGTCGGGCTTTACGGTGACCGCGGGCATGCCTGGAAACCTAGTGCTGGCATTCGAAGCGGCGCCGGGATCGTCCGCGGCAACGGCGCACTGATAGGGCTTGCGTCCGGGAGGTGCCGTCGAGCATCATATGGGCGTATGAAATCGCCCGTAGTTGTGGCTCGAATCTCGCCAAGGCTTCCCCGCCCGGCGTCCTGCGCCTGTCGCTGTAGACCCAACCTGTAATCTGCTAAACTGTCCCGAATTAGTGCAATACAAGGAAGTTTCCCGAGCATGGGAAGACGAATTTGACGCCAGGGAACAAACCGCTTGTATCACCGGAACGAGCGACATCAGCCGCTCGCATAGGGCAGCACCTGCTCGAGCGCATCGGCAACACGCCGCTCCTTAAACTTGATCGGGCGGCCCGCGAGTTCCCCAACGTCGAAATCTGCGCCAAGGCGGAATGGTTCAATCCCGGCGGGTCCGTAAAGGACCGCGCGGCCTATTCCATGATCCGCGAAGGCGAGCGCCGCGGCGACTTGAAACCGGGCAAGGTGATCCTCGACGCTACGAGCGGCAACACGGGAATCGCCTACGCCATGATCGGCGCGGCACTGGGGTATCGCGTGAAGCTCTGCCTGCCGTCGAGCGCTTCGCCCGAGCGCAAGCAGATTCTCGGGGCCTACGGCGTCGAAATTGTGTACACGCCCGGCGACGAAGGCACCGACGGCGCCATCCGACGCGTCCGCGAAATCTACGATGCGGATCGGGAAACGTACTTTTATCCGGATCAGTACGGCAATCCGGCTAATCCCGCAGCGCACTACTCGACCACGGCTCCCGAGATCTGGGAACAGACGCGCGGGCAGATCACCCATTTCGTGGCGGGACTCGGTACGAGCGGCACATTCGTCGGCACCACGCGGCGGCTCAAGGAACTGAATCCGCGGATTCGCTGCATCAGCATGCAGCCGGATTCGAGCTTTCATGGTCTCGAGGGGCTGAAGCACATGGCTACGGCAATGGTTCCGCCGATCTATGACGCGGCGCTTGCAGACGAAAACATTGAAGTGCGCACGGAACACGCGCAGCAGTTGGCGAAGCGCCTGGCGCGGGAGGAGGGGCTTCTCGTGGGCGTGAGCGCGGGCGCCGCTCTCTGGGCGTGCCTCGACGTGGCCCGGCGCCTGCCGCGCGGTGAACGCGCCGTCATCGTCACGGTGTTCCCCGATTCGGGAGAAAAGTATCTGAGCGAGCGGTTCTGGAGCGAGGATTGAGCGGAGCAGCGCTGAAGATTCACGATCAACTGATGCGCCGGATTCACGCACACGGCGTTGAAACGTATCCGCATGAGTGCTGCGGCGCGCTGTTCGGCCGCGATGGCGAGGATTCGCGCGAGGTGCTCGATCTCTTGCCGCTTGCCAATCGCCGGGACGATTCGCCGCGCAATCGTTTCGAGGTCACCCCGGACGACGTCCGCCTCGCGGAAAAAACGGCGAGCGAGAAGCGGATCGAGCTGATCGGATGGTATCATTCCCATCCCGATGCGCCGGCGCGTCCGAGTGAGTACGATCGCGAACACGCGTGGCCGTGGTACAGCTACATTATCGTGAGCGTCCAGAAGGGCGAGCCGCGCGACACGACGTCCTGGCGCCTGCACGACGACCGCGCGGCGTACGATCCCGAAGCGATCGAGATCACGGCGCGTTCGGCCGGCATCTAATCGGCAGGTTTGAAGAGGAGGAAATCGAATGGCAGTGAAAGTCATTATTCCGACGCCGCTGCGAGCCTATGCGGATAAGCAGGCGAGCGTCGAGGTGCAGGCGAAAACCGTGGCCGAGGCTCTCTTGGCCCTTACGAGCAAGCATACCGAGTTGAAGAAGCATCTCTACTCCGATGACGGGCGCCTGCGCAGCTTCGTGAACGTGTACGTGAATGACGAGGACATCCGCTACCTCCAGAAGGACCAGACCAGCGTTCGCGAAGGCGATACGATCAGCATCGTGCCTTCGATTGCGGGCGGCGCATCCGATGGATTGCGCGATTGAAACAGGGAGAATCTTTCCATGGCAACAAAAGTAGGAATTCCCGCGGGGCTGGCGGCGGGCAAGACCGCAGCGGCACTCTCAAAAGAAGAAGTGTTGCGTTACAGCCGCCACCTGATCATGCCCGAAGTGGGCATGGACGGGCAGCTCAAGCTCAAGCAGGCGAAAGTGCTGTGCGTTGGCACGGGCGGGCTCGGCGCTCCGCTGGGTCTCTACCTGACGGCCGCCGGTGTGGGCCGTATCGGATTGGTGGATTTCGATGTCGTCGATTCGACCAACCTCCAGCGCCAGGTTCTGTTCGGCAATAGCGATGTTGGCCGCCCCAAGATCGAGGCCGCCGCCGCGCGCCTGCGAGATCTGAATCCGGACATTCAGATCGATACGTTCGAGGCGCACCTTTCAAGCGACAATGCGCTCGATATCCTGAAGGACTACGACATCGTCGTCGACGGCACGGACAATTTCCCGACGCGCTACCTGGTGAACGACGCCTGCGTTCTGCTCGGCAAGCCCAACGTGTACGGCTCGATTTTCCGCTTCGAAGGACAGATTGCGGTGTTCGGCTACCCGGGCGGGCCGTGCTACCGCTGCTTGTATCCCGAGCCGCCTCCGCCAGGGCTTGTGCCCTCGTGCGCCGAAGGCGGAGTTCTGGGCGTGCTGCCCGGAATCGTCGGCACGATTCAGGCCGCCGAGACGCTCAAGCTCATCATCGGCAAGGGCGATCCGCTCGTGGGGCGCCTGCTGCTCTTCGACGCCCTGGGAATGAAGTTCCGCGAGCTGAAGCTGCGCAAGAATCCCGAATGTCCCGTGTGCGGCGAGCATCGCACCGTGACAAAACTAATCGACTACGCCGAATTCTGCGGAATTCGCGGCGAGGAGGCTCCGACGACCGTGACAAACATTCCGGAAATCACTCCGCGCGAGCTGAAGATCCGGCTCGACAAAGGCGACGAACTGTACATTCTCGATGTGCGCGAGACGCACGAATATCAGATCTGCAACTTGCAAGGTCATCTCATTCCGCTCGGCGAGCTTTCGCGGCGCGTGGGCGAACTCGACAGCTCGCGCGAGATCGTGGCGCATTGCCGCAGCGGGAAGCGTTCCGCGGAAGCGGTGGATTTTCTGCTCAAGGCAGGCTTCCGCAAGATATGGAACTTGAAGGGTGGTATTCTCGCTTGGTCGGACGAAGTGGACCCATCGGTTCCGAAGTACTGAGCGCATCGCCCGGATGATTTCTCGGATTCCATTGGAGGATTGAATGGCCACCACCAGGATTACCGTTCGCAACGATGGCTCGATACGAGTCGAAGGAGACTTCGAAATCGTGGACCAGGACGGCAAGGTATTCGGCCTAGGGGGTCGCACCAAGATCGGGCTTTGCCGCTGCGGCCACTCCGAGACGAAGCCGTTCTGCGACGGCGCCCACAAGAAGATGAACTTCCAGAGCGTCATTCAGGCCTGTGATCTTCCACCCGCTCCACCTGCCGCCCCCAAGCCCTAACGCTGTCTTTGTGTAAGAACCGCTCGACTCTGTAATATTTTCACCCCGCACCTGTACTTCCTATGTACCTCTTTGCAACTCCATCCGCGCTCTTCGGGGACATTTCGTGGGAAGTAGTATAGTTAAGTGGAGCCGTTCGAAGTGCCAAAACGGCATACCAGTTGCTGTTCATGCTTTGGGCAGGTCTCTGTTTTCTGGGGGAAGTTGTGGGTCGCAGGGGCAAGTCTTGGGGGCGTTTTCAGGTCAGCCTCGTCCCGATTGGGGCGATCGCCGTTGCGGCGTATTGCGTCCTTCTGTGGGCTCTCCGCAGTTCCTCATACGTGGCCGATCCCCTGCTCGACGCCTATCTCGAGATGGCCGGGAGCCTGATCGCCTTCACGTTCGCGGCGAACGCGATGGTGCGGTTCCGCGGAACGCACGATCGGATCTCGCTAATACTGGCATTCGGGTTTGTTGTGGCGGGGCTGATCGAGGCGGGAACGAGCATGGCGTTCTACCGCGGGATGCTCGTCACACCCGCGATTGGGACCGAGATCTCCCTGGGGTGGCTCGCCGGGAGAACCCTGCTGGGCGTGCTGCTCATTGCCGCGCTCGTGGTCGAGCGCCGGATTCCCGTCTCGCGCGATCCCGGAAAAGAAATCGCCGGCGTCACGCTGATCGTCGGAGCGGTCGCCTATCTGACGAGCGTCTTCTACTTCATGCTGCCGCGGGCGCCGAAGATCCATCCCGGCGCATTGGTGCCGCGAGGTTGGGATTTGCTCCCGGCGGCAATCTACGTGATCGCGGTGGTGGGATACGGCTGGCGGCTCCGGCGCGCGAGCGCATCGCTCGACCGCGCGCTCTTCATCGCCGCCGGACTGAACGTGCTCTGCCACGTTACGATCAGCCAGTCCCAGCAAACGCTGGATGCGGCGTACACCATGGCGCACGTGCTGATGGTTTTGAGCTACGTGGTAGTCCTCGGTGGGACGCTGCTCGACAACGCGCAACTTTTCGATCAAGTGAGCCGCCTCGCGGCTTCGGATTCACTCACCGGCCTCGCGAATCATCGCCGGCTGCTCGAAGCGCTCGATAATGAAATCCAGCGATCCCGCAGGACCGGCCGCTCCTTCGCTGTTTTGCTCTTCGACCTTGACGAGTTGAAAAAAATCAACGATAAATACGGCCATCTCACGGGGAGCCGCGCCATCAAGCGCCTGGGAAACGTGCTGCGGAATAGCAGCCGGACCATCGATACGGCGGCGCGATACGGTGGCGACGAGTTTGCGCTCGTCCTGCCGGAATCAGGCGAACGCGAAGCCGAACAGGCAGCCTCGCGAATCTGCGAACAGCTGATGCACGATGGCCAGCAGCCATTCGTCTCAGTCAGCGCGGGTCAGGCCATCTATCCCGCGGATGGGACGTCCATCGAGCAGCTTCTGGGCGCTGCCGATCTCGCGCTGTACAAAATGAAGGGGCGGGGTGCGCGGAAATCGCACCTCCGACACATAGCAGCCTGCTTGTAACTCAAAAGGGGGAACGGGACATGCCGCTTGGGATGAGGGTCCCAAAGACATTCACCGCACTGCGCCGCGAAACACGCGTTCCTATGGAGGTTGGCGTCCACATCAGCGGTCACGCCGCGCTGCCCGGCACGGAAGCTACATTCACGGAAAACGTAAGTTCGCGCGGGGCGCGCGTCCTGAGCACGCGCCGGTGGAAGATCAATGACCGGCTCGTGATCTCGACTCTGGCAGGTTCCTTCCATGCGGTCGCGCGCGTAGCGTATTGCCAGTCCGTTCCACAGGCCGGTTTTGCCGTCGGACTCGAGTTCGTCCAGCCCAGCGGGAATTGGATCGTGGCCAACGGGCCGGGCCGCTAGCGCTCGCAGGGCATCAATCTCCCCCGCTCTGCCCTTATTGCACAAATCCGACGTTGGGCTCGGGACCCGGCCCCGGACCCTCCGGCAGCTTCCCGAACTGCGCCTCGTATCGCGCCACGTTCTCCTGCAAAGCGCGCATCAGCCGCTTGGCGTGCGCGGGATTCACGATCAGACTCGCGACGAGTTTGCCCTGCGGAACGGTTGGGAACATATAGACGAAATTCAGAGTGAACTCTTCGGCGTTGTGGTGAACGACGACGAGGTTTGAATACTGGCCGACCAGTTCCTTCTCGTCGGCCTTGATCTGCACTTGCTGCTGATTGGGCGCGTCGGCCATCGCAGGATCCTCTTCTTCCAGCCCCGCTTCTCGAAGGGGCGCCGCTCACTATAACAGAGCCGCGCACCGCCCCCGGATGCTTTTTCCGCAACTTCCCGCCGGCTCACGGTTGACCTCCGCCGGAGTTAAGCGTAGTTTATACAGGAAGTTTAGCGTAGTTAACTCATGTCCACTCTGAAGAAAGACTCCGCCTCATCCCTGTACGGGCCGGCTCATCCCACGACGGAAATCGCTTCCGAATCTCCCGTTGCTCGCGACTTGATCGGCCTTTTGACGCACGAGGATTCGGATCGCGCCCGCGACCGCTGGCGGGTCACCCGGGCCCGGTGGAGTGAGCGGAAGTCGAAAACATTTGGAGGGCTCAGCGTGCTCTGGCTTCTCGTCGGGCCCGGCGTCCTCGTCTTCCTCGGCGAAAACGACGCTCCGAGCATGCTTTCCTACTCGGCCACGGGCGCGCGATTCGGGATCGGGTTCTTCCTTCCGTTTGTGGTGCTCACGTTCCTTGTGGGCTTCATCGTACAGGAAATGACGGTGCGCTTAGGGGCCGTCACTCATCGAGGCCACGCCGAATTGATCTTCGACCGCTTCGGAAGATTCTGGGGCTTTTTCGCGATGGGGGATCTGGTTCTGGGAAATTTCCTGACGCTCGTGACGGAATTCATCGGCGTGCGCGCGGGGCTGGGCTTCTTCGGTATCCGTCCGGGGATCGCCGTGGGTGGATCGCTCGTCATCGTGCTTGGCGCGATTGCGACGGGAAGATATTGGACTTGGGAGCGCATCACACTCGCCCTCGCTGTCTTCAACAGCCTCTTTGTTCCCGCGGCGATTCTCGCGCACCCGGACTGGCATGCGGCGGGCCGGGCAATGCTGACGTGGATGCCCCTTCCGACGGGAAATCATTATGAAATCCTCGTGCTGATCCTCGCGGACATTGGCGCGACGGTGACGCCGTGGATGCTCTTCTTCCAGCAAAGCGCGGTCGTGGATAAAGGCATGCAGCCGCGCGACATCGGCGCCGGACGCCTGGACACGCTTATCGGTGCGCTGCTCGCCTCGACGTTCGCCATCGCTGCGATTCTTGCCACCGTGCCCCTGTTCCGCCATGGCATCAGCGCCGACCAATTTCAAGCAGCTCAGTTCGCGGAGGCTCTCGAGCCGTGGATCGGCCACGTCGGTGCGTCGCTTTTTGCGCTCGGAATTTTTGAAGCCGGGATCGTGGCCGCGATCACCATCTCCACGTCATCCGCGTACGCGTTCGGCGAAGTTCTGCAAACCGGGCACAGCTTGAATCGGCCCATACGCGAGGCCTGGCCGTTCTATCTGACTCTGCTGGGCTCGGCCTGCGCGGCGGCAGCGCTCGTTCTCGTTCCGCGCTTTCCGCTCGAGTTCATCGTATTAACCGTAAACGTGATTGCGGTTCTGGCGATGCCCCCGGCATTGGCGTTCCTATTGCTTTTGGTGAACGATCGCGAAGTAATGGGCGACCATGTGAACGGCATCTGGGCCAACGTCGCCGGTGTCGTCGTCACGGTGCTCCTGATTTGCGCGGGAATCGGGTTCGGCCTCGCGACCGTCTTCCCGAAGTGGCTGGGCGGCTAGACTTGCGCGGGGGGGAATTCACGTTCTGGATGGGTGCGCCGCTAACATGAACGAAAAAACAAATTCGAGCAGCACAGACTCCGGCAAGAGCAAGGGCGAGGGCGAACTCGAACGTCTCGCCGCCGGCGCGGTGCGGCCGAATCTGGAAGACCCAAGCGTGGTACTTTCCCTGCTGGAAACGGACCAGGTTGTTGCCGCCAAGCGGAGAACTCGTTTCGGCCGGCGGGATCTCTCGTTCGGACTGCAAGCGCTGCTGTGGAGCCTCCGCATCTACGTCGTTGTCATGCTGGTGATTGTTCTGATTTCCGTGCTGCGTGCGGTCGAAGCTGCGCGCTAACCGTCTGGCTCATTGCCAGTATGCGTGTCCCCAACTTGGCGGCATTCGTGCTTTTGGGAATCACGAGTGGCCGTGCGAGAATCCTGAATCTGAATGAACTTTCGCCTTTGAGGAGCGCTACGCAGCGGATCATCTCGTGCAGAGAAACCAATCCAGCAAGAATTTACGGCCGCTCGGAATCCTGGCGCTATTCCTGGTTCTTGGAGTGGGCATTCTGACGGCGGTCAATACGGCCAGGAACTGGAGCATCTCCGCCCGGGCCCGGAAACTGAAGAATCCTGTCGCTTCGACTGACGCCGCCATTTCCGCCGGAATGCAAATCTATGCCGACCACTGCCGCAGCTGCCACGGCGAAAAAGGTGATGGGAAAGGCCCGAAGGCTGCCGAGCTATCCGTCGCACCCGGGGATTTCACGGATCGGCGGAAGATGCGCGGCCTCGCCGATGGCGAGCTTTTCTGGCAAATCACACGAGGGCGGCTTCCCATGCCGGCCTTCGAAGACAAGCTCAATGAGGAAGCACGCTGGCAGGTCGTGGACTACATCCGCACGTTCGCTGAAAACCCGCCAGGCTCCCGCTCCGCGTCCCCGAGCTCGGGCGACGCGCCTTCGATGCGGTGAAGCCAGGCCGATCCGGTGTCTCTACTTCAATTTCGTGAGAGCGTCGGCGACTTCCTTCACATCCGGCACGGTCGGGATGTCGTAGTTCTTAAACCACGCGAGCTTGCCGGCGCGGTCCACAATCGCGATCGCGCGTCCCGTGATTCCCTTGTCGGCGAGATACACGCCGAATTTCTCCCCCACGGCTCCGCGGGGCTGAAAATCCGCAAGCAGCGAATAGTGGATGCCCATTTTTTCCGCGAACGCCTTGTGCGACCACACACTGTCCACGCTGACTCCCAGCACCGCCGCATCGAGCTGCTCGAAGCGCTTCATGTCATTCACGAAGCAGGCGTGTTCGTTCGTGCAAATCGGGCTCCAGTCGAGCGGATAAAACACGATCACCACATTTTTCTTGCCCTGGAAATCGGACAACTTGATGTCCTTCTGGTTCTGATCCTTCAAAGAAAAATCCGGGGCCGCAGCTCCTACGGAAGGTGCCATTCCGATCCTCCTGGTTCGCTCGCGCGAAAAGTCTTCACGATGGGATGTTCGTATCGCTTCGGCCACTCATGATAGCCGAAGCCGCCGCGGTGGACAAACCCCTCGTCAGGCCACCGGCCGCGGTTCTTATCTGCGAAAAAGGGCCTTTCCGGCTCGCACCGGAAAGGCTCTCAAGGAAATCTCAACCAGTCGCCAGCCGCCGCTACGGTTTCGGAGCAGTGGATGGGGCGGGAGCAGGCTTCGGCGCAGTGGCGGCTCTTGTCGGAGCCGGGGCTGGGGCCGCTGCCGCGTTCTTCACCGGATAGCTCTGATCGTAGAGCCGGATGATGTCTTGCGTCACATCAACTTGATTGGTCGCGTAAATGACAGGCGTCTGCTGCGAGGAAGTATCGAGGATAATCGCGTAGCCGTTGTCCTTCGAATACTTGTCCAGGACATCGACAAGCTTCCGGCCGATTCGATTTACGACGTCCTGCTGCGCGTCGTTGGAATCATCCTGGAGCTCCTGCTGCTTTCGCTGAAACGAGCGGGTCAACTGATCGCCTTCCCGCGCCAGCCGGGCTTTCTCGTCGTCGCTCAGCGTCGTCTGGCCGGTTTGCAGCCTCGCGCGCAGGTCTTCGATCTGCTTCTGCAGGTTTTGAAGCTCGGTCGTGCGGGGCGCAAAGCGCGACTGCAATTCGGCCCCAGCCTGCTTGCCCTCCGCCGTGCTGGCAATCGCCGCTTGCACGTTGATGACTCCCACTTTCGACACCGCCTGCGGGGCGGCCTGCGCCCAGGCTGCGGGCGTCATCAAAATGGCCGCCAAAATCGGAACTGCTATTCGGATCTTCATTCTCACTCCTCGCTGATCATCATTCGGAAAATTCCGATAGACACAAATCGGAGATTATAGCTATGAATTGAAACTTCGGTCAATTGGATTCCTTCCGCTGCATTCACTTATTGCCCGATACTTCTCCCAAAATCGTTCAGTGCTCTTCCCCTTAAGCCACGCCCAACCCTCGGCATTCTCCGCCCGGGACCATGGTGCAGCTCTCTCGGCGCCTCAGTGCGGCAGCGGGACCAGCAGGACGCGGTTGTTGTCCGGATCCACAAGCACGGCCAGGTTCAGCTTCGGATCGATCGCCACGGCGTTGGGGCCGAGCACCAGAGAAGACGATTGCGCCCCGCCCAACCCGAGCACGACGCGGACCTGGGGATTCGGACACGCCGGCGCCGTGTTGCTCGGAGGGCAAAGGTAGTCCAGCACCGACATGGTACGGCTCCCCGCATTGACCGTTACGAGCGTGCTCGTCTGAAAATCGTAGTCGAGAGACGTCGGCTCAATGCCCACGCGCGCGGTCTGCTGCAAGAACGTTGTCGGATCGATGATCAGAATGCTGTTGGACAGGCTATTCGCTGCCAGGAAGACCTGGTTCACAGGATCGAACACCACTCCGCTCGGATTGTTCACACCGGATCGGACGGGAGGACCCGGCGAGGTAGACGCGTTCCCGAGATTGATGAAATCAATGCTACTCGACGACGAGGCCGTGGCTACCGCCGCGAAGTTGAGAGCGGGATCGATCGCCACCGCCACGGGATCCGGATCCACGTTGACGCTCGACGGCGCCGTTGATGCCGTCGCCGGCAGCGTGAAAAAGCTGACGCTGCCAGTGTTGGACTGATTCGCCAGACTGGTGTCCGCGACCACTGCCTCGGCCGTGTCGGGGTTGATTGCAACGCCTGCTGGTCCGCAGCCCGTGCACAACCCGACCGTTACGGGAGTTGGTGTCGGGACGCCCGTCGAATAATCTATGAACGTAACGTTGTTGCTTCCATTGTTGGTCACCAGGGCAAAGCCAAGCCGTGGAATCACCGCTACGCCGGCCGGCGTGGTACCCGCGCTGATCGGCGTTCCAATGATGCCGACGTTGCCGAGGGACTGAGGAGAAATGCTCCCCGAAGCAAGCGATACCAGAGAAGCCGTCTCGTCGAAGGAATTTGTCACCACCGCTAGATCGCGATCCGTATCCACCGCCACACCCACCGGTGCATTCCCGACGGGAACAGCCTGTATCACCGCGAGGTCCGTCACGTTTGAAATCGAACTCGCCGAATTCTGCACCTGCACGGTGTAGCGCCGTGCGGCGCTTAGCATGCCGGGCGGTATGCTCGCCGTGATCCGGCGGCTGCTCACAACGGTTACGCCACTCGAGAGGGCCACGCCATCCAGCAGCACCTGCGAGGTGCCGTTCACAAAGCCAGCGCCCGTGATCGTGAGCGTCAGCGCCGTGCCGGACGTGAAAGTCACCGCGGGGCTCGCCTCCACAATTTGCGGTGAGCTCGGCGTCGGACCCAGCGAAACTATCGATACCGTGCCGTCCGCGTGATTCGCTACCACGGCCTGATTGGTGGCCGGATCGACTGCCACGGCTTGCGGCATATTCCCAAGGCCGGTCACATTCTTCAACACGATGCCTGTTCCCATGTCGACGACGGCTGCCGTTCCCGGCGAACTTGCCACGGCGGCGATCCCGACATTCTCCAGCGGATTCACAGCCGCTGCGACAAGATTCGGTTGATTCAGAAGCGTCCCGCCGCTGGTGAACGTTATAGGAGTGACCGTATTGTCGAGCAGGCTAAACGCCGTCAGCGTTGACGCCTGAGGATCCGTCAGGAGCGCCTGATGCGTTTCGGTATTGATGCCGATGCCCTGCGTCGTCGTCGCAATCGAGAGACTGCCGACCACCTGCGGCAGCCGGCCGACGTCGCCCGTTGTTCCGTTGCGGCCGAGATCGACAAGATTGGTGGTGCCTGCGCCTCCGGGCGTTACGAGCGCCCAGTTCAACCGCGGATCGATCGCCACTGCGGGATTCGGCCCGGTGCTGTAAGGAGTGGGAGCACCCCCGATTTGCTGTACGACGACGGGTATGCCGGTGGAAAGATCGAGAATCGTCGCCTGGTTCGTGGATTGATAAGCCACGATCGCGCGATGCGTGAGCGGATTGATACCGATTGAAAGAGGCACGGGAGACGTTGCAAACGGACCGATCGCAACCGAGAGAGGGATCAGCGTTGCGAGAGTCTGCGTGCGCACGTCAATCGTCGAGATCGTCTTGTCGCCGCTATTCACCACCAGCGCGATCGGGTCTGGCAGTAATAGGTCGTCCACGGCCACTCCGGTAGGCATACTCCCCACGCCGAGTGTCGATATGAATTTGTCCTTGGACACGTCCGACGACACATTCACGAAACCGACGTTGTTGGCGGCCGTGTTCGCCACCACTGCTATGCCGTCGGCTTGATCGATTGCCACGGCTGAGGGCTTGCCCGACGCCGATCCCGAGGAAACGGTTGCGACCGGCGCGCCTGGAATCGAGCCGGAACCCGCTTCCGGCGAGACCGCCAGATTCAGTCCGGACATCCACGGCACGCCTGCTGCCTTGGCGTCGGCGTTCTGAACGATGATCGGATAAAGGCCGGGCGTGCTCAGGCTCGTGCTTGCAATCGTCACGCTCAGACGCCGGCTATCGACGAACGTGGTGCAGACCGGCGACCCGCCGCCGCATCCCAGTCCGTTAAACGTCGCGGTCGTCGTCCCCGGCAGGAAGAATCCTCCCGTCAGATTGACGGTCAGGCTCGAATTCCCGTTCGTCCGCTGAACGCTATCCTGCGACGAAGCCACGAGCGCCGGCCGCACCGGTGCGATATTCAGCGTCTCCGTCCCGGATTTCTGGCTCGCATCTTGCGACTGCACGCTCAGCTTCACGGGAAGCATCTGCGTCAACTGTGCTGCCGGAATCGTGACGCGAAGCAAGGATGCGTTGAGAAACGTGACGTTCGCCGTCGGAAGCAGGGTGGCACCCATCAGCACCCGGCTCGTCGAAAGGAATTGCGTGCCTGTCAAATAAACGTCCTGCTGCACGGAGCCTTCCGCGGCAATCGAAGGATCGAGGTTCGTGAGCGTCGGCTGCGCTAGCGCCGCAACGCTCACCGTCGCGGTTCCATGTTGATTGGGGTCGGCGCCCGATTGCGCCGTGATGGTTATGGATCCCGGCGCGGCCGTTGGCGCGAAGTATTCACCGGGACTTCCCGCCGTGGGGCCGGTGCACTGCAATGCGGCATCATTGGGACAGATGACTCCGACGGTACCGTTCCCTCCCGGAATATTGTTGACGGACCAGACGACAGCGGTATTGGACGTGCCCGTAACGGTCACCGTGAATTGCAAAATCTCGGACGTGCCCATCGAAGCAGTTGCCGGAGTCACCTGGACGCGGATGCCGGAATCGATCGTTACCGTGAATGTGCCGAACGCCGTGGAGTTGATGCAACTTGTCGCCACCAGCAGGAACGTGGCCGGTTGAGGGGGTGCCGCAGGCGCCGTGTATCTGCCATTCAACGTGATGGTTCCGAATCCCGTGAGCGGACTGGACACTGTCGGTATGGTGCACCCGGTTGGCCCCTGACCCGCGGTGCAGTTCGTTGGCGGGATCGTGGTTGAAGTACTCGTAGAGTTACAGATTTGCCAGAACACGGTCGTGGTGGATGCGCCCGAAACACTCGCCCCAAATTGCACGGAGCTGTTCACGATCACCGTCATGGGAGACGAGGAGGGACCCGCAATCGTCACCCCAACCGGCGTCGAGTTTCCCCCGCAGCTTGCCACCAGAATGGTGAGGAGCATCACCGCTCCCAATCCCCACAATTTCATCTGAATCCCTCCTACCACTTCCGATCGGTTCTCTCCGGTCGCTGTCGGTCTTCTCATTAGAATGTCCGGCTCACTGCAAACCGCAGGGTCGCTTTCGGCTCCAACAAGCCCGGGGGGACCGTCTGCGAGGACTGGGTATGGATCAAAAAGTCGTGAAGACTCGGCACAATCTGCGTCTTGAAAACGCCCAACGTGTTATCCAAGTAGTCTTGCTCGGTCGGCGCGAGATAGTAGGCGCCTATCGGAGGCGTAATCGTCTCATTCAAGCGCAGGTAATTGTACGCATAATAGATGCGAAATGGCGCCTGGATGATCGGTATCTGGATGTCGATCTCAAGCCCCGCCGACGAATGCGGCCGGAAATTCGTTCCCGAAGCGATGGGTAAGTTGTTCGGTACATTCACGCAGGGGGCACCAGCCGGCTGGCACGGAAAATCCTGATTCGGATACTGTTCTTTCAACAAAGCAGTCGCCGAAGGATCCAATTGGAGCTGTGACCTCCGCAGGATGCCATTGAGGCCGAGATCGTGGAAGATGCTCAAACTGACATAGGATCCGACGATCGGAATCCGGTATTCGACGTTTGATACTCCCAGCATGTCTCCGCCCGGGCGCGTGGGGACAAATTCCAGCACGTTGATGGGAACGGTCTGAAGCGTCGGCAATCCCTGGGAGTTCAGAACTTGCGGGTTGAGAAAAGGGATATTCGTGGTCGTCGAAAACGGGATGAACACGAATGGCGAAATGGTGTAAACGTCGAAGCCTCGAATGTCTTGTTCGCCGCCGGCGTAGAACCGGTTGTTCGGGGGGACCTCCTTCCCGCCGAAGCCGGTAATCATCCGGCCCTGGAAACGAACTGCGAATACGTTTCGCCGGTGATAGTGGGGATGAAAGTACGTCATCTCAAACACATTGCTGACCGTGTTGACGTTTCCGCCCAGCGGCCCTCCGATGATCGTCGCTCCGTAGGAAATGCTCTTGCCGTGCGTCGGGTTGATCGGACTGTCCACGGTGTTGTAATAGATCGTTGGGGTCAGCTGGCTCGACCGGATGCCGTTGAGCGCTGATGGGCCCGCCAAGCTGGTGAACTTCGTGAACTCGAAGAGGAGCGTCGCTGACTGGCTGAATGGCGTAATGTCCGTCGTCGACCAGCCGTAGCTCAAGCCGACGCGCGTGAACGACAGCTTGCGCAACGGATAGCTTGCGAACACCGTGAAGCCCTTCGAGTTGGTGTTGTAGTTTTCCTGTAGCGCGGGATTGATCGCGATCTGCTGCCCCAGCAGAATTCCTTCCTGGCGGGCCGTATTGTAGTCGTACTTCTGCGAAAAGATCGTGAAGCCCGTGGAGATGGGGCGGTCGAATAGGTACGGTTCCGTGAATCCGAAATTGATGCTGCGCTGGATATCGCCGATTTGGGCCGAGAGCGTGAGGGTTTCGCCCAGCCCGAGAAAATTGTTCGTCTGATAGGAGAATCCAACGAAACCGCCGGAAAGCCCGCTGACGCCGCCCGAAAAGCTGATCGACTGCTTGCCCTTCTCCTTCACCTTCAGCTTGATATCCACCGTGCCGGCCTTCACATTCCGCTTCAGTTCCGCGTTTTCCGGCTTGATGGCTTCGAAATATCCGAGCTGATTCAATCGCAGAAGGCTCAGTTCCCAGAGCCGATTGTTGAAAACCTGCCCCTCGTCGAGCAACAACTCGCGCCGGATCACCTTGTCGCGGGTCGTCGTGTTGCCCGAAAATTCGATCCGCCTGACGAAGAACTCCTTCTGCTGATCGAATTCCATCGTGAGATTCACGACCTTCTTCGTGTCGTCCACCTCCGTCAGCGGCGTGGCGACGAAGTCGATGTATCCGTACTGGCCGTAGAGCTGCTTGTAGTTGTCGAGCGCCTTGCGAACTTTTGTCGCCGAAAAAATGTCGCCTTCCCTCAGCGGAAATACTCGCGCGAGGATCTCGGGCTTGAAGATCGACCCCTGGTCCGGGTCGGAGCTGCGGAAGGTGATCTTGCCCATCCGGTATCGCTCGCCCTCCTCGATCGAGACAGTAATATTGGTGGCCTTGCCGTGCTTCGCGCCCACGAGCGGCAGCGGACCGGGGATGCCCCCACGGTTCAGGTCCACCGTCTTCAATTCTTTCACGTCCACCACCACTTTGAAGTAGCCTTGATCCTGATACAGGCCCCGAACGCCCACCTCCAGATCCTCATCGAGCTTGGGTCGATCGAACGTCTTGCCCATTATCGGAATGTCGGTAAAGCCCAGCGGAATGGAAATCGGCCGGTCATGCCTCATCGTGCGGATGATCTTGCGGCTGGAAAAGGCCTTGTTTCCAACGATGGTGATCGTTCCGACCTTCACTTTCGGCCCTTCGTCGATGTTGAAGACCAGCTTGACGGCGTTGGAAGCGGCGATGCGTTCGTAGGTCGGCTTGACGGTGGCAAACTGCCGGCCGTGTTCCGCGAGCAGCTCTTTGAGCACCACTTCGGCGCGCTTGATCTTGGTGGGATCGAACTGGCTCTCCACGGTCAGCCCGACCTTCTTCTGTTTGAAGGCGTCGAGAATGTCCGACTCCGTGATCGATTTGTTTCCTCTGTACTCGATCCGGCGGATGATCGGCCGTTCCTGAACGTGGAACACGATGATTTTCCCGTTTGGCCGGTCGGGACTATCCTCCACTTCGAGCCGGATGTCTTCGAAAAACTGCGTGTTCCATAGCGCCTGGAAATCGCGGCGGACGGCGTCCACGTTGTAGGGATCGCCCGGACGGGAAAATATTCGCGCCCGCAGCGTATCGGTCTGGACGCGGTGGTTGCCCACAAAATCGATGCGTGCAATGAAGTACTGCGGACCGCCGGGCTCCTGCGCCTGCTGAGCCCAAAGGCTTTGGCCGCTGACGATGGAGAGCAAACACACAACGGCGAGGATTTCGAGTGCGCGCAGAAGAGTTCCCCTGCTGGCGGCCATGGTCAAGGCCGCAGTACCCCGCCCAAGATTTTTTGCTCCCCCGCCGGATCCGTGTTATCCGGCTCGCGCGTGTAGGATTCTTAGTGGGCCACCGGGGTTGCTTCCACCACGGGACGGAACGCAAGCCCTTCGCCGGAGAGATACACTTCCAGCGTCGCCGGCATCTGAAGTCCGCCCTGAATGAGAGCTTCCGAAAGTGGGTCTTCGACGTACTTCTGCAACGCGCGCCGGAGCGGCCGCGCGCCGTAATTTCGATCGCCGCAAGTCTTCTCGAGAATCCACTGGCGCGCTTCGGGCGTCATCGCAATCTGCACCTGGCGATGCACCAGCGTCTCGTTGATCTGGCCGACGAGCAAATCGATGATGAGCAGCAGGTCCTCATCCGAAAGCGAATTGAACAGAATTACCTCGTCCAACCGATTCAGGAATTCGGGGTTGAAAACTCGCTTCACTTCGCTCATCACCATATCGTCCTGGCTTTTCGCCGCGGCCACTTCGTCCGACGATTGGAAGCCGAGCCCGGACTGCTTCTGCAATTGCCGCGCGCCGAGGTTCGACGTCAGGATGATGATCGTATTGCGGAAATCGACCGTGTTGCCGAGCCCGTCGGTCAATTGGCCGTCCTCGAACACTTGCAGCAGGATGTTGTACACGTCCGGGTGCGCCTTCTCGATTTCGTCGAGCAGGATCACCGAATACGGCGTGCGGCGCACGCGCTCCGTCAGTTGGCCGCCCTCTTCGTATCCCACGTATCCCGGAGGCGCGCCGATCAATTTCGAAACGGAGTGCTTCTCCATGTATTCCGACATGTCGAAGCGAATCAGTGATTTTTCGCTGCCGAACAGGAACTCGCCGAGGCGCCGCGCCACTTCCGTCTTGCCGACGCCCGTGGGGCCCAGGAAGAGGAAGCAACCCACCGGGCGGCCCGGCGCTTTCAGGCCCGCGCGGCTGCGCCGGATGGCGCGAGCGAGCGACGTGATGGCCTTGTCCTGGCTGACGATCCTGCGGTGCAGCTCTTCCTCGATGCGCAGCAACTTCTGCTGCTCGTCTTCCTTGATCGAGGTCACCGCGATGCCTGTCCAGCGCGCCACCACTTCTTCAATGTCTTCGCGCGTCACCACGCCCGTTGACGAATCGTCGATCTTCAGTTTTTCGCGCAAGACCCGCAGATGCTCTTTTTCCTTGCGCTCTTCTTCGGAATAGAAACGCGCTTTCTCGAACTCATGGTTCGCGATCGCCGTCTCCATCCGGTGCGTGATGAACTTCACGCGCTTCTGCACCTCGGAGACCTCATCCGGCAGCATCGCCTGGCGGAGCTTCACGCGCGAGCCCGCTTCGTCGAGAAGGTCAATCGCCTTGTCGGGCAGGAAGCGGTCCGGGATGTACCGGTTCGAGAGGTACACCGAGTAGCGAATGGCTTCTTCGGTGTAGCTGACGGCGTGGAATTTTTCGTAGCGGTCCCGCACGCCTTGCAGCACGCGGATCGTCTCATCCTCATTCGGAGCAGAAACCTTGATGGCCTGGAACCGCCGCTCCAGCGAGCGGTCTTTTTCGACCGACTTGCGGTATTCGCCGGGCGTCGTCGCGCCGATGCACTGAATCTCGCCGCGGCTCAGCGCCGGCTTCAGAATGTTGGCGGCGTCGAGCGATCCCTCGGCCGAGCCCGCTCCCACCAACGTATGCAGTTCGTCGATGAAGACGATCGCGTTCTGGCTCTCCATCAACTCCTTCATGATCGTCTTCAGCCGCTCTTCGAACTGGCCGCGATATTTCGTACCGGCGACGATAAGCGAAAGGTCGAGCGAGAGAATGCGCTTGTCCGCGAGAAATGGCGGTACGTCGCCGTCGGCGATGCGCTGGGCGAGGCCTTCGACGATCGCCGTCTTGCCGACGCCGGGCTCGCCGATCAGCACGGGATTGTTCTTCGTCCTGCGGCACAGGATCTGGATCGCGCGCTCGAGCTCGCGGTCGCGGCCCACGAGCGGATCGAGCTGCCCCTCCATCGCCGCTTGCGTCAGATCGCGGCTGAATTCGGCGAGCAACGACGCTTCTTTTGGCCGGTTCACAGGCACCTTCTCTCCCGCGCTGCGCGCCATCTCCTCGCGCACCGTGGATAGCCTCAATCCCCTCTCCAGCAGGATTTCGGCGCCAAAGGATTTTTCTTCCCGCAAGACTCCCAGAAGCAGGTGTTCGGTTCCAACGTGTTTGTGCCCGAGCCGTTCCGCTTCTTCCGCCGCGTAATTCAGGATGCGCTTGCATTCCTGGCTGAGCGGAACTTCGACCGACGTGGAAATGCGTTCGCGCACCGTGATGCGCGATTCAATCTCCTTGCGAATCGATTCGATCGAGCCGTGGGTGCGCAGAAAACGGTTCGCCAACGCCTTGTCCTCGCGCAGCAGACCGAGCAGCAGATGCTCCGTCTCGATGTACGGGCTGCCGTATTGGCTCGCCTCGTACCGCGCGAAAAAGATCACGCGCCGGGCCTTCTCTGTATAGCGTTCGAACACGAGTTAGCCACGCTCTCCCGGGGGCCTGACCCCAGTACTCGCCGGTCGTGCCGCGCGTGCGGCGGCGCCTGCGAGCACTTCCGCGCTCGGAACTAGCTTCCCGTGTTCCAGGGCTAGAACAC
Organism: Candidatus Acidiferrales bacterium; assembly: GCA_035604415.1. Classification (GTDB taxonomy): domain Bacteria; phylum Acidobacteriota; class Terriglobia; order Acidiferrales; family UBA7541; genus Palsa-295. The sequence goes on from DATNIN010000038.1 coordinate 41,494, forward strand.
GGTCCGTGCGCCGTGCCAATGACAAATTATGTGTTGCAAGAATCGAGGTCAGGTGGTGGGACCGGTGGAGGCTCTCGATCAGTTCAAAAACCGCTTCCGCGCTCCGTTCGTCCAGATCCCCTGTCGGTTCGTCCGCCAGCAGCAACACGGGCCGGTTCACCAGGGCCCGCGCAATCGCCACGCGTTGCTGTTCGCCACCCGAGAGCTCTCCCGCACGTTGCCCCGCGCGATTGGCCAACCCCACTTCCGCAAGCCAATCCTCCGCCGCACGGAGCGCCTGACCTAGCGCCTGGCCCCGAACCAGCATCGGCATCGCCACATTCTCCGCGGCCGTGAAATCGGGCAGCAGGTGATGCCGCTGCCACACAAAACCCACGGCCCGGTTGCGATACTCTGCCAGTTCAGCCTCTGCAAGCGACCGGAGCGAATTCTTGGCGAAGTATACTGCACCGCTCGTCGGAGTGTCCAGCGCGGCCAGCAGGTGTAAAAGCGTGCTTTTCCCCGCGCCCGATGGCCCGACGATCGCCACCATCTCGCCGCGCTCGACCGACAAATCGATCCCGTCGAGCGGCGCGATTTCCTGCGACCCGGAATGGAATGTCTTGCGAAGGCCTTCGGTGCGCAGGAGTTCGCCTGAGGTCGAGACGCCTTCAAAATGCGCGTCTTCCACGGCTACACTCTCAGTGGCATGGCTTCGCATCGCCTTACGATTCCTCTCACACTTTAGATGCCGAACTCCCCTGCCGGTATGTCCTTGTTTTCCATGCGACTAATGCCCGGCGAGGGGCGATTTCGACCCAATTCCTTTCACACTTGTCCCTCGCCCTTCCCTTCTGCGTCTGGCCCGATTGCCAATTTGTGGCGTTACGTCCTCTCGGTGGCGTACTTGCTGATTTTAACACGCGCGCCGCCTGAGGAACGATCTCAAACATCGATGGGCGAGTTTACAAATCTGAATGAAAGGCGACGCCCGGCGGACTCTTCGAAGCGGCGAATTTCGATCGTCAAAATGCGAACGTCAGTTCCCAATTGTCGAGCGCCGTAGGCGCGTCAGAAGCTAGCCCAGCCAGTAAGGGCCGGGTTCGTAATATGCATCGGGTCGAGCGCCGTAGGTGCGTCAGAAGCTAGCCCAGCCAGTAAGGGCTGGGCTCGTAATATGCATCGGGTCGAGCGCCGTAGGTGCGACAGAAGCTAGCCCAGCCCGGAAGGGCTGGGACTATTCAAAGCGAAGGATTTCCACGGGCAGAATGCGCGCGGCGGAGCGGGCTGGAAGAATCGTCGCGGCGACGCTGATCGCAAGAGCCGCCGCGGCGATCCAAATTGCATCGATGGCGTTCGCGTGAAACGGAACATAGGGAATGGCGTAAACCTCCGGATTCAGCGGAATCAGCCTCCATCGGTCCGCAATCCACGCAAAACCGTAACCGGCCACCAGGCCCGCGAGAATTCCCACAACGCTCACTGCCAGTCCCTGCAAAATGAAGATCCGGCGAATCTGCCGGCGGCGGGTGCCCATCGCCATCAGCACGGCGATGTCCCGCGCGCGTTCGGTCACCGTCATCGTCAGCACGACCAGAATGTTCAGCCCGGCGACGAACGTAATGAGCCCGATAAAGAGCGCCGTCACCAATTTTTCCAGGCTCAACGCGCGGAACAGCGCCCGGTTTTCGTCCATCCACGTCGTGGCCGTGAAACCCGGGCCGGAGCGGCGAACGAGATCGTCGGCCACCGCCTGCGCATCATCCAGTTTTGCGACCCGCACCTCGAGGAGGCTCACCACGTCACCCACTCCCGCAAGCGCCTGCGCGGAACCCAGCGTCACGAATGCCCAGTTGGCGTCGTAGTCGTAGAAGCCCGAATCGAAAATCCCCGCGACGCGGAATCGCCGCGAGCGCGGCAGCATCCCGAACGGCGTGAGATTTCCCTGCGGGCTTGTCAGCGTCACGTAGTCTCCGGCCGAAATCTTCAGCTCATCGGCGAGAATCCGGCCCACGAGCAGCGCTGGAATGCCGTCCGCATCGGCCGCAAAACTGCTGGATCCGGAGGCGACGTAACGCAACGCTCCGCCCGACTTCAGTTCCAGCTCCGGGTCCACTCCCTTGAGAACCACTCCTCGCGCGCGGCCGCCGCAAGATAGCAGCACGGTGTTATAGATCGCGGGTACGATGGAACGGACGCCGGGCGCGCCGCTCAGTTGCGCAATTCGTTCGCGGTAATCGTGGATTCCCTCGGGGCTGGCCGGTTTCAGATTGACGTGCGCGGTGACACTCAGTAAGCGGTCGCGAATCGCCTGGCGGAAACCGGTGTTCATCGAAAGCGCGATCACCAGCGTCGTCACGCCTGCCACGACGCCAATCACCGCCAGCAGCGTCACAAGCCTCAGCACCGCCGGCCGGTTTGGCGAACGCAGGTACCGCAGCGCCACCAGCCATTCGAATGTCATTTCGGTCGTTCGCCTTCGCCGGCGCCTTTTTCAGAGGAGGCGCCTTCCGGACCTTCCGCCGCTTCGGCTCGCAGCAGCGGAAACAGGATCACTTCGCGGATCGCGTGCGAGTCCGTCAGAAGCATCACTAGGCGGTCGATTCCGATTCCCTCGCCCGCCGTCGGTGGAAGACCGTGGCTCAGCGCGCGGATGTAGTCGGTATCCACTTCCTTCGGCATGTCGTGTCCGCCCTTTTCCACCTGCGCGCGAAAGCGCCGCTCCTGATCGGCTGGATCGTTCAGCTCGGAGAAGCCGTTTGCGAGCTCCATCCCGGCGATGAAGAGTTCAAAGCGTTCGGTGAGCGATGGATCATCCTCGCGGCGCTTGGCGAGCGGTGAAATCTCCGTCGGAAAATCGTAGATAAATGTCGGCTGGATCAGATGCCCTTCCGCGACCGCTTCGAAGAGGTCACCGGTCAGTTCGCCGTCGGAGCGCGTGTCGGCATCGTCGATCGTTTCTCCGCCGCGAGAGCGCGCAAACGTGTTGTGGCGCGCCACCGCGCCCCGCGGGCCGCCCTTCCGCGCGAGCTCCGCCGCGCTCGGCGCCGCGCCCGCCGCCGCGGGCCAGAACATGTGGATCGCGTCGCGCATCGAAAGCCGCTCGAAATGGCTGAAATCAATCTCGCGCTCGCCGTACTTGACCTTCGCGCTTCCGCAGATCTTCTCCGCGAGCCCGCGAAACAGCTCCTCGGTCAGGTCCATCAGTTCGAGAGCGTCGCTGTACGCCTGATAAAACTCGAGCATGGTGAACTCGGGCTGGTGGATCGCGTCGATGCCCTCGTTGCGGAAGTTCCGGTTGATCTCGTACACGCGGTCAAGGCCGCCCACCACGAGCCTCTTCAGGTAAAGCTCCGGCGCGATGCGCAAAAAGAGGTCCATGTCGAACGTGTTGTGGTGCGTCACAAACGGCCGCGCCGTCGCCCCTCCCAGGATCGGGTGCATCATCGGCGTCTCGACTTCCACGTAGCCGCGCGCGTCGAAAAATCCGCGCAATTCCCGGATGATCTGCGCGCGCTTCAGGAAAATCTCGCGCGCGCGCTCGTTCACGATCAGGTCGAGATACCTGCGGCGGTATCGCATCTCGACGTCGGCGAGCCCGTGCCATTTCTCCGGCAGCGGCAGAAGCGCCTTGTTGAGCAGCGCGAGCCGCTCCACCCGAACGGTAAGCTCATTCGTCTTTGTGCGGAACAAGTGGCCGGAGACCCCGACGATGTCGCCTAAATCCAGGAGTTGGAAGAGCTTGAAGACCTGCTCGCCGACCACGTCCAGCTTGATGTACACCTGCAAGCGCGCGCCGTCGCCGGCCAGATGCGCGAACGCTGCTTTCCCGTGCGGCCGCAGCGCGACGATGCGTCCCGCCACGCGCACTTCGACGCTCTCGGAAGAAAGCTGATCGGCCGTCCGGTGCCCGAACTCTGCGACGACTTGCCTGGCCGTATGCGTCCAGTCGAACTTGTGCGGGTAGGGCGCATGGCCGAGGGACTCGATTTCGCTCAGCTTCTTGCGGCGTTGCAGGAACTGGTCGAGCGGCTCAAATTCCAACGGGACAGTCCTTTCGGCAATGAGGGCGTTTCAGGTGAACCGGCGGAAGTATATTACAGGAAATGTCGGGAAGCCGCCTTCTAGACACCGATGGTATAATGGCCCAGCATCTTGGGGGCGGTGGTGTTTCCTAGGCGCAGCAGGCGGCGTTTGACTCGCCGCAGAGTCTCTGACGATTGGATCACTATCCTGCCGCGGGAGAAGAGCCAGGTTTTCGAGGCTGTCGTCCGCCGGTGGGAATGTTCGTACGCCATGATGAGCGTGGCGCTCGACGAGGCGCTCTCGCTGCGCGCCTGCGGCGAGCTCGTCTGCGCCCGCCAGCAGGTCTCGATCGCGGCCGATCTGCTGGGCCGTTTGTCTCCCTCCTTGATTTCTCTCTGCGACACGCTCTCCACTCGAGGACAGCGCTTGGGAAAGGCTCCGGCCGTTGAGCCGATGAACGTCGGATTTTTTCGCGGCAATACGGGGCAAAGCGCCGCCTCGTGGAATGCGATTCTCCACCGCGTGCTTTTCAGCAACCGCTCCCGCTTCCTTCACAAGGTCCGGATTCTGTCCGACACGATCGATCAGCTCGCGCGGGAATTCCATGAAGCGGCCGGCGATATCTCGAATGGATTGTCCGTGCAGCCGGGCGATTGCTGGGAAAGGCTCGATCACCTTCACTACGACTTCAACACCTGCCTGCGCGAAACCGAAGTGGTCCTGAAGTCATTCCTGCGCACGCTGCCGGACGAACAACTTCCCGCGCTGGCAACTGAGTTGGATGCCCCGCCAGCACCCAGTCGGCTGCGCGTCAAGCCGCGCCTCTCCGACGCCTCCGCTTCCGCGTAATCCGGTTCCAGAATTTCGTTTCAGGAATTATGTTGGACCAACGTTGCCGGTCCGCTGCGTCTCGCGCAAATTGCACGCAACCGATTCTGCTGGCAAGCCGCTGGACGTGGGTCGCAATTCCGTCGAAAATAGGCGAGACTTGCCAGGAGTGCCCTGCATCAAAAGGGCTTGCCCGCTATTGCCGGCCGCCGCCAACACGGAGGCAACACAGTTGCGCGGGGAGAACGGGAAGTACAACTTCTGGAGCGGGAGCCGCATCGCATTGAAGGATGCGTCCCGACGGGTAGCGTGGCCCGAACGAGACGAATCGAAACTGGGGAGGTACCGGAATCGGAATCGATCCGGCTTGCCCAGCAGGGCGATGCGGCGGCATTCGAACGCCTGTACCGGTTGCACAGCCGCCGCGTGTATTCGTTGTGCCTTCGAATGGTGGGGAATACGGCCGAGGCGGAGGATCTGACGCAGGAAGCGTTCCTCCAGCTCTTCCGTAAGATCGCCACATTTCGCGGCGAGTCGGCGTTTTCCACATGGCTTCATCGCCTGTCGGTCAACGTCGTGCTCATGAAGCTCCGGAAGAAGTCCGGGAAAGAGACCTCGCTCGAACAGGTCACCGAACCCGATGAAGAATCCGGAACGCCCCGGCGTGATTTCGGCGCGCCCGATCTGAAGTTGAGCGGTTCGATTGACCGCGTCAATCTCGAGCGGGCCGTCGAGCAGTTGCCGCCCGGATACAAGATGGTGTTTGTTTTGCACGACGTGCAGGGATACGAGCACAACGAGATTGCGGACATGATGGGCTGTTCGATCGGCAATTCGAAATCGCAACTCCACAAAGCGCGCATGCGTCTTCGCGATCTGCTCCATGAAGCGATGCGCGAGAAAGCGCGCGAAGAGCGCCGGGCCGCGGGAAGCGCTTCCGGCGCCGAGGACTGAAACGAATGAGCACGAGTAGCTGCAACGAATTTCTGAACCAGCTCGAAGCGTGGATGGAGGGCGAGCGTCCCTCCGGCGCTCAGGCGCACGTGCGCGATTGCACGAGCTGTCGCGGCCTCGTGGGCGACCTGGACGCCGTGCGGCAGACCGCTCGCGTCTCGCTGGGCGCCGAGGTTGAGCCTCCTGCACGGCTTTGGATCTCGCTGCGAGCGCAGCTCGAGCAGGAAGGCCTCATCCGCCACGGCCAGGTTGGCTGGACGGAGAAACTGCGAGGCTGGTTCGGCGGAGTGTTCGACGCAGTGCCCCGGCCCGCGCTGGCCGGCGCCTACCTGGTCGCGCTGGTTGCCGTCTCCTTCGCGTTAACCGGGCCCGTAAAGAGACATATCAACGACAATCGCTGGATCAGCGGCACGCAGGATTCCACCGGGCCGCTCAGTGCGCGGCTCGACACCGCCATGCACGATTCGATCACTTCCTACGCCAATTCCGATCCCGTCGTGACTGCTTCCCTGCACGATAATCTCGCCATTGTTGACAACTACATCGCTTTGTGTGAAAAAAGCGTGCGCGAAGAGCCCGAAAACGAAATCGCGCGCGATTATCTGTACGACGCGTACGAGCAAAAAGCAGACCTGCTCGCACAGATGACCGAACGCGGAGACGACGGCCGATGAGCACCCAACCCTCTCTTCGGAGCCAGCGTCATTGGAAGACGACTGGACTCCTGGTTCCCGGCCTCCTGCTTTTGAGCGCCGCGCCTGCATGGGCCGACCGGCTCGAGCAGCACTTCAAGGTCGCGGCCCACCCGGTCGTCACGATCCACAATCCGAACGGCACGATCACCGTCCGGGCGTGGACGAAATCGGACGTCATGGTGGTCGCGAAGCGCGCCACCGGCCAGGTAGCAGTGGACGCCGAGCAAAACGGCAATCGCATCGATATCCTCACCCGCCAGATTTCGGACACCGCCTCACCGGACGATCTGCGCACCGATTTCGAGATCAGCGTCCCTGAAGACACCGAGCTGCAAATTCACAACGATTCGGGCGGCGTCAACGTCTCGAACGTGCTCGGCGATATGAACGTCGACACCATCGCTGCGGGCGTGGACCTGGAAGATGCCGCGGGCTATCTGACCGTCAAGACCGTCAGTGGCTCGTTCCAGTGCGTGCGCTGCGCGGGCCGGCTCGAAGTCACTTCGATCAGCGGGAATTTCCGGCTCATCGATCTCCGCAGCTACTACGTGCGCGCGCAGACTTCGGAAGGAAACATCCTCTTCAACGGCGCATTTCTGCCGAACGCAACCTACGTGTTGAAAAACTACAGCGGCGTGATCGAAGTCCGCTTCTCGCCCGGCGACTCCTTCGATCTGAGCGCCACTTCGCTGAAGGGCAAAGTGAACAACGAAGCGAAACTGATACCTTCCCCGCACCACCACTTCCTGCCGAAGTTCGGCAACGCCCTTTTCGGAGCGCTCAATTCCGGGCGCGCCAAGGTCGATGTCAACTCCTTCGATGGTACAATCAACATCCTGAAGCGCGATTGATCCGCCGAATCGTGGCGCACAGCGCTTCGAATCCGATGACAAGCGAAATTCGCCCTCGCAAGCTCGTCTGCCTGACCGGATTCATGGGCAGCGGCAAGTCCACCACGGCGCGCCTGCTCGCGAGCCAGCTCGGCTGGCCTAACATCGATCTCGATAAGCGCATTACCGACGCGACCGGCTTGACGATCCCCGAGATTTTCGCGCGCCAGGGTGAAGCGGAATTCCGCCGCATCGAGAGCGAACAGCTCGCGCGCATCGTGGCCGAATCCGCCGAGACGCAGAAGCCGCGCATCGTCTCGCTCGGCGGAGGCACCATCGCCCAGCCGCAGAATCTGGCGCTCCTGCGCGAGCACGGCGCGGTCCTGATCTGGCTCCACTGCCCCATGGAAGACCTCCTGCTTCGTTGCGCGCAAATCACCGACCGCCCGCTCTTCCGCGACGAGGCCAGCTTTCGCCGCCTCTACGAGGAGCGTTTGCCGACGTACGAGCTCGCCGACTATCGCGTCGATAGCCACGTAGAACCGCCGCGCGTCGTCGAACAGATTCTCGCGCTCGGAATCTTCCCGAAGGTGACGGTATGACTCGTTCGAAGAGGCGCATCTTCGCGGCCGCGGCGCTTACCGCGACGTTCGCCGCCGCCCTCGCCTTTGCGGCATCTTTTCCGGCCGGCGTGAAATCCGCGTCGCTCTTCACCGCGGAAAAAGGAAATTTCCGGATCCTCGTCAACGGACAGCAGATGGGGAAGGAACAGTTTGAGATCGCGCCGGGCGGCGGCAACTGGATCGCTCGCGGGACGTCCGACGTTCAAACGCCCGACGGCCCAATGCACGTCTCCGGCACTCTCGAACTCCACGCCGACGGCACTCCGGCGCGTTACGAATGGTCCACCGAGGGCGCAAAGAAAGCTTCGGCCACGATCGGCTTCAGCGGCTCGACGGCCACGATCGAACTGCGCCTCGAAGGCAGGCGGCCGTTCACGCAGCAGTTCACGTTCACGTCCCCGCAGGTCGTCATCCTCGACAACAACCTCTATTATCAGTACGCCGTGCTCGCGCGGCTCTACGACCGCGACAAAAAGGGCGCGCAGACTTTTTCCGTGCTCGTCCCGCAGGAATTGACGCCCGGCTCGGTCATCGTCGAATCGCTCGGCACGCAGGACGTCGGCGGCAAGAAACTCGAAGAGCTCACCGTGAAGACCGAAGACCTCGAAGTCGATCTCTACCTCGACGGCGGGCGCCTCGTCCGCATCGTCGCCCCCAGCACCAACGCCGAAATCATCAGGGAGTGACGATGTGACCAGCATCGTCATCCCGAGCGACCATCGGGAGCCGAGGGATCTCTCCTTGCACCTCCTGCACACCCGGCACGGGTAGGTGAACTCAGTAGTGAACTATCGGTGTGGTATTATCCCTCCATCTTGCCATGCCAGTGCGAAGAATCGTCGGAGCGAAAGGGTGGGCCACCGCCCAATCTGCTATGGCGTCGAAATCACCGAGTATCCCGTGGTAAGTGGCCGGAGCGCGGGGAGCGCCGAAGGAATCGGGCTGGCGCTTCTGGACGGACAAACAGTTGCTGAAGTAGCAGCGTTCAGACTATGGGGAAGTTGGGGTCGTTGCGGACTTGTTCGGCTTGCCAGAGATGGCGGCGGTCGTGAGTGGTCAAGTGCGCCAGGCGGGCGCCCAGGGGCATTTTGAAAGGCCCGAACGGAGTCTTGGCTCGGGCCAGGTCGAGGCCGTCGGCTTCTTGAATGAGCTCGGTTAGGCGCTCGGTCATGCGGAGGTAATCCGCTACTGCTTTGGCAGCATCGACGTCAGGCGACGGCGTGGAAATCTTGGCGGCCTTGTACTTGCGTTTCGGAGGGGGCTCCTGGCTCTTCACAAACCAACTGCTCAGCCAGCCGTAGCGGAAAGGGCCGTTGCCGATGATCCCTTTGGCACGCGCGGCTGCGATGGAACTGGCGATGGTGTCGAAATATTGGTAGCCGAAGTTCAGGTGAGCCAGGTTCTGTGCGATGGACCATTTCCCTGGTTGAGGTCGCCAATTCATCTGCGCTGCGGAGAGACCCGCGGTTAGAGATTTGGCTTTCTCGATATTGGCCGTGTTCTCGTCCAGGAGTTTGCTCACCATATCCGCCCTCACTTCCTGGTCATGTGTTTTGGATCGCCCGAATATCGCGACCGCGTCTCTAAGGCGCGACTTTGGTGGCTTTGCCTTCTAAGATGGTTGTGTAACCGCCCTTTCCGTCGGCCATTTCATACTTGCTTGTGGACTGAGTGGGCGATAACATCGTGATCGTAGTTCTTCCTTTGACGGCTTTACCCGCGAACTTGTCTTCCACCATCCACGTCCAGGTATTTCCGTTAACCGTTCCTGTGCCCGTACCCACGAGTCCGACACTGCTGGCGTAATAGGATGTGTAGACCTTCGCATGGCTGTCGTAGGCGATGATGCCGAGCCTCGTCCCAAATTGGCCTTCATCAGCGCGGCTCTCGACATAGAATCCCCCCGGCCCCAATGTATCTGTTTCGGTGCCGACAATCTTACCGGCCGGCACAAACTCGTTGGCTTTAATCTCGCTTTCCACAGTCCATTTGCCAACGAAGTACTCCAACTTCTTGTGTTCCGGACCAGGCTTGGGTGGCGCTGGTGGAGCTTGTGCGAGCAATAGTGATGTGAGTCCGCAGATCAGAATGACGGCGACCGATCGTGCGCTCATTTCGTGAATCCTCCTCAATGTGCGCACAGTAGCAGCGTGGCCGTGACGTGTCCCGAAGGATTTGTTAAGATTGGCCGAAAATTTAATGGCTAGCCGGGAAGTATTTCATTTCGACGAGTTCACGCTGGACGTGGGAGAGCGGCGGCTGCTGCGCGGCACCGAAACCGTTCGCTTGTCACCGAAGGCCTACGATGTGCTGGTTGTGTTGGTGCGGCAGCCGGGGCGGTTGGTCACGAAGGACGAATTGCTGGCGCATGTTTGGCCCGAGTCGTTTGTCGAAGAAGGCATTCTCAATGTTCACGTGGCAGCACTGCGCAAGGCGCTCGGCGACGACACGCGGCCTCCGGCCTACATCGAAACCGTCGTGCGGTCAGGGTATCGCTTCATCGCTGCAGTCAGGTTTGATTCGGCCGACGAGAAGCCATTAACACCGAGCGCCATGACGCGACCCGTCGAACTCTACGAGCTGGTCGGCCGCGGCCGGTCTCACCTGTTGTCAGGCTCGTACTTCGAACTCCCTACCGCCGTGGACGCCTTTCGTTCCGCGATCGAGATCGATCCGACCTATGCACCGGCGCACGCCGGCTTGGCGCGCGCACGGTGCCAGCAAGCAGCGTTTCGCGCGGCGCCGCACCAGGAAGCGTTTACAGAGGCGAAAGCGTCTGCCTTGCGCGCACTGGCGATGGACAGCGGCTCGGCGGACGCGCAAGTTGCCCTTGGCACCGTCCTTTTTCTCAGCGAGTGGGACTGGGCGGCGGCGGAGCGCAGCCTGCAGCGTGCGCTCCAGATCAATCCGGATCACACCGAGGCGCTCCTGCAGTATGGGTCGCTCCAGGAAGCGCTCGGACGGCTCGACGATGGGCTGCGATGCAAGCAGCAGGCGCTCGCACGCGATCCGCGATCGCCCGGCGTTCTGGTGCAGATCGCCATCTCGTATTGGCATCAGCGGAAGTACGACGACACGCTTGTCTGGGCCCAGCGAGCGCTCGACGTCGACCCGAAGCATGTGCTGGCGAGCCAATTCATTACGCACGTCTATTGGAGGATCGGGGACGTCAATAGATTCGCGGCCTGGACCGTCAGCCAGGCCAGCCAGGCCATCGCGTGGGGCTTTCCCGAAGAGAGGGCGGCGGTGATCAAGCAGGTCATCGCGGACATGCAGCAGGTGTGCGCGACGGCCGGCCTCTCCGGGGTGAGAAGATTCATGGTGGACCAGATAACGAACCCGCAACTGGACTTCGACGTCTTGCTGAAGATGGCATTCTTTCGCGCCGGTCTGTATGGGGCAGCAGGCCGGCTCGATGAAGCGTTCGACTGCCTTGATCAGGCCATCGCGTACCGCGACCCAGCGCTCGCTCACCTGGCGGTCGCACCGGATTGGGACAGCCTGCGCCCTGACCCGCGGTTCGCAGAGCGCCTGCGATCGATGGCGCTCCCTTCGGTCGTGCATTCCAACATCGGCAACGTATAGCGTAACCCTGGGGTTCTCGACTTCCGACTCGCATTGAGAAGACAGATTAAACTCAACACCACTTTTCAAAGCAGCCAGGAACACGTTAGGGACACGGAATCGGAATCGGTGTTCTCTGGAGTAGACCGTAATCGTGTCTCATTTGGCGAAGGGGTTTCACTACCTCTCCACTGTGAACGGCGTGGTTCCGAGAATCTGATTTTGTTCAGCCCCGGATTTTTTGGACACTGAATTGAGTGTATTCATGCAGCAGCTCCGAGCGCAAGGAGCTGCTGGCGAGCCTGGGCTGGCGTGAGGTAGCCCAGGCGCTGGACGATCCAGGCGGGTGGCGCACCCTTAAGCGCCTTTGTAGGCCGAAATTTCGCCCTCGCGTGGACATCTCACACCCGAATCCCTTCAAGCCCCACAGCACATTCGTGGGTGCCGCATCCTTTCGTCCGCCACAGGCGGAAAGGGTGCGACGGGTTGCTTCAAGAGACCTCTAGCATCCAGCCTCTAGCATCGAGCCTCCAGAAAAGTCCACAGGGACGCACGCTTGACAGCCGCTTCCCCTCTGTTAGCGTGGAGCCGTGGTCCAAGAAACCAAACTTGGCGCGCAGTCGGCGCCCCGGATGAACCAGCGGGGAGCAGGACCCCTCACGCGCGTTTCACTTCCCTGCGGCCACGGCCTTTCTCCGCACGAATCACGAGTCACCAATCACCCTCCTTCGTCCTCCGGACTTCGGCGGGCAGGCGAGTCACGGCGCTTTTCAAGTCGACACACCTCGCCACTTGATGCGCCCTCTATCTCACTGAAAACAAAGAGAAATGACACATCCAAGTCGACACACTTTTCGGGAGTCGCTAAAGGCCAAATTTTCGCATGCGACGCTCGCTTCCCTAATCCGCGCGAGGCGGATTCAGGCAAAGCGGGATGGCAATCTCGCAAAAGCGACAGCAGATCCCTTCCCGCAGAGGCATCCGGGACGCAGACGGCGCGCGGTCGGCCGAGGAGCGGGCTCGCTCCCTTCCTTCGTCAGGGCAGGCGGGATGGCAATCCAAATCGTCCCGGAGCTGCATCCGGGACGCAAACTGCGCGGATTGTCAGACTCCGGGATGTTCGAGGAGCAGGCGGATGCCGCCGTTGACGGTGCGCACGGAGATTGCCCCGCCGCCGCCGTGGCCGAGCTTTCCGCGATACGTGCGCAAGCCCGGAAGGTCCGTCGTGGAGGTCACCGGGAACTCGGAATACAAATCGCCATTCATGTTCCGGACCTTGAGGTCCGCGCTGGCGTTCGAGGGAAGCCCGAGCACCACCGAGCCGTTGACGGTTTCAAGATTCATGGGCGCGCCGTCGATCAAGTGGCGAAGCTCGAGGCGTAGGTTGCCGTTGGTGGTCTTCGCGTTGAACCGGCCGGAGCTTTCCGTCACTTCCACGTTGCCGTTCACGGATCGGAGTTCCCCGCCGCCATCCACGCCGTGCACGCGCACGCTGCCATTCACGGTGCCGATGCTGCCGAGCAGGACGCGATTCGGCACGTGGATCACGTATTCCACCGCGACCTCGACGCCCGCTCCCTCGGGATACCGCGTGTGGACGTCCACCTCGCCCGGGTGGCTTTCGACTTCGATCTTCACGCGCTCGAGATCGCTCGCGTCATTCTGCGACGTCTTCACGGCGCGGATTTCCACTTCGTCGCGGTCCCATCCCTCCACCTGCACCGATCCGTTCACGTTGTCGAGCAGGAAGTGGCCGCCCGCGGGCAGCTTGAAGGTTTCCTGGAAGACCTGCTCGGTGTTCGCCAGCGCGGGAAGAGCGAGCGAGAGTACGCAGGCGAGCAGCACGAACGGCCTTGCGCCGATCGTCAAAAGCAAATTGCCTCGAGTCGTTTGCACGGTACGCCCCCTTTGTGCAATTTCCGAGACCTTCAGCGGTCAACCCGGTGTTCCATTTTCACCAAAGCGGCGCCCTGCAAATGTCTCAGGGCGTCCGAACAGTGTTACGGATGCGAGCCCTCTCCGGTTCCCTGCTGCGATTCGCCGGACGCTCCTTCCAGCACACGCGACTGCGGCTGAAGCATTTTCTGCACCTGGTCCATTTGCTGCTGGAGCTTCGACATCTGCTGCTTGTAGATCTGCGACTGCTTGTCCATGTCGCTCAGCACGAATTGGATGTTTCCCGCCACTGTGCGCAGGCGAAGGATCTCCCCGCCGCCATTCAGCGCGCCTTCCGCGCGGACGGTGCGGTCGCCCTTCGGCGAATCGCCGTAGCTCACCTTCAGCGGGAAAGCGGGATCGACGATGACGCGGTGTTCATCGCCGCGCTGTACTTGCGCGTCGATCGTGATGGGCAGCTCGCGCGGCAGATGGACGACAATGTCGCCGGAGCTGCACTGCAATTCGGAGATGCCGGGCAGCTTCGCCGGAGCGACGAACCATGCGGTGATGCCGCCATCGCTGGTGGAGGCTTTGACCGCGCTATCGATCTGGGTCAGGTAGATGCTGCCGCCGGAAGTTTCGAGGTCGGTCGGGCCGAACATGCGTACCACGCGGATGCCTCCGCCGCCTGTCCTCGCGCGGACCAGGCCCGCGGCCTCGCCAATTTCGATTTCGCCGCCGCCGGTTTCGGCCGCAAGCTCGGCTCCGGAATGCTCGAGCGTGATATTTCCGCCGCCGGTTTCAAGATGCGCCGTTCCCTGAATCGACGTAACCCGAATGTGGCCGCCGCCGGTGCGGAGCATGGCGTTGCCTCCGATCGAACCGACCGTGATGTGGCCGCCGCCGGTATTGGCAATCAATTCTCCGGCGGCGCTCCGTGCGACGATGTTGCCGCCGCCGCTATCCAGGCGCGCCGGACCGCCGATGTCGCTCGCGGTGATATTGCCCCCAGCCGTCGAGAGCGTCACGCGGCCGTCGATTTCGCCGGCATCGATGTTACCGCCGCCGGTCGAGACATCCAGGCTGGCGCTCTTCGGAATATTCAAATAGAGCGTCGCCCAGAGCCTGCCTGTCGAGTGCGCGGACGTTTGCGCTTTCAGATACACCTCATCGGATGTTTCGCGCGAAGTCACCGTGAAACTTTTCAGCAGTTGCTGCGCATCTTTTTGCGAAGCGTCGGTCTCGAGATGAACGCGGTAGTCCACTTTGCCGGAATTCTGCGTGCGAACCACGACGTTGCCGAGGTCGGCCGAGAGGCGAATGCGCTGGCCCTCGTGCGTGGGCACCGAGCCTGTCAGCTCGGAGGTCAAGCGCGGCCCGGAATGAGCGCCACTCGATGGCGATGTTCTGCGATGCGCGGAGGCACTTGCGGCGAAAAAAAGACCGACCGCCAGAGGCGCAACAAGCAACGAGGCAAGAGATTTCCTGGAAGCGCGCCGGGAGACGGGAACCGTCACGTTGCCTCGCATCGCTAGAATTTCTCGCGCGGACCGAGATCGCGGATCGCGGCCGCGCTTTGCAGGCGAATGTAGGTGTTGGGATCCTTCTGCATGCGGTCGTGCAGAACGGAGAACATGCGATCGTCCGAGGCGGCCTGGCCCTTTGCTGCCATGTCGCGCAGCGCATTGACGGCCTCGATGCGCACGCCCGGATTCTGATCGTCCACCAGCGCGTCGAGCAGAGTCTGGCGAACCATCTCCTGAGGCTCCGCTCCATCGAGCGCTTCGAGGGCCTTCAGCCGGACGGCTGCATTGGGGTCCGAGTGGACCACCTGGCACAGGACCGAGCGGACATCGGGATCGTTGCTGCGTCCGCGGAGGCACTCGACGGCGTCGAGTCGCACATCGGGGCAAGAGCGCTCGCCGCTTTTCAGGACGCCGAGCAGAGCGCCTTTCACGTCGTCATCGTTCACGGTGCCTTCAACCGTCACCGGACGTTGCGCCTTGAGCTGCAATTGGACGCGAGCCGGCCCTTCATCGCCCGACGGAAACACGCTGATGCCGGCGACGTCGGCGCTGTGCAAATCGAGAGACGTGAGAGCGGAACCGGCCGCGCTGCCGGAGTCCGCGGGGCTGGAAGGCGCGATAGCCGTGGCGGATTTCGAAGCGGCGGCGCCATCCGATGCATCAGCATTTGCGGGGCGGCGGAGCAACCGAGGCCCGAAAACGCCGACGCTGAAACCGATCAATAGAAGAACAGTCGCACTCCAAGCCGGACGCGGCGCGAGCCAGTTCGATGGAATCAGCGAGCCGAACGTGCGGCGCAGCCAGCCGCGCTCTTCTTCGCGGTCGAGCGCGTCTTCAAGGCTCGCTCGGCAGGCCGCAAGGAGATCGGCGCCGGGCTCGTCGCGATGAGAACCGAGAAGCGCGAGCAGTTCGCTTTCACGCTGAAGAGTTGCGGAGCACGAAGCACAATCGGCAAGATGCGCGGCGAGCCGCGCCTGACCGGCTGGATCGAGCTCGCCGCCCGCCGCGAGCAGGATGAGCAGCGGCCGCCATTCGCCGCAAGCCTGGTTCGTCATGTCTTCGTTCGTCATGTCCTGCTGCATTCTCCGCGCCGACTACCGAAAGTCGCCCAGGGTCGCGCGCAACTTTCGCGTGGCCCGAAAAAGCGAATTCTTCGCCGTTTCTTCCGAGGTGCCGAGCATGTCGCCGATCGCGCGCAATCGCAAACCCTGGTTGTGTTTTAACTCGAAAACCATGCGCTCGCGGGGCGAAAGGCGCTTCATCGCTTTCTGAATGTGCCGGCCAAGCTCCTCGCCGAGCAGCCGCTTTTCGGGATTCGCCGCGGCACTCGGCTCCGGCTGGCGGTCGAAGAAGTCGCGCGTGCCGCCATCGGCCTCCTCGGGAACGGGCGCCTGATCCTCGCGGCGGCTGGTGCGGCGGCGCAGGTGATCGAGCGCCACATTCGTCACAATCCGGTAGAGCCAGGTGTAGAAGCTGCACTCGAAGCGGAAGCGGTTCAGGTTCTTGTACACCCGCAGAAAACTTTCCTGATAGATGTCGCGGGCGTCCTCGGGACGATGAACGAGATTCAGAGCCAGGCGCAAAACCTCGCGGTCGTAGCGGCGAACAAGCTCCTCGAAGGCCAGCCGGTCTCCCGCCTGGGCCTTCCGGACGAGTGCCTGCTCCTCCGCGAGCTTCACCGCCGCTGCCTGGCGCGCATCTCCGTCGAGTGCGACGCTCATCCCCATCGTATCTGCCGCCGAGCGGGATTCCGCTGTGGCCGACCCGCCGGCTTGCGAGCCGCCGAGCTTGCCTGCCCCGGCTTCGAGCCTTTCTCCGGGTTCCGCTTGGATAGACGGCCAAACGGGACCTTCGTTAGCACCCGGTGAGGCCATTTTGGCACTATCGGAGGATTCAGCCAAGGTGGATTGGCTCCATTGAAAATCGGTGTTATCGCTCGGCGGAGTCATGGCTGGTCTGCTCAAGGTGAGTCTCGCGCCGGCCCAGTGCTTGTACAAAATTTAATACGAGGGCCGCTATCCGATTGTTCCGGTCAAATTAGCCCAGCGGGAATTTCGGCAAAAAGAGGGCGGGTGGCGCTACCGCTGCTGGAGGCGCGCGCCGAGGCGAATCAACCCGAAAACGGCCACGCAGACGGCGAAATCCACTCCGACGCCCCAGTCGATGGCAAAACCTTCGTGACGCAGCGCTACAGGAAGATGAGGCACGAGTGAAAAGTAGTAGATCGCATTGCCGATAACGATGGCGGCCAGGTATTCAAGCCATCGCCGGGGAGTTGCGCCGAGGAATTGTCGCGCGGTCGCCATAAGGGTGGCCCACCCGAGAGGGATGAGATGAGCCACATCTTAGGACAGGCGTAGTGCGGTGTAAACTGCGGCGGTCCGGCGGGACGGAGTCCGTCAGCCGTTCGCGGGCGTAATTTCCTTCGACGTGATCTCGTACTTGAAGGCGTCCGCGTCGAGCGGATCGAGCCGGCCGTCGGCTGTTTCCGCCTGCGGATACATGAAAAATCCGAGCGGCTTGCCGCTTGAGCCGGGCAACTCGACATCGTGCGCGAAGTTGAACCCCATCCAGTTCATCTCCCAGGACCCGAATAGCCGGGCGCGGGCCCTCTTCACCATGTCGTCGTCCAGCGGGCGATTTCCGGGCGGTTCCTCAAGCACGACCTTACGCACATCCGCGGGATCGACGGGAACCCAGCCGTATTGGTGGAGATACACCTCCGCGCGGCAGTGCTGAGCCTTCGTCACTTTCTCGGACGAGGCGCCGAGGCTCTTGTATCCCAGTTCCGATTTTGCGACGCGAATGCCATACACGTCGCGTGCAGGCAGGCCCGCTGCGTGCGCGAGGCCGACGTAAAGCGCGTTGAGATCGGCGCACTTCCCGGTCAAATCCTTGGTCTCCAGCATGAAGCGGATGTCGCCGACGCCGCAGCCGCGCGTCTTCGGATTCCGAGCCGTATTGTCAACGATCCATTCGTAGATCGCGCGCGCCTTTTCGACGTCGGTCGTCGCGCCCTTCGTAATCTCGGTCGCCGTCTCTTTCACGATACCGTCGCTCGGCAGGAGCTTCGTCGGCTGGAGGAAATGTTCCAACTCCGCGTGGTTCGCTTTCGGCGCTTTGCCTGGCGCGGAGAGGTCCACCGCAATATTCTTGGTTGCGACGCGGCTTGTGACCGTGAGAGTCGGCGTCACGCCGGCGGGAAATTCCGCGGAGATGATCCCCATCGCGTCGGCCTTGCTTTTGAAAATCTTGGCGGTACCGCCCTCGGCGCTGAACGAATTGTGGAGAGGCTTCTGAAAGGGCGTTTGACTGGTGAGGGGGGCGGGAACCCAAATCCGCGTCGTGCCGGAAGGTTTCAGGACTTCAACGTGCGTGGTGACTTCGAAGGTGCGCCAACCGCTCGGTGCAGTGCTCTCGGCAAACAGGGAGTTCGCCTTTAGGAATGGAAGACTTACTGACACGATTCCTGCGGACCGCAGGAAATCACGGCGTTTCATAAAACCTCCTCTTCGATCGGAATTCCCTGCATTGCCTGCTCCATCGGGATTTCCGAAGTCGGCGCGCATTATACCCTAACACCCGGCACAACGGACTTGCCGCCAGAGCAGGCTCCAGCAAAACTGAGATGCGCGCGGCGCCCACCGGACGCGATCAACGAACCGTGCTAAAGTGCAGCGCCAGGGGGTAAGCCTTGCGCTGCCATACTCGATTCCCGATCCACGCATCTCTCGCCGCGCTGCTCTTCGCCGTCGCGGCAGGGCCCCTCGCGGCCGGCCAGGACAAATCCGTCGCGAACAAGGAAGGCGAGGCGCTGTACGGCGAGCGCTGCGCCGCATGCCATGACGCGGGAGTTTCGCGCGCGCCCAGCCGCGCCGCAATGTCGGAAATGCCGCCGGAAGGAATCCAGTCCGCACTGACCACCGGGCGCATGAGCTCGCAAGGCGCGAATCTGACGGCCGAGCAGATCGACGCCGTGAGCCACTTTCTTTCGAGTCAGGCTGCGGCGCAGCAAAGTGTCCCGTCGGAGGAATTCTTCTGCCATGCGGGCGGACGCCCGTTCGCTCCGCAGTCCGGCCAGCCTCAGTGGAACGGCTGGGGCACGAATACCTCCGAAAGCCGATTCCAGCCCGCGGAGATGGCGCGACTGCGCGCGGATCAAGTGCCGAGGCTGAAACTGAAGTGGGCGTTCGGTTTTGTGGACACCACGCAGGCATACGCGCAACCCGCTGTCGTGGGCGGACGCATCTTCGTCGGAAGCGCGGGCCGGCGCGTCTATTCGCTCGACGCGGCGAGCGGATGCATGTACTGGCAGCTCGGCACAGAGGCCGCGGTGCGCACGGCGATCAGCGTCGGCGCGAACGGGTCCGGCTGGGCCGCCTATTTCGGCGATCAGCACGCGAATGCGTATGCGGTGGACGCCATCACAGGCAAACTTCTGTGGAAGACTCGCATGGACGAGCATCCCGCGGCGCAAATCACCGGGGCGCCGCTGCTCGTTGCGGGGCGGCTGTACGTGACGGTGTCCTCGCTGGAAGAGGTGACGGGAGCCGACGCGAAATACGAATGCTGCAAGTTCCGCGGAAGTGTCTCCGCGCTCGATGCGGCAACGGGAAAAGTCCTCTGGAAAAGCTACACGATTCCCGAAGAGCCGAAGCCGTTTCGCAAAAACCGGCTGGGCGTGCAGCTCTGGGGGCCTTCGGGCGCCGGCGTGTGGTCGTCGCCGACCGTGGATCTCAAGAGCAAGAGGATCTACGTGACCACGGGCGACAGCTACTCCGATCCCCCCGCGGACACTTCCGACGCGTTCGTAGCGTTCGATCTGGAGACGGGAAAACTGCTCTGGTCGAGCCAGATGTGGAAGCGCGACGCGTATAACATCGATTGCGACATACCAGGAGAGAAGCAGGCAAATTGTCCGGAGTCCAAAGGGCCTGATTTCGACTTCGGATCGTCTCCCATTCTGGTGAACCTCGCGAACGGCCGCCGCGCGCTGATCGCCGGAGCGAAATCGGGAATTGTCTATGCCGTCGATGCGGATCGCGATGGCGCGCTGCTCTGGCAGAAGCGCGTGGGACACGGCGGCACGCTGGGCGGAGTGCAATGGGGATCCGCCGCCGACGCGAAAAATGTGTACGTCGCCTTGTCGGACGTTGAGAGGCGGCCGTCGCCGGCGGGATCGCCCGCAGGGCAAGACTCCGTGTTTGGCGTGAAGTACGAACTCGATCCGAAAACTGGCGGCGGTCTGTTTGCTCTCAAACTCGATACCGGAGAGACGGCCTGGCACACGCCGCATCCGGACTGCGACCGGCCGGGATGTAGCCCCGCGCAGTCGGCGGCGGTGACTGCGATTCCAGGAGTAGTTTTCTCGGGCGGCGTCGATGGCCATCTGCGAGCGTATTCAGCCTCGGACGGCCGGATCATCTGGGATGTGGACACCATGCGGGAATACAAGACCGTCAACGGCGTCAAAGCCAAGGGTGGCTCGCTCGACGGACCCGGCGCGGTCGTCGCCGGAGGGATGCTGTACGTCAACTCGGGATACTTCTTTCAAGGGAGCGCGTCCGGCAACGTGTTGCTGGCATTTTCGGTGGACGGCGAGTAGCCGCCCTTCCTTTCCGCGATACGATCATCTGCATGACCGTCGCGCTGACTAACTCGGTGAAATATCTGCGTGGCGTGGGCCCCAACCGCGCCGCTGCGCTCGAGGAGCGCGGCATCGCGACCGTCGGCGATCTGCTCGGCTATCTCCCTTTCCGTTACGAGGACCGCATTCGGTTCACACCCATCGCAGAGATCGTGCCCGGACAGGTACACACGATCCTCGGGGAGGTTGGAGCGGGCGGCGGAAACACCGTCCGATTCCGCGGCGGGCGCGGGCCGGTGTTTCACGTCACGGTGTTCGACAAGACGGGCTCGGTGCACGCGCGATTTTTTCACGGCGCATATCTCGAGGGCCGGCTGAAGGAGGGGCAGCGGCTCGTCCTGCACGGCAAGGCGGAGGCCGATCCGTATCGCCCGGCGCGCCTCGAGATGGTGAATCCGCAGATCGAGCTGGTAGGCAGCGATCAGGCGCCCGCGGACTCGACCGAAGTGGGCCGCATCGTCCCCATTTACGAAGCGATCGGCGGAATCAGCTCGCGGATGCTGCGGCGGATCATCTACAACGTGCTGCTCAATTTCGACGGCAATGTGCCGGACGCGCTCCCCGGCGAAATCAGCGAGCGGTATCGATTCCCCACGCGGCGCGAGGCTCTGCTCTACGCGCACTTCCCGCCAAAAGACGAAAGCCTTGAACTCCTGAACAGCTTCCGCAGCCCCGCGCAGCTGCGGCTGATCTTCGAGGAATTTTTCTACTACCAGCTCGCGCTGGCGCTTCGGCGGCAGAGGGACCACCGCGAGCACGGAATCGCCATGCGCGTGCGCGAAGAAAAAGTCCGGGAAGCGATCAAGCGCATCCTTCCGTTCAAGCCGACCGCCGCGCAGAAGAAAGTGCTGGCGGAAATCGCGGCGGACCTCGAGCGGCCGTATCCGATGCACCGGCTGCTCGAAGGCGACGTCGGCAGCGGGAAGACGATCGTGGCGCTCGAAGCGGCGACGATCGTGATCGAGAACGGCTATCAGGTGGCGCTGATGGCACCCACCGAAATCCTGGCCGCGCAGCACTTTCTCTCCGCGCGGCGTATTTTCGCGCACGCGGGCTACGGCGTCGACTTGATCGTGAGCGGCCGCAAGCACGCTGAACGCGCGCGAGCGCTCGAGCGCGTCGAAAGCGGCGAAACGAAATTCGTGGTCGGCACGCACGCGCTGATCGAAAATCCCGTCACGTTTCAGAAGCTGGGCCTCGTGATCGTGGACGAACAGCACCGCTTCGGCGTGCTGCAACGCAAGCGGCTGATAGAAAAAGGCGCGTCGCCCCACGTGCTGGTGATGACCGCGACGCCCATTCCGCGCACGCTCGCGCTCACGCTCTACGGCGACCTCGACCTTTCCGTGATCGACGAGCTGCCGCCCGGGCGCACGCCGATCGAGACGCGGTGGACGCCGGATGCTCAATTGCCCGGCGTGTGGGAATTTCTGCGCCGCGAAATTACGAGCGGCCGCCAGGCGTTCGTCGTCTATCCCGTGATCGAGGAGTCGAAGCAGGAGCTGAAGGCGGCGACGGCGGAGTACGAGCGGCTAGCGAAGAACGTGTTCCCCAAAATGCGCGTGGGCCTCTTGCACGGGCGGCTGAAGAACGAAGAGAAAGACGCTGTGATGGACAAATTCCGCCGCGGCGAACTCGATATTCTCGTCGCGACCACGGTGATCGAAGTCGGCGTGGACGTGCCGAACGCCACGGTGATGGTGATCGAGCACGCCGAGCGGTTCGGTCTCGCTCAGCTTCACCAGCTCCGCGGCCGAATCGGGCGCGGGAAGGAAAAGTCGCATTGCATCCTCGTCGCGCCGAAATCGATCACAGGAGACGCGAAGGATCGCATCGAGACGATGGTCGCCACGACCAATGGATTCGAAGTCGCCGAGCGGGACCTGAAGCAGCGCGGGCCGGGCGAATTCTTCGGGACGCGGCAGCACGGCGACGCGGCCTTTTCTTTCGCGCAGCCGCTGCGCGACCATGAAATTCTCGAACTCGCGCGGCGCGAGGCGTTCGCGCTGGCGGAGAATCCGGACCGGGCGAACGAAGTGGTCGCGCGCCTGGAATCGCTCAGCCCGATCTGGCAAAAGCGATACCAGCTGGCGTCGGTGGGATAAAAGGCAGGATGAAGCAATGCGCGTGATCGCGGGCAAATTCCGCAGCCGGCAATTGAAAGGCCCGGGGAAACTGCGCCTGCGGCCGACGAGCGACCGCCTCCGCGAAACGCTCTTCAATATTCTCGGGCCGGCAGTCGAGGACTCGCTCTTTGTGGACGCCTACGCGGGCACGGGCGCCATCGGCATCGAAGCCATCAGCCGCGGGGCGCGCGAGGCCGTCTTCATCGAATCACGCGCGGCGAGCGCGCGGCTCGTGCGCCAGAATCTCGAAGCGCTCGGGATACGCTCGGGAGCCGAAGTGATCGAGGCGCATGCCGTGCGAGGTTTCGAAAAACTCGCGGCGCGTCACCGGATCGCGGATTTCATTTTTCTCGACCCGCCGTACGAACGCGACGAGGAGTGTTTGCTCGTCCTCGAATTTCTCGATTCCTCGCATCTGATCGCGCCCGGCGGGCTCGTGATCGTCGAACATCGCCGCAAGACGGAACTGCCGGAGCGATTCGAGCGGCTCGAACGAACGCGCCTGGTCGAGCAGGGAGATGCGGCGCTAAGTTTTTACCGCTTGGCAGCCGCGGCTTGAAGAGGCCATTGCGCGCCAAGAGCGCGAGGCTTAAACATGGGGTTTAGTAGCACTAGAACCGCGAAGTTACGGCGTCGCAGAAAATGCAGCGGTTACTTCACGGCCAAAGGCGCGACTCCTTAACGGATCAGTTCGGACCGGTCTTGCAGCCGCTTGGCATGCCGGGTGCATCCGATCCTATCGAGTATAATGGCCGCCCTGTGCCCCCCTCCGCACAACTCGATTCGCTGGCAGATTCGTTGGTCGAGTTGCCGCCATTTGCGCGCCTGCCCCGGCTCGATCTGGCCATCGACTGGGAACCGTCAAGCGAAGTGTTCTGGTCGAGTTTGCGTGCTCTCTTCACGGGACCGCGGCCGCCAAAATACAGCGATGAGGCGAAAAGCCCCGGGTTTCGCGTTGAATGGATTCGCGGCAAACCGCCGGGCCGGGCTTTTCTCGCGGCGTGCCTCTGGCATGCGATCGTCGTCTGGATTCTGATCCTGCCCATCTGGGGATTCCTGCCGGAGCACACGCCAACGCTCGCGCCCGTGCAAATCGAGTTGACGTGGTACGGCGAGCCGAAGGATTTGCCGCCGATCAAGCTGCGCGCTGCTCCGGCGAAGCCAGCCGCGCCTCCCAAGAAATCGGAAGACGCTCCCAAACCACCCGATAATCGAGGCGCGGACGCCTATCATCCGCGGCAGACGATTCTTTCCATTCCCGTGCGCGTGACGCATCCGCGGCAAACGCTGATTCGTCCCGACGCGCCGCCTGCTCCGCCAAAGATTCTCCCGCCGCTGCCCAACATCGTGCAGTGGTCCGCGGTGGAGATCGCAAGGCCGCACCTGCAACTCTCGCCGAAGGACTCGACGCCGCGCATCCAGAAGCGCGCCGTCCGCGACATGGCTGCGCCGGAGGCACCGAACCTGGAAAAGAATTCCGGGCCGTTGAATATTGCTCCATCGCCGATCGCGATACCCCGGCCTCAAATCAGGCTCAACGCGATGTCCGCGCCCGTCATCGCGCGCCGTCAGTCGCAAGCAGACGCCGGCCCTGCGCCGGAAGTCGGAGCCGCCGCTGCGGAGGGCGATGCGAGCTTGCGCCGCTTGATTGCGCTTTCCGCCACGCCGGCGCCGCCTGCGCCCGAAGTCAGCGTGCCCGAGGGAAATCTGGCCGCGCGCATTTCTATCTCTCCCGAGGGAGCAAAGCCCGGCGCTCCCGGAGATATGGCGAACTCGTCCGCGAGCGCAAGCTCCGCCGCGAGCGGGAGCGCCGGCTCGACGGCGGGAACGATCGGCGTGGGCGAAGCAGGCGGCACGGGTTCGCTTCCAGCCGCGGTGAGCATCAGCCCCGGAACAGCGCGCGGCGGGGGCGGAGGCATCACTCCGGCGGCGAGGCGTCCCGGCGGATTGATCCTAAGGCCGACGACGCCGTACGAGCCTCCGACCAACACGAGGCGAGGCCCCGCAAACGTCGCGTCCATCGATCCGAGCCTGCCGCCTGAAAAAATTCTCTCGGGCAAAGAGGTGTACACGCTGCACGTCAACCTGCCGAACCTGACCAGCGCGAGCGGGAGCTGGGTTTTGAATTTTGCCGAGCTCGACGACGAGATTGGCCCGCCCTTCAAGCACAAGGAGCAAGTGGCGGGGCCGGTCCCCGTCGAGAAGGCGGACCCGAAGTATCCGCCGGAGCTGATCAAGGGGCACGTGCGGGGCGAGGTGGTGCTCTACGCCATCATCCGCAAGGATGGATCGGTGGACAGCATTCAGGTGGTGCGGGGGCTCGATCCCCAGCTCGACCGGAATGCGATCGACGCGCTCGCGCTGTGGAAGTTCCGTCCAGGCACGCGCGCCGGAGTGCCCGTCGATCTCGAAGCCGTCATCCACATACCCTTCACGTACATCGATCCGAGAGACTACGGCCCGCGGTAATCCTCGCCAGACCTCACGAAGACAAGACTTCGATCACGCGTGAGATATCTTCCGGCGTGTTGTAGATGTGCGGCGCGATGCGCAGCGCGTTTTCGCGCAGGCTGACGTGGATCCGGGCGGCGCGCAATTTTTCATAGAGCGCGGCCGTATTGTTGGGATCGCGCGCGGAGACGCACACGTAGGGGCCGCGCCTCTCGCGTTCCTCGGGCGAGGCGAGCACGCAGTTCGTGCCGGACAGGCGCTCGATGATTTCGCCGACGAGCGCATCAATGTGGCGCTCGACGACATCCACGCCGATGCGCAGGAGAAGGTCGAGTGACGAATCGAACGCCGCGAGGTTGGTGAAGTTCGCGGTCTCCGGCGTGTCCCAGCGGCGCGCGCCCGGCGCCGGACGCAAATTTTCGAGTGGGAGGGTGCTGAGATTTCGCGCACCTTCCAGAGCCAGGTAGTAAACGGCGCCGAGCGGCAGACGCTCGAGCCATTCGCCGGCAATCCAGAAAAACCCCGTGCCATAAGGCCCCAGAAGCCACTTGTATCCGCTACAGACGGCCATCGCCGCGCCGAGAGCGCGGATATCCATCGTCATCGCGCCGGCGCACTGCGAGAGGTCGAGCAGAAGGGCAGCGCCCACTTGTTCGCACGCGCGCGCCACCCGCGGCGCGTCCAGCCGCGCGCCGTTATCGAATCGCACCAGGCTGGCGGAGACCACGCGCGTTTGCGGACCGATGTGCTCGATGTAGTCGTCGGCGGAAATGAAGCGGCCTCGCGGCGGGATTACCCGCACTCGTAGCTTCCCCGCCTGCTCGTAGCGCAGCCAGGTTGAAAAGTGCGCCGGGAATTCGCCGCGCGCGATCAGCACTTCGTCGCCCGGCTTCCAGTCGATTCCCGCGGCCACGGACGCAAGCCCTGCGCTCGCGCCGGTCGTGACGGCGATTTCGTCCGGACGCGCGCCGATCACGCGGGAGGCTTTTTCGCGAATGCGATCCGGGAGATCGAAATAAGCGGTGTCCGGCATTTTGTCGGGCCGCTTCTTCCATTCAAGCGCGGTCTCCGCTGCCCGCGCAGCGGCCAGTGGCATGGCGCCCTGTGCTGCGGCGTTCAGATACGTCACGCCTTCGAAATCTGCGAATTCGCGGCGATAGTCGGTTGGCACCGTGCGAACCTCCTCGATCGGAATTCGATGTTAGCTGCGAAGCGGATCGGCGGGAAGCAGCGAGGGTGCGGACATCGCGGACAATTTGGCAGGTGAAACGCATCGCCCCGCAACAACGTTCGGGGCGCGGAAAACGCGCATCGTCAAAAATGCGTGCGGAGCTCGCGAAACGCCGCCAGAATCAGCAATCTTCCCGTGCCGCTTTCCAGCTCCGACTTCTCTAGCTCCCACGTGGCCGAGTGCGGGATGAAGACGGCGTTCAGGCCGGATTGCAGCGCCGGGTTGATGTCGCTGCGCGGGCTATTGCCCACCATCCAGCCGTGCGACTTCACGATCTTGAACTGCTCGATCATCCGCCCGTAGGTTTCCGATTCCTTTTCTAGCACAATTTCGATGGCGTCGAAGTAGGTCTGCAAGCCGGAGCGCTCCACCTTGGCCGCCTGCTCGGCCGGCTCTCCTTTGGTCAGCAGGATCAGCCGGTGATGCTTTGCGAGGTAGGCGAGCGTTTCGGGAACGCCGTCGAGAATGTGCGGAGGCGTGCTTTCCAGCTCGTGGACCAGTTCCTCGATGTTCTTGACGATCTCGCGCCGCGCGGAATTTCCGGCCAGCTTCAGATACGTCTCCTCGAGCGAACGCCCGAAGCTGCGCACGCCGTAGCCGTGCTGGCGTATGTTGCGGCGCTCGGTCTCGTTGAGGATGTGGCGGATGTATTCGCGCGTGTAGCCGAGATGTTCGAGCCGGGTGATGAAATCGTCGATCGCCTTCTCAAAGAAGATGTTGTTTTCCCACAGCGTGTCGTCGGCGTCGATGAGAAGGGTGTGGCGTGCCATGCGAAGTCCCCAGACATAAATTTTGCTTCAGCGAGCGAGATAAGAGAAGGAAATTCGACAGGTGGTCAGTTTTCGATTAGCGCTGCGTTTATCGGGAGTTCGGTGGTTTGTTACTCCGCAAGAGAACCCATGTTAGATTCACCACCGAAAGTACCAAACCCGAAAGAAGGCTGAAAATTGCCGCAAAGAGAACCATTGCGAGGCGACGGTTCGGCGGTGAACCCGTCGTGGTGAGGAAGCCCGAAATCAGCCAGACAGCAAACGGAACGGCGACTAAGAAAAAAACAACCAGTCCGATCATCTGGTTGGGAGCACGCCGCGTCAATCGAGCAACGCCAAAATAGGCCACGGCGAAAATTGCGCAAACTAACGCTCCGAAAAGCTGCCAGTAAAGCGGGCCGAGCGAGAAATTCCAGACTTGCAACCAGAGGTTCATGTGCGGAAGTACATGCATTCTGCCAAGCAAGGCAATGAGAAGTATGATGCCCGCTAACGCTGAGAAGAGTTTTGCATTCAGCACAGTCGTTCATCCAGGGATTATCAAACTCATGCGCCACTATACCCCAATGGAAACCGCGTCAGGCCGAAGCGGGGAGGAATTCGTAGCGCTCGATTTGCGCGGCCACGCCGCGGCGCCCGTTGTGGGATTCCACGCGCAGCACTCGGGCGTAGCAGCGGATATGGACGTCGCCAGCGAGAGTGATCTGCTGCGGAAGCGTGAGGACGAATTCGATCGAGCTGCCGGTCTCGAGGGACGCTTCGATCAGGAAATAGAGGCCACGGAAGCTGACGTCGCGCGTCTCGCCGGGCTTTTCCGTGACGCTGTCGCCCATTGAGAATCGCACCTTCAGGGGAAGCATCATCGAAAAACGCCGGGCCGCCCGCCGCTCCACACCGTTCTCCACGGAGCCTCCCGTTCCTCGGAACTGAGCCAAGCTACCATCGCTCCCCCGGCCGCGCAACGGCGTTTTTTTGACTCTCCCGGCGCGCCCATTGGGAATAGCATCTGCGGGCCGCGTGAGGATTGATCTGGACGGGCGCTGCCGCTACGATGTCGATAGATGCACAGGCCCATAACCTTAGTCGAACTACGAAAACACCCCCGCGCGCAGCTCAGCCTTCCGGCGAGGATTCGCTGGCAGGAACCGCTGGGGATGCGCCTCGAAGTGGTGCAAACGGAGGACGTGTCCCGCGAAGGGCTGCTCGTGCACCGAAATGAGCCTTGCGACGCACCGGCCCGCGTGTGGGTCGTGTTCCCTTTCGATCCGGCCGCGAGCGTTTCCGCGCAGCCGGAAACGCCCGCGCGCATCGTCCGCGTGGACCGCACAACCGAGGGCGGCTATCGCATCGCGCTCCAATTCGCACCGCCGACGACCAAGCTGCCGCATCCCGTCATGCGAGAGCAGCGAAGCTTCCCGCGCACTCCCCTGGCGCTCCCGGTCCTCGTGCGCCTCGCCGGAACTCCCTGGCCCGACGAGTCCATGACCCAGGACATCTCGCAGACCGGAATGCGGTTTGAAACCTCGCACATCTACGCTGCCGGAGACACGCTGGTCGCAAAGGTCCCCTGGGGAAAATGGTCCAGGACGGGCGAGATCGCCGGGCGCGTCGTGCGCGTGCAGGGCATGGAGGACGTGCCGGGGCCCGCGCCGCTCGCCGATCCGGGATTGGGCGCGAGCGCGATTTTCACGTCCGTGGCCGTGCAATGGTTGCACGGCGGGACGAACGGAGCGGCGAAGGGACGAAAAACTCTTCCGGCGCCCCGCTAATGGCCGCAGTCTTCCATCGCAGTCTTTTTCTCGCAGGGCCCGCCGGGCGTCTCGAAGCGACGCTCTGGACTACTCCGGACCCCGATCCGAAATTCGCGGCCGTCGTCTGCCATCC
This sequence comes from Candidatus Acidiferrales bacterium, assembly GCA_035604415.1. Taxonomy (GTDB): domain Bacteria; phylum Acidobacteriota; class Terriglobia; order Acidiferrales; family UBA7541; genus Palsa-295. Next base: position 70,506 of record DATNIN010000038.1, read on the forward strand.
GCATCCCCTCTACGGCGGCACGATGCACAACAAAGTTGTCTATCAGGCGGCGAAGTCGCTGCACCGGCGCGGGGCGCCCGTGCTGCGATTCAATTTTCGCGGAACGGAGCAGAGCGAGGGCGAGCACGACCGCGGGACGGGCGAGCAGGACGACGTCCGCGCGGCGCTCGATTACATGGCGGCGGAATTCCCCGCGCGGCCGATTCTGCTGGCAGGTTTCAGCTTCGGGGCATGGGTGGGGCTGCGCGTGGGCTGCGGAGACGCGCGCGTCACGAAAGTGATCGGGCTCGGGCTTCCCGTGGACAACCTAGATCTTTCCTACCTGCGCGCGTGCGCGAAGCCGAAGCTCATCATTCAGGGCGGGAACGACCAGTTCGGCGCGCGCGCAAGTGTCGAAGCATTATTTGCGACGCTGCCGGAACCGAAACGGCTGGTGATCGTCGAAGGCGCCGACCATTTTTTCACCGGACATCTCGACGCCATCGGCACGGCGATTGGCAAGTGGCTCGATGGAGACAAACCGCAAGCATGACGCTCGAAAAACCTAACCGGGCGGTTCGAACAGCTTGAGGAACTGATCGCGAGGCGCGGGTTCGACGCCGATAACCTCAAGGTTGGCGCGCACGTGCTCGACGCGGCTCATCCCGACGAGCGCGGTCGTCACCCCCGGCACCGACCGCGCGAACTGCAGCGCCTGCGCGGAATAGTTTTTCAGCCCAAGCGCCGCGCCGATGTACGGCGGCAGATTCTTCGTTAGCTGGCCTTGCAGCAGCGCCGCGCTCGACACCAGAGTAACCCCCACCGCGCGCGCCGCCTGCACCATCGCCATCGTCTTCCCTGCAACCACCTGATTGGGGCGCAGGAGCGCTTCCGGCATCGCCAGATTCAGCGGCAACTGCACGAAGCGAAAGTGATGCTCCGCGCCGCCGACTTCGCGCGCGATTTCCTCCATCGCCGCCAGCGAAAGATAGCCAGCGGATTTCGGATCCTCGCGGAAACAATTCCACGTGGCGAGTCCGTAGGCTCCGATCTTTCCAGCCGCGACGGCGGATTCAAGAAACTGGAACGCCTCGCTGATCCGCCGGCGGAATTCGTCCGCGGGAATCTCGCTCAACTGCGTTTCCGGATTGTGCAGATAGAACACATCCACGCACTCGACCCCGAGATTCCGCCGGCTACGGTCGAGCTGGTCGGCCAGGTAGCGAGGCGCCATGCAGTGGCAGCCGGCGGCAATGTCTTCGGGACGAAAAATCCCGGGCTCGATAAACTCGCGCGAAAAATATTCGTTCGCGTCGTCCGGCATTTCGCCGTCCGGAGTCAGGAAGCCCGCTTTCGTGCAAAGCACGATCTCCTCGCGCGAAAAGCCCTTCACGGCGAGATGCTTCAGCGCGGCGCCGATCGAGCGCTCGCTGCGCTGGAGGCGATAGTTGATGGCCGAGTCCACCACGTTGATGCCGCCTTCGACAGCGGCAACCACGGCGTCCGCGTACCCTTTGTCCGTCGCCTCGTCGGGCTCGCCGAGATACGTCCCGATACCGACCGAGGAAAGCACCAGCCCGCCCGGCGCCTCGCGGAAATGCCCCGCGGCGGCGCGTCCCTGGAATCGTGCGGCGTAGCGCAGGGTGCCCTGCGGCGTGGCGCGGCCGGGGATGCGCTTGTTTTCGATTGGGACGGGAGAGGACACTCAGGCCTCGCTTCGCGGCGAAAATTGAAAAGCGCGCGCAGTATAGCAGAACGGAATCGGGCGGGCGGCGACCAAGAAAAGCTCAGACGACGCGCGCCGCTATCTCCTGCGCCGGATCGCTTTCGATCAATCCCTGCGCGCTGAGGAGCTCGCGCGCCTCGACGCGAATCTTCGGCAGGTGCCGCGCGAAGACGATTGCAGCGGCGACGGCGAGCGCCCCGCCCATCCCGACCGTCCACTGCGCGCCCACGCGATCCGCAATCGCGCCGGAAAGCAGCGCTCCGAGCGGCGCCATGCCCATGAACATCATCGAGTAAACCGCCATCGCGCGCCCGCGCAGCCGGTCGGGAACCATCGCTTGGATCAGCGTGTTTGACGCGCCCAGCTGGGTCATCATCGCGAATCCCACCGGCACGAGCAGAATCACCGAAAGGACGTACCAGTGCGAAAGCGCGAAGAGAATCAGGCCTACGCCTAAGCTGCCGCAGGCGATCGCCACCCAGCGCCCGAGGCCGGTGACTTTTGTGCGCGCGGCCAGTACGAGCGCGCCACCCAGAGCCCCGATTCCCGTCGCCGCGCCCAGAACGCCGAGCGTCCGGGCGTTCCCGTGCAGCACGCGCGCGGCAAAAATCGGCATGAGAACCGTGTACGGCATGGCCACAACGCTCACGAGACCCAGCAGCACGAGTATCGCGCGAATCGGCGCCGTCTGGCTCACGAAGCGGAATCCTTCGGCGATGTGTTCGAAAGCCGACGCAAGCTCGCGCTCGGCTCTCCGCGCAGGGATGCGCATCATCAGGAGGCCGATAATTACCGCGATGTAGCTCGCGCCATTGGCGAAGAAACACCAGCCCTCGCCGATGCTCGCGACGAGGATTCCCGCGATCGCGGGGCCGATGATCCGCGCGCCGTTGAACATCGACGAGTTGAGCGCGATCGCGTTCATCAGGTCCTCGCGGCCGACCATCTCCACTAGGAACGACTGCCGCGCCGGAATGTCGAACGAGTTCACGACCCCCATCAACGCCGCGAGGACGATCACCTCCCACACCTTCACGCGGCCCGTGAGCGTGAGGAACGCGAGAATGAGGGCGAGAATCATCGAGGCCGTCTGCGTCGCGATCACCACCTTGCGGCGATTCAGGCGGTCCGCAACCATCCCGGCAAGCGGCGCCAGAGGAAACACGGGAATCTGTCCCGCGAACGAGACGATGCCGAGAAGAAGCGACGAACCCGTCATGCGATAGACGAGCCAGGACTGCGCGACGTTCTGCATCCAGGTTCCAACGAGCGAGATCAACTGGCCGCTGAAGAAAAGCTGAAAGTTGCGGTATTTCAGCGAACGAACGGTGTCCTGGAATCGGGAACGGCTTGCGGCCGCTGCCGGAGCCGCGGGTTTGGCTGAATTACTCTCGGCCATGCTTTTGCAATTGTACGACGCAACGGGGAGCGGCGGTGCCCGCGATTATCTCTCGGATTCCCCTACGCTTTCGGAGGCCCTCCAGCAGACGGCGGGGGCGGCGCGGCCGGAGGCGCCAGCAGCCTTCCGCACGCGCGCAGAATCCGGCGGTAGGGCCAGTCGTCTTCTCGAAACAGAATCTCGCCTTCGCGCGGCTTCGAGTAAAACCACCGCGCGATGAGCGAGAGGTGCTCGGATAGTTCCGGTGGCACCGCGCGCAAGCCGTATTGGCCGCGCCGGCTTGCATCCGCGTGCTCCCCTCTTTTCTCACTTGCGTTCGACGCCGGCTGCAACGCCTGCCGCAAGATTGCCTCGACAGACCGCGGCTGGCTCGAAAGCTCGCCGAAATCAAGAAAGATCGGCTCGGCGAGCAGCCCGCCACGAACCGGAAACACGGCGATGGTCTTTTCTTCGGCGGCGGGCGCGAGGATTACGGCGTCGAGGTCCTCGATGCGTCTGGCAAGCTCCGGCAGGCCGCGCAAAGCGGCGGAGACTTTTTCAAGGCGCTTGTGCAGCGCGGCGGCACGCTCGAAATCGAGCGCCTCGCTCGCCGCTTCCCTGTCGCGCTCGAATTTCGCCGTGAGCGCCGCGCCCGTCGAATCGAGGGTTTCGAGCACGCGGCCAACTTCGACGTCGTATTCCTCCTTGGTGCACCCCGCGAAGCACGGCGCGAGACACATTTTCATTTCCGAGTAGATGCAGCCGGGAAAATTCGGATCGCGGCGAATCTTGATCTGGCAGCGGCGAATCTTGAAAAGATCGAGGAAGCCTTCGGCGAACGCCTCGGCGGAGCGGCGCGACGCGAACGGCCCAAAGTAGAATCCGTCGTCCGCGCTGATCCGCCGCGTCACATAGCAGCGCGGATATTCGTTCTTCAAATTCACTTTCAGAAGCGCGGAGGGGCGCAGGCGCAGCAGATCGCGATAGCGTCCCGGGGAAATCTGCTTCGCATGCTGATAGAGCGCAAATGTCTGCTCGAATTTCGAGCCGGTGACGCGGTAGCGAATCCGAGCGGCGACGTCGCGCAGGTTCAGCCGCTTCGAGGCCGCGTCCGGCGGGCTCAGGAGGCGTTCGGCGGCGCGGCGAATATCCGCGGTCCGGACGAGATGCGGTCGCGCGCCCGCTTCACGCATCTCGATGAGAAGCACGCCGGGCCGCGCGGGCAGCCCTGCGAAGAATTCGGCGTCGCGCGCCGGATCGAATTCCTGCCCGCAATCGAGTGGAAGCACGCTCGAAGAATACAACGGAGTGAAAGCTATTGGCTTTTCAAAACCCACGATGCGATCACGAGGCGCTGAATCTCGCTCGTGCCTTCGTAGATCTCGGTGATGCGCGCGTCGCGATAGGCTCGCTCGACGGGATATTCGCTGCTATAGCCGTTGCCGCCGTGAATCTGAATCGCTCTGTGCGTCACGCGCGTGGCCATCTCGCTCGCGAAGAGCTTCGCGATGGCGGCCTCCATGGAAAAGCGCGCGCCCGAGTCCTGCTTCCACGCCGCGCGTCGCGCGAGCAACCGCGCCGCGTCGATTTCCGTGGCCATGTCCGCGAGCATGAACTGGATCGCCTGAAACTCGGCGATGGGATGCCCGAAAGCCTGCCGCTGGCGCGCGTACGCGAGCGCCGCCTCGTACGCGCCCTGCGCGATTCCCGTGGCCTGCGAGGCGATGCCGATCCGCCCCCCGTCAAGCGTCGTCAGCGCGATCTTGTAGCCGTCGCCTTCGTTCCCGATGCGATTCCCGGCGGGCACTTCGCAATCCGTGAACGAAAGCTCCGTGCAAGCCGTGGCGTGAATGCCGAGCTTCTTTTCTTCCTTGCCGACGGCGAATCCCGGCGTGCCCTTCTCGACCAGCAGCGCCGTGATTCCCTTCTCGCCTTTTTCGGGCTGCGTGTTGACGTAGATGACTCCCGCGTCGGCCGCGCCACCGTTGGTGATCCACGCCTTCGTGCCGTTGATGACGTAGCGGTCGCCCTTGCGGATGGCTTTCGTTGCAAGGGCCGCGGCGTTCGAGCCCGCCTGCGGCTCCGTCAGCGCGTAGCAGCCGATTTTTTCTCCGCGCGCGAACGGCACGAGGAATTTCTTCTTCTGCTCCTCCGTGCCGAAATGTTCGAGCGTGCCGCAGAAGAGCGAATTCTGCACCGAGAGAATCACGCTCGTCGAGGCGCAGACCCGCGCGATTTCCTCCATCACGATCGAGTAGCAGATATGGTCCATCCCGGCGCCGCCGTATTTTTCCGGGACGGTGATGCCGGTCAGGCCGAGCTCCGCGGCTTTGCGCAGAGTCTCGCGCGGGAAGCGGCCCGTCTCGTCGAGTTCCTTCGCGAGGGGCCTCACCTCCGCCTCGGCAAACTCCCGGACGCTTCGCTGTAGCAGCTTTTGCTCTTCGGTCAGCTCGAGATTCACGCGCTCTCCCGGCTCGCGCCTGTGGCTAGATCGCGCCATTGTACAGCGAAAAGAACGGCGAAAAGCGCGGCGCCCGCCGCGTCCAGGCCGGATTCGCACAACCCCGCCGCGGTCCAGTGGCGGTTCAGCCAGCGTTTGCGGCGGGACGCGGAAATCCTCTATAATTCACTTGTTAGCCGCACGAATCAGGGCGCAGGCGGGCCGGGGAAGAAAGGCCCTCTTGGACATACCTCCCAATGATCGACCTTGCTGAGAAGATCAAGAAGAAGCTCAAGGACGAAATCGCCGCCCTCGAGCACGAGTTGCATACCGAGCTGCCGAAGGAAATCAAGGTAGCCCGCGCTCACGGCGACCTCTCCGAGAACGCCGAGTACAAATACGCCAAGGAGCGGCAGTCGTACGTCTCCGCCCGGCTCGGCCAGCTCCACCAGCGCATGGCCGATATCTCGATGCTCAATTTGACCAATCTGCCGAAGGACCGGGCCGCCTACGGCTCGCGGATCGTCGTGCTGGACGTTGTAAAGTCCGTCAAAATCGAGTACAAACTGGTGACAGTGGAAGAGGCCGACGCCGCAAAGGGCTTGATCTCGACCAGTTCTCCGATCGGCCGGGCGCTGCTCGGCAAGAAAGTCGGCGATGAAGTGACGGTGACGACGCCGGCGGGCCTGAAGGAATACGAAGTCGTTCGGTTAATCACGATCTACGACGAGGAATAGCGGAGTGACCCCGACTACATGTTGACCCGCGCCATTGGCCGGTATCTCTCCTGGCCGGTTGACCGCATCGCCGCCCTACTCGCTCCTACAGGAATCCCTCCCAACGTAATCACGTGGTTCGCGCTTCTCGCGAATCTCTGGGCCGGAGTGCTGTTTGCCCAAGGACGATTTGCGGCCGGCGGCGGACTCATGATCGCGGCGGCTGTGTGCGACCTGCTCGATGGTCCCGTGGCGCGGCGCCAGAATCGCGTTTCCCTGTTCGGCGGCTTCCTGGATTCCATCCTCGACCGCTACGCCGACCTGATTCTCTTCCTCGGCCTGCTCGTCTACTACGCGCAGGTGAACCGTTTCCTCTACGCCGTGCTCGCCGGAGCGGCCATGGCCGGCTCGGTAATGGTCAGCTACGCCAAGGCGCGCGCGGAATCTCTCGTTCCCACGTCGGAAATCGGATTCTGGGAGCGGCCCGAGCGGCTCGCGCTGATGATTCTGGGCGCGCTTTCGAATCGCATGGATGTCGCGCTCTGGATTCTGGCGATCGGGCCCAACATCACCGTGATTCACCGCATCCTGCACACGTGGAAGCAGACCGCGGGCAGCGGCGCGAATTCCCTGCCGGCGCGCGTCCAGGCGGGCCCCCCCGATGCGCCGGCGGCGTTGACGCACTCCGCCGGGCGCGGCGGAGACTGACGACTCCGAATCTTCTCGCCGCCTCCGGCATCCAACCAGCTTTGACCTCGGCGTTATCGCCCGTTCGTGTTCCTGAGGTAAGATAGCCCCGAAAAAACCCACCATTCCAATGGAGGCACACATGGCAATGCGCGATGCATTTCTCCCTGAATTTGACCACGAGATGGCCACCACACGAAAAACTCTGGAGCGCGTCCCCGAAGACAAAACGTCGTGGAAACCGCACGACACATCCATGCCGATGGGGCGCCTTGCCGGTCACATCGCTGAGATGACCGGATTCGTCGCCGCCACTTTTGCGGGGGACTCTCTCGATTTCTCCCCTCCGGGCGCGCCACCCTCGCAACCGACTGTCATGACTTCACGCAAGCAGTTGCTCGAGCTCTTCGACAAGAATATCGCGGCGGCCCGCACCGCTATCTCCAAGGCGAGCGATGAAGACCTTCAGAAGACCTGGACCTTGATGAATGGCGGGAAGACGCTCTTCTCCATGCCGCGCATGGCCGTCCTGCGCAACATGGTCCTCAACCACATCATTCACCACCGCGGGCAGCTCTCCGTCTATCTCCGGATGAATCAGGTGCCCGTGCCGTCGATCTACGGCCCGTCCGCCGACGAAGGCAGGATGTAGCTCGCACCCGGCAATAGGTTGTCATCCCGAGTGAAGTCACGCGGCTTTCTTGCTCCTCCCCGCGTTCTTTGCGGGCGCGTGACGCAGTGAGGGATCTGCTGTTGGTTTAATGGCACCGGCAGGCGCGACCCGCCTCTCCGGTGTTTAGTGCCGTCCTGCCGAAGGGATCACGGCCTCGCCCCACGATTGCTCCGTCTTCGGCTTGCGCGCCATCGCTTTCTCTGAAATCCTCGCGCGCCGCTCGGCTCGCCGCCGGGCGCTGGCCATCTCGCGCTCCTTGAATTCAGGCAGCACTTCCTTGGAGAAAAGCCGGATCGAGTCGCACTGATGATCGAGTGAAAGCCGCCCCACCTGCCGCACGGCGATCACTTGGTCGATCCCTGCGTCTTCATACTCCCGCAGCGTATGGCGCAGCTTTTGGGGCGCCCCGACGCACGCCTGCGCCACGAACTCAGGCGAAACAGGTTCCTTGGGGTTCGTCGTGTACTCGTTCCAGATGTCGGTTTTGCCGGGACGATGCTCGCCGAAGAAACTGTAGTGCCCCAGCGCGTAAACGAAGAAGCCGTAGTTTTCGATGGCGGCCGCGGTGGCGCGCTTCTCGTCGTTGTCGCAGAGGAAGGGCGTCGCGATGGCGAAATTCGGATTCACGGCGTACCCAAGCGGCTCGCATTCGTTTTCGATCGTGGCGTAGTAGTCCGTCACCCATTGGCGCGCCTCCGCCGGGCTGACAAATGAAAATGTCAGCGCGCCCAGCCCCAGCCTCGCCGCGTCGAGAATCGACTCCCGCCGCGAGCACGCCATCCACAGCGGCGGGTGCGGCTTCTGCAAAGGCTTCGGCACCAGGTTGCGCGGCGGCACCTTCACGTACTGGCCGTCGAACCCCGTGAACGGATCCTCCACAAGCATTCGCACGGCCACGCGCATCCCTTCGATCTGCATCGCCTTCTTCTCTTCCTGAGGCACGAGGAATCCCCCCAGCTCCGTGGTCGTCGCGCCGGACCCCATGCCGAATTCGCAGCGGCCGTTGCTGATCAGATCGAGCGCGGCGATGCGTTCCGCGACGCGCGCGGGGTGATTGATCTGGGGAGGAGTCTGGATGATCCCGTGCGCGAGCCGAAGATTCTTCGTCCGCTGGCTCGCGGCGGCCAGGAAGATCTCGGGCGCCGACGCGTGCGAATACTCCTCGAGGAAGTGATGCTCCGTCGCCCAGACGTAGTCGAATCCGCACTGGTCCGATAGCTCCACGATGTCGAGAGCGTTGTTCAGCAGCGTGCGCCCGGACTCCGCCGTCCACGGCCGGGGAACCTGCATCAAGTGTATGCCGCCAAACTTCATTGGGTGCCTTTCCGCTTCTTGCGCGGAGCGTATTCTACGCCAACGCCGAAGCGGCACAAGGCCGCACCCGGCCGTCATCGAACCGAGGTTGAACACGCGGCTCAGCGTGTGCTAGCATCCCGGCTTTCCGCAGGGTTCATCGCGCGCAACCGCCGGGGGGCGGGTTCGTGATGTTAATCCGATTTCAAAGAACGAAACCGTTGTTCGTATTGTCCCCGCACGAAATGCCTGTCCCGGCCTGCGTCCTTCGCCGCGCAATTCCGAAAAACCGAGGTGACTCATGAAATCCTACACAACCGATTGGATCCGCAACGTGGGCATTGTCGGCCACGGCGACACGGGGAAGACCCAGCTCGTGTCGGCGTTGCTCTACACCGCGGGGATGACGCCGCGGCTGGGTAAGGTGGCCGAAGGCTCCACCACCACCGACACGGACGAGGAAGAGATCGCGCGAAAAATCACCATCAATACTGGCGTCGCATATGCAGAATGGCAGGCGCCCGGCCAAGCGGAAAAAACAAAGATCAACCTGCTCGACACGCCCGGCTACTCGACCTTCATCAATGAAACGAAATCTTCGCTGATCGCCGCCGATGCGTCTCTGATCGTGGTGGACGCGGCCGCGGGCGTGCAGGTGGTCACCGAGCGTGTCTGGGACTACGCAACCGAATACGATCAGCCGCGCGCCTTCCTACTGAACTGGATGGACCGCGACCTCGCTAGCTTCGAGCGCGCGCTCGGCTCGATCGAGCAGGTATTCGGCCGCGGCGTGGTGCCGGTGCAATTGCCGATCGGCGCCGAAAAGAATTTCCGCGGCGTGGTCGATCTCGTGACGATGAAGGCGCTGATCTACACGCCCGATGGCGACGGCAAAGCGAAAATCGAGGACATTCCCGCGGACATGGCCGAGCAGGCAAAAGCCGCGCACGAAAAGCTGGTCGAAATGGTCGCCGAGGGCGAAGACGAATTGATGCAGGAATTCTTCGACAAGGGCACGCTTCCGGTCGAGGATCTGAAAAAGGGCCTGCACGAGGAAGTGCGCGACAAGAAAATCTTCCCCGTCCTGCTGAGTTCCGCGCTGCACAATATCGGCAGCGACGCCATCCTGAATTTCCTGGTCGAGATTTTCCCTTCGCCCGCGTTCCGCGGAAAGGCCGCCGGGCACAAGTCGCCCGATCACAAGGGAGAAACGATCGAGCGCAAGATCGCCGATTCCGAGCCGGTTTCGCTCTTTGCGTTCAAGACGGTCGCCGATCCGTTTGCCGGGCGCATCACGTATTTCAAGGTAATGTCGGGCGTGCTGAAAAACGACGCGACGCTCCAGAACTTCAATCGCGATTCGCAAGAGCGGTTTCAGCACGTCCAGGTGATGCAGGGGAAGACGGCGGCGGCGGTCAACGATCTGCACGCAGGGGACATCGGCGCCATCGCGAAACTGAAAGACACGACCACCGGAAACACGCTCGGCGACAAGAACGCGCCGATCTTTTACCAGCCGGCGCGCATTCCCGAGCCGTCCATCACGTTCGCGGTCGAGCCGAAAACGCGCGCCGACGAGGACCGTATCGGCGTGGCCATCCACAAAATCCTCGAAGAAGATCTCGCGCTGCGGTTCGGGCGCGACCCGCAGACGAAGGAATTTTTGCTCAGCGGCGCCGGGCAGCAGCACATCGAAGTCGTGGTCGCGAAGCTGCGCAAGCGGTATCACGTTGAAATGACGCTCAAGCCGCCGAAGGTTCCCTACCGCGAGACGATTCGCGGAAAGGCCGACGCCGAGGGCAAGCACAAGAAGCAGACGGGCGGCCACGGGCAGTTCGGCCTCTGCCGCATCAGGATGGAGCCGCTGCCGCGCGGCAAGGGCGTCGAATTCGTGGACGATGTTTTCGGCGGCGCGATTCCGCATAACTGGATTCCGTCCGTCGAGAAGGGCATCCGCGACTCCGCCGAGCGCGGCTATCTCGCCGGTTTTCCCGTCGTGGATTTTCGGGTGAGCCTGTACGACGGCAAATATCACGACGTGGATTCGAGCGACATGGCGTTCAAAATCGCCGGCTCGCTCGCGTTCAAGGAAGCGATGAAGCAGGCGCGGCCGGCGCTGCTCGAGCCGATCATGCACGTGGAGGTCTACGCGCCCGACCAGTATTCAGGCGATTTAATGGGGCATCTCAGCGGGCGCCGGGGAAAAATCAGCGGAAGCGAAACGCGCGCGGGGAGCGTGGTGATCAAGGCGCAGGTCCCGTTCTCGGAAATGCTCAGCTACGCGAACGAGCTCATCTCGATGACGCAGGGGCGCGGAAGTTATTCGATGGAGTTCTCGCACTACGATTTCGTGCCGCAGGAAATTGCCGAGAAAGTGATCGCCGCCCACAAGCCGCATCACGTCGAAGAAGAAGGGGAAGCAGCGACGGCGTAGCGATTCTTGCCGGTGGGCGCGGCGAATCTAGTCGCCCTGTTTCGCCGGCGGTTGCGCGGCAGAGGCGTTCTTGGCCTTGCGATGCCAGAATTTTCGACTCTGGGCGTGCTGACTGGTGTTGCCGCTCTGGTCCTGGGCGCTCTTGCTCGGCGCGAACGCCGGGCATCCGATGCCGTAGCAGGGGCCGGCGTTGCGAAAGGCGCACGCCGAAAGACACAGGCTGGATAAGCACAGAATCAAAATACTCCCGGCTCTCTTCATCGGTTGCCCCTTTCGGACGCGCCGTCGGCGCTCAAAGCGGGTCTGGATCGCTTGCTTTAATCCTGGCACATGACGTATCGGCCTTCTCCCGGTTTTCGATCGGGATCATCGGCAACGCCAACAGAGAATGGAAGGCGAAGGCTGCGCGGAGCGAATTTCAGCGCCAAGGTGACGCGAGGACATTCCGCCGTCGCCAAATTGGCGCTTGCGATTCCGGCGAGAACTGCGTCAAGCTGCTGCGATCATGAAAAAGCCGTCGAAGCCAAAGCGGTGGGGCGACGCGACGCTCGCGATCCACGCCGGCGAGGAGCATTTTCACGTCGGTTCGCCGGTGGGAACCTCGATCGCGCGGACCTCCAACTTCACGTTCGCGGGAACCGAGGAAATGAAGCGCTGGGCCGAAGGAAAAAGCCCGGCCTACATCTACACGCGCTACGGCAATCCAACTCTGGCCATCGCCGAGAAAAAGCTCGCGGCGCTCGAAGGCGCCGAAGACGCGGTCGTCACGGCTTCGGGCTCGGCGGCGATTGCCTCGGCGCTGTTGTCGCAGTTGAGCGCGGGCGACGAATTGATCGCCACGCGCCAGCTCTACGGCGGAAGCTACCGCCTGCTGCGCGACGTCTTTCCCCGCTACGGGATCGTCGTGCGCCATGTGGAAAACGACCTGGCCGGGATCGAGCGGCTCGTGAATCCGCGGACGAAGGCGCTGTACGTCGAAACGCCGACGAATCCGACGCTGCGGCTGGTCGATCTCCAAAAGGCCGTCGCCTTCGCGCGGGAATGGGACCTGGTGTCGATGATCGACAACACGTTCGCCAGCCCCGTGCTGCAAAAGCCGCTGGAGATGGGTTTCCAGATCGTCCTGCACAGCGCCTCGAAATACCTATCGGGGCATTCCGACGTGATCGCCGGAGCCGCCGCGGGGAGCGCCGCTCTCATTCGCAAGGTTCGCGCGAGCGTGATTCAGCTCGGCGGGTCGATGGACCCCGAGGCGGCATTCCTGCTGATCCGGGGGATGAAAACGCTCGAGGTCAGAATCGAGCGCCAGTGCAAGTCGGCGATGGCCGTCGCGAAATATCTGGAAAAGCATCCGAAAGTGGCGCGCGTGCACTACCCCGGCCTGCCGTCGCACCCGGATTTCGCCCTGGCGAAGCGCCAGATGCGGGGATTCGGGGCGATGCTCGCATTCGACTGCAAGGGCGGCCCCAAGGCCGGATTGGCCGCGGCGCGGCGCTTCTGCGATCGCGTGCGGGTGTTCCTGCTGGCAGCCAGTCTCGGCGGAGTCGAATCGCTCGTGGTCCTGCCGATCTACACCTCGCACTACAAAATGTCGCCCGAGGAGCTTCGCGCCGTCGGAGTCGGTCCCGGAACGGTGCGCGTCTCGATCGGCCTCGAGGATCCCGAAGACCTCATCGAAGATCTGCGGCAAGCCCTCGGCTAGGCCACGCGCATCACAATCCGAGTACAGCGTCCAAGTCTAAGGTGCTGGCAATTGCGGCTCGGACGGTGGTATAAGGCTATCCCCCACCCGGCGTGCGGGCTGTGCCGGGACGGGGCAACTGGTCGCATTCGCACACAGTTAGCGGCTAGTACTAAGTGTCCTGATACCGTTAATGCCTGGAACGGAAGGTCCATTGACGGGGGTTGTAAATGCTTCGTAAGATTCTCGTTAGCCTCGGGTAGCAGATCGGAAACCGGAAATCACCGCGGCAGGCGGCGGTGCGGCCTCGAAGTTGCAGCGACCGGTCTTGCAGGGGGTCAACTGGGATTGCGATGAAGCGCGGGACGACAATCTGGCTGATTTTGGCGGCGGGCACGCTCCTCATGACGGGCTGCGAGGAGACCGCGAAGAAGGAAGTCCGCGTGCGACCTCCGGCGGCGACCCCGGTGCCGGCGACACCCGAATATATCCGCCAGCCGCTTCCATTCCCCGCCAACTCTTCACCCGCGGCATCGCTCGCTTTCGTTCGACGCCCCGCAATCGACGCCGTCGTGGATGCCGTGCAGACGGGCTACGACGCCGGTCAGGCCGAATACAAGGCCGGGAATTTCGACAAGGCCCAGAGCGATTTTGACCGCGCGGTAAACGTGATCCTGACCAGCGGCTTTTCGCCGGATTCCGACCCGCGGCTTTCGAAACTGTTCGAGCAGATCGGCGAGGCCGCTCAGTCCGATGAGCTGATCGCGGCCAAGAACAGCGACGAGGGACAAGAGGATGCGGAGACTCCGGCCGAGCCGGCTCCGATTGATGAAATCGCCGACCTGACGCTGCCCGCGGGCGACCCGCGCTTGGCGCTCAAGGCCGAAAAAGAAATGATCAGCGTCCACCACGACCTGCCGCTGACCGTAAACCCTTCGGTGCTTCAGTACCTCAGCTATTTCACGACGACCCGCGGCCGGGCCATTGTCGAACATGGCCTCGAACGGTCGGGTCGCTACAGCGACATGATCCGGCGCGTCCTCAAGGAAGAGGGCGTCCCGCAGGATTTGATCTATCTGGCGCAGGCCGAAAGCGCTTTCCAGCCGCAGGCGGTGTCCCGCGCAGGGGCGCGCGGCATCTGGCAGTTCATGCCTTACCGCGGCGAGGAGTATGACCTCGAGCGAACCTATTGGGTGGACGAGCGCAGCGACCCCGAGAAAGCGACGCGCGCGGCGGCCCGGCACTTGCGCGATCTTTACTCCATGTTCGGCGACTGGTACCTGGTGATGGCCGCGTACAATTCCGGCCCACTCAACGTGGTCCGCGCGGTCCAGCGCACCGGCTATGCCGATTTCTGGGAGTTGCAGAAGCGCAACGCCCTGCCCAAGCAGACGCAGAATTACGTGCCCATCATCCTGGCTCTGGCGTTCGTGGCGAAGGACCCGGGACTTTACGGCGTGCAGGTCGCTCCGGAGATGCCGGCGCCGGTGGAAACGATTCGTCTGGAACACTCCGTCAGCCTCAACCTCGTGGCGGATGCCGCGGGAGCGAACGTCGACGATCTGCGCATGCTGAATCCGGAACTGGTGCGCAACGTCACGCCGAACGATCAGGGATTCCAACTGAATATGCCGGTGGGGACCGCGAAGCTCTTCGAAGAAAACATTCAGCAGGTGCCTCCCGACAAATGGACGAGCTGGCGCTTGCACGCCACGGCCCCGGGCGAGACGCTCCCGGCCATCGCGCATCAGTACCGCGTGTCCGTGCCGGCGCTCGAAGCGGCCAATCACTTTCAGCCTCATGCGACTGTGCCGCCGGGCTTCCTCCTGAACGTTCCCACGGCGGCACCCGCCGCGCGCCTGGTTCGCTACCGGGTGCAGCGAGGCGACACGCTGGCGGGGATTGCGGACCGCTTCGACGTGACGGTGACGGATCTGAAGCGGTGGAATCACATCTCCGGCAGCCGCGCCCCGCGGGGAGCACGTCTGCGAATCTATTCCGGCGGCGAAACGGCCAAGAACTCGTCCGCCAAGGGAAAGTCGGCCCAGGTTGTGGGCCAGGGACAGGGGCTTGAAAACGTGTCCGCGCAGAACTCCGGGGGCGCGGCGGAGACTCTGGAACATCGAGTGAAGCCCGGAGAGACCCTCTATTCGATTGCCCGCCGCTACCAGACCACGGTTTCCGCCCTGCGCCAGTCAAATCCGTTCCTCTCGGACCGGATGCCTCAAGCCGGTGACGTGCTGATCGTCCAGCGCTAAAGCGCCGCTCTCTCCGGCCTAAGACACTCCCTTTCTGCAAGATACATGATTCCGGCGCGCTCGGGCTGGAGTCCACTTTACCCATCATGGAAACCCCCGGCGATCCAGTCGTTTTTTCAATCCATTGAGCCTTGACAAAGTTCCGACACTCCGTTTATAAGCGGCGAGGAGCAAAACCCGACGGCAAGCCCGGGCCCCACGGAGGATTCAATGTTCCACGCCAAAATGAACGACGAGGAAGACGATGAGTTGCCACGCTTCGAGGACGATGAAGAGGGGCTGGAGCAGCCGCAAGAGATCATAGAGGAAGTGGAAGAGATTATCGTCGAGGAAGAGCCGGAAGAAGAGGAAGCGCCGGAAACTCCTGCGCCCGCACCCAAGGCAAGAAAAGCGAAGAAGGCACGCCCGAAGCCCAAGAAAGCCAAGGGAAAGCGGAAGGCAAAGTCGAAGAAGGGGCCCAAGAAGAAGGCCAAGAAGTCAGGATCGAAGAAGCGCGGCAAACGCAAGAAGCGCTAAGAATCCTGAAAAAATTCCTCTCGTGCACGGAATTCGCAGGGCCGCGCGACGGCATTCGATTCGCGCGGCCCTCTTTTTTTTCGGCAATGACAAAGACCGCACCGTTCTCCGTTTTTGTGCCTGCCTGCCCCTGCCCTCCTAAAGTGACGGGCGCTCCCCCAATGAGGAATCTCACAGCCGTGCGCATCGGCAGGCCCGCTATTTCCCAATTTGAAATGTTTCCCTTGCCGTAAACCGCTTTGGATGGCTAGCATACGCGCTCGATGGCGCTGGCGATCGAACAGGTGCGCAGGATGCGGGGAGGTGCGCAGTCGCAACTGATGCACTGCGAGGACGACTGCTACTACGTCGTGAAATTCCAGAACAACCCGCAAGGGGCGCGAATTCTGGTGAACGAATTGCTTGGGACCAGACTGGGGGCGCGGCTGGGCCTGCCGATGCCGGCCGCGGCCGTGGTGGAGGTGCGCGAAAGCCTGATCGAGCACACCGAGGATCTGGTGATCCAGCTCGGGCGCGGGCGCGCCCGCTGCCAGGCCGGAATGCAATTCGGTTCCCGCTATCCCGGCTCTCCGGCGGATACGGTGGTCCACGATTTTCTGCCGGATGAGCAGCTCCGCGAAGTGATGAACCTGGCGGACTTTTGCGGGATGCTCGCCTTCGACAAATGGACCTGCAACACGAACGGCCGCCAGGCGATTTTCTTTCGCGGCAGGGGCGAATCGCGTTACCGCGCGCAAATGATCGACCAGGGATTCTGCTTCAATGCGGGCGAATGGAATTTTCCGGATGCGCCGCTGCGGGGGCTCTACCCGCGGCATCGCGTGTACGAATCGGTGCGGGGGATCGAATCGTTCGAGCCATGGCTGGCGCGGATCGAATCGAAGATCACGGAAGCCGTCTTCGACGAAGTGTACAGCGAGATTCCGCCCGAGTGGCTGGGCTTCGATCACGATGCGCTCGAGAAAATGCTGGAACAGCTGCTCCGGCGGCGAAAGCTCGTCCGCGAGCTGATCGTTTCGGCCTGGAAATCATCGGCACAACCTTTTCCCAACTGGGAGTGAGATATGCCCGAAGAATCAAAGAACACGCTTCGCTATCGCATCCTGCGCTACACGCCCAATCTCATCCGCGATGAATGGGTCAACGTCGGCTTGCTGCTCGAGGAGGTGGACGGCCCCCGGCGCGCCATGCGGCTGATCGAAGAGGCCTCCGAAATCGCGCGCGTCCGGCGGCTGCATCCGGGCGCCGATGAAGATCTCCTGCGCGCCCTGCCGGCCGAGTTCGACGCCCGGCTCCGCGCGCCCGAAGCGGATGTCCGGACGTATCTGGAAAAGATCGGCCAGACGCTTTCCAACGTTTTGCAGTTCAGCCCTCAAAGAGGGCTGCTCGCGGAGGATTTCGACGCCGAGCTCGACCGCCTTTTTCGCGACCACGTCGCCCCGCCGCCCTCGGTGCGCGGAGGAATCGTCGAGAACACGCGCGTGTGGATCCGGGCCCGCTTGAACGACGTCTTCCGGCGGCACCGCATTCTGGGAAAGCTCGAAAAAGGCGTCCGCGTTGAGGAGTTCACGCAGCCGGGCGATCCGATGCGCCTCGACTATGCCTATCGCTACAACGGAACCCGCGGATACCTGCAAACGGTCGCGCTCGGCCGCGACCCTTCGCAGGCGAAAGTGCTCGCGTACACGGCCGAGCGCATCCGCGCGCGCGCGGCGAATTCGGAATTCACCGCGATCACGGAAGTCGAGCCCGTGCGCGACAACCCGCGGCACCAGTTCATCGCGCGGCTTTTCGAAGAGCAGCACATTTCGGTCGTGCCGCTGAACCGCATTGAAAAATTCGCGGAGGATTTGCGGCCGCGCTTGCAATAGCACCGGGCGGCGGATGCCGCGCCGCAGACTTTGGATCTATCCGGAACCACGCAGTCAGCGGCATGCGTTGAACCGCTCCCATTTCCCGTTTGCGAACCCGCATTGACGCGTTACTCCGATTTTGCTATGTTAATTTTTCTCGTTTCTTCGGAGTGCAAATTGAAGCGTCGCGCGGTCCGCACCAAGAGCTCCTCGTCTGCAAGCCGTAAGTCACTGACTGGCAGGGGTTTACCGTCGGCAGCGAAGGCGGCCAAAGCCATGCCGCCCGATCCCGACGCGCCCGCCAAGCAGCAGCAGCTGAAACTCTACGAAGAAGCGCTGAAGTACTTTCAGCAGCAGAAGTTCGTTCGCGCCAAACAGTCTCTGGAGCGCGTGCTGGAAGGACCCAGCAAGGAATTGGGCGATCGCGCCAGGGTCCACCTGCGCATCTGCGAACAGCGGATTTCCCGCCTGCCGGTTCCCGCGCTGAGGTCAGCCGAGGACCACTATACGCAGGGCGTGACGCTGATGAACCTTGGGCGGTGGGACGAGGCGCGCGAGCACCTCGACCGGGCGCGCAAGGCCGCGCCGAAGGCCGATCACATCGTCTATGCGATGGCCGCGCTCGATTGCCTCACCGGCGAGGCGGATTCGGCGATGCAGAATCTGAAGGTCGCCATCCAGCTGCGCCCGGAAAACCGATACCACGCCCGCAACGACGAAGACTTCGCTTTCTTGCAGGAAGACCCGCGCTTTACCGAGTTGCTCTACCCGGAGCGAGAAGGTTCAGCCGGCTGATTTCCCGCTTTCCCCATGAAAAATCGTTTGGAACGCCGTTCCCCATCGGCGCGAGTTGTCGCGCTTGGCGGCGGCACCGGTCTATCGGCCGTGCTGCGCGGGCTCAAGGGACACATTGCGGAGCGCGATAAAAGGAAGGTGAAGCAGCCGATCGCGGACCTCACGGCGGTCGTCACCGTGACCGACGACGGAGGCAGCTCAGGCCGCCTGCGCAGGGAATATCGCGTGCTGCCGCCGGGCGATATCCGCAACTGCATGGTGGCTCTTTCGAAGGACGAGGATCTGCTGGGACGACTTTTCCAATATCGATTTCCGGCGGGCAGCGGACTCGCCGGGCACAGTTTCGGCAATCTGTTTTTGACGGCGCTGACGAACAGCACCGGCGACTTTGCCAAGGCGGTTCAGGTATCGGCGGAGGTGCTGGCGATCCGGGGACGGATCTTTCCTTCCACGGCGCAGAACGTCACGCTCGAGGCGGAGCTCGAGGACGGATCAACTCTGGCGGGCGAGACGAATATTTCCCGATCGCGCAAGCGGATCGCCCGCCTGCATCTCGTTCCTCGCCGCGCGCGTCCCCTGCCGGAGGTGCTCAAGGCGATTCGCGAAGCGGACCTGATCCTCATCGGGCCGGGCTCGCTCTATACGAGCATTCTTCCCAACCTGCTGGTCGAGGAAATGGTGGAGGTCATCGCCAATTCGAATGCGACCCGCGTGTACATCGCCAACATTATGACGCAGCCCGGCGAAACCAAACACTACTCGGTCGCCGACCACGTCCGCGCCATCTACGAGCACACGCGCCCGGGCTTGTTCGATTTCGTGGTGATCAACCGCGCGCCCGTGTCGCCCCGCCTGCGGCGCCGCTATGAAGCGCAGGGAGCTGAACCCGTCGATCCGTCGCTGGCGGAGCTGGAGCGCATGGGGCTCAAATACGTGACCGGCGACCTCTTGCAGCAGGGACCCGTCGCCCGCCACGACGAATTGCGCCTCACGCGCATGCTGCTCGACAAGTTCGTGAAGCACGCGGTCCGCCGCTAGGCAGTCCGGGAACTAATCGCCCGTGGGGGCATTCGGAGCCGTGTATCCCTGGCGAGCCACCACCACGGCCTTCTTCTTCTTGCCCTTCTTGTCCGCAAGCAGCAGGGGATTCCCCTCGTCGTCGACAACTTCCACCGCAAGCTTGTGGTATCGCCCGTCCTGCGGCGTCGAAGGTGAAAACACGAGCGTGTACTGATTCCGCAGGAAGGCGGCGACGGAATTGAAGATCGAAGGCATCTCTCCATCGAAGCGCGGGAACCAGGCGTAACCCCCGGTCATATTGGCGAACGTGGTTAGCTGATTCTTGGCCTGCATGTAGTCGATGCCGCCTCCGCCCGGGCTATTCAAGTCGATTTCTTCGGCCATCCCGACGGAAAAAATCGTGACTTCCGTTTCCTTCAGGCGCCCGAGGATCTGATTGAGATTGTGCTTGCTGAACGTGTCGAAGCCCGTAGCCAGAATCAGAATCGACTTCTTCCCTTTCACATCGCGAAGCTCGTCGACCGTTTCATACACGGCGTCGAAGAGATCGGATTCGCGGAAGGTGGGAAAACCGAGCGTGCGAATCGCTTCATCGACGGCCCGCTTGTCTTGCGTGAAATCTTCCTGGAGCTTCGTCCGCAGGTCGAACGTCTTGAGCGCGACCCAGTCCTGCGGCTTCAAATTCTGCAAGAAGCCGTCGGCCCAATACTGGCCCTTCTGCCCAAAATATCCCCAGTACCGGCCGCTGTACTCGAGGAGGATGACGATCGTGATCGGCGCATCCGTGGGCGCAAAATTCGTGATCTGCTGGCGCTGGCCATTGTCGAGAATCCGGAAGTTTTCGCGTTTTAGGCCGGTCACCAGGTTTCCGTCCTGATCGGTCACGACGGCGTCCACGTTGACCAGGTTCGATTGAACGGAGATCGCGACCTGCGGCATCGGCGCCTGGCTCTGCTGCGCGGGAGCCTGCGGCCCCTCCTGCTGGGCAACGGCATTCCGCGGGCCGGGCAAAACGGCTGCCGCGATGATCAGGGCACCCATCACCGTGATGCGACACAGGGTCTTCACTCGCATATTTTCCTCATTCGAGTTAGATGCGACGACGGCCCTCCCCGGATGGTCGATTGCAATCCAGAAAACCGCGGCCGCCATGCCTCCCGGACGCTCCAAACCGCCATGATAGTATCAATCGTATCCGCTTGGCGATGCACTTTCAGATTGACCCGGAGGCGAAAAGGATGGCGCGCAGGACCCTGCTGATTTTGATCCCCACGCTGCTCGGCGCGATGGCTTGCGCCGCGCCCGCTCATGCGCAGAGTCGCGCGCAGATTTTGCCCCAGGCCCCCGCACAAGTCTCGCCCGCTCAAGCGGCGGCTCCGGGATCCGCGGACATCGCGCAG
Organism: Candidatus Acidiferrales bacterium; assembly: GCA_035604415.1. Classification (GTDB taxonomy): domain Bacteria; phylum Acidobacteriota; class Terriglobia; order Acidiferrales; family UBA7541; genus Palsa-295. The sequence continues at coordinate 91,355 of DATNIN010000038.1, forward strand.
ATCGAGAACGAAGCCGTCATCTGGCTGCAAAACCTGATCCGCATCAACACGACCAACCCGCCGGGCGACGAAATCGCCGCCGCAAAGTACCTTGCTGGTATTCTCGATCACGAAGGAATTCGTTCCGAAATCTTTGAAAGCACGCCGGGCCGCGGCTTTCTGGTGGCGCGGCTTTCCTCCACCGCCCTGCCCGACCCCTCGCGGGCTCTGCTGCTGATGGGCCATCTCGACGTGGTCGGAGTGGACAAGACGAAATGGACGGTCGATCCCTTCGGCGCCGTCATCCAGGACGGCTACCTTTACGGCCGCGGCGCGATCGACGACAAGGCCATGACGGTCGCGAATCTCGCGGTTTTCGTCGCGCTGAAACGCTCCGGCGCGCGGCTGAATCGCGACGTGATCCTGTTCGCCGAGGGCGACGAAGAGGCGGGCGGCACATACGGAATGAAATTCGCGGTCGATAAGCACTGGGACAAAATCGCGGCGGGCTTCGCGATCAACGAGGGCGGCCGGGTGGCCGTGAAAAATGCCAAGGTGCAGTACGTGGGCGTGCAGACGAGCGAAAAGGTGATGGTGAACGTGGATGTGATCGCCAAGGGAACTTCCGGCCACGGCTCCGTCCCGCGGCCGGACAACCCGGTTGCGCACCTGGCGGCCGCGATTGCAAAGATCGCCGCGTTCGAAGCGCCCGTGCAGTTCAACTCCGTGACGCGTGCGTACTTCAGCGGCCTCGCGCCGCTCGAAGACGAAGAGACCGGCAAGTGGCTGCGCGCTCTGGATACATCGGATCGCGGCGAACACGCGGCGCGCTGGATATCCGACGCGAACCCCTCGTGGAACGCCATGCTCCGCGACACGGTTGCTCCGACGATGCTTCAGGCGGGAATCCGGCCGAACGTTGTGCCATCGGAGGCGCGCGGCGTGATCAACATTCGCCTGCTTCCGGGCAACATGATCGACCCGCTGCTGGCCAAATTGCAACAGCTGGTGAACGATCCTCAGGTGCGTTTCGAGATCGAGCCGGCCTCAGGCGAATCCACGCCATCGTCTTCCGTCACGTCCGATCTCTACGCCACGATCGCGCGCGACGCCGGACAAAAGTTTCCGGGCGCGGCGGTATTGCCCTACATGTCCACGGGAGCCACGGATTCGATGCCGCTGCGCATGCGCAACGTGCAGGCGTACGGCCTGCTTCCCTTCCCGCTCACCGACGAAGATGCGCTGCGAATGCACGCCGACAACGAACGCATCCCCACGGACTCCTTCCGCAAGGGCGTCGATTTCCTCTACAGCATCGTGAACGACTTCGCCGTCTCGAAATAGCGCATAACCCCTAAACATTGTGTCATCCCGCCTGCCCTGACGGAGGAAGGGAGCGGAGTCCCGCGAGTCCGGGTGTCGCTTTCTGCTTTTCTTCGGCCGCCCCCTCCCCCCTGTCATCCCGAGCGGAGTCCCGCGCGTTCTTGCAGTTCCCCTCGCCGTTTGAGGGGCGCGGGACGGAGTTCGAGGGATCTGCTGTTGCTTTCTGCTTGCTGGGAAGAATTCAATTAATCCAATTGTCGGGGCGGGAGGGCGGCTTGTCGCGGTGGTCGCGGACGTACACTTCGAATTTCTTGCGCATGCGGCGCTTCTTCCAGTCGGAAAAGAAGTTTCGATAGTTGTAGAGGAACGAGCCGCGCCGGAGATAGAGATAGCCCACCAGCATTCCGCCGAGGTGGCAGATGTGGCTCACGTTGTCGCCGGAGGTGCCGATCGTGCCGAAAAATTCGATGGCGCCCATGACGATCACAAAAATCTTCATCGAGACGGTCACCGGCAGGGGAAACATCCACACGCGGCGCTCGGGAAGCATCACCGCGTTCGCGAGCAGGATTCCGTAGATCGCTCCCGACGCGCCAATCGTCGGGACCCACGCAGAGCCCAAACCGTGAGGGTCGATGATCATCTTTACGGCTACGTTGATCACCCCCGCCCCCACGCCGCACAAAAAGAAGTACGTGTAGAAGCGCCGCGATCCCCAGGTGTGCTCCAGATCGGCCCCGAACATGGCGAGGTAGAGGAGATTCAGAAGAATGTGGAGAATCCCGGCATGGAGAAACAGATACGTAACCGGCTGCCAGAGCCGAAAGCCGCGGACCACCGCGTACGGGACAAGGCCGAACCACGTGAGCCAGAAGTCTCTTCCGGCAGCGCCGTATTTCAGTTGAGAAAGTTCCTGGAGGATGAAAACAGAGACGCACGCGATGCAGATCGTCTTGATCGCGCGCGGAAAGTATCCGCCGAGGTCGAAGCGGTATCCGTAGCCGCGGGAAAAGGAGCCCACGCGCACAGTCTAAAGACTTGCCGCCGCAGAGTCAAAAGAGCTTCGAGATACTCGCTCTGGTCGGCGGCTAGAGCGAGCTGAGTTTGACACGAGAGGGCGGCCGGTATACAGTCCGGCGCAAAGATGTTTAAACCGTAAATCCCGGCCAGGAGATTTCGATGAAAGAAGAACACGATCATCCATCAGCGAATTTCGTCATAGACCGTCGCTCTATGTTGAAGGGTTCCGTACTGGGAGGCAGCGCGCTGCTCGCCGGAGGTCTCGTTCCCGAACTTCTCGCTGGTGAAGCGCCAGCAATGCCTGTTGATCTGAAGGGGATCCGCCGCATCGCAACGGAAGAAGCTTTTTCGATTCCCGAAGTTGCCGCCGGCTTGAAGGGCGTCGCGCGCGCTCCCGGCAACAGCCTTGACCTGATTCTCGTGCAACGAATTTACGATGCGAAGCCGAGTGACCCCCCATTGGCCCTCCTGCGGCAGTTGCTCGATCTCGAGGACGAGCGCCTTCGCGACATGGACGCCAACGGCGTCACGATGCATCTCTTATCGCTGACCGCGCCCGGCGTCCAGATGTTCGACGCCGACACGGGCACCGCGCTTGCCGAGCTCGCCAACGACCGTCTGGCCGCGGTCATCAGCCGTCATCCCACGCGCTTCGCCGGCCTCGCGTCCTTTGCTCCGCAGTCGCCCAACCGCGCGGCCAAGGAGATGGAGCGCGCGATCAAGACCCTGAAGCTCAACGGGTTCATCCTGAACTCGCATACCAACAGCGAGTACCTCGACAATCCCAAGTATTTTCCAATCCTCGAGGCCGCCGAGGCCCTCGACGCCTGCATCTACATCCACCCGCGCGCGCCTTCGGACGGCATGGCGGTGCCGTTCCGGGAGTATGGCATGGACAGCGCGGAGTGGGGCTACGGCATCGAAGTCTCAACCCACGCCGTGCGGATGATGGCGAGCGGCGTGTTCGATCGCTTCCCCAAGCTCAAGATCTGCCTCGGCCACATGGGCGAGGCCGTGCATTTCTGGCTGTGGCGTCTCGATTATATGAACAAGAACGCACAGAACAGAGGCGCCGCGCCGAAGACCCAGCTGAAGCCCAGCGAATACTTCAAGCGCAATTTCGTCATCACCACCAGCGGCCAGGAGTCACACTTGGCGCTCGACTTCTCGATCAAGGCGCTCGGCGTGGACAACGTGCTGTGGGCGATCGACTATCCCTATCAGCCGTCTACGCCCGCCGTAGCGTTCATGGATTCCGCGCCCGTCTCACCTGCCGAAAGAGAAAAGCTTTACCACGGCAACGCCGAGCGCGTTTTCCACATCAAGCCGGCTTGAGCGCGTAGGAATCCCGGAGGCGGATTCACAGTCGCCTCAGGCATCAACTCGAAATCTTGGCGATTGTCTGACTTAACACTGGTAAGCGACGCAAGCGAGGCAGATCGTCTTGATCGCGCGCGGAAAGTATCCGCCGAGCTCGAAGCGGTATCCGTAGCCGCGGGAAAAGGAGCCCACGCGCACAGTCTAAAGACTTGCCGCCGCAGAGTCAAAACAGCTTCGGGGTACCCGCTCTGGACGACGGCTTCCACATCCGCGATACTGCCAGACTCTCGCGCCGCTTGGTGGCGTTACAGGAGCTGAGGCAATCTGAAACCACGAGTACTAGGAAAGGACTTGTCCGGTTATCCGACTAACCCGGCACTAGGAGGCCTTGGACGGTTCGTGGGCGTGTATACTGCCGCACATGACAGGTGCACAGAACGCGAATCTAAAGTCCGATGTGCAGGATGTCAGTAGCATCTTTGACCATTACCGCATGTCCGCTAGGGCAATATGGAATACGGCTTTCTGGCCCGACCAGGACTTCCGCAATTGGGATTCAATCGACCAATTCCACGAAATCGAGAAACTCCTCTTTCAGGAACTCGTGTTGGCGAAGGTTGATAGAGAATGGCCGTTACAAGACCTTTTCGAGAATGCCATCCCCTTCTTCCACATAGTTCCGTCGGTTGTGCATGGAACGCCAATCATGATTCAGAACCCACGACCAGGGGCACCTACTGGCTACTGGGACGATCCAGTAAACCTGGTCAAGCCAGGATATGCCGAATTGCTTTTCATTGCGTACTTCGATTGGGATCAGATGGACTACATCGACCTCCGGTATTACCGCGTAAAGATAATGAGTTTCGATACTCATTCTGAACTCGTTGGCCGTGAGGCTCTAATCGAGCGCCAACACGCCGCCATCCACCTCGTGAAAGAATAAGTGTTTGCACGGACCGCCGCTAGTTGAAAGGGCTGGGGACGAACCTCCGGCTGACCAAAGTCCCGATAAACGCGGTAACCGGACATCTGCTCCCGAAGCTCACCGTAATACGAGATGCGTAGCCTTTTGGGGGCTGTACGTCGAGAACCCCGTCAAAACAGCTTGGCGTCCTCGCCTTGCGCGGCAGTTGCGGCGAGGCCAGCCTCTCGACTAACATCCCTCCGCGGCATTTGCCGTAACGGATTCATCCCACGGCGAAACAGGAGCAGTGACGTGATCAAGCGCAGACTCGGAAATTCCGGCCTCGAAATCGGCCCGCTGGTGTTCGGCGGAAACATATTCGGATGGACCGCCGACGAACCGACATCGTTCAAGCTTCTCGACGCGTTCGTCGCGTCGGGGCTGAACATGATCGACACGGCCGACGTGTATTCGAAGTGGATTCCGGGGCACGTGGGAGGCGAATCCGAGACGATCATCGGCAACTGGCTCGATACACCGGACGGCCACCGTGGCGTGCCACTTCCCGGCTCACCGTCGACGCAGCTCGCTCCAGGCCTCTGGCGATCTCACGAATCGACGAACCGCAAGCGATCCCTCGAGAGATGTCCTCTCGCTCAGTGAGTGTAAGTCCTAGCAGCGATCGCCGACGGGCTCTGGGAACAATCCCGCCGTGTTGCAGCACCAGAAATCGAATGGACGAATGCCCTTACCGAATGCGCGCCCGATCTCATGCAACGACTGTCCCGCCTTCCAACGGGACCATATCTCGGTTTTCTGCGTCGCAGAAAGCCCCGCCCGATTCACTTGGGTCATAGACACCACCTTTGGAGAGAAGATTCATATTAGATGGTGTTGCATCGACCGGTTGAGACCACCCGACTTATCAGGCAGGTGGATCACTTGAGGGCAGCGCGATCCCAAGCGACCAGAGGCAGGACTCTTGCATCCACCGAATGTGCTACCAGTACGCTGGAACACGTGGGCCAACAACACTAGCCGAGCCCGACGCGACGGACTAGGTCCGCAAATCGAGGGTCGCCGCGGATCGGATCGAAGTACGGATGCACTTTCACGAACTGCAGCATATTGGATTGTTCTTTGTAAGCCTGCTCGAGCCAAGCGAACGCTTCCTCGTTCTCGCCGAGGCCCAAATATGCATTCACGAAAGCACCCGCGGGAACGTAACCTGTCTTTCTGCGTCTTTTCAGCTCCGCGAGCAGCCGAAGCGCGTCGCCCCGCCGCCCGGCGTGTGCGTACGCCCTGATCAGCACTCCCATCGGTCCAGGACTACGGTTTGATACAGAAATCGCCTTTTCCAGCACGGGGATGGCATCCCCAGGTTGATTGTTGGCGATCAATACGAATCCCAGGTCCGTGAGGGCACCTAGGTCGTCCGGCCGCACCACCAGTGCGGCGCGCAACTCGTGGATGTCTTGGTCGTAGTGGCGCGTCTGAAACAAGGTCCACCCGAAGTCCTCGAACGAAACCGCCAGCGGGTCGAGTTCCCGGCCGCGCTCGGCCCAGGCGACAGCTTCGTCCGCGCGTCCTTGGCACGCCAGCCACAAAGCAAGTCCCTCGTGAGCATTGGCGCTGTTTGGGTTCAACTCGAGGGCGCGCTTGTACTCGGCCTCTGCATCCGCCCAGAGCCACTGCTCCTGCTTCACTTTGGCCAACAGGACGTGCGCCTCGGCAAGATTCGGATCGATCTCCAGCGCTTTCTCGGCCGAGCGCATTACCTTTGGCCGCGTCTCTTCGGGCAGGCCGCCTATGAAAACCGTGCCAAGATTGCTGTATGCATTTGCCAGGCCCACATAGGCGGGTGCAAACGTAGGATCTCCTCTTATGGCATCCTCGAAGTAAGGGATGCTCGCCTCGAATTCAACTTTGCTGTTGCTCTTGTTGAGAGCGAATTCACCCTTCGAATAGCTATCGTAGACATCAGGAGCCACCTGGCGCGCCGCCGCTAGCCTTTCGTGTTCCTCGCCGGTAACTGTGACTTCAACCTTTTCAGCAACAGTTTGGGCCAGCTCGCTCTGCAAATCGAGCGCGTCCCGCATCTCGCGATCGTAGGTTTCTGACCAGAAGTGCTCGTCGGTCGAGCCGCGAATCAGCTGGGCCGTGACGCGAATCCGGTTCCCCTCTCGCATTACCGACCCTTCGACAATGGCATCGACTCCCAGCACTCTGGCGATCTCTGGCACCGAGAGCTGCGGATTCTTGAAGCGCATCACCGATGTGCGGGAAATGACGCGCAGATCGTGTATCGCGGAAAGGCGTCCGATCAGGGCCTCGGTCATCCCGTCAGCAAGGTACTCCTGCGTGGGATCTCCGGACAGGTTCTTCAAAGGCAGTACCGCCAAAGACTTGATTTTGGGTTGTGCCGCATTGTCGGTTCGACCTCGGGATGCGATGTAGGCGACGGCAAGCAGGCCGAGAAAGGCAACCCCCGCCAGAGCAAGCCAGCCGTACGCCGGAAGTGTCACTCTTCGTCGGCGGTCACCTTCCGCTTTCACGGGCGGGTCAGACCGTTGGCCTTCGTCTTCCTCGCCCAAACGCTGCCTGCGGCTTTGCAGCCAGGCATCAAGCTCGGAACCTACGGCGTAAACGGAGCCCCGCTTGTCGTGTACGTGACGGTGGACCGGCATCCCCTCCCGCTTTTCCCAGCGCTGGGCCGTGGTGACATCGCGGTTAAGGTATGCCGCGATTTCTTTCCACGAGTCCAGTCGGTCTTCTGGGGGGCTGTCGGGCGGCGAAGTGCCAGGGAGGGGTTCGCCCATCGCGTTCTCCTGACTTCTGCTCGGCTATAGCGAGATAGGTGACCCGATTGTAACCCCGATTCGCTCGGCAGCGGCAAAGGACAGCATTTGACTGCACGTGGCCGATTCCGCGCATTGCCGTTTGACCATGCCCTCGGAGGTAGCCGATTCTGTGCGCGCATTTCAGCGGCTAACGGCCGAAATGAATTTGCAACGTGCCACCCGTAGAGCTGATTTCACTTACGGGCCGGGGAACCCGTAGCGACACAGGCACGATTCTCAAACTTGGAGGTCTCTATGCAGAACAAGACTTTGTGGTGGGCGGTACGCATCATCGTAGCTTTGGTTTTGGCAGTAGGTACCGGCGCTCTGGCCCAAGCTCCGATGCCCACGCACTTTAGCGGGTTGATCAACGATTATTCGCCAGCAACCATATCGGGTAAATTGGTTGGTCCGTGGGTAATGCACGGGACATGGTCTTTGGATGTGAAAGACAGATCCGGTTTGGCAGATTTTTCCGCAGCCATGACCATGGAGCTCTCGGATTACGCGGTTGTCAACGGCGTTGTGAAGAATGTTGACGATCCCGCAGCACGCAGTGCTCATACTCATCACATCACCATGAAGAATGCCACGGTCAGCTACGCAACCGGCTTGTGCCCTGTCAACACCCCAGCTACCACCAACCCTGGTTTCATGGTCAGCGGCCCTGCCTATATTACCGGCAACGGAGGCCCTGCTCCGTTTTCGAAGGGGGACACCGTGCTATCCACGCTGCAGGTCTGCGTCAGCGGAGGATCGGACGTCCCGTTTTCCAACGTGACTCTGGTGTTCGGGTCTCCCGCGAGTGGCCATTTCGGCTCGCAAGCGATCAACGGCGTCGTCCGCAAGTCGAAATTGTCTGATTTCGACGACGAGCATCGATGAGCGGCGGCGGCGGACACGGCCAGGCGTTGCCGTGTCCGTCCCGCTGCCCGAATCGACTTCTGCGGCTCGGACGCGGAATCAGCTGACAAGCACAACTTCTCGTTTGGGATTCGGGGACCGGATTGTCGGCAATTCGAAACTTGCCAAGGATCGGTAGACAGCCAACTGCCTGATTAACGCGCTATCTCTAACGACGGCGGCCCTGTCAAACACTTTTTGAGCAAACTTCTCCAATCACTTAAAAGAGTTTTATCTCCCGCTTCCTTAGTTGTCTTTCTTCTCGGCCTTGACGACTGCGGCTCGCTCGTAATCTAGCGGTCGGCTTCAGTCCGACCCATACATCTCTTCGATCAAAACTTCGACCATGATTATTTCTTCGAACTCCCTCTCGCGAGGGAGCGGGATGCCCAATCAAGTGGACGGCGCTTTCGTGCGCGCGCCATGTCCCGGACCGAGCTGTCCCGCGTGCGAACCGAATTCCGGCTCCGTCCT
>DATNIN010000039.1:0-100978 GCA_035604415.1 Candidatus Acidiferrales bacterium
TGGATTCCTTATATCTGGAATCCTTATGAAATATTTATGCCCTTCCCGGGGCCTGATTTGACGTCTTTCGACACCGGGGGAACAACCCGCGCTAGTCGTAGTATTCCTGGCCCAGGTGAGTGATCAGGTCCTCGCCCATCATCCAGCGCAGCGTGTTCTTCAGCTTCATCGACTGGATGAAGAGGTCGTGCTCGGGGTAGAGCTCCCGCGCGCACATGGGAGACTTGAAGTAGAAGCTCAGCCACTCTTGAATGCCGCGCATTCCCGCGCGCTTCGCGAGGTCGAAAAATAGCGCGAGATCCAGAACGATCGGGGCCGCGAGGATCGAATCGCGGCACAGGAAATCGACCTTGATCTGCATCGGGTAGCCGAGCCAGCCGAAGATGTCGATATTGTCCCAGCCCTCTTTGTTGTCTCCGCGGGGCGGGTAGTAGTTGATGCGAACCTTGTGGTGAATCTTGCCGTAGAGTTCCGGATAAATCTTAGGCTGCAAAATGTATTCGAGCGCGCCGAGCTTCGACTCTTCCTTCGTCTTGAACGAGCCCGGATCGTCGAGCACCTCGCCGTCGCGATTCCCAAGGATGTTCGTCGAGAACCATCCGTTCAGACCCAGCATGCGCGCCTTGAATGCTGGAGCAAGAACCGTCTTGAGCAGCGTCTGGCCGGTCTTGAAGTCCTTCCCGCCGATCGGCACTTCTCTCGCCTTCGCGTAGTCCTCGAGCGCGGGGATGTCCACGGTCAGGTTCGGCGCGCCATTCGCGAAAGGCACGCCCTCGCTGATCGCGGCGTAGGCGTACAGCATCGAGGGGGCGATCGCCGGATGATTCTCCTTCATCGCCTTCTCGAACGACTGCAAGTCCTGGTGCACCGCCTCGGGCTTCATAAAAACTTCCGTAGACGCGCACCAGATCATCACAAGACGGTCGAGCTTGTTTTTCTTCTTGAAGTCGCGAATGTCCTGGCGAAGCTGTTCGGCGAGATCGAACTTGTTCTTGCCCTTCTTGACGTTCGGGCCCTGAAGCTTTTTTACGTAGTTCTGGTCGAAGGCGGCCTTCATCGGCCGAATCGTCTTGAGGAACTTCTTCGCCTTCGCGAGGTCCTTCATGTCGAGCACGCCCGCCTTTGCGGCCGCCTGATACGCATCGTCTGGAAAGACGTCCCATCCGCCGAACACCAGGTCGTCAAGCTCGGCGAGCCGGACGAAGTCCTTGATTTTGGGGACGCGCCCTTCGGTTCGCTTGCCCAGGCGGATCGTGCCCATCTGCGTGAGCGAGCCGACCGGGACGGACTCGCCCCGACGCACGAGATCGACACCCGCCATTAACGTGGTGCTGACGGCTCCCATTCCGGGAGTCAACACCCCCAGTTTTCCTTTTGGCGGAGCGATACTCGCGGGCCTGCGCATTCAATTTCCCCCTGGTTCGTTCGATGAGCGTCGCGCCGTGAGATCCTGCGTGAATTCAAAGAATCCCGTGCCGGCGCGCGTTATGCGCTCGCTTCACCTGAGCGACGCGCGGTTGGAACGAAGTACAGCATGATGCGGCATCGCGCAATCTTTTGCAAATCGAATCAGGAGTGCTCGAAGAGCGCTGTCGCGCTAGGACTGCCGTTCGAGCGCCGCGCGGTCCCAGTTTCCGAGGTTCGCGCCGGCCTCGTAGGTGCTCTGCATGAACTCCAGCAGCATGCTTCTGGGATCGGTCGCGCGGCGCACGTCGTCGTAGGGCAGCAGGAACTCGCCGAGCTTCGCGTGATAGAACGCCTGCGCCGGACGCACTGTAGCGGTGCTGAATCCTGGCGGCGCGGGAGCGGCGTAGGCGTAGAACATCGGCGCGTCAAATCCGCCGTTTCCCGGCCACCAACCTGTGCTGGTCACTTCGTGCGAATAGGCTTCCCGCGTCATTCGGTCGGCGCCCGGGCGCTCAGGCGCGCGCCGGCCGGAAAATCTCGTCGCCGCCAGGTCGAAGCTCCCCCAAAAGAAATGCACGGGGCTCGCTTTCCCGATGAATCGCGCGCGGAATTCCTTGCAAATCGCATCGACCGTAACGAGAATCCTCCAAAAGCGGTTCGCGTACTCCGGATCATACGACGCGTGCGTGGTGTCTTGATCGAAGCGGATCGGATCGGGGATTTCGACCGGCATGGGCCAGATGCGCGCCTCGATCCCCAGCGCCGCGAGGGTTGCGAGGAACTCTTTGTAGAAATCGGCCACGCTTCGCGGTGCGAGAGGGATCGTCTTCGTTTCGCCGCGGCTCGTGGTGAACTTCAGCACGTGAGCGATGAAATCGAACTCGGCCTCGAAAATGCCGAGGCGGTAGGGAATTGGCGACGTCGTGAGGCCGCGCGCGCTCACGTAGAGCGGCACCTCCCACCAGTGATTCACAAGCGGGCTGAGCGCCAGACGCAGCTTGCCGACCATCTGGGTCCACATATGCAGGGTCGCGCGCGTGGCTTCCCATTCGGCGAGCGGCAGAGCGGGCCACGCCTCATCTTTGGATAGCGCCGGCACGGCCCCTTCTTGAGTCATAGCGACTCCTATTTGCAAATGGACATACGCGCTCTTTCAAAGAGCGGCTGCTATTCCACCATCATGGCGTCGATGTAACACCATCGCCAGTCTTCGCCCGGCTCGGTAGATTGCATGATCGGATGACGCACGGCGTGGAAATGTTTCGTCGCGTGCTTGTTTTTCGAGCTGTCGCAGCATCCCACGTGCCCGCAGGTGAGGCACAGCCTGAGGTGCACCCAGGTGTCGCCCACCTTCAGGCATTCCTCGCATCCTTTGGAGCTGGGCGTCACCTTTCGGATTTCTTTGACGTGCTGGCAGGTTGCGGGCATGAGGGCTCCTCGGAGCTGTGGTAAAACATTCGAGCCACAGATCGCACTCAGCGGGTCAATGTAACCCGAGGCACGAGCCCATGCCAAGCAGACAAGCGCAGCGTGTCCGGCGCCTTCGGCGCGCGGAATTGCCGGTCGACACCGTGAAGCTCGCGCGCTACCTGATCGGCAAGATGCTCGTACACGACCTGCCGCGCGGGCGCTTGAGTGGGCGAATCGTGGAGACGGAAGCGTATCCCGTCGGCGACGCGGCGGGGCACGCGTTTTCGGGTTTGAGCGCAGCGAACCGGTCGCTTTTTCTCGAGCGCGGACACGCCTACGTTCGCTTCACGTACGGCTCGTGCTGGCTGTTCAATGTCGCGAGTGACGCACCGGGAGTCGGCGCGGGAGTGCTGATCCGCGCGCTCGAGCCGCTCGATGGGATCGCGCAGATGCAGCGCCACCGCGGCACGTTGCGGTTGCTCGATTTGGCCCGCGGCCCGGGGCGGCTGGCGGAGGCGATGGGGGTCGACAAGCGGTTTGATGGCGCCGATCTCTGCGCCGGAAAAGGCGCGCTCTGGCTGGGCACTGCGGTGCGACCGGCCGGCCGAATCGGCGCGAGCACGCGCATCGGGATTTCGCGCGCGGCCCATCGCAGACTACGCTTCTACGAGCGCGGCGACCCCTTCGTTAGCGGCCCCGTCTGGATGCGGCGCTGAGGCGGAATCCTCGCTCTGTTAGGCTGGATGCAACCTCTTCCTTCAGTTGCAGTTGTAACAACTCGCGCGGCGCTTCCGATTGACGCTGGAGCCCTTCGAGAACACATTGGGGTGGTACCTCTCGGAGGAGCCGTATGCGTTTTGTCGCTCGCTTTTGCTTGGTTGCGCTGTGCGTGGCCGCTTTGTTCAATTCGCCCGCCATGGCGGCGCACCGAAAAGTCCTCGGCGTAGTGCTCCAGACCGACCATGCTCGGCTTGACAACGCGAACGCGGTGATGGGCGCCGACATTTATTCCTGCGATATGCTCGAAACCGACGAGAGCGGCGTGCTTCGCGCGCGAGTTGCCTCCGGCCAGGTCTATCTTTCGGCGTTGAGCGCGGCGCAACTCGAGGACGACGTGACCGCGATCCAGGTGCTGGCGCTCCGAGGCACGGTTGGATTTTCCTCGCCTGCCGCCGGTGAAATCACGATCCGGACGCCTGCGGGAATCGTCCGTGGCACCGGCGCCGGGGCGGCCGGGCAAGTCACGTTCACCGGGCCGAAGGAGCTGCTGATCACGGCGATGCACGGCGATCTTCTGCTAGACAATGGCGGTGAGCTCCGCACCATACCGGAGGGGAAATCCGCTACCGTTACGTTCGAGGACAACCTCGAACCCGGATGCCATGACGAGGCCGCCGCGGACCAACAGCCGCAGCACCCCCTCGTCCGGCACAAGATCGGGTTCTACATCGTCGCGGGTGCGGCCGTTGGGATACCCGTCATCTTGCTTTGGCACAGTACGAGCGAGAGCGATTCCCAGCCACCCAAGTAATGTGTCCCTCGATCGTGTTGCTGCGGTGGCTCGAGACTTCGGTTCCAAACCCAACGGTGACCCATGCCTGAAAAAGAAAACATCGAAATCCTGAACCGCGCAATCACTCGCTTTAACGCAAAAGACCTCGAAGGCTACCTGGAAATGTTCGACAGGTCGGTGGTATTTCACGGATTGTCGCGGCGTCTCATGCCGGGCGTCGGCGGGCTGCGGGATTACTACACCCGCCTGCGCCAGGCCTTCCCGGACATGCGCCTGAACAGCGAGGACATGATTGCTTCGGGCGAAAAGGTCGCGAACCGTTACACGTTTTACGGAACGCATCGCGGCGAATACATGGGAGTCGCGCCTACGATGAAGCTGGTCGTAACGCCTGGAATCGTAATCAATCTCTTCAAGGGCGGGAAGTGCGTTGAGACCTGGCAGGCAACGGATGCCCTGGGATTCTTGGCGCAACTCGGCGTGGCACAACCCCTCTCCGTAAAGTGACGGGCAGCAGACGTCGCACCCTTCACACCCGGAATGGCGCGGCGTCCAACATTGGTGAGCGAACTCAGTAATAAGCTGTTGGTGTGGGATTACCAGCTCGCCTTGTGATGTCGTTGAGCAGAATCGTGGAAGACGAAAGGGTGGGCCGCCCACCAGACGTGCAACGGCGCCTACGATTGATGGAGCACTTTATCGACAAAACGCCGTCGTCAGCAACGCAAAACCTAGTAGCGTAGTTTATGCCTAAACAGCCTAACCATCCATCCCGCCAGGAAATCGAGCATGAAGAAGAGGCCCGGCGACGGCTCGAAGCAGATGCAGTTTCCCGCCAGAGCAATGTGTTGCCAATGGATGCAGCGCGAAATGAAGGACGATTCTACGGACGGCTTATTCGCGGCGACCGTCCGCCCAACGGTGTCCAGCGAGTTGGGTTCTTTCTTGTGGGATCACTATTTTGCTTGTCGGCAATCTTTATCTTTGGGGTTGCCTTCCCTCGATTGTTCAGCTTCATCGGCCTGCCCGTCGCGCTGGCAGGCGACAAGTCCGTATCGGTACTCTATCTTCCTTTTGCCGTGCTTTCTCTCTTCTTGGGACTAAAGGTCATCGGCAGGGCTGTCGCGCCCCGTGGGCGAAAGCGATAGGTGGGTGGCCGACCTTCCGCTTCACATTCTTGAGTTCATCCAAGAGCATCCGCGAGCAACTGACACCAGCGTCCGTCTGAGCTCGACGTGATAATTTGAGGGTGGCGGGTGACGCGCTCTTAGAATGGGCAAGAGTATTCTGGGGGTGCGGATTTCCTCGCTCGTCCCAATCAAATTCTGTGCGATGGCTGAATGTCGGAAATGATGCCAAGGGCGCGGATTGCGCCGTGCTGCGAATGCGGTGCTTAATCGCGACGTAGAGGCCGTCCCGAAGGGATTTTGAACTAACGCTCCTGACGCGCGCCCTCTTTCAAGCAGGCGTCGAGTGCAGCATCCACTTCACTCTTGGTGGACCCGGACTTTAGAATCCTAAAATTTCCGCCCCTATCCCTGACCTTCTGAAGCTCGGTATCCGTGAACCGTTTCTTGGACTTGATGCCGTTCGGCAGGTTGCCTTCGAGATACCGATACCGCTTACCGTCTGGCTTAAAGATCGCGCAGGGCGGTACCGCAACCGCCGTGGCGTGCCAGCCCAGTTCGGGCTCTTGCGGCGGCGGCCAATTCGGAATCGGCTGGGGGTGCGGGAGTTGTTGATTCTGTTGTCCAAAACTCGGACCCACAAATGCCAATACCGCTGCAAGCATCAAGGCGAGTCTCATGGGTTCTCCTACTTGGGTTGTAGGATGTAGGTTTTTTGCCTACGGTTGTGCCGTTGGGGTATTGCGTGGCGGGTGCGTCAGGCGGCCAACCCATCGCAACACACTCCTCGTTCAACCAAGCAATTCTGTTAGTTGGCTGACAATCGGTCGGAAATGGTGCCGAGGGGCAGAGTTGAACTGCCTACGCCGGCCTTTTCAGGGCCGCGCTCTACCGGTGAGCTACCTCGGCACCGGCACAACGTCTGATTTTACGGAAAAGAGAACCTGCCGCAAAGAGAAAAGCGCCCCGAAGAGAGATCCTTCGGCGCACAGAAACCGCGCGCCTCAGGATGACGACCCTCGTCGGGTCGTCATTTCATTGAATCGTCAAATTCGCGCATCCAATCCTTCGTTTTCAAGACTTCTCGCGGCTTCGCGCCATCGGCGGGCCCGACGATGCCGTCCTTTTCCATCAGGTCGATCAGGCGCGCGGCCCGGCCATAGCCGATCCGCAGCCGCCGCTGGAGCGTGGAAGTGGAAGCGCGGCCCATCTCGCAGCAGACGCGCACAGCGTCGTGATAGAGCTCGTCGTCAATCTCATCGACGCCCTCGCCCGCCTCGCCGAGGCCGGCGCTCATCGCATTCTCGTCCTTCGGCGGCCGGAGCAGCTCTTCGTTGTAGATTGCCTTCGCCTGCTCGCGCCAGAAATCGCAGACGGCCGCCACTTCGTTCTCATGGACGTACGGGCCGTGAATCCGATGCAGCCTCGACGAGCCCGCCGGCAGATAGAGCATGTCGCCCTTGCCGAGAAGCGATTCCGAGCCGTTGGTATCGAGAATGGTGCGCGAATCGACCTTGCTCGCAACGCGGAACGAAATGCGCGCCGGGAAATTCGCCTTGATCAGGCCGGTAATCACGTCCACCGACGGGCGCTGCGTCGCGAGGATCAGATGGATTCCCACCGCCCGCGCCATCTGCGCGAGCCGCGTGATCGATTCCTCGACGCCGTTCGTATCCACCATCATTAAGTCGGCGAGCTCGTCGATCACGATCACGATGTAGGGGAGCGGCCGGTGGTCCTCGTCCTCGGAATTCTCAAAGAGCGAAAGCGACTGGCCCTTCTCGAACGTGCGGTTGTACTGGTCGATGTTGCGCACGCTGCGCTGCGCCAATAGCTTGAGCCGCCGCTCCATCTCGCGCGTGGCGTTGCGCAGGACGTTGGCGGCCACCTTGGCATCGGTCACCACGGGCGTGTACAGGTGCGGGATATCGGCATAGAGCCCCAACTCGAGCCGCTTCGGATCCACGAGCACGAGCTTCAGTTCATCGGGCGTGGCCTTGTACAGCATGCCCATCAGCAGGGAATTGATGAACACGCTCTTGCCTGTGCCGGTCGAGCCGGCGATCAGGAGGTGAGGCATCTGCGTCAGGTCCGTCGCGCGGATGCGGCCGATCAAGTCCTTGCCCATCGGCAAGGTGAGCTTGGACGACGAATGCGAGAATTCGGGCGACTCGATCACGTCGCGCAGCGCGATCGTTTCCCGGCGCGCGTTGGGGACTTCGATCCCGACCGTCGATTTTCCGGGGATGCGCTCGATCAGAATGGATTCGGCGCGCAACGCGAGGCAGAGATCTTCGCCGAGGCCGGTGATGCGGCTGTACTTGATTCCCGCCTCCGGCTTGAATTCGAAGGTCGTCACCACCGGGCCGGGGTTGATCTGCGTGATGTGGCCGCCGACCTCGAACTCCGCGCACTTCTGCTCGATGGCCCGGGCGCACTCCTTCAGCTCGGCCTCGTCCATCTTTTCGCCGCGCTCGGCGGTGCGAAGAAGCGTAGGCGAGGGCAGACGGTAGCTCGTCTTGCCGTGCGAGATTTTGGGCTCGGGCGCGCTCTTTTTGGGAGGTGGCGCCGTTTCCGGCTCGTGGAACTGGATCACGTGCGGCCCACGCTCTCCCTGTGCGGCCGGGGCGTCTTCGATCTCTTCGTCTTCGTCCTCCTCCAGTTCCTTCGTGGAAACTCGTTGCTGCACGACGGGCGGGCGTCCGGCGATCTTGATCTCTTCGACTCGTTTTCGCAGGCGCACCGCCTCGCGCTCCTCGCGCCAGGCCTTCGCGCGGGCGATCCATCCGCCGATCAGGCCGTCGGCGGCCATGGGTTTCTTCATCCACGTGATGGCGGCTGAAAACGAAAAGCTGGTGGTCAAAAAGAGCGCCGTCAGGAGGACAGCCGCCGAAACGAGATTCGCTCCCACGGGATTGAACGCGGCCCGCAGTCCCTCGGCCAGCACCTTTCCGAGCAGCCCTCCGGCCGGGAGCGCTTGGCGGACGTCCGGCATATGGATGAGAGTCAGCTCCGCCGCCATGGCAAGGAGCAGCATTCCCCATCCGATCAGCTTCGCAATCTGCGCTTCCATCACCTGGCTGCGAAACCAGCGCATGGCCACGAGAAACATCCCCACTGGAAAAAGAAACGCCGCGTAGCCGACTACCTGAAAGAGCAGATCGGCAATATGCGCGCCGACCGGGCCAATCCAGTTTCGCGCCTGCCCGGCGACCGGCGCCGAGACGTTGAACGACGCGTCGTGAGGCGAATAGGAGAGAAGGCTCAGGGCGACGATGACCGCCAGGCTAAGCCCGATGAAACCGATCATTTCGTTGAAGCGTTTGTTGTCAGTCGGCGTAAGAACGCGCACAAGAATCTCCGTTTGATCCGATAGGCCCAATCGAGGGGCCGAACGGATTCGTGGCTGGGCAGGGGAAGGCTCCCGTACTCGTCTGGGCCGCGCGGGCGCTGACGCGCGGGGCCAAATGGGAGGAACGCGATGAAGACTATACCAAACAAAATCTGAAGGCGCGCAGGGATCTTCCGCCCCGAGTGTGCGTATCGTACAACCGTGGAAGGAACTGCTTGCGAGAGGACGACGCCGGCCCCCGAATTGTTGGCGATTAGAATTGGCCTCCAGGCGGCCATTCCGACCGAGGCTCGGAAAGCGACGACACTTTCCGATGGATGGCGTGCGAGGTGTTCTAAAGAGAACAGCTTTGTATCTGGTTTTTTCGCAGTGTATTGTATATAAATGCGGCTTAGCGACCCGATGGCGAATCAGTTGTTCTCTGTTCCCTGTACTAAGTTTGGTGCCGCTGCCGGGAAGCGCGGATTCCATGGTTCCTGCATGGTGTTCCTACTTACCTGTATGGGGATTGCCTTCGCGTGTCCCGCGCTTCGTGCGCAGGAAGCGCCGCCAAGCGTCGCCGCAGACTCAACACCACAAAACTCGACCCCGGCAGTGGCCGAGCGCGAGGTTACCTGGCGCACTCTCCCGCGGAACTTTCTCCAGGATCAGAAAGACATCTGGTTGTTTCCGTTGCAGCTTGCCAAGGGGCGGCAATGGCTCCCCATGCTCGAAGTAACGGGCGTGACCGCGGCCTTAATCGTCGCTGACCCACACGACACGCCCTACTTCCGGCGCACCGCGCGGTTCGAAGGTTTCAACGACGCTTTCTCCGGACCTATCACCGCAACTGAAATTGCGATTGTTCCCGCCGCCTTTCTGGTGGTCGGACATTTCCGCCACGATTCCTACGCGGAAACGACGGCCCTCCTAGCCGGTGAAGCCTATGCCGACAGCGCCATCGTTGACATAGCGATGAAAGTAGCGACCCGACGCCTGCGTCCATCGGACATCCCACCGTCCGGACCTTTTTCCGACACCTTTTTCCGCAGCCATGTGTCTCCCAGCGGCATTAACACAAGCTTTCCTTCCAGTCACGCGGCGGCGGCGTTTGCTGTTGCGACCGTGATCTCCCATCGCTATCGCCAGCATCGCTGGGTGCCCTGGGTGGCGTACGGCATGGCTTCTGTCATCAGCTTCTCTCGCGTCACGAACCAGGCTCACTTCTCCTCGGATGTCTTCCTGGGAGCCGCCCTGGGATTTACGATTTCAGAGTTCGCAGTACTGAGGCCGCGATAGCTGCTGAGGAAGCCTCAGGTCTTCGACCTGAGCTGCCCTTTCAGGCTTCGTTTCGGTCAAGCGAGCGGAGGCGGATCAGGCGGAGAGCCTGGAAATCCAGAGGAGCACGGCGGCGCCGACGATGATGCGATAGATGGCAAAAGGCGCGAATCCTCGGCGCCTCACCCAGGCCATGAACCATGCAACGGAACCATACGCGACGATGAAGGACACCACGAAGCCGATGGCGAGGACGACCCATCCGTGGGCGTCGATCTGCGAGACGCCGATGGGATTGTCGCCTTTGCCGAGGACCGATTTCAGCAGGTCGTAGCCGGTGGCGGCGACCATGGTGGGCATCGACACAAAGAACGAGAATTCGAGAGCGGAAGCGCGCGACATCCCGGCCAATTGTCCGGCGGCGATCGTGGACATGGAACGCGACGTCCCGGGAAACACAGCCGAGAGAATCTGGCACGCGCCGATCCAGAGGGCCTGGCCCAGGCTCATGTCCTCCATGCGCCAGGTGTGGAGGCGGCTTCCCGGAGCGCCTTGACCGGCAGCTTCCCATTTGGCGTTCATCGCGTCGATGATCCACATCACGATGCCGCCGACGAGCAAGGAAACGCCCATGATTTCCAAGCTCTCGAGATGCTTGCCGATGACCTTGGTGAGAAGGAACGCAGGGATCGCGGTAACAACGAACGCCGCAGTTGTGAATTGCACCGGACGCGAATTGAATAACGCCGCGATCAGACATTTGAGAACCTTGAAGGGCCGAAGAACCAGAGGGGTATTTCCGCGCGTGTAACCAATAAAGCCCGCGATTCGATGCCGGAAATAGAAGGGGAGGCAAAGAATGGCTCCGAGCTGAATCACTATGGAATACATCTTCCAATAGCCGCTGGTGAGGCTGATGTGCAGCAGGGCTTCGGAGATGCGCAGGTGCGCCGTCGAGCTAACGGGCAGGAATTCCGTCAGTCCCTCGATGATTCCCAAAACTACAGAGAGAAGATATTCGTTCAAGTAGCCTCCGAGCCTTTTGTGGCTTTCTTAGCGCCGGCGTTCAATCGCTTGACCATGGAGTACGCGTCGCGGCCGTCGGAATAGTAGTCCTTCCGGACCCCGCGTGTACGATAGCCATGCTTCTGCCAGAAGGCAATCGCGGCGGCGTTGTCGGTTGCCGTTTCGAGCGCTACCTGGCGCACTCCCTTGGACGCCAGCCGGCGTTCGGCTCGCGCCAGCAGCTTAGTTCCGAGGCGTTGCCGCCGATACGCTTCGAGGACGTCGATCGTGACGATGTATCCCCACGCGTCCGCGCTCGCCGTTACGATGAATCCCGCTGTCTTTGCGCCAGCGCTCGCGACCACGCAGTCCGCTCCGGGAAACCGCAGATAGTTCCGAAGTTCGCGCCGCGAATACGCGATCGCCGGCTCGTAGCAGGCCTGATCGATTTCGTAGAGCGTTTCGAAATCATCGGGTTTGTACGAACGCAGTCTGAATATCACGGCAGAGATGAATGGGGCATTACACTTCGAGGATCACCGGCAGGATGAGCGGCCGCTTGGAGGTTTGCTTATTCAAGAATTTCTTCAGATCGACGCGAATCTTTTCCTTGATCACGCTCCAGTCCATCTTCTCCTCGTCGCTCGATTGTTCGATGGTCTTGAGGATCACTTCGCGCGCCTTGATGAGGATCTCCTGCCCGTCATCGCTTGGAAGGAAGCCGCGCGTGACGATCTCCGGCGAAATTTCGATTCGCCCCGTGTGTTTGTCGATGGCGATGATAGGGACAACGACGCCGTCCTCGGACAGATGCTTGCGATCGCGGATCACGACGTCTTCGATTTCCTCGAGCGAGCCGGAATCGACCATTATGCGGCCTGCTGGAACGGGTTCGCGCTTGAGCGCGCGGCCGTCGGGCGTGAACTCGATTGGGTGTCCGCTCTCGAGCAGAAAAATCTGGCCCGAGACAGCGCCCACTTGCTCCGCAAGGGCCGCATGCTGGAACAGTTGCCGGTACTCGCCGTGCAGCGGGATGAAATACTTCGGCCGGACGAGCTGCAACAGGAGCTTCATCTCCTCCTGGCTGGCGTGTCCGGAGACGTGAATCGGAGCCGAGCGCCCGCCTTCGTAATAGACGAGAACGCGGCGCCGGAAGAGATGATCGATCATTCGGAAGATCGCCTTTTCGTTTCCGGGGATGATGCGCGCCGACAGGATCACCGTATCGTTTTCGCCGATGCTAAGCAGCCGATGGTTATCGACCGCGATTCGCGAGAGCGCCGACATCGGCTCGGCCTGCGTGCCGCTGGCGAGCACGACCAGCTTCTTGGGGTCGAAACTTCGAATGTCCTGGGGACGCACGACGCTACCATCCGGGATGCGCAGCTTTCCGAGGCCGTGCGCGATCTCGATGTTGCCTTCCATGCTGCGGCCGACAAACCCAACTTTCCGGCCTACG
This sequence comes from Candidatus Acidiferrales bacterium, assembly GCA_035604415.1. GTDB lineage: Bacteria > Acidobacteriota > Terriglobia > Acidiferrales > UBA7541 > Palsa-295. The sequence goes on from DATNIN010000039.1 coordinate 12,531, forward strand.
CCGCGGGCGACGTCGATGACCTGCTGGATGCGGTGGATCGAACTTGAGAAGCACGAGACGACGACTTTCTCAGGGGCAGCGCGGAACAGCTCCTCGAGGCGGACGACCACGGCTCGCTCCGAGGGCGTAAATCCCGGCCGCTCCACATTCGTGCTGTCGCTGAAGAGCGCGAGGACGCCCTCCTGGCCGTAGCGCGCGAAGGCGTGCAGGTCGAATGGCTTTCCGTCCACGGGGGTGGGATCGATCTTGTAATCGCCCGTGTGAATGATGACGCCGACCGGCGTGCGAATGGCGAGCGCCACGCAGTCAATCGTGCTGTGGGTCACGTGGAGGTACTCGATCTGGAAAGGACCGATCGTCGTTTTCTCGCCGGGCGCGACCTGATTGAGCTTCGCCGATTCCAATAGCGCGTGCTCTTCGAGCTTTTTTCGCACAAGCGCCAGCGTGAACTCCGTGCCGTAGATGGGCACGTTCAGGTCGCCCAGGATGTAAGGAATCGCGCCGATGTGGTCCTCGTGCGCGTGCGTCAGAATGATGGCGCGGACCATGCGCTTGTTCTGCTTCAGGTAGGTGATGTCCGGGATGACGATGTCCACGCCCAGCAATTCCTGCTCGGGGAACATCAATCCGGCATCGATCACGATGATGTCGTCGCCAAAGCGAAGGGCCATCATGTTCATGCCGAACTCGCCCAGCCCGCCCAGCGGAATCGCCAGCAGCGAGGGGGTACTTGAAGGTGTGCTCAAGCGCGTGTTCCGGCTTTCTCGATCGATTTGTCCAACGGCTAGCTCACGGTGTCCGTAAAGGGGGTTGACTCAAATGCGTGTGCTTTCGTCAGCCAGAACGTTATCGTACCACACCCTGCGAGCGGCCAGGCCGTCAGACCGACATGTCGATGGGGAAAAACGCGACGTGGGAACACCGCGCGATGCGTCCTGATGGCGCGGTGTCCCCAAGATGAAAGGCAGATTGCCGGACCCTTACTGTTCGAGCGCGATTGCTGTTTCGACTTTATCGTGCGCCTTGCCAATGTGCTGGAGTATGCGACTCTGCAAGCCTGGCGAAGCCGCGTCGTCTTCCTCTTTCTGGACGTCGTCGTGCGCCTTATTCAGCACGTCGGCCGCCTTGTTCAGGCGAGGAATCCATCGCAGGTGGGAGTCGATTCCCGGGTGATCGTCGAGGCCCTTGCCGTCGTCGATGGCCGCGGCCTTCAATTCTGCAATGGCTTTGTCGATCTCATCCATCGCTTGTTTTTCGGGATCGCGCAGCACGCCGCTATCCGGATGAGATATCAGGGCGCGGGCGTAGCGCAGATTCCCAAGAGCGTGCAGATACGCGGAATGCTTGTCGGGCGCCGGCTTTGCGCTTGCGACGGGCGCCAACGCCAGCGCCATCATGATTGCGGCTATCGCGAACCTCTGCGTGGCTTTCATCTCTGGATTCTCTCCTTAGCCGGCAGGACTTCAATGTCTCGTGATGGTTTCCCATCCTTCCGGCAAGAGGCGCTGCCGAAAGCTAGCCATCCCGCGGCGGGCCTAATCTAACACCGCAGCACCTCCTGAAGATAGTTCGCAGCAGGAGAACCGCAATGACAACAGGGGTCACATGGCCATTCGCAAAATTGGCTAAACATCTATAAAATTGCGTCCGTCTCGGAAGGACTCAAGAAGCTCAAATGAAACGCATCGCTATTCTGGGATCCACCGGTTCGATCGGTCGCCAGTGCCTGAACGTCGTGGACTCGCTGCCCGGCAGTTTCGAAGTCGTGGCGCTTTCGGCGGGTTCGAATGTTCGACTGGTTGCCGAGCAGATCGCGCACCACCATCCCAAGCTCGTCTCTGTGGGCAGCGAGGAAGCGGCCGGCGAACTCCGCGCCGCGCTGACGGCCCGACGCGATCGGGAGAAGAATCGCCCCTTGCCGGAAATTCTCTTTGGTGCCGAGGGCATCGAGCGCGTTGCCACGCACGCCGAAGCCGAGACGGTGGTTTCGGCGGCCGTCGGCGTGGTGGGTTTGCGCGCGACGTACCAGGCCATCGAGCAGGGCAAGAATATCGCCCTTGCCAACAAGGAAGTGCTGGTTGCCGCCGGGGAAGTGGTGATGGCCGCAGTCGCGCGGCGAGGCGTTTCGCTTCTGCCAGTGGATAGCGAACACAACGCCATTCACCAATGCCTCCGCGCGGGCAGCTATAGCGAGGTGAAGCGGCTCGTTCTCACAGCCTCTGGCGGCCCGTTCCGCAAGACGCCCGTCTCTCGCCTCGCGAAGGTGACGCCCAAGCAGGCTCTGGCTCATCCCAATTGGAAGATGGGCAACCGGATCACCATCGATTCCGCGACGCTGATGAACAAGGGTTTCGAGGTGATCGAGGCGCGGTGGCTTTTCGGCATGGATCTCGACAAGATACAGGTGGTCATCCATCCACAGTCCACAATTCACTCCATGGTCGAATTTGTGGATGGCTCCATTCTGGCGCAACTTGGCCCGACGGACATGCGCATGCCCATCCAGTACGCGCTAACTTATCCGGACCGAGTTGCATCCAATGAATGTGCGCTCGACTGGTCGACCCTGCGCAAATTGGAATTCGAAGACATCCCGGCGCGGAAATTCCGCTGTTTCGAATTGGCGAAAGAGGCGCTTCGCCAAGGGGGGCCCTTGCCCTGCGCGTTGAACGCCGCGGACGAAATCGCCGTGGCGGCATTTCTCGAACGCAGGCTCCCGTTCCTCGGGATCGCAGCGGTGATCGAGCGCGTGCTCGAACATATGCCGCGCGCAGCGCTTGGAAGCATCGACGACGTGCTCGCTGCTGACGCGGAAGCGCGGCGCCTGGCTCGCCAGGAAGTGGCGAACCGGTCGAAGCGATCCCGCTGAGTCGCACGGAAATGGACGGCTTTTGCTTTTCGCACTTGCCGTGAGAGAAGTCATTCTTCGTCGCGCCATTTTTCTGTATTATATAAAGAGGCTCCATGACCGATACCCTCAGAAACGTGCTGGCCGGCGGCATCGTCCTCGGCATTATGGTTTTGCTCCACGAGTGGGGCCACTTCCTGGTCGCGAAGCTGTGCGGCGTTCGCGTGGACGTCTTTTCCATTGGCTTTGGCCCGCGGCTGTGGGGAGTGAAGCGCGGCGACACGGATTACCGTATCAGCGGGTTGCCGCTCGGCGGCTACGTCCGCATGGCCGGCGACAACCCTGTCGAGGAGCGCACGGGCGCGCCCTATGAGTTTCTCTCACGGCCGCGGTGGCAACGCTGCTTGATCGCGATTGCCGGGCCGGCGATGAACATTCTTCTCACGTTCGCGATCTTCTGGGGAATCTACTTGTTCGTTGGGATGCCGCTCGAGACGTACCTCCGCCGCCCGGCGGAAGTCGCGGCCGTCCCGCAGACCCTCCCAGCTTCTTCGAGCGTGCAACCGGGCGACCGAATTCTCGCGGTGAATGGCGTCAACACGCCGACATGGGAGAAAGTTTTCGGCGAGATCGAGAAGGCGAAACCCGGCGACTCGCTGCCGGTGACCGTGCTTCGCGGGGGCGTGCGCCAGACGATGACCGTGAAGGTGCCCGAGAACGAGACTGCTGCGAGCTCCGTGGTCGGATATCCTGCGCTGCCCGCTGTCGCCGATGAAGTGGCGATCGGATTCCCCGCCGAGAAGGCCGGAATGAAATCGGGCGACGCGATCGTTTCCATGAACGGCCAGCCGGTGCTGAGCTGGATGCAGCTTGTGGATCAGGTGCGCGGCTCCAACGGAAGTCCGATCCACTTCGTCGTTCGTCGCGGTGGCAGCGACGTTCCTCTGGATATCACGCCCGTCCACATGATGACCGCCGACGGCAATTTTGCGTGGCAGGTGGGCGTCACGGAAAAGACCGAGGAGACCTACGAGCGCCAGGGATTCGTCGAATCGGTGAAGGACGCCGGATACGCGACGCTTGCCGGAATGCGCCAGATCGGAGAAGTGATCGGCGGCCTCGTCAGCGGCAAAGTGTCCGTGCGCGATCTGCAAGGCGTGGTCGGCATCGCCCGCGAATCGGGCCGGGCCGCGAAGCGCGGTCCGCTGACGCTGCTCGAGCTGACCGCGGTTATCAGCCTGAACCTTGGCTTGCTCAATCTGCTGCCGATTCCGATCCTCGATGGGGGCCACGTCCTGATGCTTGCGATTGAAGGGATGATGCGCCGTGACCTGAGCATTTCGTTTAAGGAGCGCTTCGTACAGGTCGGCCTTGTCTTTCTTCTGGGTCTATTTGCGTTCGTGATGTATAGCGACATCTTGCGGGTCATCCAAGCCCACCACTAAGAGCTGGAGCGCATCGGGCCAAGTCCGGCATCCATCCGCCCGCCTTCAGCGGTTTCCAAGAGCTTGGCTTGAGATTTTGGTACAATGCCCGTATCGACCATGCCCGCGACACCCGCACATCGCGTATCGACCGGCGAACGCATCAACGAGCACGAGCCGGCAGGTCATCTCCAGCGTGAGCTGGGCGCCCGCAGGATTCGTCTCACGCGCCAGCGCCGCGTCGTGCTCCAGGTGATGGAGTCCGCTTCGCGCCACATGGATGCCGGGGAAATTCTCGACCAGGCGCAGAAAATCGATCCGGACATCACGCGGGTGACCGTCTATCGCACGCTCGACCTGCTGAAGCGGCACGGCCTGATCGACGAGCTCGACCTGCTCCATCTCCGCGGCCATCGCCACTACTACGAAAGCCACGGCCCGCGCGACCACATTCACGTCGCGTGTATTGGGTGCGGCAAGGTCCGCGAAGTCGAAAGCGAACTCTACGAACAGCTAAAGCAGCAGATTTCGCGCGACTGCGGCATCGAAATCAGCGTCGCCCGCACCGAGATCGGCGGCCTCTGCGCCGATTGCCGCGCGAAGGCGTGATTCGTCAGGCCTTTTCGCTTTTCGCTGCCCGAAAGTAATCCTTTGCTTGTTCGATGTCCTTCAGCACTTGCTCGCGCAGCTCGGCAGGGCCTGAGAATTTGCGTTCGTCGCGAAGCCGCTTCCAGAACCGCACTTTGAGTTTGCCGCTCGTGAGAGTCTCGTTGAAATCGAACAGATGCGACTCAATGGTCACGCGCGCGCCGTTGAACGTGGGCCGCACACCCACATTCGTAGCCGCGCGATAAACCTTACCCTCAATCACCGCTTCGGTCGCGTACACTCCCGTTTTCGGCAGCGCCTCCTGCTCGGTCGCCAGATTGAGCGTCGGCACCACGAGTTTCCGCCCTTGCCCGGTGCCCGTTTGAATCTGTCCCTCGAGCGCATACGGCCGCCCGAGCATGCGCCTCGCGTCCTCGACGCGGCCTTCGAAGATCGCATTGCGGATCGCGGTGCTAGACACAACGGCGCCGTTCTCGACGGCGGGCGCCACGATTTCGACCTCGAATCTGCACTTTCGCCCGAGCTCGCCGAGCAGCTTCACGTCGCCAGCTTGCCCGTGTCCGAACCGGAAATTTGTTCCGACGAGCACGGCCTGCACACGCATCGTCTCAACGAGAAAGCGCCGGACGAAATCCTCCGCACTGACTTGCGCGAGTGTTGCGTCGAAGCGCGTCACGAGCGCTGCGTCGATTGCAGCCGCTTCGATTGCCGCAAGCCTCTGTTCGAGCGTCAATAACAGGCTGGGCGCTTCTGCGGGCCGCAGGACCCGCGTGGGATGGGGATAGAACGTCAGCACGGCGCCTATCAAATCCGCGCGACGGGCTCGATCGCACACGCTCCGGAGAATCTTCTGGTGGCCCAGGTGCACGCCGTCGAAATTTCCGATGGTCACGACCGTGGGCTTTCTTGCGTCGCCGAACCGGGCCGCCCATTCCTCCGCTGAATGCACGATTGCGAGCGGCATCAGAGTTCCACCTCGAATCTCAGTCCGTCGTACGCCAGCCGCACGTTTTCCGGCAGCCGCGCGTTCGATTCCGCGTGACCGAGGTCATGGCAGATGTGCGTGAACCACGCCCGCTTCGGCTTCAGTTCGGCGACGAGAGCGAGCGACTGCTCGACGTTTGAATGCGTCGGGTGCGGCACGTAGCGCAGCGCGTCGAGAATGAAGTCGTCGAGTCCGCCAAGCAGCGGCTTCGAGCTCTCCGGCACTTTGCTGAAATCCGTCAAGTAGGCCGCTTTGCCGAACCGGAACCCCAGCACCGGCTGGGACCCGTGCATTGCTGGAATGGGGATCACGCGCGCGCCAAAGAGATCGAACGGCCCGTCGATCGTGTGCAGGTCGATGAGCGGTATCGTGCTCTCCGCGGGCGCGTCGTCGAAGATATAGGTGAACTGGCGCCGCAGCGTCGCAAGCGTTTCCGGCGCGCCGTAGATCGGGACGGCGCCTCGCTGCTTCAAATTGAAAGGACGGATGTCGTCGAGGCCGAGAATGTGGTCGGCGTGGGCGTGCGTGTAAATCACGGCATCCAGGCGGTCAATCTTCGCGCGCATCGCCTGGTACCGGAAGTCGGGGGTCGTATCGATCACCACGTTGCGGTCGCCAAATGCGAGCAACACCGAAGGGCGCGTCCGCTTGTCGTGCGGATCGGCCGAGTCGCACACCGCGCAGTGGCACCCGAGCGTCGGCACGCCCATCGACGTTCCCGATCCCAGGACTGTCAGTTGAAGTGAAGCCATGAACTCAGGGGAAGGTGTTTACTTCTTTTCCGATTTTTTCGCCATCGCTTCGGCCGCCGCCTTCGAAATCTCCATGAACGTCAGCTTCAGGCTGCCGACCACTTCCAGCAACAGGTCCTCGTCAACCTTCGCGAGGTTTCCGCGCGTTGTCTCGCGCAGCGCGTCGAGCATGTCGATCACCTCGCGCGCTCCCTCGAGATCGACATACGCTTTGCCGGTCTCCGGATCGGCCATTCCGCCCATCATGGCCGCGGCGTTCCGCGTCAGAAAGTCCACCAGCATCTGAAAACTGCGCGACGACGCGATGGTTTCGGCAGGCGCCTCTCCGGCCTTTGCTCCGGCTTCGTGATGTGCGGGAACGCCCGCGAGGTGCGGGCCCTTCGCGGCGGCCTGAGCGTTTGCGGCTTTGGTCGCTGCGGCTTCTTCGTCGCGCCGCTCCTGCTCGACGGCGCCCTCGCGGAGCTCGCCCTCTTTGTTAAAGAGGCGCCGGTCTACGACCTTGAAGCTTTCTTCGTGTTTGGGATCGGCCACGCGAGGCGTCCTTCAGTCCGAGAATGAGCCTGACAACCCGGGCGCAAAACGCAAGTCTAGCATCCGCGTCGGCTCGCGACAAGGCGGGCTCGCGGGAGCGTCCGGGCGTTCGCTTGACACGAAATACGGCGCTATTGCTTCGAGCCCTTTGGGGGCATCTGACACACGAAGTTGCCGGCGTCATTCGTGTCGCCGGTTCCCTTGTAGTGCGCCTCTTGCGGGTAGGGGCACAGTGGGCGCGTCATGGCAACGCCCTTGGCCGGGTTGCCGTTGACGAATCCGGCGGCGATGATCTGATCGGGCGCCACCCCCTTCTGCACCCAGCGGTCGAGAGCCATCACGACATCGTTCGTTGCGTCGGCCTGTGGCACTGCCGCTCCGTTCCCGAAGACGTTCGCGCCAGGACCGCCTGCACAGTGCGACATTCCCGGCACCATGAACAGCCGGTAAAAGTCCTGCGTCTTCTTCCCCATCTTGGCTTGCACGCTCTCGTAATAGTTGACGCTGTTTTGCGGCGGGATCGCGGCATCGCCCCAGCCGTGATACTGGATCATCCTGCCGCCGCGCGCCATGAACGGCCGGAGGTTCGGGTTGGTCGAATTCAGGACAGACGCAAATTTATCGTCCGCCGTTTTGACATCGCCATCGAAATTGAGCGTATGAAAATCCCACTTGGGATTCGCGAACACGAGGTCGGCGAAAAATGAGTTCCCGAAGCCTGATCCCACCGTCGGCTGCCCCGGCCGCGCGCCTGTCGTCCAAAGGAGCCAGTTCGCCGGCACCCCTTCGGTGCCGGGTGAAAAGCCCGGAAAGATTTTCTCCCCCGTGCGAGGATTTTTACTGCCGCTGTAGATTTTTCTCGCCGCTGCAACCTGTGGTGCCGTCAAGCAGCCCGGACCGTCCGCATCCTTGCATTGAATCACCGCCGGATCGAAGTGGCAGCGCCTGGGGTTTTCGATGAGCCCATCCTTGACGCCATCGAGGGCGTCACAGGCGTTAAGCGCGGCAGCCTGAAGCACCGGCAATTTCGCTGGAGGTATCCAACCGGCGGGGTCGTTAAGCAGAGCTTGTTCGTCCCAGACCGCATTGGTCAACAGGTGAGTCCAGAAGTTGGCAGGGGCGCCGGCGACGATGCCGATGAAATCGTCTGGAAAGCGCTGCGCCTCCATCAGCGCCTCGCGGCCTCCGTCCGAGCAGCCGACAAAATACGAGCGGGCCAGATCCTTGCCGTAAAAGGCGCGGACGATCGTTTTGGCCTGCACGGACGTCTCGTGCACGGCTCGATACCCGAAATCAGCCACCTTCTCCGGATGTCCAATCGCCCAGGAGTTATCGGCGCCCGCCGCGTGACCGTCATCGGTCCCTGCGGAAGCGTAGCCGCGAAGGAGCGGCAGCGCCATCGCGGCCAAAGGAATCGTCCCGGCGAATCCGCCATTGCCGACCTGCTGGAACTTCCCATTCCAATCGGATGTTGGCAACCAGACTTCAAACTTGATCTCCGAATCAGCGGTCGGCTTGGCGACACCTGCGACGCGGCAGAAAGCGGGCAAATCCACGGTAGGCGCAGGCTGGCCCGGGCTCGCGGGAGGCTTAAAGCCTCCCATCGGAACTGACACGGCCGACGTGATCGTGGCGTTTGTCAGCGCCAGCGTCGCAAGACCCTCGCACGACCGTTGCGCAGCCAACCGGCCGGGGAATACTAAGAGCGTTAACAAGCAAATCAAGAACGATGAGAGCACAACGCGACATTTCATTGTGAATCCCCCCCAGAATCTCTCCGCCGATTCCGTTTCAGCGCGCACCCGAATCGCGCGCAAGTATCCGACGCCATTGGCATCCGCGTCAACACGCTCGGCCGAATCCGCAAACTTCGATCGCACCCGAGCACTCCGCGCTTGTCACTCGACATCCGCCACTGTAAATTGGCGTGTCACTCAGGAGCCAACTGTTGGTGTCCCCGCGGCGCAAAACTTCCACTAAGCAACGCAGAAAAGTTGCGCGTCCGAAGAGGGCCGCGAACACGCCCCGAATCCCCGTTGGCAAACGCGACAAACTCGCCGGCGAGTGGTTCGCGAAGCTCGTCGCGCTCCAGGCCCGTCTGCGCGCTCCGAATGGATGCCCCTGGGATCGCGAACAATCGCATGAATCGCTCCGCAAATTCCTGATTGAGGAAGCGTATGAAGTCCTCGACGCGATGGACTCGGGGGATGCCCGAAAGTTTGCCGGAGAGATGGGAGACTTGCTTCTCCAGGTTGTCTTTCACGGAATCCTGGCGGAAGAGGCCGGAAGCTTCACGATCTCGGACGTGATCGAATCGGTTCACTCGAAGATGGTGCGACGCCATCCCCACGTCTTCGGCGATGTGACGGCCAACACCTCCGCAGCCGTGCTGAAGAATTGGGAACAGATCAAGCGAGAGGAGCGTGCAGGCGAGGGAGCCGAGGATTCCATCCTCGCAGGCGTGCCGCGGTCGCTGCCCGCGGTCCTCGAAGCCTATCAGCTTACGCGCCGCGCCTCGCACGTCGGATTTGACTGGGAAAATCTTTCCGGAATTCTCGAAAAGCTCGAAGAGGAGAAGCGCGAAATCGAATCCGCGTTGCCATCCGGGGCGGTAGGGGCAGGTTTCAAACCTGCCCCTACCAATGCCGGTGTGGCGACTCCACACCTCGAAGAAGAAATCGGCGATCTGTTCTTCGTGTGCGTGAATATCGCGCGCTTCCTCGGTGTGGACCCCGAAATCGCCCTCAAGAAATCGAACGCCAAGTTCAAGAAGCGTTTCCAGTGGATGGAATCCGCGGCGGCCCGCGAAGGCCGCCGCTTCGCCGATCTCCCGCGCGAGCGCATGGAAGAGCTGTGGGACCAGTCCAAGACTCAGGGTTAGGATTTCCGCACGCGCCCGCCGACGACACGAAGCCGCATAAGTCGCACTTATGGTTCCAGCAACGACTCTAAATTGGACTTATTGGGTCGCGCGAGGGCTTAATCGCGTTGGGAGCTTAATCACCCCATGACAGATTCAAGCGGCGTCAATCTGTGGTCGACCGCAGAGCACGCTCTCGACTATCTCCGCCGCGCCGACTCGATCCCGCACCGCGCGGAGGGCGAGGCGGCGCTGCTCGAATGTCTGCCACGCGACGCGGAGCGAATTCTCGATCTCGGCGCCGGGGCGGGAAGGCTCGTGGAGCTGGTGAGGGCGGTCCTGCCGAGAGCGCAGTTCGTCGCGCTCGATTTCTCGGCGACGATGCTCGATGCCCTGAAGAAACTCTACGGCGGCGACCCGGGCGTGACCATCGTCGATCATGACTTCGACAAACCGCTTCCGCCGATCGGCAGATTCGACGCCGTCATTTCCAGCTTTGCGATTCACCATTTGACGCACGATAGGAAACGCTCGTTGTACAAGGAGATCTTTGACGTCACCGCTCCCGGCGGCGTCTTCTGCAATCTCGAGCACGTTGCTTCGCCAACTCCCGGCGTCCACGCGCAATTTCTTGCGGCGATCGGATGGCCCGATGAGGATCCGTCGAACAAATTGCTCGATCTCGAGACTCAGTTGCGATGGTTGCGCGAGATCGGCTTTCAGGATGTCGATTGCCACTGGAAATGGCGCGAATTGGCGCTCTTTGCGGGCGTCAAACTCGCCTGATGCGCGCGCCGTTTGAGCTAAACTCGGCGGGCAATCTCCCCTATAATTTGGTCTCGCTCCCGATGACCCAGTCCCGCGCCACCCGCGAAATCGAAATCCGCCATTGCGCGTCGCTCGCGGAGTACGACGAATGCATCCGCCTTGCGAAGCTCGTATGGGGCGGAGATATTGTGGTGCCCTCGCCGATTTTTGTGGTCGCGCACCACACCGGAGGCCAGGTGCTGGGGGCGTTCGACGGCGCGACGTTGGTTGGATTTACTCTGGCGCTCGCGGCGATGCGAGCCGGCAAGCCTTATCTTCATTCGCACATGACCGCCGTGCTTCCCGAGTTCCGCGACAGCGGGGTCGGCCGCCGGCTGAAGCTGTTTCAGCGCGAGGACGCGATCAAGCGTGGCATCGATCTGATTGAATGGACCTTCGATCCGCTCGATCTCAAGAACGCGCACTTCAACCTCAACATTCTCGGCGCGGTCTCCCGCCGATACATCCCGGATTGTTACGGCGTCACCGCGAGCCCGTTGCACGGAGGCCTGCCGACCGACCGCCTGGTCGCCGAGTGGTGGCTCGGCTCGGAGCGCGTGAGGTTGATTCTCGATAGCAAGACGCTCCCGCCAACCAGGCGCGCCCAGCGAATCGCGCTTCCAGAAAGCATGGACGCCATCAAGGCCAGCGACCGTGCTGCCGCGGCCCGTATCCAGCGGGAAACTCGCGAACAATTCCAGCAATGGCTCGCGAAAGACTACGTCGCCGCGAGCGTTGAAGCGCGCGATGCCGAGATTGCGTATGTGCTCGAACCTGCGGCTTCGATCGAGGGATTGATCCTTCCGAAAGTCGCCGAGGAATGAGATACGAGAATGCGACTCCGTAAAATCACGCTCCGCGAAATTCACCTCCGGCTCCTTTCGCCGTTCCAGACAAGCTTTGGCACGTCGGATCTGCGCCGCATCCTTTTGCTCGAGGCCGACGTCGATGGAATCTCCGGCTGGGGCGAATCGACGGCGGGCGAAAATCCGTTCTATTCCTACGAGACCGTTGAGACTGCCTGGCTGATCCTGCGCGACTATCTGTGGCCGATCGTGCGGGGCAGGGAAATCGCCTCGGCGGCCGAAGTCTGGGACCTGCTGGCTCCGGTCCGCGGGCACAACATGGCCAAGGCCGCGCTCGAAATCGCCGTTTGGGACGCCGAAGCAAAGCAAAAGAGCATTCCGCTTGCAAAGCTGCTTGGCGGCACGCGCGAGGAAATCCCCTGCGGCGTCTCGATCGGCATCCAGCCGACGACGGCCGGCCTGATTGCAAAAGTCGACGAAGCGCTCGCCGCCGGCTATCAGCGCATCAAGATCAAAATCAAGCCCGGCCTTGATGTCGAGCCGGTTCGCGCCCTGCGCCAGCGATTTCCCCGCGTCCGCCTGATGGTGGACGCGAACTCGGCCTATCGCCTCGAAGAAGCGCCGCTGCTGAAGCGGCTCGATGCATTCCATCTCATGATGATCGAGCAGCCGCTCGGCTGGGACGATATCTATTCGCACGCGCAACTTCAGCGGCAGCTCGAGACGCCGATCTGCCTCGATGAATGCATTCACGACGTCGAGCACGCCCGCGCCGCGATTGAAACCGGGGCGTGCCGCATCATCAACATCAAGCTCGGCCGCGTGGGCGGCCACACGCCCGCGCGCCGGATTCACGATCTGTGCCAGGCGAAGTCGATTCCCGTGTGGTGCGGCGGCATGCTCGAATCAGGCATCGGACGGGCGCACAATATCGCGATGTCATCGCTTGCGAACTTCTCACTTCCCGGCGACGTTGCGGCCAGCGCCCGGTATTGGGCCGAAGACATCATTGAGCCGGAAGTTGAAGTGACGCCCCAGGGCACGATCCGCCTACCCTCGACGCTTGGAATCGGCTACGAGCCGCGCGTCGACCGGATCGAATCGCTCACGAAGCGCCGCGAGGTCCTCGAATAGAACTTGCCTTCCGCGGCCTTCACGAGTGACGCAACAACCTCGGCGCGTCCCAGTTCCTTTCTGCTCGCCGCGGCGCTCGCGGCGGTGCTCTTCGTCTGGTCGCTCAACTACGTAATCGGAAAGATCACGCTGGCGCGCCTCGACGCGCTGACGCACGCCCGCGACCGTATATCAAGTCGCATGTCGCGCAAAAAAAAGGCGGCGTTGCAAGCAACGCCGCCTTCCTAAATCCACATCTGTACTGCGGAACCGCGCTCCTTATGGTTTCGGCGGAGGGGGAAGTGCCATCTCGAGGTCAAGCAGGATCGTGATGTCGTCGCCCACCATGCCGGGATCTTTGCTCACGCCGAAGTCCTGGCGGTTGATTTTGCCGGTGGCCGAAACGCCGCGCCGACTGCTCCCCATCGCACTGATTGGGGCTGTGGGGCCGGTGACGTCGAACGTCACTTCCTTGGTGACGCCCTTGATCGTCAGATTGCCGGTCATCTTGAGCGTGTTGTCGCCGGTCTTCACAATCTTGGTCGATTGGAACGTCATCGTCGGGAATTTCGCGGCGTCGAAGAATCCTTCGCTCTTCAGGTCGTCGTCGCGGCGCGAGACGCGCGTGTCAATGGAGGTGACGTCGATCGTGGCGCTGACGCTCGACTTCGTGATGTCCTGATCGTCCAGCGTGACGGTGCCGCTGATCTTCGTGAAGTCCCCCTGGATCGTGGAGATCCCGAGGTGCCGCACGAGAAACTGCGCGTTGGCGTGATACGGGTCGATATTCCAGGTGCTTGTGGCCGCGAGCGCCGGCATCGCCAGAACCGCCGCCACTCCAACAGCCATAATCCATTTCTTCATCGGTGATCTCCTCAGTATTCGGACCAGATTGAAAATCGGTGGTCTCGTACAGCTGGGTTGGACGTGCAGGAACTCTGCCGGTTCGGCCGGCAGGCCAGACTCGTCGCGGCGTCCCCAGACCGGCGAAAGTATATACCGGTTTGCGCATGGGTCAACACCGAGGACTTCGCCACTGTGCCTTGTTCTCGAGGTTACCCGCGTTGACACTCCAGGGCTCGCGTGCTACGTTCCGCGACGGTCATGGTCGATCGCTCCCGTTCTGCTAAACGCATCGCGATCATCCCCGGCGACGGCATCGGCAAGGAAGTCATCCCCGAAGCTGTGAAAGTCCTGAAAGCTGCCGCGGCGGCCGGCGGGCGCGAAATCGCTCTCACCGAATTCGATTGGGGTGCGGATCGCTATCTTCGGGACGGCACGACGCTCCCTGCCGACGCGCCCGAAATGTTTCGCCGCGATTTCGACGCCATTCTCCTCGGCGCGCTGGGCGACCCTCGCGTTCCCCAAAATCAGCACGGAGCCGACATTCTGATCGGCCTGCGCTTCAAGCTCGACCTCTACGTCAACGTGCGCCCCTGCGCGCTCTTCGACCAGCGGCTCACCCCGCTCAAGGGTCGCACGGAGAAGGACATCAACTTCCTAGTTTTTCGCGAAAATACCGAGGGTCTCTACTCCGGCGCGGGCGGCTTCTTCAAAAAGGGAACTGCCGACGAGATCGCCACGCAGGAAGATATCAATACGCGCAAGGGCGTCGAGCGCATTATCCGCTACGCTTTTGAATTTGCCCGGGGCCGCGGCCTGAAGCGCGTCTGCATGAGCGACAAGTCGAACGCTCTGGCGTTCGGCCACGATCTCTGGCAGCGCGTGTTCGCCGAGGTCCGCCGCGAGTACACCGAGATCGAATCGAGCCACATGTACATCGATAATCTGCTGATGCAGATGGTCCGCGACCCTTCGCAGTTTCAGGTGATCGTCACGTGCAATCTCTTCGGCGACATCGCGAGCGACCTGGGTGCGGCGCTGATCGGCGGCCTCGGGCTTGCTCCTTCGGGGAACATCCATCCCGGAGAGGTCTCTCTCTTCGAGCCGGTCCACGGCTCGGCGCCCGACATCGCGGGGACAAATATCGCGAATCCGATGGGAGCCGTCCTCGCCGCGGGGATGATGTGCGCGTATCTCGGCTGGACAGCCGAAGCTGAGAACGTCGAGAAGGCCGTCCGCGCCGCCATCCGCGAAGGCAAGACCACGGCTGATCTCGGCGGGTCCCTGGGCACGCGCCAGGTGGGCGAGTGGCTCGCCAGCCAGGTCGCTTCGTCCTGAGCCAGCCTTCTCGAAGATTCGCGTGTGTTTTTCCGTTTTGCTCTTCTCGTCGTTTTTCTTTATGCTGTTCCGGATTCGACATTTTCTGGAAAAACTTCGCGCGGAGGACTCAATCGATGTGTGGAAGAGCAACCGTGCTGTGCGCGCTGGCTATTCTGGTTGGAGCGATCCCTTGTGCGGGACAAGCACCGACGCCGCCCGCCACGGTTCCCGCGCCCGCCCAAGCTTCCGCGTCTCCCGAGCAGGCGCGGCTCCTCAAGTCCACCGAGGCTTTCGTGCGGGAGCTCTTCGGCTGGGCGCCCGACGTGAAGGTGACTTTGGGTCCCCTCGGCCCATCTGCCGCGGCGGGTTTCTACGTCGTGCCCGTCGTCGTGACGCTCAATGAACAAACCCAGTCCGGCGAAGTCTACGTGAGCAAGGACGGCAAGACACTTTTGCGGGGCGAGATCTACGAAATGGCGGTCGATCCTTTTGCAGCGAATCGCGCCAATATTCACATCGAGGGCAATCCTTCGAAAGGCCCGGCGAACGCTCGCATCACGGTGGTGGAGTTTGCGGATTTCCAGTGCCCGCATTGCCGCGAGCTGGCGGAAGCGATGAAGGCCATCGAAACGCAGTACCCGCAGGTCCGCGTCGTTTACAAGGATTTCCCTCTCACTCAGATCCATCCCTGGGCTGAAACGGCCGCCTTGGGAGGCCGATGCGCTTTCGCGCAATCACCGGACGCCTTCTGGAAGGTGCATGACTCGATCTTCGAAAATCAGGACGTGCTCTCTGCGGAAAACATCTGGGACAAGCTGGTGGAATTTGCCACGCAGGCCGGCCTGAACGCCGACACATTCAAGGCTTGCCTTGCCTCGCCCGATGCTCAGAAGTCGGTTGCTGCGAACCGAGCGGAGGGCGAAGCGCTGGGCGTCAACAGCACGCCAACGGTTTACGTCAATGGACGCCCTCTTGTGGGCGGCGATCCGGCGACGCTCGTGCAGTATTTGGATTTCGAAATCGCCGCCTCCAAGAGATGACAGTTTAGTTTCCCGCTCGGCGCGGCTGCCTAAGAGCGGTCTTTCGTGTCTGCCTTCAGCTTTTCGACCAGCCTTTTGATTTTCGGCGCCGGCGTTTTTGCCCCACTGAGGTAGATCGCCCAGTCAACGTCGGGAAATCCCATGCGCGTCGTCTGTGCGGGCAGCTGGGCTTGCATCGCTCTAAAGTCGTGGGTCCGAATTCGTGTGAGCGCGTCGAAGATCACTTTGTGTTCCGGATGGTGCCACCGGTAGTCCTTCAATTCCGCGACGAGGTGTTTCCAGAGCGATGGGGAAATCGGGCTGCCGCAAAGCCCGCGCAAGACGTGCCCTTCGATGTCGCTGATCGACTCCGGCGGAGTGCTGCGCGGCATGGGCGTCCGGAGGCGATTGCGCATGCCGCATTGTAGCGGCTTGGGGCCTCAAGCAGACAGGCTGCAAGTGTGCAGGGGCTTACAGGACTCTAGTGATGGACTCGAATTCCGTAGCAATACTGCCGGGAAGGGGATCGGACCGCTTTAGGCGGCCACGTGTGCGGCAACAGGACGGACGAAATCGATTCGGTCAATCGTAGCCGCCACTCCATACATCGCTGTCGTCTCGCCCTTGAGCGTGGACACGCGAAGAGCCTTGGCGCTGGCTCGCACGAGCACGGAGTTTCCGCTGCTTTCGGTGGGCAGGGCAAAGGTCAGCTCCATGCCTGTACCGGGCTCAACAGCCACCGTAGAGTGAAAATACACCCCAGACCGGGAGATATCCCGAAGCTGGGCTGTGTAGAACTCGGCGGGCCGCTGGCGCGATGTAAACACCTGCAGGGGCAAATAGAGGTCATACCTTCTGGCTTTTCTACGTTCTCCCATAGGTCCCCCCTTGGGGCTCAGAAAGTTGCACGAGCGTTGCCACCCGTGACAATTAAAGACACGTTGATTACAAGTGACTTAGAAATGACCACGCGCTCAAGTGTGAACCCAATCGAGGAAAAACTTCCTTGATTGGGAAATTGCTGCATGGGCGTCAGTTGCTTATGGTCCTAGAACTCGCAGGTTTTGAGGCTTGGAGTGTGCAGCGGTTTTCCACTTACATTAGCGGGTCGAACAGCACAGAAGCCCCCTCGGCTTCCGTCAGCATTCCTTTTCCGACCAGCAATTGAACCAGGCGGACCAGTGCCGCATGGTCGATCCCGCGAACCGATGCCGACCCCTCCGGTCCACGCGTGTTCTCTGGGAACAGGATGTGCCGCCCGCCCGTCAATTCTCTCAACCACGTTTCGAGAGCCTGGCGCTGCTGCCCTTCCAGCGTATCGAACGCAATGCCCATTCCGAGTCCGGTCTGCGAATAGACCACCGTCCCGCCGGTTTCAAACTGTGTTTTGCCCTTCTGAACGGTCACACGAACCTTGGCGCCCACGGGAAAAGGGAGCATGGTATCGACAAAGCATCCGCCTGGCCCCAGGTCGGTTGTGCGCGTTGAGAACCGAGCCCCCGAACCCACCTCGACGACTTCGGCCGAAGCTGTGAAGACGTGGCGGTCCGCGTTGCGGCGCTCGGCCTCACCAGTCGACGTCGCTTTCCCGGCTACCTCGTCGCGCGAATATTTTTTTTGGCCATGGTCATACATGATCGGGGATACCTGCCTTCCAAACCGGCTCTCTACGTGTATGCCGAGTTCCGCGAACGGTGGCACGCCTGGCTGGCACACCACCATTGTCCCCGGCGTCCCGCGCGACTGACAAGCGCAATCCCGCGAACCTTGCCCAAAAGCCAATCACGCCCCGGGGGTCTCGCATGGTTTCCGATGTGCGGGGAGCAATCACAGCGTCGATCCGCGCCCGGCAAAGCCGCATTCCGCGGACCGACTTAAAGGAGGAACCGCACCGCGACGCCGCGGCTGTCACTTCCGGAATGTTCGAGCCGGACCACGGAGGCGAGGAATTTCCTGTGTGCGGAGATTTTGTCGCCGAATGGGAACGTCACGATCAAACGCATTCCCACAAAGTAGTGCGGCATGCACGTCTTGAAATACAGCCCATCGCGCGTAAAATCCACTACTTGCCCGACGTCTTCGATCTCGGCGTAGCGCGCATCGAACGGGCGCAGATGCACAGGCAGCGAAACCTTGATGCGTTTCCTGGCGCGCGCGTCTGCGGGCGTTTTCCGTGCCCTGGCGCTTGCCGGCTTCGATGCGGGCCATGCGGCCGTGCCCATCTCGGTCCTCCGATTCGCACTCATGAACCATTCTCACTTTACGAAGAGGTTCAGCGCGCACCAATAGGACGGGGGTACTAGCGTGTTCCAAGTCGCCATCAGACAAGCGCCCTCGTTTTGGCAGGGAAGCACCACGCCAAGACTTCCTTGACAGAGCAAGCTCGCGGGAGGTAAGTTAGCTGCTGTCGAATGCCTCTGGGATAAAGAGGCACTCAGCTGCCAGACGCGAGCGCATGAACACATTGACCAATTTGAGCCGACTTATCCTTGAGAGTGTAGTAGTACGGCTCGTATCCGCGTCTCGGCCTGGAGGGCATCACTGAGCTGAGTGACAAGGAATCTGAAAAGCTCATGAAACCCACCTGCCAGAGACGCTGGTAAGGTGGGTTTTTGATTTTTGTGAGAGTGAGAAGGGGAATCCGATGGACAGCAAAAAGCCGATGATGACGGGTGCAAGAATCTTGTGGGAGTGTTTGGAGCGCGAGGGCGTGAAGACCGTTTTCGGGTATCCGGGCGGCGCGATTCTCCCCGCCTACGACGCGCTACAACACAGCACCATTCGCCACATCCTGGTGCGCCACGAGCAGGGCGCGACGCATATGGCCGATGGCTATGCGCGCGCCACGGGAGGCGTGGGCGTGGCGGTCGCCACGTCAGGCCCGGGCGCGACGAACATGGTCACGGGCATCGCCACGGCCATGATGGATTCCTCCCCCATCGTGTGCATCACGGGTCAGGTCGGAAGCAAACTGCTTGGCTCCGACGCGTTTCAGGAAACCGACATCACCGGCGTCACGCTTCCGATTACCAAGCACAACTATTTGGTCACGCGCGCCGACGAAATCGCAACCGCGGTCCGCGAAGCCATGTACGTCGCGAAGTCCGGGCGGCCGGGACCGGTGCTGATCGACATCACCAAGGACGCGCAACAAAGCTCCTGCGAATTCGATTGGGAAGGCGCGGCGCCCCGGATGCGCGGCTATCGACCCGATCTCTCGCCCGCAAAGGAAGAGTATGAAGAAGCGCTCCAGTTGATTCGTTCCGCCAAGAGACCGGTGATCCTGGCGGGGCACGGGATTTCGATTTCCGGCGCGGAGCACGAAGTGCAAGCCTTCGCCGAGCGCACATGCATTCCCGTGGCGATGACGCTGCTGGGACTCGGACACCTCCCGGCTTCCCACGTGCTTAACCTCGGCATGATGGGAATGCACGGCGAGGCTTGGGTCAACAAGACGATTCAGGAAGCCGATCTGTTGCTGGCCTTCGGCATGCGTTTCGATGATCGCGTGACCGGCACGCTGAAAACGTACGCTGTCAACGCGAAAAAAATCCACGTCGATATCGATCCGGCCGAGATCAACAAGAACGTGAAGGTGGACGTGGCGCTCGTCGGCGACCTGCGCAACATCCTGCTCGAGTTGCTGCCGCGCGTCGAATCCGCCAACCGCTCGGAATGGATCGAGCACATCCACAGCCTCAAGGGCGATACGGCCGTCCGCGACATCCAGAATCTGCCCGACAACGGGCATCTCTACGCGGCGCATGTGATCAACGACCTGTGGCACGAGACTCGCGAGCATGAAACCATCATCGTGACCGACGTCGGCCAGCATCAGATGTGGGAAGCGCAATACTACAAGCACGAGCAGCCACGCTCGCTGATTACTTCCGGGGGCCTGGGGACGATGGGATTTTCCCTCCCCGCGGCCATCGGAGCAAAAGTGGCGCGCCCGGACGCGGACGTTTGGGTCGTCGTCGGCGACGGCGGCTTCCAGATGACCATGGCCGAGCTCGCGACGATTGTTCAGGAGAACCTGAAGGTCAACATCGCCATCATCAACAACGGCTATCTCGGCATGGTGCGCCAGTGGCAGGAGTTTTTCTACGAGCGCAACTACGAGGCGACGCCGCTGCTGAATCCCAACTTTGCGATGCTCGCGCAAGCGTACGGAATCCGCAGCATCGTGGTTCAGCACCGCAACGAAGTGGTCCCGGCAGTGCGGGCCGCGCGAGCGCACGAAGGGCCCGTACTGATCGATTTCAAAGTGGAGCAGGAAGACACCGTGTACCCCATGGTCGCGGCGGGTGCGGCGCTCCACGACATGATCCGGCGGCCCAATCCCCTGGTCGAAACGGCCGAGGACGAATAGGAAAATCATGCTCCATACAATTGTCGTCTATGTGGAAAACAAGCCGGGCGTGCTCTCGCGCGTGGTGACGCTGTTTCGGCGCCGCGCGTTCAATATCGACTCGCTTACCGTTGGCCGCACCGAAAAGCCCGAAGTCTCGCGGATGACGATCGTGACCGACGCGGATGAAGATCAGGCGCGTCGCATCGTGGCGAACGTCTACAAGCTCGTGAACGTTCTCCTGGTGGACGATGTGACCCACCAACCCGCTCTGCTGCGCGACCTGGCGCTCGTCAAGGTCAGCGCCACGGGCGAGAAGCGCTCGCAGATCCTTGAACTGGCGACAGTGTTCAAGGCTCGCGTTCTCGATATCGCTTTGGACTCGATCACCTTGGAGCTCACCGGCGGCGAGGAAAAAGTGGATCGCCTGCTGGAATTGCTGAACCCCTATGGGCTGTTGGAGGTCGTCCGCACCGGCATCGTGGCGATGCGCCGCGGCGCCAAGTCGCCCGACGTCACAACCAAGGCCAAGAGGATCGGCCCGGTGGACGACAGCACCGTCTCGTACTCTGTGTAGCTCTGCCTTTACGCGGATTTTCGTTTTGCGGCTAGTTTCTTCGCGGCGTGCGGCTTGGGCCGCAGCGCTGCCAGGAACTGATCGAGCGGCAGCGTGTTGATCACGTCTTTTTTCTCAATCCATCCCCGCCTCGCCGTCTCGACGCCGTACTTCATGTAGAGCAGATGGCGCGTGGAATGCGAGTCGGTCGATATTACGATCTTCACGCCGCGCTGCTTGGCCATCCGCAGATGCACGTCCTTCAGATCGAGCCTGTCGGGGAACGCGTTGCACTCCATCGCCACGCCGTGCTTTGCCGCCGCGTCCAGGATGCGTTCCATGTCGTATTCAAACGGGTCGCGGCGAAGCACGAGCCGTCCCGTCGGATGCGCGATGATCTGGGTGTACGGGTTTTCGATTGCGGCGAGTAGGCGGTCCGTCATCTCAGCCCGCTCCATGTTCATGTAGGAGTGGACCGACGCGACGACCACGTCGAGTTCGGCGAGCACCTCGTCTTCCAGATCGAGCGAGCCGTCCTTCTTGATGTCCACTTCGATGCCCGCAAGCAGCCGGATTCCGTGGACCCTCTGTTGCGCGGCGCGGATCTTCTTGATCTGTTCAAGTGTCCGCTTCTCGTCCATGCCGTTGGCGACGGTGACGGCCTGCGAGTGGTCGGTCAATGCGATGTATTCGTAGCCCAGCTCGCGCGCGGCCTCGCCCATCTCCTCGATCGAGTTGTGCCCGTCCGACGCGGTGGTGTGCATCTGTAGGTCGCCGCGAATGTCCTCGAGCTTGACGAGCTTCGGGAGCTTACCGTGCTCGGCCGCATCGATCTCGCCCGTCATCTCCCGGAGCTCCGGCTCGATGTAGGCGAGCTTCAGCTTCGAATAGATTTCCTCCTCGGTCTTGCTTGCCACCACCTTGCCGCCCTTCAGCGTCGTAAGGGCGTATTCATTGAGCGTCCATCCCATCTCGTTCGCCCGCCCGCGCAGGGCGACGTTGTGTTCCTTCGATCCCGTGAAGTAGAGCAGCGCGGCGCCGAAGCTCTTCTTTTCGAGCAGCCGGACGTCCACTTGCAGGCCGCTCGTGAGGAGCACGCTGACCTTGTTCTCCCCGTGCGCAAGGGTCTGCTCGATCTCCGGATATTTCAGGATGTGTTCCGCGACGGTATCGACGTCCTTCTGCTTGTCGTGTCCCGGCCGCATCGTGACGAGCAAATCCAAATCGCCGACCGTGTCCTTGCCGCGGCGGAGCGACCCTGCGGGCGTGACGGATTCCACCGCGGCGCCGGCCTTGGCGATAAACACCGCGAGCTTTTGCGCCTCGTCATCCGCCACGTTGATGTGGAAACGCCCGGACCCGGAGAGGTGCTTGAACTGCCCGGCGGCCTTCAGAATGTTCTGCTCGCTCTTTTCGCCGAATCCGGGAATATCGTGCAGCTTGCCTTCGCGCGCGAGCTTTTCGAGGCCGTCCACGGTGGCCACCTTGAATTTCTTCCAGAGCAGCGCCACCTTCTTGGGCCCCAGCGAGTGCACTTCCAGGAGGTCGAGAATCGTGGGGGGATACTTTTTCAGCAGTTTTTGCCGGAGGCTATAATCGCCGGTCTTGAGGATTTCATGGATGTGCGCGGTCATCCCTTCGCCGATTCCCGGCAGTTCCTGAAGCTTCTTGTCGTCCTTGGCGACGTCCTCGATGCGTTCCGTCAGGCCGCCGAGGAGTTCGGCGACCCTTTCGTAGCTGCGGTAGCGGCCGATGATCGCGCCGTCGATTTCGAGCAGTTGCGCCGTCTCGCGCAGGATTTTCGCGACCTCTCTGTTTTCCATGGCGATCCTATGCTTTTCGTGCGACGAACGTCGCGTAATAGAGAATTCCCGCGACCGACTTCGAGTCGATGATTTTGCCGGTGCGAATCCACCGCTCGGCTTCGCGGAGCGTAACAATCTGTTGCGTGATTTTCTCGTCTTCCTCGGGCCGCGCTTTGCCTTTCGTTAATCCACTTGCCTGAAAGATCTCCATGCGCTCGCCGAGCAGTCCCGGGGAAGGGAAGACGTCGAGCAATTTTGTGATTCGCCGCGCGCGATAGCCGGTTTCTTCTTGCAACTCGCGATGCGCGCCTGCGACGGGATTCTCGCCCGGCTCCTTATGCCCCGCGACCAATTCCCACAAGTATTGTTGGGCGGCGTAGCGGTATTGGCGGATCAGGACGATGCGCCCATCGGGGAGCACTGGAAGAACGACGACCGATCCCGGATGCACCACAATGTCCCGTGTGGCTTTCAATCCGCTCGGTTCGATAACTTCATCGTGTTTCACGGTAAACACGCGGCCCTTGCACAGGACGGTGCTGCTCAGCACACGCAGTCGCCCGGCTTTCTTCGCTTTCGGCATTCTCGCGCTCGCTCCTTCGCTTCGCCCGAGCGGCAATTCTACCCTATGCCCTCGCCTTGCGTCCCTCATGCCGGATTCTCTAAGCCGAGCCGCGCCGGCTACCTCTCGCTGCGCCGACTCGTCTATACTGCGTAAAGAGCATTCATGCCGATTAACACAATCATAGTTGACGACGAGCGTCCCGCGCGCGACGAGCTCGCCTACCTGCTCAAGGGCTTTCCGGAAGTAAACGTGGTTGCGCAAGGCAAGAACGGGCTCGAAGCCGTCGCGCTGATCAAGGAACACGATCCCGACCTCGTTTTTCTCGACGTGCAGATGCCCGGTCTCGACGGTCTCGGCGTGATCAAAAAGCTCGTCGAGCGCAAAGTGCGCCTTCCGCAAATTGTGTTCGCGACGGCCTACGACCACTACGCCGTCCATGCTTTCGAAGTAAACGCCGTCGATTACGTTTTGAAGCCGTTCGACAGGGCCCGTGTCGCCCGGGCGATCCAGCGCGCAAAAAAAATGGTCGACGCCAACACTTCGCCCGTCGAGCGTTTGGAGACTCTGGTCGGCCAGCTCGGCGCCGGAGCGCCGAATCGGGGCGCCACGCAGCCTGTAAAGCTCCTGGTCAAGTCGCAGTCGCGCATGATCCTGATCGACGCCGACGACATGATCTACGCGTCGATCCAGGACGGCGCGATCACGATCTTCTCGCGCGACCTCGAAGGCGTCTCAAACTACCGCACGGTCGAGGATCTGATGGAGGCTCTCGACCCCGCCGTCTTCTGGCGCCCGCACCGGTCGTATCTCGTCAACATCAATCACATCAAGGAAGTCGTGCCGTGGTTCAAGTCGAGCTTCATGCTCAAGATGAACGACAAGCGCGCGAGCGAAATTCCCGTCTCCCGCAACCAGACCAAGCGCCTCCGCGAGCTTTTGAAGCTGTAACTGGCGCGGGTTGCGGAGCGCCGAATCTGTACCGATTAGACCGGGCGCCGATGCCGTGTTTTCAGCGAGTTGGATCGTTTTCTAATCGCCAGTGTATCGATTAGAACGGCCGCCGCCGGGCAGAGGTGACTGGCGGCCAACCTGGCGAGCGCGCATCGACAGCGATTCTCCTTTCAGGCCGTAAAACCGCCGCGGCCTTCCGCCAACCTAGCAGAGACGATGCGCAGCGAGAGTACGGAAAAGGTGCAGAAAAAGGACGGGGCACAGGACGACAGTTACAGGACTGAACGAACGGACAGTCCGGCGCGCGTTCGGGGCGGCGGCAGGAAAGCACAAGCACGCCGAAGCGGATTTGCGCAACGCACGGACCAATGTAACAATACGCGCATGCGAAAATCCCTAAACACAGCAATCTTCGTTTTATCAGCTGGGCTGACGTTCGTTCAAAGCGCCCCGGCACAAGAAACTCCACCGGCAAAGACTCCACCCAGCCCTGCCGCAAGCGCTCCGAAGGCGACGCCTGCGAAGAAGGCGCGGGCGCCCGCTGCAAAGAGCGCGACTGCTCCAGCGCTCACCACTCAGAAGGAAAAGGCCAGCTACGCGCTCGGGATGAACATCGGCAGAAGCCTCAAGAAGCAGTCGGACGATCTGGATTCGGCAAGCCTGGTCCGCGGCATCAAGGACACTCTGGCCGGTGGCAAGATGCTTTTGACCGACGAGGAAGCGCAGGCCGCGCTCACGGACCTACAGGCCGCTGAGGACCAGAAGGCCAGGGAGGCCAACATGAAAGAAGGCGAAGCTTTTCTCGCGGACAACAAGACGAAGGACGGCGTGGTCACGCTGCCCAGCGGCCTGCAATACAAGGTTCTTACGGCGGGCACGGGACCGAAGCCGGCGACCAGCGACACGGTTGTCTGCAACTACCGCGACACGTTCATCAACGGCACGGAATTCGACAGCTCGTACAAGCGCGGCCAGCCCGCATCGTTTCCCGTCGGTCAGGTGATCAAGGGCTGGACCGAGGCGCTCCAGCTCATGCCCGTGGGATCGAAGTGGCAGCTTTTCATTCCGCCCGATCTTGCCTACGGACAGCGCGGAGCGGGCGGGGCCATCGGTCCCAACGCCACGCTCGTTTTTGAAGTGGAGCTGCTCTCGATTCAGGGGAAGTGAGTGGTAATCCGTGAGTGCTGACTCGTAACTTGTGGCTCGCGTCTTGCGCATTGTGTGTATCGGTGCGGCGGGACTTCGAGAGACTGCTTCTTAACTCTGAATCCTCAACTTTGTGCTAGCATCGCCTTTGTTATTTTCGATTTTCACTTTTCCATGTTCCACACCGGGGGCATTTCTCTAGAGTGGCGAAGCGCAAACGAGTCCTGAGCGGCATGCGGCCCACCGGCCGTCTCCACCTCGGCCATTACTTCGGTGCCCTCCAGAATTGGCTCAAGCTCCAGGAAGAATACGAGTGCTTCTTCTTCGTCGCGGACTGGCACGCCCTGACGACGCACTACGAAGACACGTCTTCCATCGCTGAAAATACCCTGCAAGTCGCAACCGACTGGCTTTCGGTCGGCCTCGATCCCGAGAAATCGACGATGTTCGTCCAGTCGAGCATCCTCGAGCATGCCGAGTTGCACGTGCTGCTCTCGATGATCACGCCGCTTTCGTGGCTCGAGCGCGTACCGACCTATAGAGAGCAGATCGAAAACCTGAAAGACCGAGACCTCGGCACCTACGGTTTCCTCGGCTACCCGCTTTTGCAATCAGCCGACATCGTGATGTATGGCGACCCCAGGCAGGAATTGCTCGTCCCGGTCGGAGAGGACCAAACGCCCCACGTCGAACTCACGCGCGAGATTGTGCGGAGATTCGACGCGCATTTTGGCTTCGACCTTCTCCCCGAAATCTTTTCTAATTCCAATCGAACCGCGCTGAACTCCATGGTCGAACTATTCGGGCTCGGCCGTCTTGCCTCCAAAGCCGGAGCGCCGATTCCGGAAGAAGCTCGGCGCGAGATTCGAGATAGATTTGTTCGCGACGCAAGAGATGGCGGTGTCGCGAACTTTATCGACAAGATCGGCCGCAAGAACCGCAAGTTCTTTGCGTTGGAGCAGGTGTTGCGCGAGCCCGGCCACGTGCTGACCGAAACTCCGCGCCTGCCCGGCACGGACGGCCGGCGAATGGCGAAGAGTTACGGCAACGCCATCTGGCTTTCCGATCCGCCGGACGAGATCCGCAACAAAGTCCGCAACATGATGACGGACCCGCAGCGCCAGCGCCGCACCGATCCCGGCCGCCCGGAAGTGTGCCCCGTATTCGCCTGGCACAAGCTGTTTTCCGCGCCGGAATTGGTAACGCGCATCGATCACGAGTGCCGCACGGCGGCGATCGGCTGCGTGGATTGCAAGAAGCTGATGGCGGAAAACCTGGTCACGTGGATCGAGCCGATACAGGAACGCCGCAAGGAATTGGAAGCGCATCCCGAAAAAGTTTGGGGTATCCTCGACGCCGGCGGGAAGAAGGCGCACGCGGCCGCGCGGAAGACGATGAAACGAGTCCGCAACGCGATATTCAAATGGGATGAAGCGCGCCCGCCGCGGCGGGCCGGGGGCAACTGACGTGGCGTCACCATCACCCTATCGCATCAATTTGCCGGTGTACGAAGGCCCGCTCGATCTCCTGCTCGACATGATCCGCAAGCAGGAGATGGACATTCACGACATCCCCATCGCCAAGGTCACCGAGCAATACCTCGACTACCTTCACCAGCTCGAAACGCTCGATATCGACGTCTCCGCGGATTTCATCTACATGGCCGCGACGCTGATTCACATCAAGTCGAAGATGCTGCTGCCGGCCGATCCGCTCGCCGGGCCCGACGCGATGGAAGATCCGCGCGACGAACTCGTTCACCGGCTGCTCGAACACGAAAAGTTCAAGAACGCCGCGCAACTTCTCTACGAGAAGCAGCAGATCGAGGCGCACGTGTGGTCGCGCCCCGACCGCGCGCTCTATACGGGCGACGCGATCGAAGGCGAGATGGTCGTCTCGCTCGTCGATCTCATCAAGACGTTCCACGAGGTGCTGGAGCGCCGGAAGTCGGTCACCAAATTCGAGCTGCACCACGACACGGTGACGATCGCGCAGATGATGGACCGTTTGCGCCAGCGTCTGACGGCGACCGACGATCCCGTTTCGCTCATCGAATTCTTCGGCGCATGCGAGACGCGCAACGCCATGATCGTCGCGCTGCTGGCCGTGCTCGAAATGGTGCGCATGCAGGCCGTGATTCTGGTGCAATCGGAGCTGTTTGCCGACATCGGCCTAAGGAAGCACAAGATGTTCGACGCTGTTTTTGCCGGGCCCGACGCGATGTCGAAAATCGAGGAGCAGTATCTGTGACCATGACACCACAAGAAACGCAAGCCGCACTCGAAGCCATCATCTACGCAGCGGACGAGCCCGCCACGCTCGACCAGATCGCGAACGCGCTCGACATGGAAAAGACGCTGGCGCGAGCGGCGCTCGATCTGCTCGTCGCCGCGTATCAGACCGACGACCGCGGCATCGAGGTGCGCAGGGTCGCCGGCGGCTGGAAGTTTTACACCAAGCCGCAGCACCACGACGTGGTCCGCAAGTTCATCAAGAGCCTCCAGCCGCCGCTGCGCCTCACGATGCCCGCGCTCGAGACGCTGGCCGTGATCGCGTACAAGCAGCCGGTCACCGTGCCGGAAATCAACGAGATTCGCGGCGTGCACGTCGGAGGCGTCATCAAGACGCTTCTCGAGAAGAGGCTCATCACCACCGCAGGCCGCAAGGAAGTGATCGGCCGGCCGATCCTTTACCGCACGTCGAAGCAGTTCATGATGCGTTTCGGCCTTTCCGATCTCGACGAGCTCCCCAGCCTCAAGGAATTCGAGCAACTCGCCCAGGCCGCGCTTGGCTCCGATTCGGGCATCGCGCCCGCCGAACCGGAAGCGGCAGCGCCGGAATCTGCCGAGGCGCGCGCGATTCGCGAGTCCGGCGAAACGAACGATCTTGCCGAACTCGCCGATGACGCGGCGGAAGCCTCCGAACAATCGCGGACGGCTGCGGCAGGCTCGTCCGAGCAGTCGTAATTCCTCCAAAGCGCGTTTGCGCGTCACGACATGAGATTTGTGTAGAATAGGCCCCGCAGTTACTCGTGCGTGACGGAAGGTCGGACGCAATCCAGTGTACAAAGCAATCTTTTTCGGGAGCATCGCATTCCTCTTCGCCGCGGCAGCGGGAACATCCGCGCAGTCGCCGTCGCCGCGGCCGAACACGCCCGCCAGCTCGCAATCCCCGAATCCAGCACCGGCGGTGAAGGTGCAAACGCGGTTGATCACCGTGGACGTGGTCGTCACCGATTCGCACGGGAACGCCGTGCGCGATTTGAAGCAGGACGATTTCAAAATCCTCGACGGACGCGGCGGCCCGCAGAAAATCGCCCGGTTTGAGTTCATGGACGCGTCCGCAAATCCCCCCGCGGCGCGTGGCAGCGAGCTGGGGACGGCCACGAGTGGCGCGCACGTCTTTTCAAATCGGGGTCTCCCGCAGCCGAGAGTGCCGCCGACTATTCTGCTGATGGATGCGCTCAACACGGAAATCACGAATCCGGTGGAAGTCCACAAGCACATGCTGCTGCTTTTGAAGACGCTGCCTCCGAATACGCCCGTGGCCGTATTCACCCTGGGGCACACGCTGAGGGTGGTGCAGAACTTCACGACGGACCCCGGGCTGCTGAAAGTTGCGGTAGATCACGCGCTTCGATCGGTCTCCATCGAGCAGAACCCGCAAGACGACGCCAACAGCGCGTCGAATCAGGCGCTGGATCAGAACGGCGACGTGGAAACATCGGAAATTCAAACGCTCGAAAGTTTCGAAAAGGAAGAATACGAAGCCCAGATGGCCGTTCGCGTGGACGACACGACGGACGCGATGGTGGGGATTGCGAAGTATCTCGGGGGCTATCCGGGCAGAAAGAATCTGATCTGGTTTTCGGAGTCGTTCCCGCTCTGGATCGAACCAACGTCCGATTTTGGAGGCAATCCGGCGCTCAGCCTGTCTCCCTCGACGACGAAACTTCCGGGTCAGGAATTCGCCGGCAGCGCATCCTATACGGAGAAGGTCCGCGCCGCGGCCGAGGCGCTCACGGACGCTCAGGTCGCCGTCTATCCCGTGGACGCGAAGGGCCTGGAGACCGCGCAGCTGTATTCGGCCGCCCAGGACCCGCACATCAATCGGTTTAATCCGGGCGCAGGCTTCGGAAGCCAGCTGACCCGGGAAGATACCGCGCGCTTCGAGTCCCAGGACACGATGAATGAAATCGCCGCATCCACCGGCGGCAGGATCTGCGCCAACACGAACGATCTCTCCGGATGCGTGCAGTCGGCGCTCAACGACGGCTCGTCCTACTACGAGCTGGCTTACTACCCGGAAAACGTCAAGTGGGATGGCCACTTTCAGAAGATTACGATCAAGTCCGAACAGCACGGCGTCAAGCTCGCCTATCGCCGCGGCTATTTCGCCACGGACGCGCAGGCTCGCCTCAGTCAGGAGAAGCCCGAAGCTCTGCTTCAGCAGGTTTGCATCGACCCGCTGCCGGCCACCTCGATTTCCTTGACCGCGGAAGCGGTTCCGCCGCTGCAAGCCCCGGGCCAGACAGCGCAAGCCCGGTACCTGCTGACGATCTCTCCAACAGCGCTGAGCCTCGAGCCGGAGGGTGGGTCACGACGATTGAGGCTCCAGATGGCGATCTGCGAGTACGATCCGAAAGGCGACAAATTTCAGATTTTCCCGCGGGACCTTTCGGGGCCCGTGTCCGAGGCGGTCTACAAGGGCTGGCAGGAGCGGGGGATTCGAAGCATCTTTGACTTTAGCGCGAAGGACGAGGACGGGCGACTGCGCTTCGCCGTGCTCGACGTGCCGAGCGGGATGACCGGTTCGGTTGACGTCCCCGCGCACCCCCGCGAATTCGGAGCTGCGCCCGGTGCTGTTGCTCCCGAGCCAGCCGCGGCAGCCCCTGCGGCTGGTGCAACGGCGCCCGCCGTCGCGCCCCAACGGGCAGTCACGACGAGCCTCGTCTTTAAGTCGAGTTCCGGTGCGACGAGCAAGCTCGATTGGAAAAGCGAAACGATGCAATACACCGGAGATCTGGACGTGGCTGTGGGAGCGCGCGCATTCTTTCAACAATTCTTGGGTGGGCAATTCCACTGCCAGGCGGGGACGCTCGTCCCCAACGATTCTGCGTCCGCCGCCGTGCCAAAGCTGGCATTTGCCTTCGAGTCGGCGACGGCAGCATTGGCGGTAGTTGATCTTGCCGGTGACGAGCCAAAGTACTCCGGAGCCTTGCCGGTGGATTCGACGGCAAAGCCATTCTTCGACCAGGTCTGGAAGCTGTGCCACTGCCAGCAGCCTTAACCGTTCGTCATCTGCCGATTTTCCGGTAATCTGTCTGCATGGAAGAGCGCCTCCAAAAAATCATCGCTCGCGCCGGCCTGGCGTCTCGCCGCCACGCCGAGGAAATGATCACCTCCGGGCTTGTTACCGTGAACGGGCGGGTGGTCACCGAGCTCGGCAGCAAAGCCGACGAGACCCGCGACCACATCAAGGTCGCCGGAAAACTCCTCCGGCCGGAATCGGAGAAAGTCTATTTGCTTTTGCACAAGCCGACGGAGGTCGTCTCCACACTGAGCGATCCCGAGGGCCGCCGCTCTCTTCGCGACCTGCTGCACGGAGTCCCCGAGCGCGTGTTCCCGGTTGGGCGGCTCGAGTATCACTCCTCCGGGCTCGTCCTTCTCACGAACGACGGCGATCTGGCGAATCGCATTCTCCGGGCGCACCATCTGCCGCAGACGTACCATTTGAAACTCAAGACGCTCCTCACGTTCGAGGAAATCGAGAATCTCACGCGTTCCACGGGTGCGCGAATTTCGCGTCTGCGCGGCAAGGATTCACCTTGGTACGAAGTGACGCTCTCCGAGGCCCGCCGCGATAGTTTGCGCAACAGGCTCTTCCAGACGGGACATCCCGTCGAGAAGATGAGGCGCGTGGGCATCGCCGGCCTGGAACTCGGTTCGCTCGCGCCGGGGCGGCATCGCGCGCTTTCTCCCGCGGAAGTCGCGTCGCTTGGCCGCGCGCTGGAAGGCCGGCGCTCGGTGCGCAAGCTGGCGCGTCGAAAGGCATAGCTCCCCGCAAATCTCTGCTTTTCTTTTTCCCGATTTTCGCTATCATGGATTCAGTAGGGCGGGGGGAACCTCTCAGGGCGTTGTTACTGGGACTTTCTAAATAGCATTGCGCTGGTGTGGTGCGTTCGATTCCTTTTGGGCGCATCTCAGGCGCAGCACGGCCCAGGCGCGCGCGCGAGACTTCTAATCCTGCCAACGGGCGTCGCGGAATCAATTCGCAGCGGCGCCCACAATCGAAACGCACAAGAGAGGAACGGAATGGATAAACTCATACACCATTCGCACCGCGGCGTGAGTCACCCGCCGGCAGCTACCGCCGGCGACCCCGCCAGTGAGATTCTCAAGACCAGTCACACGATCGCCGTGGTCGGCCTTTCGAACCGCCGGCACCGCCCCAGCTACGGAGTCGCGCAGTATCTGCAATCAGCCGGCTATAAGATCATTCCCGTGAATCCCTCCGAGACGGAAGTTCTCGGCGAAAAGTGTTACGCCCGCCTGGAGGACATTCCCGAGCACGTGGACATCGTCGACATCTTCCGCCGCTCGGAGTTCGTTCCCGAGATCGTGGAATCCGCCATCCGGATCGGAGCCCGCGGCATTTGGATGCAGGAAGGCGTCATCCATGCGGAAGCGGCCGAACGCGCCCGCAGCGCGGGACTCTTCGTCATCATGAACGCGTGTATTCTGAAGGAACACATCAAGCGTTTTCGTCTGCACTAGAGAATCGGGCGCGCTGGCGTAGCCCCGAGCGCCCCTGCCGATTCACTGTAGCGGAAAAACCTTCAGCACTCTCTTCCCAGGTATGGTCACCGCAATCGATTCGCCGCCCGGCGCAATCCGGAAATCGCGAAACTGAAGGTCGTGCAGGATGGATGCGATCGTCCCGTCGTAGAGTCCAACCCACAAGAGAATGTTCGACCGGTCCTCTGGTCCGCGCTTGAGCAGCACGCGCCGCTCGTCGCGGCCCCACTCGAATCTCCCGTACCCTGCCCGCACGCGCACGGGCTTTCCGGGATGCGCGAGGTCGAGCACGTCGATGGTGTCGCCGTCCTCGAAATAGCCGATCTTCGTTCCTGAAGGCGAGAGGCTGAGCGCGCCCTGATAGCTTTCAATCTGTGCGATTTCGGTCACGGTTTCGTTCACTAGATCGAGGCGCACGAGCGTCAGCCGTCCGCGAAGGCTGATGCTGTCTCCCACGGCGAACGCCCGGTTGTTCTTGGCGTCCCAGACGACCGTATTGAAGGCGTGCCCTTCAAAG
Source organism: Candidatus Acidiferrales bacterium (assembly GCA_035604415.1). GTDB lineage: Bacteria > Acidobacteriota > Terriglobia > Acidiferrales > UBA7541 > Palsa-295. Next base: position 45,136 of record DATNIN010000039.1, read on the forward strand.
AGCGTTTTCGTTTGCCCGTCCGACGGGCGCACGCGTGTAATCGTGAACGGTCCGCCGCCGCTTAGGTACGCGACGGTCGAGCCATCCGCCAGCCACGTGCCGTTCACGGCGCCTTCGACAAATCGGGTCTTCGCCCCGGCGACTTTGATCTCGCGCCCGTCGTCATCAAGCAAGGCGATTGCACGGCCGCCGCCGACTCCTATGATTGGGACGTCATCCTCGCGGTCGTCCTCATGATCTGTGTCTTTCTTCTTTTCCTTTTTCTGGTCTTCACTCTTTGCCGTTTTGTCCACGTAGCCCGCGGGGGGCTGTATCAGCGTCATGTTGACGGCGATGTGCCTGCCGTCCGGCGACCACTTCAGCGAATCGACGATGTATCCGGCCGGTGGAGGAATCGGCATGAACTTGTCCGCTTCCACGATCCGCCTTGTTTTTCCGGGACCTTCCGAGATCGAAATGTCGTCGCGTTCGATGATGAGCCGCTTGACGCGCTTCAGGCGCGGCACCGCGTACACGATTGCGTTGTCCGCCGAAACATCAAAGGCCTGGCAATCCTCGTCGATCACGTACTTGGGAACGTCCTGCGCGCGTGAAGCCGCCGGTTGGAGCAGAAAAATGGCGCCCATCGTGGCGGCCGCCAGCAGGGAAGCGGACTGCGCGCGCCTCCGAGATCGTCTGTTTCCTGGGAAAAGCTTCCTCACTCCTTGTCCCTCGCCGCCGGACTCTTTTTCTGGATTCGCCGAATCTCTTCGAGCCTCTGGCGGATGCGCGCCTCGAATCCCTGATCCGTGGGATTATAGTAGGTGCGGTCGAGCAGGCTCTCCGGCAGGCAGGTCATGTCGGTCACTTTCTCCTCGGTGTTGTGCGCGTATTGATAGCCCTTGCCGTATCCGAGATGGCTCATGAGTCCGGTCGGAGCATTTCTTAGATGCAGCGGAACCGGTTCCGCGATGGTGTTCTGCAAATCTTTTTGTACAGCTCCGTATCCCGTATAGAGCGCATTTGACTTCGGCGCAAGTGACAGATAGACCACGGCCTGCGCGAGGGCCAGGTGCCCCTCCGGCGGCCCGATGAAGTCGAAGGCTTCCTTGGCGGCGATCGTCACGGCGAGCGCTCCGGGTTCCGCGAGCCCGATATCTTCGCTCGCCATTCTCACCATCCGGCGCGCGAGATAGAGCGGGTCCTCGCCCGATTCGATCATCCGCGCGAGCCAGTAGAGCGCCGCGTCGGGATCGGAATTTCGCACCGACTTGTGCAGGGCGGAAATCAGGTTGTAGTGTTCCTCGCCGGACTTGTCGTATGGCAGGAGCTTCTTTTGCAGGACGTCCTCGAGCCGCGCTTCGGAAAGGACGCGCCGGCCGTCCGCGCCGGGCTCGGTTCCCAGCACGAGCGCTTCGAGGGTGTTGTACGCGGCGCGCGCGTCGCCGTTGGCGAGGACGGCGATGCGCTCGAGAATTGCGCCGCTCGCCTCGACGTTTTCTTTTCCAAGCCCGCGCACCGGATCGTCGATCGCCCGCCGGAGCAGCGCCACGATCTGGTCTTCCGAGAGCGCATGCAGGACGTACACCTTCATCCGCGAAAGCAGCGGCGCGATCACCTCGAACGAGGGATTTTCGGTCGTCGCGCCGATGAGGAGAATGTTTCCCGCCTCCACGTGCGGCAAAAAAGCATCCTGCTGCGCGCGGTTGAACCGGTGCACCTCGTCCACAAAGACGATTGTCCGGCGGCCGTAGCGGCGCGCGCCTTCGGCCTTCGCCATCACGTCCTTGATCTCTTTGATTCCGGCCAGCACCGCGCTGAACGGGATAAAGTCGCTCCGCGTGTGCTTGGCGATGATCCGCGCGAGCGTGGTCTTCCCGCACCCGGGTGGCCCCCAGAGGAGCATCGAGCTGAGCTCGTCGCGCTCGATCTGAGTCCGCAGCGGCTTTCCCGGGCCGAGCAATTCCTCCTGCCCGATAAACTCGTCGAGCGTCTGCGGGCGCATCCTGTCCGCCAGCGGCCGCCCCGCCTGCGGTTCTTCTTCCGGTTCGATTGTGCGAAACAGTCCCATTCTTCCTTTTTACCTAGGCTTGGCTGCTCAGTCCTTGCTTCCGTTGGCGCGCCGCCTCATACAAAACGATCGATGCCGCCACTCCGGCATTCAGCGACTCGACCGTGTCGCTCGTCGGAATCGAAATCGTCGCATCGGCCGTGCGCTTGACCTCAGGCGGCACTCCGCTCCCCTCGCTGCCGATGAAAATGGCCGACGGCTGGCGGAGGTCCGCCTGTCCGGAAATACCCGCGGAACCATCCACATCGCTCCGCGCCTCCGAACTCGCCGCATAGATCTTCACGCCGGCGATTCGCAACTGCGCGAGCAGGACGGGAATGGCCATCCCTCGAAGAATCGGCAGCCGGAGAGCCGATCCCGCAGACGCGCGGAGCGCCTTCGGAGACCACGGGTCGGCCGTCCCGCGCACCGCCACCGCTCCCGTCGCGCCGAACGCTTCCGCCGATCTCAGGATCGTGCCCACATTTCCCGGGTCCTGCACTCCTGCCAGCACGATCACAAGCGGCGAGCTTTCGCGCATCGCGCCCGCGCCGCGCAGGACGTCATCGAATCCCCAAGCGCGCTGCCGGAAAAGCGCCGCCACTCCTTGCGGTGCGTTCGTGCCCGCCACGCCCTGGAAAAGTTTGTCCGTGGTCCGCAGGACGCGCGACCTTGGGATTCCGGACTCGCTTTCGCCCGCTGCACGCAGGATTCGCGCGCCTTCGCGCTCGCCCGCTTCGCTTATGAGCAAAGCTTCGGCCTCGAGCCCCGAGCGCAGTGCCTCTTCGACGAGCTTCGGGCCTTCGACGCCGATAGGCTCGCCGTCGCGCGGCCCGGATCCGCGCAGCGCCGCACGAAACGTCTTCAGCCACTTGTTGTCGCGACTCGCAATCATATTGCCGGGTGACCCGGCCTCATCTCGTCGCCACGTGCCACCCTCTCGCAAGCCTAGCAAACGCCTAACCCGGCGTAAACCTGGAGCGCACGCCGCCGCCTCTCGTCGCGGCCCCTAACATCTTGCGTGCGTTGATCTTGCTTCCCGCGCAGCGCCTGTGCTAATTTCCCTTTGAACCCCGGCGCAGCCCGCCGCGAGCGTACATTGCCCGTCGAGATCCTCAAAATTTCATCCGAAGCGCCCGAGCGGCACGTGATCGACTACGCCGCCAGTTTCATCAAGCGCGGCCGCATCGTCAGCATCCCGACCGACACGTTTTACGGTCTTTGCGCTGACCCGTTCAATCTCTTTGCCGTCGAGCGCGTCTTTCAGGTGAAGGGGCGCCCGGAAACACGCGCGCTGCCAATCCTGGTAAATTCCGTTGAGCAAGCGGTCGCGCTTGTCCGCGACGTGCCTGATGTGTTTCTCACGCTCGCGAACAAATTCTGGCCTGGCGCCCTGACTCTGGTCGTCGAGGCGACTCACCGCCTCCCGCTCAAAGTCACCGGCAACACCGGCCGCGTGGCGCTGCGCTGGGCCGACTCGCGAATTGCCACCGCGCTCATTGAAGCCGTGGGCGGGCCGGTCACCGGGACGAGCGCGAATCTCTCGGGCCATCCTTCGTGTACCAACGTCACCGAGCTCATCGCACAGCTCGATGACCGCGTCCCGCTCATCCTTGATGCGGGCGACACGGGCGGCACTCTTGCCTCCACGATTGTTCGCATCGATGGCGACGACTGGTCCATCGCCCGCGAAGGCGCGCTTCCGAATTCCGAAATCGAGAAGGCTCTGGGCTCGTAATTCGTGAGAGCCGATCGCGCTCGCGGCGTTCCCTTCAGGTTTCGAGTCGCATAGTCGGCATCTTCCGATGCGCGAAATCAAAGTGTACGACGAAGCGCGGGTTCCGCGGGATTGGAACGCGCTCCTCAAGCCCTCGCAATGTGCCATTTTCTTCCGGCGGTTTGGTTCCGAGACTCCTGTTTCGTCCGAGGGCGTGGCCTTTGCCCGGCTTCGCGACAGCACGTTTCTCTTGTTCGATAGTCTCGGGGAGGCGCAGGCGCTCTGCGAAGCTCGTGTGCAACAAGTTCCCGATCTGTGCTGCGAAGTCTTCGACTGCAAGGGAAAAGCGCAGCCGCCGCTGCTCGTCGTGGTAAACGCCAAGAACGCTTCGAAAGATGAATTCAGCGCCGCCTCAGTGCGGAAACGAAAGATCGCGGCCGTAGCGTTGGTGCTGGGTGCGCTGCCGCTATTCTGGTGGGACCATAGGGCCGGCGGCAGCCTGGTCGCGCCCACGTATATCGGGTTCACCATGATTCTGGCCGCCATCCGGCTTTTCTTTTGGAATCGCGGTAGAAAAGAGCATGCGAAAGAACAGGATCGGCGCATCGAGGAACATCTGCTCCGGGAAAAGCAGGAAGCCGGGAATGCCAAGTCTGCGCACTGACTTAGAGCAGACGATCCGCGAACGCGGTGCGAAGCCGTAGGGGCGAGGGTATCGTGCACAAGTTACGAACGGCGCTGATCTACGCAGCGATGCTCGCGTGCAGCGTCGGAGTATTCTTCCTGATTCAGCGCTTTGGGCGCTCGCTGATTGCCAACGGGCCGCGCACGCCTTTCGGCGCCGCCGCATCACCCGGCGACAATGTGCTCGCGCACGTGCTCTTTGCGCTCGTCGTCATCATCGTCGCGGCTCGAGCTCTTGGTGCAGTGTTCCGCTGGATGAACCAGCCGCCCGTCATTGGCGAAATGATTGCGGGCATTCTGCTGGGACCGTCCTTGCTGGGCCGCGTGGCGCCGGAACTCTCCGCTCACGTGTTTCCCTCACTGGTCGTGCCGTTTCTCTCGGTCACTTCCCAGGTTGGCGTCATCCTGTTCATGTTTCTGGTCGGGCTCGAGCTAGACACCCGGTTATTACGGCAACGCACGCGCGCTCCGGTGGTCATTTCCCATGCGAGCATCATTGTCCCGTTCCTGCTCGGGGCTACTCTGGCGCTCCGGCTGTATCCGTTGCTTTCTTCGCAAGACGTTTCCTTCACGCAATTCGCGCTCTTTATCGGCGTGTCGATGTCCGTGACCGCATTTCCGGTGCTGGCGCGAATTCTCACCGATCGCGGGATGCAGAAGAGCCGGATCGGCACAATCGCGCTCGCGTGCGCGGCGGTGGACGACGTCACGGCGTGGTGCCTGTTGGCCTTCGTCGTCAGCGTTGCCCGGGCCCAGCCCGGACGCATCTTCACAACCCTGGGCCTGACGGCCGCTTTCATCATCGTGATATTCGTGCTGGTGCGGCCTGCCGCGCTCTGGCTCGTTCGCAAGCAAGCGACAAACCGTCTGGCGGCGCAGAGCACGTTTGTGATTGTTTGCGCCGCGCTGCTGCTGGCGGCCCTCGCTACGGAGCGAATCGGAATTCATGCCCTCTTCGGCGCTTTTCTGATTGGCGTCGTCGTTCCGCACGATTCCGCGCTGGCGCAGGACGTCCGGAGAAAGCTGGAAGACGCCGTGGTAGCGCTTCTTCTGCCCGTGTTCTTTGTCTTCACCGGATTACGGACGCAGATCGGCCTCGTGCACGGCCTGCGGAACTGGCTCATCTGTGCGACCATCGTAGCTGTTGCTTCGCTGGGGAAGTTTGGAGGCAGTTTCGTGGCGGCTCGGCTAACGGGCCTGAGCTGGCGCGAGGCGGTATCGGTCGGCATCCTGATGAACACGCGCGGTCTGATGGAGCTGATCGTGCTGAACGTGGGACTGGATCTCGGCGTGCTTTCGCCCGCGCTCTTTGCGATGTTCGTGCTGATGGCCATCGCGACGACGTTCGCGACCACGCCCATCTTGCAGGCCGTGACTCGCAGCCCAGAGCTCACGCCCTGATGTCCGCGCCCAAGGTATGCGTCTAAAGCCGCGGCAGCACTCTGCTTCTACTTCAGCTCCGCGGTGTCGAGAAAATCGTAGTCTCCGCCCGGCGGAATCGCGATCCCGGTCACGCGCTCGCGATGCACGCAAACGTTGTCCACGTACCACAAATTGATATACGGCTCGTCCTCGGCGACGATCTTCTGAATCTCGGAGAGAAGCGCCTTGCGCTTCGCCATATCCATTTCGACGCGCTGCCGGTCGATCAGCGCATCGAGCGCGGGATCGCGGTAGTGCCCGCGGTTCGCTCCGTCGGGAGGCATTCTCTTCGAGCTGAATACGTATCGAAAAATGTCCGGATCGTTGTTCGCGCCGATCCAGCGAAGCGTGTAGAGCTGAAAACTGCCGCGCCCGATGTCCGAAAGGAACGTCGCGTTTTCGAGCGGCCTCAGCTCGAGCGCCACCCCGACGCGCTTCCACTGGTCCGCCAGCGCCTCGCCGAGCAGCCGCGCGGACTCCTCCGTCGAAGTCTTCAGCGTCAGATGAATTCGAACGCCGTCTGCTCCGCGTGCGAAGCCTGCAGCGTCGAGCAGATGTTCCGCGCGCGCGGGATCATATGCGTACTGCTGCACGTTTGGCTCGAATCCCCAATGGTTCGGCGGCAGCAGGCTCGACGCCGGCCGCGCCTGCCCTCGCAGCAGATACCGAATCAGCGTCGCACGGTCCGTTGCGTACGCGAGCGCCTGCCGGACTTCCCGGTGGGCCAGAATCGGATCGTCAAAATTAAAGGCCACGTAGGCGAATTGCGTCCCCGGCTGCTCCTCCGCGAAAAGTTCCGGCACTTTCGTCAGCGCCAGGACCATATCCGGCGTCAGCGAATTCACGCCGCCGATGTCCGCGGTGCCTTTGCGCAGCTCGAGCGCGCGCACAATCGCCTCCGGCACAACACGGAAACGCACGCGGTCGATTTTCGGCGCGCCCCCAAAGTAATCCGGATTCCTCTCCAGCACAATCTCCTCGTCCTGGGTGATGCTCGCAACGCGAAAAGGGCCGGTGCCGATCGGCTTCTGAGCTTCTTCCTTGCCGGATCCTGCCGGCACAATGCCGATCCCCGGCAGCGTGAGATTCCACAGGAACGACGAGAACGGCTCACTCAGGTGAAAAATTACCGTCGCGTCATCGGGAGTCTCGATCGACTCCACCATCGGGAAAGTCCCGCGCTTCGGTGATGCCGCCGTGCCCGAAAGAATCGAATCGAACGTGAACTTCACGGCGGCCGACGTGAGAGGCCTGCCGTCATGGAATTTCACCCCGCGCCGCAGGTGAAACACGTACGTGAGCGGGTTGGGGATGTCCCAGGTTGTCGCGAGGTCGGGAATGATGGCCATCTGCGCGTCGCGCGCCACCAGGCTGTCGAAGATGAGGCCGTGCAGATGTTCGGACTGCGCGTCAGTCCCGATCCGCGGATCGAGATTGATCGGCATCGACTCGATCAGGAAATTGACCGTGCCCGGATCGGCGGCCTGCTGCGTCCTTCCGCATCCAGCCGCGAGCATTCCGAGGGCTGTCAAGAGAACGGCAAGTTTCGCCGCCGTCGACCCGTTCCCCACTCCTCGCTTGCGCGGAATGGAGCGCCGTATCGAGCGATCGGCGATCAACGGTGCCCTTTCGGCAGCGATTTGCCCGCGCGCACGATCTTTCCGAGTACCGCCGGATGCCTCGCTCCAGTGGCCGATGGCAGATTCGATGGCCGGCCGTGATACGTCTCGTACGCAAGCACGGCGAACGCGAAAGCCTCCTTGGCCTCCGCGGGCACACCGAACCGGCTCGCCGGCGCGACTTCGATTCCCGGCAGCGAGGCCGCGAGCTGCGCCATCATCAACGGATTGAGCGCGCCGCCTCCTGCAACGATCAATTCATCGACGTTGGTTCGCGGCAGTATGAATCGGCGAAACGCGTCGGCAATCGTCAGGGAAGTGAACACGGTCGCGGTGCGCACCAGATCGGCGTGCCCCGCGTGGTGTTGATTTCCCCACGCGAGCAGCCCCCGTGTATATGCCTCCCCGAACTGTTCGCGACCGGCCGACTTCGGAGGTTTTTTTCGCAGATACGGCTCGCGCATCAGCCTGACGAGCAGCTCGGGGATCGTCCGCCCGCTCAAGGCGATGCGTGCGTCGCGGTCGTACGAGGCCTTTTTTCGGGTGACCCGCTCGACGAGAGCATCCACGACCATATTTCCAGGACCGGTGTCGAACGCGAAGACATCCGCTAGCCCGGCACCCGCCGGAATCACCGTCACATTTGCAATCCCGCCGATGTTCAGCGCCACGCGGCCTCGCAGCTCATCGCGATACAAAAGGTAGTCCGCAAAAGGCACGAGCGGCGCTCCCTGCCCGCCAGCGGCCATATCGGCGGTACGAAAATCTCCGACCGTCGAGATTCCGGTCCGCTCGGCAATGATGCTCGTCTCCCCGATCTGTAGCGTGGAGGGCGCCCGCACCTTCCCCTGGAATCGGGCCGCCGCGCCCATGTGGAACACGGTTTGGCCGTGCGAGCCGATCAGCGACACCTCTTCGAGCGGCACTCGCCACTTCTTGCACGCCGCGATGGCCGCCCGCGCGAGCTCCGCCCCGAGCAGAAAGTTCAACTCGCTGATTTCCGCCGTGCTGGTCGCCGCGCCGTTCGCGAGGCGCAGGATTCCCTCGCGCATGTAGGCGGGGAAGGGAACGTGATGGTGTCCTTCGAGTTTCGCGACGAGCGCAGGGGGCGCGCCCGATATGCGCACGAGAGCGGCGTCGATTCCGTCCGCCGATGTCCCCGACATCATGCCGAGCACCCGCATCGCCTGGTCCTTCATCCGGCGCCGCTCATTGCAGCTGCTTCTGTAACGCCGCGAGCAGGTTCAGCGCTTCGAGCGGAGTCAGCTTGTTCAAATCCGCGCCGCGCAGCGCCTCGAGAACCGATTCGTCGATGGCCGCAAAACTCGTCTGCTGCGGCGCCGGGGGAATCGCTCCGGGAGAAAGCTCCCGCGTGAGCTTTTCTTCGCTTCGCTCGTGCCGCCGCAGGATCTCCCTCGCCCTCGTGACCACTTTATTCGGCAGGCCCGCCAGGCGCGCCACTTCGATGCCGTAGCTCTTGTCGGCGCTGCCCGGCTCCACGCGCCGCAGGAAAACGATCTCGCTCCCCGCCTCTTCAACCGACACGTGGACGTTCTTCACGCCCGGCAGCAGCTGCTCGAGCTCCGTCAGTTCGTGGTAATGCGTTGCGAAGAGCGTCCTCGGCCGGGCGCCCGCGTGCAGCGACTCGACGACCGCCCACGCAATGGAAAGCCCATCGAACGTCGCCGTGCCGCGCCCCACTTCGTCGAGCAGCACCAGGCTTGCCGGCGTCGCCGTGTTCAGAATCGCGGCTACCTCGCTCATTTCCACCAGAAAGGTCGAGCGGCCCCGCGCCAGATTGTCCGACGCGCCGATCCGCGTGAAGATCCGGTCGAGTAGGGGCAGCTTCGCTTGCTGAGCCGGTACGAACGACCCCATCTGCGCGAGAATCGAGATGATCGCCGTCTGCCGCAGGTACGTGGATTTTCCGCCCATGTTCGGCCCGGTGATGATCAGGAGAAACGGCGTCTCGTCTCCCAGATACAGATCGTTCGGCACGAACCGCTGGCCCGTCTCTTCGAGCAGCTTTTCGATCACCGGATGCCGCCCGCCGGCCACCAGCAGCTCGCCTCGCGGCCCTTTCCTTGGCACCTCGTGCTCGGTAAATTCCGGGCGGACGTAGTTCCGCGCCGCCGCGAGTCGGGCGAAATTCACGAGCACGTCGAGATGGGCGATCGCCGCGGCCGTGCGACGCAAGCGACCCGCTTCGCGCGCGATCGACTCGCGGATCTCTCCGTAGAGCCGCCGCTCGATTTCGAGCGCTCTGTCCTCGGCCGTTAGCACCTTGCGCTCGTGTTCCGCAAGCTCGCCCGACGTGTACCGTTCCGCGTTCACCAGTGTCTGTTTTCGGTCGTAGTCCGCCGGCACGAGCGAAAGATTCGGTTTCGACACCTCTATGTAATAGCCGAACACCTGATTGTATCGGATCTTCAGGGAGGCGATGCCGGTTCGCTTTCGTTCGCGCTCTTCCATCGCGGCGATGGTTTGGCGGCCGTGCTTCAGGATGTCGCGCAGCTCATCGAGTTCCGCGTGGAAGCCCGTCCGGATCACGCCCGGATCGCTCGGCAAAGCGGGAGGTTCGTCCGCGATCCCTCGCGCGATGATTTCGCGGACGTCCGTCAGCTCGTCCATCTGCTCGCGCAGCGCGTAGAGCCTCGCGGTTTCGTGTCGCGTAGGGGCGGGTTTCAAACCCGCCCCTACAGATGGCTGTGGCGGATATCCGTCAACGATCAGTTCCCGCAAGCCGGGTATCTTTTCGAGCGATCCCCGCAGCGCGATCAGGTCTCTTGGCGTTGCGACGCCGAGCGTGATGCGGCTCGTTAGCCGCTCCAGATCGAGGACGCCTTCCAGCTCCCGGCGAATTTCCTCCCGCGCCACAGTTCGCGATTTCAAATCGGCCACGGCGTCGAGTCGCTGTTCGATCTCCGGGCGCGAAATCTCCGGCCGCAAAAGCCACGCGCGCAGCAACCTCGCGCCCATCCCGGTTGCCGTCTCGTCAATCGACCTCACCAGCGTTGCTGACGCGTCGTCTCCCGCTGCCGGATCGACGAGTTCCAGGTTTCGCACGGTCACCTGGTCGAGGATCATCGCATCCTGCTGCTCGTAATAGCCGATGCGGTCGAGGTGCTCGAGGCCGGTTCCCGCGGGGCGTAGCGAGGGAATCGCGATTGTGTCTTCAGGCTTCCGGGCTGCGATCGCGGACGTCTCGCGCAGATAGTGGACGATAGCGCCCGCCGCCGCGGTTGCCTGCGGGTGCCCGGTCAGCCCGAACCCTTCGAGCGCCACGACGCGAAAATGCTGTTCGAGCTGTCGCGCCGCATAGTTGCTTTCAAAAGCCCAATCTTCGAGCCGCGTCTCGACCGCGCCGAGGCCGTTCATACTCGACGGCGCTTTCTCGGGAAACAGCGTTACGGGCCGCGGCAGCAGAATCTCCCGCGGCCGCAGGATTTCCAGCTCATCGCGCAGCCGCGCCTCGGCCTTTTCTCCGCTGAATTCCGTGGCGCGGAACTCGCCGGTGGAAAGGTCGACGTACGCAAGCCCGATCCTAGCCTCGGTCTGGCGGCTGGCCGGGCGCGCGCTTCCGGCAGCCGCGGCGCTGGTTGCCGCGCTCCGCGCGACGGCTGCAAGGAAATTGTTCTCCTTCGGATCGACGAGCGACGCGCCCGTCGCGGTTCCCGGCGTCAGCACGCGAATCACCTCGCGCCGCACCAGCTTCTTCCCCGGCCCGGGTTCCTCCATTTGTTCGCAAATGGCGACCTTGTGCCCGGCGCGAATCAGGCGCGCGATGTAGTTTTCAGCGGCGTGGTAGGGAACTCCGCACATCGGCACCGGCTGTCCCTTTTCCTTGTTCCGGGCCGTGAGCGTGATTTGCAGGATGCGCGAGGCGAGGACCGCATCGTCGTAAAACAGCTCGTAAAAATCCCCGAGCCGGAACAGCAGCAGCGCCGCCGGGTGCTGTTTCTTCACGGCGTGATACTGCTGCATCAATGGCGTGGCTGGTTCGGTCATGAACGCGCGCGATACCGCGGCAGTGAAGCGATTATGCTGGCTCGCCCGCACGTTTGGCAACATGCTTCCTGTTTGCGGGACGTTCCTTTTTCAGCGGCTCTCCGCCCAAGCTATACTCAGCCATGCCTTCGCGCGGTCGCACGGTCCGCGAAATCGAAGTCAAACTCCACGTCACGGACATTGACGGCTTGATCCGCGAGCTGCGCCGCCTTGGTTGTCACTGCTCCGGCCGGGTCCTCGAGCGAAACACGCTCTTTGATACGCCGGATTCGGATTTTCGCCGCCGTGGCCGGCTCCTTCGGGTTCGCATCGAAACTCCCGCTGCCTCCGGGCTCATTCGGGGCGGACTTCGACGGACTCTGATCACGTCGAAGAGTCCTGCCCCAGCCTCGGCGCGTTCGCGCTACAAGGAGAAGCTTGAGAGGGAACTGGCCGTGCGACTACCCCACAGTTGGACGGCAATCCTTCGCTCTCTGGGCTTCCGACCCGGATTCTCTTACGAGAAGTACCGCACCACGTTTCGTTTGCCCGGCCTTCATCTGGACCTGGATGAAACACCGGTGGGAGTCTTTCTCGAGCTCGAAGGCTCGCCGAAGGCCATAGACCGCGTGGCCGGAACTCTCGGTTTCGCGGGCCGCGACTACATTCGAGCCACCTATTGGGAGCTGAATGCGGCCGAATGCCGCCGGCGCGGCCGAATTCCGCGAAATATGCTGTTCGCAGCGTAAAAATCTTGCGACAAGCGCACTCTTTGCTTGACAAAGTTTCCGTCTGCCTTTACTAGTCGAACCGGGGACAAATGCATCGCAATGGAAGCGCGTTCGTCCAATTCGGAGCCTGGAGGTAGTCGCTCCGCCGGGCGTGTCGCGAATGCCCGGCCGGAGTCGGCCATTTTCGCGCTCGTTTTCGATCGCTGCTCCCGAGCTGTCGGCGCGGCACGCAGTTTGCGCGCCGATTGGGTGTCCGGGAACAGGGAGGCGAGGCCCGGCCTGAAGTAATCCGAGGGCGGTTTTCTGTCTGCCCGTGGCCGGATGCATCGCCGGTCCCGGGCATTTTTTTTGCCGATCGCTTGCCCTGATGAAGGAGCCATTCATGCTTCACGCAACCGAAATCCTGGGCGCCGAAACCTACGATTCTTTCGGCAATTTTGTCGGCCGCGTCAAGGAGATGTTCATTGTTCCGGACGAGCAGCCGAACCGCATCTCGCGCCTGCTGCTCGGCCGCGGCAAGTTCCGCCCGCTGGTGGCGCGCTATGACCAGATCGCTTCGGTCGCCCCCGGCCGGGTCAAGCTCACCACGGACGAGTCCGCTCTGGAGCTCTATCACCCGAATGAGGCGTGGCTCGCCGTGCAGAAGGACTTGCTCGACCAGCAGATCATCGACACGAACGGCCGAAAGGTGGTTCGGGTGAACGACGTCGATTTGGCCGACCAGCGCACGAACGGCAATACCGAGCTCCGCGTCACGCAGGTGGATGTCGGCATTCCCGGCGCGGTTCGCCGCCTCTTGCAGGGACTCGTTCCGCCGATGGGCATCCGCCGCATTCAGAGAAGGCTCCCGCCGAGGACGATTCGTTGGGAATTCGTCAACCTGATCGAGTCGGATCCTCTGCGGCGCGTGAAGCTGCGCATGTCGAGCGACAAGCTGGCCGAGATGCACCCGGCCGATCTAGCCGACATCATGGAGGAGATTTCGCCGGCCGAACGGCAGTCCATCATCGCTTCGCTCGATGAAGAGACCGCCGCCGAAACGATTGCCGAGCTGGACAAGCGCCTTCAGACGCAGGTCGTGGAAAAACTCGATACCGAGAAGGCGGCAGACATCATCGAGGAAATGAATCCGGACGAGGCTGCCGACCTGATCCAGAGCCTCGAACCCGGAAAATCGAAGGAAGTGCTCGATGAGATGGAGCACCGCGAAGCGCACGATGTGAAGGAGTTGATGCGTTTCGACGAGAACACCGCCGGCGGCATGATGACGAGCGAAATCGTCGCGGTCGGCGAGGACGCCACGCGCGGCGAGGTGATCGATTACATCCGCTTCCACGAAATCTCGCTCGACCAGCTCGACAACATCGTGCTGATCAACCGCGACGCCGCGCTCTCCGGCACGGTGCCGGTCGCGCGCCTGGTGCTCGCGGACGCGGACCAGCGCATGGCCGAACTTGGCTCCGAGCCCTTGCTCTCGGTTCCGCCGGACGCGCGCGACAAGGATGTCTTCGAGTTATTCGACAAATACAATCTCCGCAGCCTGACGGTTGTAAACGAGATGAAACATCCGATCGGCGCGATCACCGTGGACGACATCGTGAGCCGTCTGCGCGCCAAACTCTGAACCTGGAATGCTTGATGTGATGCGATGAACACCTGGGGCACATTGACGGATACCTACTCGCGGTTGGTGAGCGGGGGCGCGGAGTTTGGCCGACGCACTCGAACCGTGCGGAGGCGGCTCGCCGTGTTCATGGCCGTGGTCGGGCCGGGGCTGATCACGTCGAACGTGGACAACGACGCCGGCGGCATCAGCACGTACTCGGCGGCGGGCGCGCAATTCGGCTACACGCTGCTGTGGTCGCTGATCCCGATGACGATCGCACTCTACGTCAGCGAGGAGATGTGCGCCCGCATGGGTGTGATCACCGGCAAAGGCCTCTCCGATCTGATACGCGAGGAGTTCGGATTCCGCTCGACGTTTTTCGTAATGATCGCGGCTCTCGCCGTCGACCTGTTCAATACGGTCGCCGAGTTTTCCGGGATCGCCGAAGGCGGCGAAGTGCTTCACGTCAGCCGGTACGTTTCCGTTCCGATTGCCGCCATCGTTGTGTGGCTGATCGTCGTATACGGCACGTACCGTATTGTGGAGAAAATCTTCCTCGTTGCATGCGCGTTCTATCTTTCCTACGTGGCGTCGGCGTTTCTCGCCAAGCCGGATTGGCTCTACGCTGCGAAGCAGACTGTGATTCCATCCGTCCACATGAACGCGCCTTATATGCTGATGCTTATCGGCCTTGTGGGCACCACAATCGCGCCCTGGCAATTCTTCTATATGCAGGCAAGCTTCGTCGAAAAGCGTGTGGGGCCGCGCCAATACAAACACGCGCGCATGGACGTCCTCGTCGGCAGCATTTCTTGCATGGTGATCGTGTTCTTCATTATCGTGTGCTGCGCGGCCACGCTCAATCGCCATGGGCTGACGAACATTTCGAGCGCCAAGGAAGCCGCCCTGGCTCTCGTTCCGCTCGCCGGGAAGTGGGCTGGCGGGCTTTTCGCATTCGGTCTGCTGAACGCGTCGCTTTTCGCCGCGTCGATCCTGCCTCTCTCGACTGCGCACGTAATTTGCGAGGGTCTCGGTTTTGAGGCCGGACTCGACCGCAAATTCAAGGAAGCTCCAGCATTTTATTCGCTCTATACGCTGCTGATTGTGGTCGGGGCGGGGATCGTCCTGATTCCGCGAGCGCCGCTCTGGAAAATTCTGCTGTACTCGCAGGTGGGCAACGGCATGTGGCTGCCCGTGGTGCTGATTTTCATGTTGCTGCTCATCAACCGCCGCGACCTGATGGGCGACCACGTCAACACCTGGAGCTTCAATCTGATCGCGTGGGCCTCCAGCATCATCATGATCATCCTGACGCTGATCCTGATGTACACCGCGATCTTCGAGCCGTCCGCCGGAGGTCTTTCCGGCTTCCTCGTTCACCTCTTCCATTTGCACTAGCGTACGCGCAGTTCTGGCGGCGAGCCCACTTTGCGGAGCGCCATCGGCCCCTAGAAAAGTGTGACACTTTGCAGGTGGCACAATCGTGCGTTTTCTGTGAGTTAGGACGAAAATCACTCGGCAGGGTGTGACACTTAGGATCGCAGCTAGGGGTGCTGAAATCCGGCGAGAAGAAATGACGCGACCGGCGGCAGATGGTGATAGAGGGTGGAGTGCGTTGACGGGGCGTGACGTTGTAGGGGCGCCCGCCCCGTCTTCGCAACGGCCGAAATGTAATGCTCCAGCCACGGAGCAGGGTAGCAAAAGGCGAATCAGTTGTCTGTCCGTAGAAATACTGACAAATGGGTGGAGGTATGCAGAAACGCAGGGAAGCAGGGAGGCAAGGAGGCAAGGAGGCAGGGGATCCTAAGGGCGGGGATGCGAGACGCGGAGCATTTCGTTGCCGCCCTTCTGGAATTCGTACGGGACGCGTTTCAACTCGCACCGATAGCCTTCGCTGGTCAACTGGTTGACGAGAGGCGAAACGTGGGGCGAATGGACTTCGCCGAAATTCGGAAACAGGGGGAAGATGCGCGCCTCGCGGGCAACGCGCCTACGACGTAGCGCCCGTGGGCGAGGCCGAGAGGGAAGTCGTCCAAGAACTGCCTCATCGCGGCCATGCGAATTTCTCCGACGTGCTCGGGCGATTTCATCTCGGTCCAAACAAAATTGTTCCGGTTCGCTTCGGTGGCCTTCAGGATCGCGTGAAAGGTCTCGTCGATTCTTTTTGAAATGTCGGCGGCGGAGAATTCATAGATCGGATCGCACGAGACGATGTTGCGGCCGCGCCGGTGCATTTCGGCGTTTACGTTGGCGGGTCCGCCGCCGCAGTCGAGAAATCTTGATTCCAGGTCGTCCGCGGAAAGATCGAACATACGGACGTATTCCGCAAGCGAGCGTCCCCAGGGCACGACTTTTTCCAGATTCGCGGCCACCGCCTCCCCTTTCCGGATCCCGCACGTATTATCGCCCGGCCGGCGCATTCTTCGCGACGCCTTGTCCCTTCGAGTCTTGCACGCTGTTTGCCCCTGTGCTACTTTCGCTCGCGGACGATCCTTGAGCGATTTCCTGTGAAAACCAGCGATTTATTGAAGCCCGCCAGCCGCGAGGAAGCGCAGCTCCTCGAAAAACTCGATCCCGACCGGCTCCCCAAACACCTGGCCGTAATCATGGATGGAAACGGACGGTGGGCCGAGCGGCGGCACCTGCCGCGCATCGCGGGGCATCGCGCCGGAGTGAAGGCCGCGAGGGAAGTGATCGAGACGTGCGCGCGGCTGCATCTCCGCTGCCTGACGCTGTATGCCTTTTCGCTCGAAAACTGGCGCCGCCCGCAGGCCGAGGTCGATTTCCTGATGCGCCTGCTTCGCGAATACCTGAAGCGCGAGCTGCCCTCGATCCACAAGAACAATATCCGCCTGCTCGTCATCGGCCGATCCGAGCAGCTTCCCGAGGGCGTGCGGAAAGACATCGACGAGGCCATGCGCCTCACCGCGCGCAATACCGGAATGAAGCTCGTGGTGGCGCTCAACTACGGCGGGCGCGCCGAGCTCGCCGACGCCTTCAACGCCCTGCTCGACCACGTCCGCGCGCACGGCCTCTCCGCCTTCCATGCCGACGAGCAGACGATCTCCGACCATCTCTACACAGCCGGGCTTCCGGACCCCGATCTGTTGATCCGCACGAGCGGCGAGATGCGCGTGAGCAATTTTCTGCTCTGGCAGATCGCGTACGCGGAAATCTACGTGACGGAAACGCTGTGGCCCGATTTTTCGCGCGCGCGCCTGCTCGAAGCGCTGGTCGATTTCCAGCAGCGCGAACGCCGCTACGGCGGGCTCGGGTCCGGCAGGGGCCGCGCGGGTTCGGATTCCGGCAATGGCAACCCGAAGCGTTCCGGGCATTCGGGGCGAGGCTGACACCGGATGCTGGCCCGCATCCTGACCGCTGCTATCCTGATCCCGGCGGTCGTCGCGCTGGTCTGGTGGGGACCGCTTGCGCTGCTGGCCGCAGCCGCGGCGGGCGTCGCCATCCTCGCCCTGATCGAGTTCTTCCGGCTCGGGGAGCGCGTGGGTCTTCCCGCGTTTCAGAAGTGGACAATCGCCTGCGTTGCCGGACTTTTCTACGCGCAGTACTCTACCGGCCTCATCGAAACTCACAATCTGGCGGGAGGCGTTTCCATCGTCCGCGACGCGGCCGGGGGGACCCTCTCGATCGAAGCGCTCCTGCTGATTTTCGTCTTTGGGGCTGTGGGAATTGGGATTGCGACGCGACGACCGCTACACGAAGTCTTGCCGGCGATTGCGATCAGCTCCGCAGGACTGCTGGTCGTCGCGCTGCCATTCAGCTACCTGGTTCGCATCAGCGAAATCGACGGCGTCGTGGGCCGCCAACTGGTGCTCCTGACGCTTTGCATGATGTGGGCCGGCGACACGTTCGCCTATTTTGTCGGGCGCTCGATCGGGCGTCTACCGATGGCTCCGGCGCTTAGCCCCAAGAAAACGTGGGAAGGAGCTTTCGCGAACCTGCTTGGCTCGCTGCTGGTCGCCCTTCTATTCGAGCGCTGGATGCACGTGGATTTGGTCAGCCTGCTGGTAATCGCAGGCTTGGCGAACATTGCCGGGCAAGCGGGAGATCTGATCAAGTCGGCTTACAAGCGAGGGGCCTCGGTGAAGGATTCGGGATCTCTGCTCCCCGGTCACGGCGGGGTGCTCGACCGGATCGACAGCCTCATCCTCGCAAGCCCCGTTGTGTGGATCGCCTGGCAGTGGCTAGCGTCGCGCTGACGCGGAACGCCACCAATTCTATTCCGACGGACCGCCGGCAAAGAGCCTTCCGATCGCGACGAGCACGATGGCGCCGACGGTTGCCGCCGCAAGGCTGCCCCAGAATCCCCAGGTTTCGATCCCGAGGCGCGTAAATATCCAGCCGCCGATCACCGCGCCGATCAACCCCAAAATGATATTCGTGATGCAGCCGAATCCGCGTCCGCGAGTGATTTTGCCGGCGACCCACCCGGCGAGGAGCCCGATCACGATCCAAGCGATGAAGCCTTGCGCGTGCACGCCGATGAAGATGCCGCCCGACGCAGCAAGGACTGCTGCAAGATGACCCGACATGAGAGCGCCTCCGCGCTACGCCTTACAGAAGACGTAGCCGAGGCATTTATACACCAACTTGGCCGCGAGAAGATCGGACGCGTGTCCGCCCGGATGGGGCAAAAGTCCGACGACGTCGAAGCCGACGACCTTTTTGTGGTCGGCGACGGCGCGCAAAAGTGACGTGACTTCGTGCCAGGCAAGGCCGCCCGGTTCCGGGGTCCCCGTGGCGGGCATGATGGACGGATCGAAGCCGCCGAGATCGATTGTGAGATAAACGGTGGCGCCCAAATCGTCGAGGACTTTCGCGATCCAGCTCTTGAGAGGGGTGCGCGAGATGTCCTTGGCCCAATAGATCTTCGTTCGCAGTTGCGGCAGCGCCCGCGCCTCTTCGGCTGAAATCGAGCGAATCCCCACTTGCACGGCCGGGCAGGTCTCGACCACGCGCCGCATCGTGCACGCGGGGCTTGCCGCGTAGCCCTGATACTCGTGGCGCAGTTCCGCGTGCGCGCCGATATGCAGGACGTTCAGGTTCTTGTATTTCTTTGCCAGGGCGGAAACCAGAGGGGGCGTCAGAGCGTGCTCGCCTCCGAGCGCGACGGGGAACTTGTCGTCCTCGATCAGGCCCACCTGCGCCGTGAAGAGTTCGGTGATCACTTCGCCGAGCCCGCCGTCCATCGTGTCGATGGGAGGCAGAGTGTGAATGCCGATTTCCTTGTACGGCTCGGTCTCAAGCTCTTCGTCGTAGAGCTCCATGCTTCGGCTGGCGGACAAAATGGCTGCCGGACCGTTGCGCGCACCGGTCTGATGGGAGGTGGTGCGCTCGAGCGGCACGGGGAAGATGACGGCGCGCGAGGTCTCGTACCGGGAGTGTTCTTCCGGGATTCCGCCGAAATTGTCGGGCGGGACGGGTGTGTATCGGCTCATCGTCGGTTCAAGCTTCCTTGGAGAAATTTGAGCTCTTCGATCGTTGTTAAACTACGTTACCTGCGGGCCACGAGGATGGCAAAGGAAAAGGGGCGCGTCGCTTCGCATCTAGCACCACCCGGAGAGGGCGGTTTCACGCTGATTTCTGGGGAAGCGGGTAAAACGGGCGGGAGCGGTTAGTCGTCTTCGCCGAGCAGGATGGCTGCCGCGAGGACCGTGGTCCACAGGCCGCGCTTGTCTCCGACGGCCGACTGCGTGATGTTCATCGTGCGGACAATCTTGTTCGAGATGCGATAGACCTCTTTTTTTTCGTCCCAGGAAAGATCGGGATCGAATTCGACGTTGAGCGTGGTCGCGAGCATTTCCGCCGCGAGCTCCTCGGTGTATTCGCCAGCGATTTCCTCGCTCTCGCCGAAGGAGTGATGCTCGGAAAGGTATCCGTACATGGATTTATCGGCGGGCAGCGCCAGACCCACGCCCGCGGCGATCAAGCGGTGCGGCTCGCGCGTCTGGTTTTCGCTGATGACGGTAAAGGCCACCTGGCCGGGCTTCAGATGCTTAAGCCCTTCACTGCGCGAGATGAGCTTGCAGTACGGGGGAAAAATCGACGAGACGCGAACGATGTTGCAGGCCGCAATGCCGGCGTTGCGCAGGGCGAGCTCGAAGCTCGACAGGCGCTCGCGGTGCTTTCCGACTCCCTTGGTGAGGAAAATGTTCTTCGCGACGAACGCCATGTGCCGTGCCGGTGTGCGGTGCCTCCCGTTGTCTGAGTCGAAAAATTCGGCGCTCGAAAATTAACAAGCACGCGCAGTGATGTCAACTCATTTCACGACTTCCGACGATTACAATTGCGTGAAGATCGGGATTGCGATCGGCGAGGGCCACGCTGTGGCGCGCGGCGGACTCGTCCGGAGAGGGTCAGTCCTTGTTGCAAAGCAGAATGCAGGGAGCCAGCGTGTCGGCGATGGTTTTCAACTCGCGGAGCTGCGGATGGGTGAAGTCCGGACCGGCGTCGGCCTGAGCCTTGCCCTTCCGGGAAACTTGCACGACACCAATCACCCGGCTCGCCACCATGATGGGCGAGCTCATGATTTTCTGGATCGGGTCCCCGCGAAATTCTTCGGCGATCGGCACCGCTTCGAAAACGGATGCGTGAGGCACCACGCTGAAGTGGTTGATGAGCTCCGGGCGTCTTTCGCGGACAGTGCGGGCCGCCAGGGCATTCGCGCTCGATAGAGGAATCTGCCCGACGGTCCGCAGATTGCCCGGCGTGAGGAATCGCAAAGATCTCTCGTCGGAAGTGAGCCCGAGTATGGCCACTTCGTGCGTCTGAACGGCGAAATTCTTGCTGATCAATTCGATGGCACGGTCGAGCTGAACGGGTTCACCATTGCCGCCTGTGCGGGCAACTTCGGTCGCCCATTTTTTCAACTCGCCGAGATGTTCGCTGGCCATGGTCGTCACGCGGTTTACCTAAGCCGCTGCCTAGCACAGGATACTACTGTGGAAGTTTGTGTTCGAAGGCCAGTTACGGGAAGTGTTCGCGTAATGCAACTCGGCCGGGAATGACTGCGGGGCCCAAATGCGGACCGCCGAAGCCAGTTCTGGTAGACTTTTGCGGGTTGATCCGCACAAGCGTACAAGCGCGGAGGGATATTGGCGCCACCAACGTCTGACTCTCAATCAGGCATCTCCTCCAGAGCCCGCGATCTGCATTTCCGCTCCATCGTCATCGACACGCACGTCGACACGACGCAGCGCCTCGTTTTCGACAACTTCGATCTAGGCGAGCGGCACTCGGACGGCTCGGTCGATATCCCTCGCATGCGCGATGGCGGCGTGAGCGCAATCTTCTTCGCCATCTGGGTGCCGGCGACCGTCACGGGGCGCGATGCGGTGCAGCGCGCGCTGGGGCAGATTGCGGCGGTCCGCCGCCAGGCGGAGCTGCATGCGCACGACCTCACCCTCGCGAGAACGGCGGAGGATATTTGCCGGGCGCACGACGTCGGCCGAATCGCTCTCCTGATGGCAATCGAGGGCGGCCACATGATCAACCACGACCTGGGCGTGCTGCGCGAGTATGCCTCCCTCGGTGCGAGCTACATGACGCTCACACACACGCGCAGCAGCGACTGGGCCGACGCCTCCACCGACAAGCCCGCACACAATGGCCTGAGCGAATTTGGAAAAGAGGTGATTCGGGAGATGAACCGCCTCGGAATGATCGTGGACGTCTCGCACATCTCCGACAAGGCGCTGAGCGACGTGCTGGCCTGTAGCGCGGCGCCCGTTTTTGCGTCGCACTCCTCCTGCCGCGCGCTGTGCGAGACGCCGCGGAATCTGTCCGACGGCGCGATCGAAGCTCTTGCGGCGAAGGGCGGCGTGGTTCAGATCAATTTCCACGTGGGATTCCTTAGCCAGGAATTCCGCGATGCGGAGAAAGCACAGCCTGGCTTCGATAAGCAGGTCGAATCGGAGACGGCCAAACGCTGCGGCGAAAACGTCGCCTGCAAGCTGCTCGAATCGGATAGAATCGTCCGCGCGTGGGTGGCAGAGGGGAAGCTGCCCCGCGTGGACTGGTCGAAGATCGTCGAACACATCGATCGCGCCGTGAAGGTCGCCGGGATCGATCACGTCGGATTGGGCTCCGATTTCGACGGCGCCGTGATGCCCTACGGCATGGAAGACGCTTCGCATCTGCCTCGGATCACCGAGGCTTTGCTTCAGCGCGGCTACGGCGAAGAACAAATTCAGAAAATTCTCGGTGGCAATACGCTCCGCCTCATGCAAAATGTGGCGGCTGCAGCCAAGTGAAGGAAAGGAACCATCGCATGAAACGCTTCGTCGTCCCGTTTTCGCTGTGCATCCTGGCTGCTCTTGCGCCGGCCGCCCTCGCCGGGCAGGCGCCCTCCGCGGCGCCGCCCGCAGCACCAAAGGCTCAGACTCCCACACATCCAAGGACAACACACATGACGACCGATCCTGCTTTGCTGCACCCGGCCACACTGACCGCGAAGGCGCCGGATGTTTTCAGCGTCCAGTTCACGACCACGAAGGGCGATTTCGTCGTGGAGGTTACGCGTGCCTGGGCTCCTCTCGGCGCGGACCGCTTTTACAATCTCGTGAAGCACGGATTCTTCACGGACGCGGCATTCTTCCGCGTCGTGCCCGGCTTTATCGTTCAGTTCGGTCTGAGCGCGGACCCGGCCGTCAACAAGGTCTGGCACTCCGCCAACATCAAGGACGATTCCGCCACGCAGAGCAATCGTCCCGGGACGATCACCTTCGCGACCGCCGGGCCAAACACGCGGACCACGCAGCTGTTTATTAATTTCGGCAATAACGCGCCGCTCGATCGCCAGGGATTTTCCCCCTTCGGCCGCGTGACCTCGGGGATGGACGTTGTCCAGAAGCTGTACGCGGGATACGGAGAGCGGCCGGACCAGGGCTCGATCACGTCGCAGGGAAAAGCGTATCTCGATAAGAATTTTCCAAATATCGATAGCATCCAGAGCGCGAAGATTGTTTCGCCCGCACCCGCGCAGTAGCGCCGCCGCGCGGCACTGGCGCCAATGAGCGAGACTCGAGTCGCTGAATTCGAAGAGCGCTCTTTTGCGGGAGTTCGAGACCGCGAAGTGGCGGTGAATGCCACGGCCATTCTCGCGGGCCTAGCCGTCGCGAAGCTGCTGCTGCAATTTGCGGGCATTCGCCACTACGGCTTTTTTCGCGATGAGCTTTACTACATGGCCTGCGGCGAGCACCTCGCCTGGGGCTATGTGGACCAGCCGCCGCTCATCGCCGGCGTGGCCTGGCTCGTGCGCCGCGTGTTGGGCAGCTCGCTCGTCTCCATCCGCCTATTGCCCGTGCTCGTGGGCGCCGCCGTGATTTTTCTTACGGGCGTGCTGGCCCGCGAACTCGGCGGCGGCCGCTTCGCCCAATTTCTTGCCGCCGTCGCGATTCTGTTTGCTCCCGCCTATCTTGCGTTCGACAGTTTTTTCTCCATGAACGCTTTCGAGCCGCTCTTCTGGCTGTTTTGCACTTGGATCGCGATTCGCGTCGTGAAAGGGGCGTCGCCGAAGCTGTGGCTCGCGTTCGGCGCGGTCGCGGGTGTGGGCCTTGAAAACAAACACACGATGGCGGTGTTCGGGCTGGCGATCGTGGGGGGACTGATTCTTTCGGGCGAATGGAAAATCTTCCGTTCGCCGTGGTTATGGATTGGCGGCTTGATCGCGCTCGCGCTGTTTCTTCCGAACCTTGTTTGGGAAGCGCGGCACGGCTGGCCGCAGATCGAAGTGGTGCGCAATGCGCAGCTTCACAAGAATCTGCCGATATCTCCGCTGCAATTCATCGCCGACCAGATCGCATTCGTCGATCCGCTGTCGCTCCCGGTATGGCTCGCGGGTCTTGCGTGGCTCCTGTTCGGGCGAGACGAGAAGCGATTCCGGTTTTTGGGCTGGGCGTACCTGATCGTCATGGCAATCTTCATCTTCTCGCACGGAAAATCGTACTACTCGCTGCCCGTCTACACGCTGCTGATGGCCGCGGGTGGAGTGGCGATCGAGCGTTTCTCGGAGATCCGCGCCCGCGCGTGGCTGCGCGTCGCGTTCCCGATCGCGCTGATTCTCGGCGGCCTGGCCGCGCTGCCGTTTGGCGTGCCGGTGCTTCCCGTGGATGTGTTCTTGCGCTACGCGCGCGCGTTGCCGTATTCGCAGATGGCGAAGACGGAACGGGACGCATTGCAGGCCGAGCTTCCGCAGCTCTACGCGGATATGTTCGGGTGGGACAACATGGCTTCAACCGTCGCGGGCGTCTATCATTCGCTGCCTGCGGCGGAGCAACCGGGCTGCGCAATCCTGGCGGGGAACTATGGAGAGGCTGGCGCGATCGACTACTACGGTCCGGCGCTCGGCCTGCCCAAGGCGATCGGCGGTCACAACAGCTACTACTATTGGGGGCCGCGGAACTATTCCGGCTCTTGCGTGATCGTCTTCGGCGAGCGTTCCGAGGATTTCATAAGGCTATTCGGCGACGTGCAGCTCGCCGCGACGGTCACGAGTCCTCATGCGATGCCCAACGAGCAGTCCGTGCCGGTGTACGTCTGCCGCAAACCGCGCGCTCCGCTCTCCGTACTCTGGCCCAACTTCAAAATGATTATCTGACGATGAACGATCCGGCCAGGATCGTGATTGCGAAGGTTTTCTAGGTCAGCGGCCCGCGACGCGGGAAGAGCGCACTCTGTTCCAGCTTCGTTGCGTCGAGTCCCATCTGCGCCAGCTTTTGGCTGACTTCCGATCCGTAGCTCCGTGCGATGCAGAGCAGGACGCATTCGCTCGTGAGGATCGGTATCGCGCGGCCCTCCATGCGATCGCGAAAGGGCGCGATTTCTTCCGCCTGTTTCACCACGGCCGCGAGACCTGCGGACCACCGGAGAGGCTTTTCGCTTACAATCTCTTTCCTACGCTTCCGCAACAAGCTCAAGATCCGGGGCTGCTTGACTTCGCCGCGCTCGCGGTCGTAATACTCCATCCAGAAATGCCATCTCTGCGGGCTGATCCGGCAGATCCCACGCAGCCAGGTTTCGACTTCCTCCCGGTCTTCTTCCTGCCAGTATTGAGAGAGCCGGTCCCAGTTGCAGATGTACATTCCCGCTAGGAGATCGGTGACCTCGATCGTTCGGGACGCGCGGCTATGCGCTAGCATTGCGGCAAAGGTTTCCGCGCGCGCCAGTTCGAGGGTCATCCGGTGGGACACTGGCTCGGTGTCCCCGTTCCCGCCCGCCACGTGGTTGCGGAAACGAGCCCCTGCGTCGCTTTTTCGACCGAACAATCCCATTGTCGATGGATGACTTTCCCTGATGTCAGCTTAGCAGATTCCGCGGCGGGCTATACGCGCGGTGCCCTAAGCGTTCGCGCATAGTCTACGAACGCCGAGCGCCAAACAAAAAGGGCGTCCCGGCTTTCGCCGGAACGCCCTTTGAAAGTTTCGAAGTTTCCGCGCTTCTCTCGCTCGCGTGCGGTCTAAATGTCGTAATAGAGGTGGAACTCGTAGGGATGCGGGCGCATCCGCATGGGGTTCACTTCCTTCGACATCTTGTAATCAATCCACAAGTCGATGGTCTCCTTCGAGAACACGCCGCCCTTGAGGAGGAATGCGTGATCCTTTTCGAGCGCCTTGAGCGACTCTTCAAGCGAACCTGGCACCGACGGCACCTTGGCCAGTTCTTCCTTGGAAAGCTCGAAGATGTCCTTGTCGAGCGGGCCTCCCGGATCGATTTTGTTCTCGATTCCGTCGAGGCCGGCCATCAACATGGCCGAGTATGCGAGGTAGGGATTGCACGACGCGTCCGGCGGGCGGAATTCAAGCCGCTTCGCCTTCGGGCTCGACGAGTACATCGGAATGCGCACGGCCGCCGAGCGGTTCCGGCGGGAATACGCCAGGTTCACCGGCGCTTCGAATCCCGGGACGAGCCGCTTGTAGGAGTTCGTCGAGGGTGCCGCAAACGCGACCACGGCCGCCGCGTGCTTCAGCAATCCGCCGATGTACCACAGCGCCATCTGGCTCAAACCCGCGTAGCCGTCGCCGGCGAAGAGCGGCTTGCCCTTGCTCCAGAGCGATTGGTGCGTGTGCATGCCCGAGCCATTGTCGGAATAGAGCGGCTTCGGCATGAACGTGACCGTCTTGCCGTACTGATACGCGGTGTTGCGGACCACATACTTGTACTTGCACATGTTGTCCGCGGCCTTGATCAACGTGTCGAATTTGAAGTCGATTTCGCACTGGCCGGCGGTCGCCACCTCGTGGTGATGGCATTCCACGTCGATTCCCACTTCTTGAAGCTTCAACACCATGTCGGTGCGAAGGTCCTGGTAGTGGTCGGTCGGAGGAACGGGGAAGTAGCCTTCCTTGTACCGCGGCCGGAAGCCCAGATTGTGCTCGGCGCGGCCCGAATTCCAGCGGCCTTCGTCCGAGTCGATGTAATAGAAAGCCTGGTTCTCGCGGGCGTCGAATCGCACGCTATCGAAAATGAAAAACTCCGCTTCGGCGCCAAAGAACGCCTGGTCCGCAACGCCGCTCTTTTGCAGATATTCCTCGGCGCGGTGTGCCAGGTTGCGGACGTCGCGGTCGTACGGCTTGCGGGAAATCGGGTCCTGCGCGTCGCAGATCATGACCAGCGTCGGCGTGTCGCGAAAGGGATCCATAAAGGCCGTGTTCGGGTCGGGGATCAGCAGCATGTCGGATTCGTGAATCTGCGCCCATCCGCGAATCGAGCTCGCGTCCATTCCGAATCCGTCCTGGAACGATTCCGCGCTGAGTTCCTTGATGGGATAGCTGACGTGCTGCCACACACCGGGCACGTCGATGAAGCGCAGGTCCAGGATCTTGGCGTTATGTTTTGCGGCGTACTCAAGAACGCTTTTCGGGTCCATCCGTCCTCCAGCGCAGTCGTCTGCGCACAGCGAATTTAAGCGGGCAGAAGGTACCTCAGCGGTTCACTCTCCGTCAAGCACACTATGGCGTTCCGTCCAATGCATTTTTCCATTGATTCGATAGTTTTTACGAATGGGGCCAAACCAAATTTTCTTGGATTTCCTTACGACTTCCTTATGCCATTGGAATATCACCTGCCGCGCGGCGCGGCGAACGTCAAAGGGACCTGACGGGGATCCGAGCCACGTCGTCGATCTGCATCACTTCCTTTACGACAAAGCCCTCGGCGTACTTCACGCCGATCATGCGCCCGTAGTGCCGCGCGACGACGTCCATCCTCTCTTCCAGCTCGTCGAGCGGAAGCGCTACTTTTGAACGTTCCTTCTTCAGCGGGCGGAATTGCGAGGCGTACGCCAGTATCGCGCGGCGTCGGCCTTCGTACTGCTTGGTGATGTCCACGGCGATGGTGGGCCGCACGTCGGCGTAGGCCGCAGCGTAGAGGATTTTGAACGGCCGGAACGCTTCGCCCTCGAGCGGGTAATTCTTGAGCCCAGCGACGAAACAGCCTTCGTATCCCAGCCTCGCGGCAGTGTAGTGATCGGGATGGCGTCCCTCCCAGTAGGGAAGGATCACGGTGTGCGGCTCGAGCTCGCGAATCACCCCGGCGACGGCAGCCTTGAACTCGTCGCTCACCTGAAGGTGCGCGTCCGGCAAACCGAGATTGCGCCGCACCTGGACGCGCAGAATTTTTCCGGCCCGGGCTGCTTCTTTCAACCGCGTCTCGGGATTGCCGCGCGTTCCGGTTTCGCCCCGCGTGAGGTCGAGAATGCCCGTGCGATAGCCCGCCTGGGCCATTTTGAGCATCGTGCCGCCGCAGGTGAGCTCCACGTCGTCCGGATGCGGGGCAATCGCCAGCAGATCGAGTTTCATTCGCCCTCCGTTTCGGGTTCCGATTCTACATGATCGCCGTTGCCCGCGGGCGCGCGCTAACCCATCCTCGCGTCGAAGGCCGAGGCTCGGCTGGGGTGTGCTCCGAGGCCCAGCTAATGCTAATGTGTCGGTCTGCCTTTTGGAGGTTTCTCGGATGGCGGAAAAACCGCTCGCAAATCAGGTCGCGCTCGTCACGGGCGCGGCGAAGCGCATCGGCCGCAGCATCGCGCTGCGACTGGCGGCCGAGGGCGCGGCGATCGTCGTGAATTACAAGGCGTCGAAAGCCGAGGCGGAATCGGTGGTGCGCGAGATTCAGGCGAGCGGCGGGCGTGCGACGGCGATCCAGGCGGAGGTCTCGAAGCGCGCCGAAGTTGAAAGGCTGTTCGCGACGGTGGAGAGGGAATTCGGCCGGCTCGACATTCTGGTGAACAATGCCGGCCTCTTCTTCCACGCCAAGTTCGAGGAGCTCACCGACGAGCAGTGGGATCGCATCCTCGACGCGAACCTGAAATCGCAGTTTCTTTGCTCGCAGGCTGCCGCGCCGATCATGAAGCGGCAGGGGCGTGGGCGGATCATCAATATCTCCTCGCTCGGCGGGGTTTTGGCATGGCCCAGCTACACGCACTACTGCGTCTCGAAGGCGGGATCGATCATGCTGACGCGCTGCCTGGCGCGGGCGCTCGCACCCGAGATTCTGGTGAACAGCGTCGCACCCGGTACAATTCAGTTTCCTGGAGAGCCCCTCGATGAGGAATACATCCGCCGGGTCCCGCTGCAACGCACCGGCACGGGCGACGACATCGCCGGGGCCGTCGCGTACCTCGCGACCGCCGACTTCGTCACGGGCCAGGTGATCGTCGTCGATGGCGGACGCAGTCTCGTATGATCGGCGCGTCGTTGAGTTCTTTTCTCGATTTTGGCGTGGCGTCCAGGTGCCGCAGGGCCTAAGATCGACTTTCAGGTGATTTCCTTGGATCTGTCGCTTTGCAACCGAGAGCGATGAAGCGCGGAACTTGGGGCATCGTGAAACCAGAAAGACGGGAGCGACGGCCATGAGTATTTCAGGCGACTGCGCGCGAAGAGCCGGGCAAGTTCTTCTTGGGGCTGTGCTCGCTTGCGTGTCATGGACTGCGTTGGGCGCGCAAACTCAAACGGCGCCCAAGCCTGCAACCCAGCCAGATCAATCCACGCCGCTGATCCGTTCCGTGGAAGGTCCGGATCTATTTCGCGCCTACTGCGCCTCTTGCCATGGCGTGGACGCCAAGGGCAACGGCCCGGCGGCTGCCGCGTTGAAGGCTAAGGTGGCCAACCTGACGGTCCTGTCAAAGAACAACAAGGGACAATTTCCGGAGGCGCGCGTCCGCAAGGTGATCATGGGCGACGACATCGTTGCGAGCCACGGCTCTCGCGAGATGCCCGTTTGGGGACCGATCTTTCATCAAATCGAATGGGATGTGGACCGCGGAAATGTCCGGCTGGATAATCTGGTCAAGTACCTCGAATCGGTCCAGTCGCTGAAGTAGCCATCGCTTACATCGGGCGCAATCCTATCTGGACGGATCAAAGCGAATCCCAGGGGCGCACATGCCGACATTGATCGAGAAGCCGACCCGCATCGAAGCCGCAGGCACAAAGCCGAAGATCATCGAGGAGTTCGTGGGGCGCGTCAACTCGAATACGGCGGCGGTGAGCGTCGCGCACATGCGAAGTCCCGCGGGATGGCTGGAACCGCGGCAGACCCCGGAGTTTGACGAGTACACCGTGGTTCTAAAGGGCGCGCTGCGGGTCACGCACAAGGGCGGAAGCCTCGACGTGCGCGCGGGTCAGGCTGTCGTGGCTCATCGCGGCGAGTGGGTGCAGTATTCAACGCCCGAGGGCGCCGAATATATCGCGGTGTGCCTCCCGGCGTTTTCGCCCGCCACGGTCCACCGCGACTGATTTATACCCTGTCGTCAGCGCGGCCTGCGACTTGCGCGGGGAGCGGCGCGCAGCGCGCGATCAATCTCCCGAGGGCCTGCCGCTGCTCTTCACTTCGACGACGGCAATTCCGTTGACTCCGCTGCAAGCTAGCCAGAGATTTCCGTCCGCGGTGTGCACCATGTTGCGCACCACGCCGCCGCCGGACGGAATCACCCAGGTCTGAAATTTCTCCGTCTTGGGATCGAATCGGACGACTGTATTCGGTTTCGTCCCTGACTCGCTGTACCAGATGATGTCCTTGAACACGGTGATTCCGTAAGGTTGCGACCTCGGACCACCGGGCGACGCCCACTCGCTCACCTTTCCGCTCTTCGGGTCGAGGCGCCCAAGATAGCCTCGCGCGTAGTCCGTGTACCAGATCACGTCGTCGGAGGTGATGCTGATGCGCCGCGGACGCGCGGCTGGATCTGGCAGCAGATACTCGTGAATCTCGAGCGTCTGTGGGTCGATGCTTGCCAGCTTGTTCGAACCGAACTCGTCAAAGAAGGGAATGCCTTTCGAATTCACCACCAGGCCGTAGGGCTGCGCCCTCGGCGTCGGCACGTGAACCAGCTTCACGTCGCCCGTCACCGGGTCGAGCCTTCCCACCATGTTCGCGCCCTGCACGCTGAACCAGAGGATGCCCTTCTGATCGAAGATGGGAGTGTGAGGATCTTTTGCCGCCGGGTCCGGCATCGCATATTCCTTGACGTCTCCCGTTGCCGGATCGAGCTTTCCGATGTACGCCGCAAAGTTTGCCGTGAACCAAATGTTGCCGTCCTTGTCGGCGACAAGCCCGTGAGGCCCCGAGTTGGGAGTCTTCAGGTGATATTCCTTGAACTCATTTGTTTTGGGGTCGAAGCGGCCCAACACGTTCGTCATCTGTCCGGTGTACCAGACCATGCCGTCCGGCGCGACGAGCGGATCGTGAGGGCGCGAGCCGGGCGTCGGCACGGTCCACTCTTTGATCGAGACCTGCGCGTCGCCGGGAATCACGACCGCTTCCGGCGCCGGCTTCTCCGGAAAATTCTTCGTCAGATAGGCGACCAACACGGCCATCTGATCGGGCTGCACCTTCGCGCCGTCGGAGACCATCTGGTTGACGATAAACTGCCACCCGCCCTGGCCGTACCCCGCAGCGACCACGCGGTCGAGCCCATGACAAGACGTCGCGCAAGAGGTTTGCACGATCTGTTTTCCGTCGCCATAGGGCAACTGGATTTGGCTCGGCGCGGTTCCGGGGTTCTGAGTCTGTGCGGCGAGAGCGCCGCAGGAAAACGCTGCCGCCAACAGGGCCGGGATCGCTTTGGTGATCATGGGAGGCTCCTCGCCTGTGGAAGACGTCCGCAGCATCCCAGGCGTTTCACCGAATCGAGCGTACGAGCGGGGATGCTAGCACATGCGCGCCGCGCCCGTCGCGCGAACGCGCCCGCGCGCCCGTGGGCTCAGGTCTAATACTCAGCGAGTTTTCCGGCGGCGGCGAGAATTGCACAACCGTGCTCGCGCGCGATTGCTTCAGATTGTTATTTGCAAATCGTGCGTTCTCGAATATTCTATTCGCGTTGGGGGGAGCCAAATAGGGTGGCGGATTCTTCGGCTGTTAAGGGGCTGAGTCGCTTCGGGAGTACACAGCGCCGCGACGCGTGGTGGATCGAAAACCTACCATTCATCATCGTGCTGGGCGCCTTCGCGATTTACACCACATGGCGCGCGTTTGAAGGGAAGTTCTTCTGGGCCGATCCGTATCTTTCGCCATTCTATTCCCCGCTGATCGATCCACAGCACAAGTGGTGGCCGTTCTCGCCCGCGATTTTGATCCTCGGCGGTCCGCTCGGCTTCCGGCTTACCTGCTACTACTACCGCAAGGCGTATTACCGCGCGTTCTTTCTTGATCCACCGGCGTGCGCCGTGAGCGAGGGAAGCGGACGCAAATATCGCGGCGAGACGGCATTCCCGTTCATCCTGCAAAACTTGCACCGCTACTTTTTCTACGTCGCGGTAATATTCGTCGCTTTTCTTTGGTACGACACAATCATCGCTTTCAATTTTGACGGAACATTCGGGATCGGCGTCGGCACACTCATCATGCTCGCCAACATAATCCTGCTGACGGTTTACACGTTTTCTTGCCACTCGCTGCGGCACCTGATCGGCGGAAAGCTCGACTGCTTTTCGTGCGCGACGCTTGGCAAGCCGCGCCATTCCGCGTGGCGCGGAGTGACCAAGCTTAACGAGCACCATATGTTCTGGGCCTGGGTGAGCATGATCGCGGTCGGGCTCACGGATCTCTACATCCGCCTCGTCGCTTCCGGCGCTCTGAAGGACATTCGACTGCTGTGACTCCGACGGCCAATTACGAAACCCACGAACACGACGTACTGATCATTGGCGCGGGCGGCGCGGGCTTGAGAGCCGCGATCGAGGCTCTGGCGCAGGGCGCGCGCGTGGGCGTCGTGTGCAAATCGCTGCTCGGCAAGGCGCACACAGTGATGGCGGAGGGCGGCCTCGCTGCGGCGATGGGCAACCTCGACAAAGCGGACGACTGGCGCACGCACTTCCGCGACACGATGCGCGGTGGCAAGCTGCTCAACAACTGGCGCATGGCCCAGCTGCACGCGCAGGAAGCGCCGGACCGCGTGCGCGAACTCGAGCAGTGGGGCGCGCTCTTCGACCGCACGGAAAGCGGCGAAATCCTGCAACGCGCTTTCGGCGGACACACCTTCAGGCGCCTCTGCCACGTCGGCGACCGCACCGGCCTCGAGATGATCCGCACGCTCCAGGACCGCGGCGTGCACATGGGCTTCGACGTGTACATGGAGTGCACGGTCACGAAGCTGCTGAAGGACGGCGACCGCGTCGCCGGCGCGTTCGGCTACTGGCGCGAGACGGGCAAGTTCGTCACGTTCAAGGCGAAGTCGATCGTGATCGCCACGGGCGGAATCGGAAAATCCTGGCGAGTCACGTCGAATTCTTGGGAGTGCACGGGCGACGGCATGGCGCTGGCTTACGAAGCGGGCGCCGAGCTTCTCGATATGGAATTCGTGCAGTTCCACCCGACCGGAATGGTCTGGCCGCCGGGCGTGCAGGGACTTCTGGTTACGGAAGCCGTTCGTGGCGAGGGCGGTCTCCTCCGCAACAAGAACGGCGAGCGCTTTATGGAGAAGTACGATCCGAAGCGCATGGAGCTATCCACGCGCGACGTGGTGGCGCGTTCGATTTACACGGAAGTGAAGGAAGGGCGGGGCAGTCCGCACGGCGGCGCGTTTCTCGACATCTCGCACAAGCCGGCCGAATACGTGAAGCGCAAACTTCCTAGCATGTACCACCAGTTCAAGGAACTGGCCGACGTCGATATCACGAAAGGGCCGATGGAAGTCGGCCCGACGTGCCACTATATGATGGGCGGGATTCGCGTGGACGCCGAAACGGGACGGTCGTCCGTCCCCGGGCTTTTTGCGGCAGGCGAAGCGGCGGCGGGATTGCACGGCGCCAATCGCCTGGGTGGCAATTCGCTTTCGGATTTGGTTGTGTTCGGCCGCCGCGCGGGGCTCGCTGCCGCGGAGCACGCCAAAAAGACCGCCGCGCCGGCGCTCGACAATTCTCAGATCGAAGCAGCCGAACGCGAAGTTCTCGCTCCCCTCGCGCGCACGAGCGGCGAAAGCCCCTACCAGATTCATCACGATCTCCAGGAAGTAATGCAAAGCCTGGTCGGCATCTTCCGCACGGACGAAGACCTGCGCAAGGCGCTTGGCGAACTCGAGAAGCTGAAGGCGCGCGCCGCGAAGATGCGCGTCGAGGGCTCGCGTGTGTTCAATCCCGGCTGGCATCTGTCCCGCGACTTGGCGTGCATGCTGACGGTTTCGGAAGCCTGCACGCACGCCGCGCTCGCGCGCAAGGAAAGCCGCGGGGCGCACAGCCGTCTCGATTTCCCGAAGACCGAGGATGCGTGGGGCACCAAGAATCACGTGATCGTCAGCAAGGGCGGTGCGATGACGCTCTTCGAAGCGCCGCGCCCCGCGATGCCTACGGAATTGCAGCAGATTCTGGCGGAAGATAAGTAGAAGACAAGTAGCGGAGGCGAGTGATGGCGGAAGTGACCCTGCGAGTTTTTCGCGGCGACCGCGACGGCGGCAAGCCGGTGGACTATCAGGTGCCACTGACCGAGGGCATGGTCGTGCTCGACGCTATCCACTCCATTCAGGCGAACCAGGCGCCCGATCTCGCGGTGCGTTGGAACTGCAAGGCCGCGAAGTGCGGTTCGTGCTCCGCGGAAGTGAACGGCAAGCCGCGCCTGATGTGCAAGACGCGCATGGACGCGCTCCCGCACGATCAGCCCATCACCGTGTATCCGATGAAGTCGTTCCCGGTGATTAAGGACCTGGCCACGGACGTCTCCTGGAACTACCGGGTGAACAAAAAGATTCCGCCGTTCCAACCGCGGCCCGGCGTCGAATGGAAGATGTATCAGCGCGACGTGGACCGCGTGCAGGAGTTCCGCAAGTGCATCGAATGCTTCCTGTGCCAGAACGTCTGCCACGTCTTGCGTGATCACGATAAGAAGGAACAATTCGGCGGGCCGCGCTTCTTCGTGCGCACCGCCGGACTCGAGATGCATCCGCTCGATGGCGCGGACCGCACGCGCATGCTGAAAGAGGAGCTCGGCATCGGATTCTGCAACATCACGAAGTGCTGCACGGAAGTCTGCCCCGAGGAGATTCACATCACGGACAACGCGATCATCCCGCTCAAGGAGCGCGTCGTGGACGAGTTCTACGATCCGGTGACGATGCTCGTTCGCAAAATCTTCGGCGCGAAGTAGCGCCTCCGAATCGCACGCTCAACGGACTTCGGGAATTTGAATCCTGCCGCTCGCGAGCCCCTCGATCAGCTCGCGGTCCGCCGGCAGGAAATCGAGCGCCGGCAGCCACTCCGGTGTCCGCCATTCGATCCTCTCGAACTCCAGATTCCGTATCTTTTCAGGCGCCGCCCTCGCGGCGAAAAACACGATCTCAAACGGCTCGCGCACCTGCTCGTATCGATGCTGCACGCGGAATACTTCCGGGCCGATCTTCGCATCCACGCCCAGCTCTTCGCGCAGCTCACGCGCGAGCGCTGCTTCCAGCGTCTCGCCCGATTCTCTCTTGCCGCCGGGGAATTCCCACAGGAGCTCAAACTTGGACCCGCGCTTCCGCTGGCACGCGAGGACTTTGCCTTCAAACTCAATGAGCGCCGCCACGACGATCAACACGTTTGTGACTCCCTCAAAGGGTCGGTGTGATCGGTCGCGCGGCTTGACCTTCGTTGCCCGCCGTGGGACCATCCGCGCACGGCCCCTACCTCTCTTCGCGTAAAGGAGAATCTATGTCCCACTTTTTGCTTCAGGCTGCCTATACCCCGGAAGCTCTGCAAGTCTTGATTCACAACCCGCAGGATCGCACGTCCGCCCTGCAAGCGCCGATTGAGAAATTGGGCGGAAGAATTCAGAGTTTGTTCCTGTCATTCGGCGACTACGACGCAGTCGCCATTCTCGAACTGCCCGACAACGTTTCCGCCGCTGCGATTGCCATGGCTATCTCCGCCGGCGGCGCATGCAAGGGTGTCAAGACGACTCCACTACTCACCGGAGCGGAGGCTATCGAAGCCGCCAAGAAAGCGGCCGCTTCGGGATACCGCTCCCTCGTCGCTTCAGCCAGAGCCGCAGGCTAGCACAAAAACAAAAACGCGCCGGAGAGCGGTTGCTCCCCGGCGCGTTCGCTTCTAAAGATTCGACTACTGATCCGCCTGGACCTTCGAAAGTGGCGGTTTCGGCACCTGCCAGATCAGCTTGGAGTCGTCGGCGGTGTGCGGGAAGAACTGCACTGACTTCTTGCCGGCAGGCAGGAGCACGATATCCGCACGGCGGTTATAGGCCAGCCAGTCCGAGCGCACGTCCTTGAGCCGCGCTTTCGGCGGCGTATTGGGGTTCGTGCTCTCGAGCGCTTTGACCGATGGCTTGTCGAGTGGGCGCTCTTTCCCGTAGGCGGCGGTCTGAATCTTGTCGGCCGAGATGCCCTGGTCGACCAGATACCGCTTGATTCGCTCCACGCGGCGTTCGCTCAGGTCCTGGTTGAACGGCTTCGACCCGCGTTCGTCCGCGTACGCTTCTACTGAAAGTTTTGCGTCCGGATCGTATTCCAGATACTTCTTGAAGCCGCCCGCGAGAGTCGCAAGCGCGAGCTGCTGGCTGCGGACCAGCCCGACCTGAGGATTGCGTTTGTCGGGATAATCGGTCGGGTAGAAGATGCTCTGGAGCGTGACCGTCGGAATCGGCTCGACTGAGCCGGTGATGTGCAGCCCGGCCGTCTGCGCGGATGAGCCGCCGCACACGTTTGTGGCGTTGAGCGCGAAGTTCTTCGTTTCGTCGATCGTGCGCGCCGGCTGTCCCTCCGGAACCTGCGATGCATCAGCCGGTTCGGCCTTCACCGTCTCGCTGCCGCTGGCGTCCACTTTGCTGTTGTCGAGCGTTACATTGTCCGCATTCGACGTTTGCCACGCGACCGTCGCGGAATCCTGCGTGATCACCTTCTCGCCGATCTTACGGTAGTGAGCCTCCGCAGGGCTTACCGTGAGGCTCGCATCGACTTTCGTGTTGACGTTCACCGTTCCGGTTCCCTTGACCGTTCCTCCGGGGCCGGCGGCGCTGAAATCATAGGTCGTCGTCGCGTGCGGCGACACCGACTGGCTGCCGCTGAGCGGCACCGGGCCGATTCCACTGATGTTGGCGTCGACTGTTTCGGTAGTCTGCCAGGTCAGCGTCGAGGACTGCCCGCAGTTGATGTTCGCGGGCGCCAGGCTGAAGTTGCCCGTCACTCCGGCCACCGCGATGGTGTCGCTGATCCAGCCACCCTTGTAGCGGGGCTCGCTGGTGCGCTTGGCCAGATCCTTGTCGTCCTTCGTTTTCTGCGCGCCGTTCTTGGTGAGGTCGATTAAGACTTCCTGATTCGCGGCCACCGTCGTGTCGCCGGACCAGACGTCGCTCCCGCCCCGCGTGGCGGTCACATGGTATGTCCCCGGCGGAACGAGCAAAATCCGCTGCCACCACCAGTCGTGGTTCATGGCGCCCACGTGGCCCACGAAGTAGGGAGGAGTCTTGCCGTTCAAGAGGACTGCCGCGTGGCTGTCTCCCTTGACTTCGATCCGACCGAACGGGCCGCTCACCGGGCCGCCGTAGGCGTCGAGGGCGACCGTCAGAGCCGTCGTCTTGCCCGAGTCGACGTTCACTTCCTGGGTCGAGATCTTGTAGCCGTAGTTGATCACCACGATGGTATGTTTGCCGGGGCTCAGCGCAATTGTCTGGTTTCCTTCGCGAATGGCCTTGCCATCCACAAAGACGTATGCCTTCTTCGGCGTAACTTTGACCTTCAGCTTTCCATCCTGCGCGAAGCCGGCAGTCGCGCCCAGCGCGATGGCCATCACGAGGGTGAAAAGGTACACGAGTCGTCGCATCTGAATCTCCCCCAAGTAGTTTTTAGGCGGATTGAATGATCGTCCTCTCGCGCCCTGACGAGAGAACATGGGCTAGGAATGTCAAAGGTATCCCCCTAAGCTCTCTCCTGTCAATCAGATTCAGAGAAGTGGCGAAAGGTTGCGACGGCCTTTTCGGGACGGGCGACTCCGCCGGAGGCACTGTGCCTTATACTATCGCTCGTGTTCAACGACGCCGTTCTCGACCACTTTCGCAGTCCCCATAACGCCGGGGATCTTCCCGACGCCACCGCCACGGCCGAGGTCGCGAATCCGGTCTGCGGCGACGTGCTACGCCTTTCCGTGCGGCTCGAGGCTGGGAGAATTGCAATCGCGCGTTTCAAGACGCAGGGCTGCGTCGCCGCGATCGCCTCGAGTTCCGTCCTCACCGATCTGCTGGCCAACAAAACACCGGCCGAAGCCCGCCTCATTACGCCCGAGAAAATCTCCGAAGCCCTCGGTGGATTGCCTCCGGCCACGTTTCACGCCGCCCAGCTTTGCACCGATGCTCTTACCGAACTGCTGCGAAAGCTATAGCGCTGCCTGCGACCATTACTCGCCGCCCCGCCTGCGCAATGCTTGCTCGAGCGTCGCTGGGTCGTTCAGGTTCAAAATAACGCCATCCTCTTCCGTAGCGACCTCGACGACATCCGCCGCGTGCGCCCACACGACTTGCCTTGCTCCGACCTCCGGCGATGCGGCGAGCAACTCGTCATAGAGCGTCGACCGGAAAATCAGGGGATGCCCGCGTCGTCCGCGAAAAGTCGGAAGCACGATCGGCTTCCCGCTGGAATCAAAGACATCAATCAATTGAGCGATCAGCGCCGCCGAAACGATCGGGTGATCCACGGGGCAGAGAATCATCCCCTCGGTGCCGCCGGCGGGGAGGCTTCGAATCGCCGCCTGAATCGACGATAGTTGCCCTTGCCTCCAATCGGGGTTCTCTACGATGGACGCGGCATGGGCGCTGATCCTCTGCCTAATCTCTTCGGCGTGCGCACCCACGACAATTCGGATCAGGCCGACGCGCGGGTGCCGCGTCACTTCGAGGAGATGCTCAACGAAGGTTTTTCCGTCGCGGTAGGGAAGCAGTGCTTTCGGCGCGCCCATCCTGCGGGATTCGCCGCCGGCGAGGATGGCTGCGGCAAGCGGCCTTCGGTGGACGACCGCGGGAGCAGTCATTTTCGCTTCAGTCGTGATGTGCGGTTGCGGCCTGCGAAAGCTTCACGGATTTGTGCGGCAGGTTCTGCGCGTTGCGGCGCACGGCAATCAACTCCGCCGTGATGCTGATGGCGATTTCTTCCGGCGAGAGCGCGCCGATATCCAGTCCCACGGGCGCGTGCACGCGCTCGAATTCGTCGGCGGAGTAGCCCTCCTTTTCAAGCGCCTTGTACACGGCGAGCACTTTGCGTTTGCTCCCGATCATTCCGATGTACCGCGCCTCGGTGCGCCCGGCCCATGCCAGCACGCGCATGTCGTCCTTGTGTCCGCGAGTCACGATCAGCAGGTAGCTCGAGGCATTCGGCGTGATCTTCGCAAACGCGTCTTCGTAGGTCGTGTAAATCTCGCCGGCCATCGGGAACCGCTCCGCATTCGAAAACGTCTCGCGGTCGTCCACCACGCCGATGGCGAATCCCACAGCACTTGCCGACCGCGCCACCGCGAGAGAAATGTGCCCGCCGCCGAAAATGTAGAGCACCGGCTGTGGCAGAAGTGGTTCGACGAAAATCTCCAGCGTGCCTCCGCAGATCAATCCCGCGTCGTAGGCCGCTTCGTGGTTCAAATTGAACGTCATCTTGCGGGGTTGCTCGGCCTTCATCACGTCCTTGGCAGCCGCCCAGACCTCCGCCTCGACGCACCCGCCGCCGATCGTCCCGGCGATCGAGCCGTCCTCGCGCACCAGCATCCGCGAGCTCTCGTAGCTCGGAATCGAGCCGTTGGTGTGGACGATCGTCGCCAGCGCGCCGCGCTGGCCCGCCTTCCGCATCCGCACGATTTCTTCGAACAAATCCATGTTGTTTTGACGAGCGTACTTTGCCCCGCCCGCCGATGTCAATTCATTGTGCGCTCGGATCACCGTCTGGACACGGTCCGCACGCGATGCTACTTTAGCGCGCTTCGATCTCACGGAGGCATTGATGAAGGCGGTGGTTATTTCCGAGCACGGCGGTCCCGAAGTCCTGCGCTACACCGACTTTCCCGAGCCCACGATCGGCGCTCACGAAGTCCTCGTCCGCGTCCGCGCCTGCGCGCTCAATCATCTCGATCTGTGGGTCCGCCGCGGTCTTCCCGGCCGCTCGATTCCGTTTCCGCACATCCCGGGCAGCGATATCTCCGGAGAGGTCGCCAAAGTCGGAGAAAGCGTCAAGAACGTGCGCCTGGGAGAAAAGGTCCTGCTCGCGCCGGGCCTCTCCTGCGGCCAGTGCGCGCAGTGCATCGCCGGCCGCGACAATTTCTGCAAGGAATACACGCTCTTCGGCTCCGGAGTCCATGGCGGCTGCGCCGAGTTCGTGAAGTCGCCTGCCGCCAACGTGATCCCAATTCCCGGCAATCTCACTTTTGAGGAAGCCGCCGCGATTCCGCTCGTTTTCCTCACGGCGTGGCACATGCTTTTCTATCGCGCGCAGCTCCGGCCTGCCGAAGACGTCCTGGTGATCGCTGCGGGCAGCGGAGTGGGCAGCGCCGCGATTCAGATCGCGAAAGCGACGGGCGCGCGCGTGATCGCCACGGCCGGTTCCGAGCCGAAGCTCGCGAAAGCAAAAGAACTCGGCGCCGATGAAGTCCTGCTGCACACCGGAGAATTCGCGCGCGAAGTGAAGCGTCTCACGGGCGGACGCGGCGTGGACGTTGTCTTCGAGCACGTCGGCGCGGCCACATGGGACCAGAGCGTTTACAGCCTCGCCGTCGGCGGACGCCTGGTCACCTGCGGCGCGACCACCGGCTTTGATAGCAAGATCAACGTCGGCTATCTTTTTGCCCGCCAGCTTTCGATTCTCGGCTCCTTCATGGGACACAAGGCCGAGCTATTCTCGGTGCTGGAGCTTTTCAAGCGCGGATTGCTCAAGCCCGTGATTGACTGCGTGCTGCCTCTGGAGCGCATCGCCGACGCCCACAAGCGCCTCGAGAATCGCGAGCAATTCGGCAAAGTCGTATTGACGATCCGATGAGGATCGTCATCCCGAGCCCGCCGAAGGCGGGGGAGCCGAGGGATCTCTCTTCCCCTCGCGCTTGGCCAACGAAAAAGGCAGAATAAGGTTCATGCGCCGCGAGAAAACCAGCGTCTCCCAGGAGGATTATCTGAAGGCCATCTGGGAGCTCGTTCAGGAGGAGCAAGTCCCAATCAGCGCGCGTCTCGCTGAGGACCTCGGCGTCACTCCGCCGGCCGTCACCGCCGCGCTCAAGCGCATGGCGCGCAGCGGATATCTGCGCGTGCAGCGCGACGGCCGCATCTCACTTTCGGCGAGAGGGAAGGGAATCGCGCAGCACCTCGTCCTCCGGCACCGGCTTGCCGAAAAGCTTCTCACCGAAATCATCGGCCTCGAATGGTCCCGAGCGCACGAAGAAGCTGAGAAGCTCGAGCACGGCATCTCGCCGGAAGTCGCGCGCTTGCTCCTCGCGCGTTTCGGACGCGACAGCCGTTGCCCGCATGGCGTCCCGCTTTTCGGCGGCATGTCGCGACTTCGCCGCAAACACGGGGCCGTGCGCCTCTCCGATGCCGAGGTCGGACACTCCTACGAAGTCCTGCGCGTGTATGAGAAAGACCCCGCGTTCCTCGAATTTCTCGAGCAGCGCCATCTGCGCCCATCGGCTCGAGTCCGCGTCCTCGATCGCGAATATGACGAGACAATGTCGCTCACCGTCGCGGGACACGGCGCCGCGCGCATCCACCTCGGCAAACCCGCCACCGAGCGCCTCTGGGTCCGCCGCCTGGCATGACTCAATGCTGAACGCTCTGCGCTACTACTGGATCATCTCCAAGGGCCACCGCCTACGGCCGTGGAAGTCGCCCTACATCCAGTGGCGCCTCGAAACATTCTTCGGCTATGAAGCAGCCGATCTCGACGCCCGCAAATTCTTCAGCCTGATGTGGCGAAATCGCGCCCGCATGGAGCGCTTTCTCGATTGGGTTGCCGAAAGCCGCGACAGGGTATCCCGGCGATCTTCCACGTGAATGATGCGCGAACGCCCGGATAGGAGTAATCTCTCGGGCGAAAGCCTGGAGGTGCCGGCGTGCGAAAATCCAAGAACGATTCGGTCAACCGTCGCGATTTCCTGAAGGCAGCCGCCACGGGCACAGCCGCGGCCGCCGCGCTTGCCGCCGCTCCAGCCGCTGCAGCGGCAGCGCCGGCCCGTAATGCCGCGCCTCCTCCTCTTTTGAAGCTGGCCGATGCCGCGCCTGCCAATGTCGAAGTCCTCACCGTCGATC
The DNA here is from genome assembly GCA_035604415.1 of Candidatus Acidiferrales bacterium. Classification (GTDB taxonomy): domain Bacteria; phylum Acidobacteriota; class Terriglobia; order Acidiferrales; family UBA7541; genus Palsa-295. The sequence goes on from DATNIN010000039.1 coordinate 86,633, forward strand.
GCCCCGGCTCCGACTTCATGGTGGACGTTCTCAAGTCGCTGGACTTCGAATACCTCTGCGCCAATCCCGGCAACTCCTTCCGCGGCCTGCACGAATCGCTCATCAATTACGGCGGAAATCAGCGCCCGGAATTCATCACCTGCTGCCACGAAGAGTCGTCCGTCGGCATGGGCCACGGATACGCGAAGATCGAAGGCAAGCCTCTGCTGGTCTGCGTTCACGGCACGGTCGGTTTGCAGCACGCATCCATGGCGATCTACGACGCATTTTGCGACCGCGTGCCTGTGTACATCATCCTTGGAAACTTTTCCGACGCCGCCCTCCGCTTCGGCCAGGTGGACTGGACGCACAGCGCGCAGGATCCCGCCGCGATGATCCGCGACTACGTGAAGTGGGACGACAACCCGCTCTCGCTCCAGGCATTCGCCGAATCCGCCGTGCGCGCCTACAAGATCGCGACGACGCCGCCGATGATGCCGGTCGCCCTCGTCGCCGGCCACGAACTACAGGAGGATCCGGTTCCCGACGGCGCAAACGTCAGCGTGCCCAAGCTCACGATGACGTCGCCCCCGACTGGCGATTCCGGCGCGGTTGCCGAGGCGGCCCGGCTTCTGGTTGCGGCAGAAAATCCCGTGCTCGTCACCGATCGCGTCGCGCGCACTCCCGCGGGCCTCGCGCGCATGATCGAGCTCGCCGAACTTCTGCAAGCGCCCGTCGTCGATCGCAACGGCCGCATGAATTTCCCGACGCGCCATCCGCTCAATCATACCGAGCGCGCAGGAGCAACCATCGCCGGTGCCGACCTCATCGCCGGGCTCGAGCTCACCGACTTTTGGAGCACAGTGAACTCCGTCCGTGGACAGGTTTCCCCCACCTGGCGTCCGTCCACCAAGCCCGGCGCAAAACTCATCAGCGTCACGGCCAACGATCTCTATCTGAAAAGCAACTATCAGGATTTTCAGCGGTACACGCCCGTCGATCTCGCGATCGCGGCCGATGCCGAGGCGACGCTTCCTTCGCTCATCGAAGCCGTCAAGCGCCAGATCACCGACGACCGCAAGCGCGCGTACGCAGATCGAGGCGCGAAGCATGCCGCTGCGCACGAGCAAGCCATGCAGGCCGCGCGCGAGGCGGCAACGTCCGGCTGGGACGCGAGCCCCATCAGCACTGCACGCATGTCCGCCGAGCTTTGGGCGCAAATCAAGAATGAGGATTGGTCGCTCGTTTCGAATTGCCAGTTTCAAAGCCGCTGGCCGCTGCGCCTGTGGGATTTCAATAAGCACTATCACTATATCGGCGCCGAAGGCGGCTACGGAGTCGGCTACGGCGCTCCGGCCTCGGTCGGCGCCGCGCTCGCCAATCGCAAGCACGGCCGCCTCACCGTCAGCATTCAGAACGACGGCGACCTGATGTTCGCTCCCGGCGTGCTCTGGACGGCCGCGCATTCTCGCATTCCGATACTGATCCTCATGCACAACAACCGCGCCTACCATCAGGAGCTGATGCAGATCCAGATCATGGCCGACCGCCACAATCGCGGCATTACGCGCGCGGGGATCGGCAACATTCTTGACGATCCTGCGATCGACTACGCGAAGCTGGCGCAGAGCATGGGCATGCACGGCGAAGGCCCGATCAACGATCCCAAGGATCTCGGCCCGGCGATTCGCCGCGCCATCGAAGTCGTGAAGAGCGGTCACCCCGCGCTCGTCGATGTGCTGACGCAGCCGCGTTGAGAAAGGCGGACTCCGTGCGCCAACTGATCCTGATCGCGTTCGCGCTGGCACTGATGCTGACGCTCGCGTGCCCCGGCGCGCGCGCACAAACTTCCGCCGCGCCGCCTGCCGCAAGCGTCGATAACGGCAAGAAGATTTTTTCGCGCGCGGGCTGCTACGCGTGCCACGGAATGCAGGGGGAGGGCACGAATCTCGCGCCCGCAATCGCCCCTCCACCGCTTGAGCTCCCGGCGATGATCGGCTACCTCCGCAAGCCGACGGGGAAGATGCCCGCAGTCCCGGTTGCGGCTGCATCCGACCAGCAGCTTGGCGATATCTACGCGTTTCTGAAATCGCTCGCGCCTGCTTCCAACAGCGAATCGCTCACTGGAAACGCCGACAACGGCAAGAAGCTCTTCGCGAGCTATGGTTGCTACCAGTGCCACGGACATCAGGGTGCGGGCGCTGCCACGGCCCCGCGCATCGCCGCCACGGCCCTGTCGCTTGCCGGAGTCATCCGCTACGTTCGCGCGCCCACTGGCCAGATGCCGCCCTACGCCAGCAAGGTCGTGTCCGATCAGGATCTCGCCGACATCTACGCCTTTCTCAAAACGTTCCCGCTGCCCGCTCCGGCGTCCAGCATCCCGCTCTTGAATCAGTAACAGTGGCTGATTTCGCTGTCCCGATCTTGTACTTCGGGGCAGTTGTCGCCCCGCGCGCGCTCCCTCATAGTTGAAAAGCTCAGAAATCAATCCGCTCTCCCAGCTTGGGAGAAACCCGCCATGCGACGCGCCTGGGCGACTTCCGAGGCCCGCTCAAGCCCGCGCGCGCGTCCTATCGTTGGCGTTTGCGCTTCGGGCACCGGCTCACCTTCATCGCGATTGCTCAACTAGGAATGGGAGTAGATTCAGGCGAGGGGCATGCCATGCGACCCTTTCTCCTGATTTCGTGGCTAGCGTTGCTTGCGACAGTGGTCAGCGGCGCTGCTGCGCCCCGGCCCGCCGGGGTCGGCACAGTTGCCGGACAAGTCCTGGGGCCTGAAGGCAAGGCAGTCGCGGGTGCGCGGGTCACGTTGCAGGCTGCGGAAGGCCACCATGTCGAGACTGCGGAAACCAACCGGCAGGGTCGCTTCTGGTTCGCGTCGCTTCCCGAGGGGCAATACGGCGTTCGTGCTTACTACGAGGGCCGCGTGTCCGAGTGGCGTCAGAACGTCTGGGTCGCGCCCGGCGAGCAGACCAACGTCGTTCTCCACTTGCAAGCTAAGAAAGCGGCTCTGAGCGATCGGCCGGTTCCTCACGGGGATGCCGCACGTGCGGGAATTAGTTCGCGCGAGACTTCATTCCTTGTCGCGCCGGTCTAATCCGCTTCGGCGCTCGCGCCCGCCACGCCGTTCGACCGAAGCAATCCCCCAGTTCGTATTTCTGCGGCACGTGTGGCAATACCGCTGGACGGATCCTTCTTTCGCCTTCGCGGGCAGCTCGTCTTCGTGTACTTGGAACGACTGGAAGCTGGCGCAACCTTCGCACTTCAGAACGTAGTCTGGCATTGTGCTGTGGTTCGGACTATCCGTGGGCTACGGCGGGCGTGGTCAGCGCGCGACCCACGGACGGCCTTACGGATACCGGTCCGGGCGCGTTGCGCGTCGTCGAGCGGTCGAGGCTCTCTTGCAGGTTCATCAGCGTCAGGAACGTGGTGAGAACGCGCTTCTTCATCTCGTCGGTCAGCGGGGGACTGATCACCCCGACGTGGGACAACTTCTCGGCAGTGCCCTTCACGTAGGCGCCGATTTCGGAGCGGCGCGTCGGGCCGGACCCGCCGATGACGGTCTCGCGGCGCATGCCAGCGCAGGTATGCTCCACGCTCAGCAGGAAGTGAAGGACGCAGAGATGTTCGGCTTCCAGCTCGGTTGGCACAGGGGTATGGCAGCCCGGCAAGCACGATATCAGTTGGCCGCTCTCTCTCACAAATGCTCCCAAGTGACCCCGTTAAGTTGCTCATATGCAAAGGGAATACCAAATCCCGGTCGCGCGGGTTGGGCCGCGAAGCGCCGCTTGCCGAAAGCGTCGAGGCCCGCGACTGTGTGGACGATTTGCTGGCAGCTCTGCGCTTGGGAAGGGCCGGGCCCTTCTCGTTGCGCGTTCATTGTCCAGTCTGGCAAGGGCTGGCGGCATCTGGAGCTTTTCCTAATGCACACATAAAGAGTGGGTTACGTATTTCGGTGCAGGCTCTTTTCGCGAACATCATCGAGGCTTCGGAATCCATTGAGGCGCGATCCGATGTGATTTTCACAGTCTTGGAAAATAGTCTGCACCTTATGAGCATGTCTGGCGGCAAGCTTTCCGGTAAGTTTCCTGGTACTGGTCCTGTTATCAGTTCTTTGCCGCCTGGATGTAAGCAACTGAAAGCAAGTGCCCTAAAATGGAAAAAAACTTCCTAGGCGTCCTGTAGCATTGGTCCTATTACCTATCGCCAAGACCTAGCCTTGCCGTACCTTCCAGAATCATCCTGCCTTTGGTCCCGTCTTATAGCCTCCTCCTGATCTCGCGCTCGAAATTCGGGAAGTACCGCCCAATCACGGTCAGGTCAAATTTGCCAAGGATCGATTCTTTCGGCTCGTTCTCGAGCAGGAATTCGAACGACCGCCGCACCAGCTCGGCCGGCTCGACTTTCCCGCCGGCGATCCGCTCGTAATCCGCGGTCTTTAGCATGACGCGGTGGGACGTCTGGCTCTTTCCTTCGATGACGCGCACCTGAAACTCGCCGTCGCTCATTTTTTCGACTTCAATATTCGCCGCCATCATCCTCTCCGAGATTCTTGCTTCTTCCAGATTATGTATGCTTGGCAGTCTCTGGCCTCCCAGATGTCCACACACCCACCTACTTGACAGCTTCATCCCCGCTGCTAGCCTGAGAGGGCAATGATTAGAAGTGAGAAGACAACGCGAAACGCAGCAGTCGGCGGCGGGGGTGGTTCCTCCTCTGCCTCCTCCACTTCCTTTTCTTTCCGCTTTTCAAGTCGTCACACCTCGCCAGGTCGTGATGCATGTAACTCACACAAAAGAAAGGATCGCGTACCTAATAAGTCGACACACTTTTTGAGGCCATTCCCGCGCCCTGATCGAGACGAGAGTATAATGAATATGAACGGTAACCTCCCATGCAAGACCTGAAAATCCTCGATCCCACCGCGCTCCACGAAGCTCGTTGGTGGGAGCCTGAACCAAACGGCAAGGTGCATTGCTACCTCTGCCCGCGCCACTGCCACATCGGCGAAGGCCAGGCCGGATTCTGCTTCATCCGCGCGAATCAGGGAGGCAAACTCTACAGCCTCGGCTACGCGCATCCCGCCGCGCTCCAGGTCGATCCGATCGAGAAAAAGCCGCTCAACCATTTTCTTCCCGGCACGCGCGTTTTTTCGATGGGCACGGCTGGCTGCAACATGGGCTGCTTCTTCTGCCAGAACTGGAATATCTCGAAATCGCGCGCCGATCAGGTCGGATCGTCGCAAATTCCGCCCGAGGATATCGTCCAGCTCGCGATTCGTCATGGCTGCCCGTCGATCGCATTCACCTACAACGAGCCCACGATCTGGGGCGAATACGTGATCGACATTTGCAAAGCCGCGAAGGAATACGGCATCAAAACCGTGATGGTCTCGAACGGCTACATCACCCGCGAGGCCTTCCACGACATTTACGATCACATCGACGCCGCGAATATCGACCTGAAGGCGTTCACCGAGAATTTCTACGGCCGGTACACGCTCACGCACCTTCAGCCCGTTCTCGATATTCTTCAGTGGTTGAAGAACGAGACGAACGTTTGGTTCGAGATCACGAACCTTATCATCCCGACTCTGAACGACGCGCCCTCTGAAACGCGCGCCCTCGCTGAATGGATCCTCAAACATCTCGGGCCGGATGTGCCGCTGCATTTCACGGCCTTCCATCCGGATTTTAAGTTGCGCGATAAGCCGAGCACGCCTCCCGACACGCTCCACGCCGCGCGCGCCACGGCCCTCGAGGTCGGGTTGCACTACGTTTATGAGGGCAACATCCATAGCGATGGCGGACACACATTCTGCCCATCCTGCAAGACGCTCCTGATCCGGCGTTCCTGGCACGACGTCGAGCAAAATCGTCTCAAAGGCGGTTGTTGCCCGAAATGCGGTTTGGCGATCCCCGGCCGCTGGGCCGGCGAGCCATCTGATTCCAAGCGCAGCGGGAATCGAAAGACTGCGGCATTCGCATCGGAACGCTATGAGGATCTGAATCTCTAGCCCTTTAGAAAGAGCGCCATCGCCGAAAAGTCCCTCGCGACTGGAAGCAACTAGCGGAATTGCGGCCCCTGGCGTTTTGCGCGGGAAAAATGGCGGGGACGACGAGACTCGAACTCGCGACCTCTGCCGTGACAGGGCGATTATTAACCACTGGCGCACGCAGAATCAATAGGTTAGGTGTGCGCCAGTCGGCTATCGTTGGGTTTATCGGGCCCCGCTGGGTCGCTTTGTTCAACGATTTGTTCAACGACCGGCACCGCTAGGAAGGCAAAGTGACACACAAGTGGAACATCCGAATGTATCAGTCCCTCGTGATAGCGCTGTCGCTCATGAGCCGTGCGTATCGCTGATCGTAAAGTTCTTTTATTTCCAGGGCTGGAACTACTGCGTCCCAAACTTGGTGCAGGCGTTCATTGATGTGGGCGTCCTCGAAGCGAAAGTGTGCCTGTATCTCAGTTAGCCTCCGAACATAAAACACCTGATTATGCCCCAGTGCAAAGGTCGTCGAGCGCTCCTGCCTTCTCAAGTACTTGCGGCGCCCTGAATCCGAGGGATTTTGCCCACTTGCTCCCGTAATAACCCGAGAAGCGCGGTACTAGGAGGAACTTGTCCGGTTATCCGACTTATCAGGAGTTAGCGACATGGATTGCCATTTCAGAGCCCATCCAGGCTGTGCAAGAGCCTCGGGTTGAAAAACTTAACGACGCCGCGTTAACGTACCGTTTTCAGCGGACTTTCCCAGATGTGGCTCTTGCCCAGCTCTTCTTGTATGTCTTGAGCAACTCACGTTCCGCTGCGTGAGATGTGGAATGCGCGGGCTCAGCGATTGAGACGCCGCAACAGTTCCTGCAGGCGCGCACGGTCTGCCGTGCCCATGCTTGTGAACTCAACTCCCATGCCCTTGTCTGCAGACGCGTAACGCACGACGCCGTGCATGCGCATCTCGCCCCCCGGGAGCGCAAACAACATCTGCACAACGGTGCCCACCGGAACGGGCGTGGCCGTGGAGATGAAGACTCCGCCAACACTTAGGTCGTGCACGCGAGAAACATTGCTCGGTCCGCTGGCCTGCCAGGATACCCACAGGCCTTTCGATACGGCAATTCGCGCGCTTCGCCGATTCTCTTGAGATCGAGCCTGCATCGTGGTGAGCGATCCAACTTCATGAGCAATACACAGGAATTTCCGGTTGTGACCTCTGGCTTGTGCATTGTGTGCCTCTACTGCGCTGGACACAACGAACTTGCCACCGACTGATCAAGAGTTGCCTTACGATGGCCGTTGGCAGATTCCAAAGCTACCAGAACCCTTTTGTGCTCTATTACAATGCAGTAAGTTCCGCACCAGTTTCGTTGCCAGCGCCAGCTTTTTTGCGTGCCGAACGCGTTTCTTTCAAGATAGGAGGCGGCGGCTTCCGCCGAAAGCGGTTGTGCGCAATGAGGGCAACGCGGAGAGGAGCCCTTCTTGAACGATCCCCCACATTCACACGCTCTCAGGTGCTCCTCTAGTCCAGCCCAGATTTCACCGAAAGGATCACACCGAGGTGGCAGGCTGGGAATTCGTCTGCTATGCAAAGAAAGTATCGCGGTCATTCCGCATCGGTTGCAGTAGGAATAGCAGGATCCATTTGAGCCCGAGTGGACGAGATAATACCCGAAGGACTTGCCGCAGTTTCCACAAGTGGAAAAGTCAAGGTTTCTCATGGCGAAGGCCGAAGACACCCCACGAGCTAATACAGTTTCATTCTGTTCCGTTTTCTTACCCCGAGAAATAGCTCGAAAAGTTGATCCTCGTAGTACCTATGGCCTACGCCCCGTCGTCGAGGGCAAGGCTCGCCGGATGAGTCATCCTGCGCCACGGCTCTGTCGTGGCGGAATTCGGAGACACCAAAAGGAGTGATATGGTTACAGCGTAGCTAAAAGTCTTCTCTCTATACTCTGCGGTCTAGCCGTCGAGCGCGGCCTCACCAATCGCCACGCCGGGTTGAAGCGAATGGAACGAACCGCCCGAGGCCAGTGCCTGATTAACGCGGTGGTCTCAATGGGTCGACGCAATACTCGAGTCGAACCCGACTTGCATTGAAAGTAAAGGCTAAATCGCTCGCTAGGGTTAGATCAGCCGGAACGCTGCCCTGGCTAGGTTTTGACCGAGGACAGCCAAACAGATCACTTCATCCCCGGGAAGCATTGTCGAATCAAGGCATTGGATGGTGTTGCATCGACCGGTTGAGCTGGCAGCGGTAACCGGACAAGTCGTTTCAGGGTCGTCTCGGGTGTTTCCGTCACCGCTCAGCGCGAGCCTCTTCAAGCGCCTCGACTGATGCTTTGCGGTGCCGCGTTCCATAGTTTCAAGAATTGCGCTACGGTCGCCGGGGCGTGGCCTTGATAGTGATTGTTGGCATAAACGAAAACAGACACACCGCGCCTCACCGCTTTGGTGCAAACTTCAACCCAACTCCGAAGCTCTTTGGAGCGGTTCACGATCACCTTGTCCCAAAGCTTCGTTTGTTTCTCGATGCCTTTCCGATCCCCAAGTAATCGGATGTACGTGAAATCGGCGGTCAGATAGTCGAAATTCATGGCGGCAGGAAGTGGCATCCAAAGCTGGTCTTGCAGCACCAAGGCTACGCCGTGCTCTCGGAGCGAATCCGCAAATTTGGCGTTAAGCCAGGTGTTGTTCCGAATCTCTACTGCGAACTTATGTCCCTTGGGAAGTGTTTTCAGAAATGGTTTTAGCCGAGCCAGGAACTCATCGACGGATTTGAATGCGCGTTTGTTGAAGTAGGGAAACTGGAATAGGAGCGGCCCGAGTTTTTCACCGAGTAAATTCATTATGTGGATGAACTCGCCAAAGTCCTTTTCACAATCGACCAGACATCTTTCATGTGTGATCGTCTGAGGCACCTTGGCAGCGACTAGAAATCCCCCAGGCGTCTTGCCGTCCCATCCCTGGACAGTTGCCTTGGAAGGAATGCGGTAAAACGTCGAATCAATTTCGACTGTGTTGAAGTTCGCAGCGTAGAAGGTCAGGTAGTCGCGGGGCTTCAGATCAGCGGGATAGAAAGAAACGTCCCATCCAGCGGCGGTAAATGCAGAAGTGCCGATCCGCAGTTCGGCCATAGATGTGTCATCTTACTCCAGGCATCTTCGTGCGCCGTACCTTTCTAGCCCATCACTACAGCGCCCTTTCGACCTTGAGCGACTGGCGGCTCATCCACGAACGTATCCGACGCATGCGGAATCCTAGAACACGGGCTCGCCGGAGAATTGGAGTCATGGTACGAACTTGTCCGGTTATCCGACTTATCAGGACTTAGTCGCGCGACCCGGTAGGCGTTCAGCGGTGATGAGGACTTGCTGACCGCCTTCATCCCCCCAATGTCCGGCTTTATCGTGAGTCGGAAATCATCCAATAGCTTGATTAATGCTCCATTCGGACAAATGGGGGCTTGCGTTTGTTCACGTAGAGGGCTGCGTCAGCGCGCTTCAAAATCGCGGCAAGTGACTCACCAGGGATGTAATCCGCCCAACCAGCCGAACACGAAATGGGCAACTTTTCCTTATTGGTTTCGATGTGAAGACCGCTCAACCGTTTGAGAACGTACTGTACTCCATCAGGTTTGCAGTCCGCCAAAAGCAGCAAGAATTCGTCGCCACCATAGCGGGCAGCAACATCAGAACCGCGCGTGGCTGCCTTCAACCGTTCGGCAAGCGCTTTCAAGACGTTGTCGCCTGCGGCATGACCATGCTCATCGTTTATCTGCTTCAGGGCGTCCAAGTCGAACAGTATCACTGTGATTGGCGACCCGAGCCGCTGGCACCGGGCAATCTCCTCCTGTAATCGATGTTCAATGTATCGACGATTGAAGAGGCCCGTAAGGGGGTCTAGGACACTCAGCTCATAAAGTTGGTCCGCCAATTCATATCGAATCCTATGAAGTTGCACTTGTTCGTAAAGTACGCAGATGTTGAAGACTAACACAAGGACGAAGAGCCAGCGCACGGCGTGGTCCAAGAAGAAGGCGGACAAACTTTCAGGTCTTCCGAACGGAGTGGGCAATGCGAAAGAGACCATTCCTATCGCCGACAGAATGGTCACGGCCATGGCGGATGACCACACCCACCATTCCCGGTTTTCGATGCGACGCATCATTGCCAGCACCGGTTTGCTGGCAATGCCGGTAGCGTCGGATCCGGGTGAGATGTTCTCGTTCATGACTTCCTTCACCCAGGTCGTCCACGAACATGCTGCGGATCCCGCTGGGTGTGATCGAGGCAGAGGGTATCACTGGAGAACGGACCATCGAATAGATCGGCAAGGTATATGTACTAGACCCGATGTACTACGCGTTTCACTGGTCTTCAGGCTGAATTTCAAAACGTTTAGCGGAGTAATCGCTTGGGTGACCCTCCTCCAGGACAAGCGGGTATTAGGAGGATCTTGTCCGGTAATCCGATTCGTCAGGAGTTAGAACAACCGCGTTGTGCTTGTTGAGGGGAAGTGGCTGTCAAGCGCAGGTGCTTCTGGATTTTTGATTTCTGCCGCGCATTTACCCACTCGGCACGTAAGACGGGACACTCCGAGCAAATGCTACGCGTGACGCCAGTAACGTACTTCTTTACCAAAGACTTGTGAGCGAGATGACGCCGGGAGTAGCGGTAGGAAACTAGTACTAGCTACCTGTACGATTCGAGCCATTACCGCCAGCGATTCGTCTTGTGACACTCGCATCACCACTATGTCGGCCCCACATTCGACGACGGTGATCGAGGAACACGGCCTCCACGAACGCGGCTTCACCCTCGTGGAGCTTCTCATAACCATGTCCATCATCGTGACGCTTGCCACGATGGCTGTACCCCCTTTGGAGGCAGCGATCGAACTGGCAAAGGTCGCGAAAGCGGTCGGCGACATACACACGGTCGAAACCGAGATCGAGGAGTACCAGATAACGAACGGGCCGCTACCGGATGATCTTTCCGATATCGGACGGCCGAATATGCTCGATCCCTGGGGCACTCCCTATCAATACTTGAATCACACCGACATGAAGGGCAACGGGCAGGCACGCAAGGACCGCTTCCTCGTCCCGCTCAATTCCGACTACGACTTGTACAGCGACGGCCAAGACGGACAAACGACAGCGCCGATCACGGCCCAAAAGAGCCAGGATGACATTATCCGCGCGAGCGACGGCGCGTATGTGGGACTCGCGTCCCAATTCTGAGGCCAATCGACCATGCAAATTGACACAATATTTCTCCGCAGCAAGTTGAGCCGAAGAATCTTCGTGCTCTTCGTTTTGTGCGCTTTGGTGCCCGTCACATTACTCGCGGTGATTTCATTCTGGAACGTCAACAATCAGCTCCGCGAGCAAAATCGCGAGGAACTCCGCGAAGCCAGCCATGAGAACGGGATGGCCATCTACGAGCGGCTGACCTTCCTCGAAGCGGATATGAAGCTGATGACCTCACATCCGGATATGGGACCGGACGCCACCGCTCTGCCGAGCAAACCCGAATCAAATCGCAACCGTCGATTTTTGGGGCTGGAGCTCACGTCGGAGGATGGCCGTCACCAGCTTCTTTTCGGCAAGATTTCGTCGCAACCCGCTCTGACGCCCGGCGAGCTCGAGCATGTGCGCTCCGGCAAGAGTCTGCTTCTCACTCGAACATGCGATGGTGCGAGCGCCTGTGTGTTTCTGATCCGGCAGGTGGATGCTTCGCAGACTCGCCGGAGAATCCTCGTGGCCGAGGTTCTGCCTTCCTACTTGCTGGGGGCCGAAAACATTCTGGAAAGCAAGGACGTGTGTATCGTGGATGAGCAAGGGCGCGCAGTAGCGTGCTCCGGTGAGATCCCTTCGTCATTTCCTGCCGCGATCTTCAGTTCCGTGGTCGGTCGATTTCAATGGAGGCAAAGCGGAAAGGACTACCAGGCCGATTTCTGGAACCTTTTCCTGAAGCCCAATTTCTATACGAATCACTGGACCATCATCGCGAGCGAAGCAAGCGATGACGTGTTCGCGCCGGTCGCTCATTTCAAGCGAATCTTCCTGCTTGTGGTGTTGCTGGCTCTGTGGGTCGTCCTTCTCCTCAGCCTCATTCAAATCCGCCGCAACCTGGTGCCTCTCAGCGAGCTTCAAGAAGGTACGCGGCACATTGCCAGAGGCGATTTCGAGCGCCGGGTCACTATCAAGAGCGGCGACGAATTCGAGGACCTGGCCCACTCTTTCAATTCCATGGCCGGCCGCATCGAGAAACAGTTCAATACTCTCCAGACGAGAAACGCCATCGATCGCGCCATCCTCTCCTCCTGGAACGCCGAGCGGATCGTCGTCGCGTTGCTCGCGCATATGCGCTCCATCCTGCCCTACAAACTTGCCTGCGTGAGTCTCGCGGAACACAACTCCCCCACCCGCACCATGAGCTATCTCAGCTCAGCCGACTCGGGAGACGACATGGCTGCGGAAATCATCGACCTTTCGGGCGAGGAGCTCCGGGAGCTGCTGGCTCATCCTGAGATCAACGTCATCCCGGTGAGCGATCGCTGCCCTCGATTCCTGTCGCCTCTCGTCTCGCGCGGGATGCGATTCTTCCTCGTTGTGCCGGTAATCGTCCGGGGCAAGCTGTCCGCCATTGTTTCGCTGAGCCACGACAAGAGCCCGATCTGGACCGAAGAGGACATTTCCCACGCCCGGCAGGTCGCAGATCAGGTCGGCGTGGCTTTGTCGAACGCACACCTCGTGGCGGATCTGCAAGATCTCAACCTGGGTACTCTCACGGCCCTGGCCCGCGCCATCGACGCCAAGTCTGGTTGGACCGCCGGCCACTCCGAGCGCGTTACGGACACGGCGCTGAAGATTGCTCGCGAGATGCAATTGCCGCAGAGGGACCTGGACATTTTGCATCGCGGCGGCCTGCTTCACGACATCGGAAAGATCGGAGTTTCTGCCGACCTCCTGGACAAACCGGGAAGGTTGACGGACGAGGAAACGGCGAAGGTTCGAGAACACGTCGAGATTGGAAAACGCATCCTCGAGCCTATTGCCAGCTTCGTCGAGTGCATGCCTATCGTTCTTGAGCACCACGAATGGTTCGATGGTTCCGGTTACCCGTGCCAGCTTGCCGGTGAAGAGATCAGCCTCCACGCCCGCATCTTCGCCGTCGCGGACTGTTACGACGCGATGATCTCCGATCGCCCGTACCGTCCGGGCATGCCGCTCGATCGCGTCCTGGACAATTTGCGAAAAGGTAGCGGAAAACAATTCGACCCAACGGTGGTGGAAGCCTTCTTTCTCGCAATCGCCCGCGACCGCGAAATGGGAGAAGTCGAGGGCGTCTCCGCATCGCCGTCGCCTGTTGCAGCAAGCTGATTTTGGATTTTCTAGAACGGCGGTATTGAATTGGGAGAACCGATGAGCACAGAAAAGAAACCGATAACGCGGACCCGGCGGCTGGCCATTATTGCCCTCGTCAGTTTGCTGGCCCTCCTTTTCACATATCTGAAGTTCCGCCACGTGACCGTGCCGCATGAACTCGTCGGCACGTGGCGAACGACCAACGCCGCGTATGCGGAACACCCCTTCGAGATTGGCCTCGTCAGCATCAATTTCGGGACGGGGACGGGCACGGTTTCGACCGGCTTCATCGACGACATCAAGTCCACAGTCGATGATGGCAAGACTCTCTACACCATTTTCTATTCGGTCGATGGCACGCAGAATCAGACCTCTTTCTATTTCGGCTACGATGTAAAGGGTGAGCAGACCATCCAATTTAGAAATCAAGCCCAGATCGTTTGGAAGAAGGATGACGGCAGCTAGCCTCTCGCCATCGCGTCGCCTCGCAAGAGGATCCGGCGGCAATTCCGCGACAGGCGGCGCGTCTCGGGATTGTGACTGGATCACGGCGTCCTCGCAATTCATCCACATGCCTGATTAACGCGCTAACCGGACAAGTGGGTAATGGAACGAACTTGTCCGGTAATCCGACTACACGTCCAGTTGCGGCTAGGAACGTGTTTCGGCGTTCCGTCGTAGCGCGTCCCACTCTGCTTGGTGTTCACCGCCGCCTACGGCCTTCAACCACAACTAACTAATTGCGGAACATCGATATGCTCTTCTGGTGTATCTCGGCCGGCGGTAGTAAAGTAGCCGTTTTGCTGTCGGCGCATCACAATGACAAAAACTATCACGCATTCAATGCGGAAAACTGACCTGACCGGGGATTTTTGTACCAGGTGAAGTGAGAGAGAATTCACCTGGGAGGAAGAACGGTCATGCCGATCAAGAGGTACAAGCCCGAGCAAATCGTGACGTTGCTTCGACAGATCGAAGTAGAACTAGCGAACGGG
>DATNIN010000040.1:0-84311 GCA_035604415.1 Candidatus Acidiferrales bacterium
CAGGCCAACCGGAGTTGGCCAGTCCGGCTCAGCTCGCACCCAAAGCGCGAGAGCTCTCGCGCTTTGGGTATCCTTCCCCTTCGTATTTGCATAGCGACACTCTACCGAGTGTCACTAATCATTCTGAACGAGAACAGGAACTCAAGCTCGCCGTCAATCGCCTCCTCGAAAAAAGTCTCAGGGAGGGCGCTATCTCGGAGTCCCTCGTCGCGGTCAAGAATCGCAACGCGGAAGCAGGGAATTGAGCGATGGACGCCATTGCAAGAACAGCCGTGATTCATGCCGAGCCCAGAGCGCTCGTGGGCTGCGCCGACCCGGCAGTTGCCCAGCGTCTGGCCCGCGAACTCGAACGTCTCGCGGGTGCGGGATCCGTCAAGGTTGCTTCCAGCCTCCTCCAGTTGCGCCTGCTCTCGAGCCACGCGACTCCTGCGGCGATTCTCCTCGATTACGAACTCCTGGCCGGTGCGCCGCTCGCCGACTCCTTGCGCAAGCTCGTCGATATTGCGCCCGTCGTTCTCTTGGCTCCTCCGGAGCGGCAAGGCGATATCGCGCGGCATGTCGCCGGCGGCGGAGTGGACTTCGTGGCACGCGTCGGGGATTTCGTCCCGCTCGCTGCCGCGCTCATCCAGCGGAGATTGCGGTGGGCGGAAATGTCCGAATCCGTGCTCGGACCGCCCTGGGCCGAATTGCCTGGAGACCTCGGCTCGATCTTCCGTCACGAGATCAATAACCCGCTCACGGGCATCCTGGGCAATGCCGAACTCCTCCTGGGACACCGTGAGCGGCTCGCCGCCGTCGATACGCAGAGGCTGCAAACCGTCGTGGACCTCGCGGTCCGCCTCCGCGAGACGATCCGCCGCCTGAGCAACGCGTGGGAAGCCCGGGCGCCTTCCGCAAAATCCGCGTAGATTGCTCCGCCGGTTCCCATCCGCGCCGCATCCGCGAACCAGTTGAGGAATGCCCCGAAAAACCGGATAATCTCACCCGCGCCTGCATCGATCGCGCGAACGATCCAAATCAAAATGGGGGCCATGAATGGGGAATGAAAAGCGCATGGATGTGGATCGCCTGACCGCGATCGACGTGCACGTGCATATCGAGCATGAAGGGGAGGGAACTGCCGCGGACGAAGCCGCGAAGAAATACTTCGGCGAAGGTGCGCCTCGGGGACGCCAGGGAATGGCGGAATACTACCGTTCCCGGAATATCGGCTGCGTGGTCTTCACGGTTGACGAACGCATTTCAGGCAGGCCGCAGGTTTCTAACGACACCGTGCTGGAATTTGCATCGCAGAATTCCGACATCATGATGGCTTTCATCAGCATCGATCCCACGCGCGGCGCCGAAGGCGTGCGCGAGGCGAAGCGGCTGCTTGCGACCGGCTTGGTGCGCGGGCTGAAGCTGCACCCGCCGATCCAGGGATTTTTCCCGAACGACCGGCTCGCCTATCCGCTCTACGAAGTATTCGCGGAAGCGCAACTGCCGGTGCTCTTCCACACGGGCCACAGCGGCATGGGCACGGGAATGCCCGGTGGAGGCGGGATTCGGCTGAAATACGGCAATCCGATGTACATCGACGACGTGGCTGTCGATTTCCCGAATATGCCGATCATCATGGCCCACCCGTCCTTTCCGTGGCAGGACGAAGCGATTTCCGTCTGCCTGCACAAGCCCGAGGTTTACATCGATCTGTCGGGATGGTCTCCGAAATACTTCTCGGCCAATCTCATCCAGTACGCCAACTGGCTCCTCAAGAATAAGGTGCTTTTTGGATCGGACTATCCGCTGATCACACCCGACCGGTGGCTGGCGGATTTTGCAAAGGCGGCTTTCAAGGACGAGGTGCGCCCGCTGATCCTGAAGGAAAATGCGATGAAGTTGTTCGGCCTCGCTTCAAAGACCACGGCCCCTAGCAAATAGCAGGGCCAGCCGCTCTGATTTCAGCCGCGGCCGTTCCCCCGGACGGGGAAAGGCTGCGGTTTTGTTTTGGAGTGTGGTCTTCTACGGCAGCGCGAAGACGTATACCGCGTTGTGCCCCGTGGTCAGCGGGACGCCGCTCTGCCGGCTGAGCACCGGCTGCGCCAGATTGTCTCCCGTGATCACCGCGACGTACTGCTTGCCGTTCACCGCGTACGTGATCGTGCTCACCGAAATCGGCCCGCCCAGGATCGACTCCCAGAGCTTCTGCCCCGTCGCGGCGTCGAACGCGCGGAATCTCCGGTTGATGTCCCCGTGGAAGATCAGGCCTCCAGCAGTGGCGAGCAAACTGCCCGTGCTGGGCGCCTTTTGAACGTCGAAGCGCGTCATCTGCCCTGTGGAAAGATTGATCTTCGCGAGACCCCCGATTCCGTTCGGATCGGAGCCTTCGCGCAGGATGCCCTTCCTGAATCCGCTCAGACCATTGGCGGTCATGTCGAGGCAGTTGTCTACGTATCCTGTGTAGAGCGAATTCGTCTCGGGATCGTACGCCGTCTGCCAGTAGCTCCGCCCGTTCCAGTAGCAGATCACATGATGGTCGCCGGGCTTCTTCATCACCACGTCCCAATTGATCGTGGTCTTACCGGTTTTCCCGTCGATATTCGAGATCGCCAGATTGGGCGCGTCGAACGGGATCGGCTCGGCCCAGAGAAACGTGCCGTCGTTGCGGTCGTTCACGAACATGATGCCGCTCTCGCCCACCATCGCAGACACGTCATGCTTCGATCCGCGCGGAACTTCGGTGTTGTACCACTTCACCGATTTGGGATCGGGGTTGAACGTCGTGGTCACGAGAGTGCGCTCGTGCGTGTGATCCGTGTCCCAATCGTCGGCCGGCAGGTGCTGGTAATACCACTTGAGCTTGCCCGTCTCGGGATCGAGCGCCACCGTGCAATTGCTGTAAAGATCGGCCGGCGCGGTCCGCGACGTGCCGTCCGGATCGCCGCCGTGCCGCGCCAGGCGCTCGTAGGGCGACGGATTCGCAATGCCCCAATAAAGGGTCTTGCGGACCGGATCGTAGTTTCCCGGCAGTCCCCACGTCGAGGCGGTGAAGTCCTTATTGTCCACACCGCCCCAGGACGCATAGCCCGGGTCGTCCGGTCCCGCGACGTTGTAGAACTTCCAGACTTCCTTCCCGGTTTCCGCGTTCATCGCTTCGATGAAGCAGCTCTCGCGGCCCTTCCCGCAGGTGCCTCCCGAAATGACCTTGCCTTCGACCACGATCGCGCCGGACGTATTCTGCGAATCGGTCTTGAACGTTTCCCAGCGGACCTTGCCCGTGCGGGCGTCGAGCGCGACGACGAAGCCGTCTGGCGACGTGTCGTAGATCATGTCCTCATAGATCGCGAGCGCCTTCGTCCGCTCCTGCCCGCCCACCTGAGGGTTCTTGAACTGCCGCTTGTACTCCCAGATTAAGTCGCCGTTCGTGGCGTCGATGGCTTGCACCGATCCGCCGGGTGCGATGGTGTACATCACGCCGTCATGAACGAGGGGGATCGTTTCGGTGATGCCCGCGCCCAAACCGCGGGTCCACGCCATGCGAAGCTGGCCCACGTTCTTCTTGTTGATCTGCTTGAGAGGGCTGTAGCGCCACGCGTCGTACGTGCGGCTGTACATCAGCCAGTCGTCCGGACTCGGATTCAGCAGCATGTCCTGCGTCACCGGCTTGTAATTCTTCACTTCTCCTTGTACCACGGCTCCCCCTCCAAATCCGGGCGGCGCGCTGGGCGGTCTAGGAGGTTGTCCCGGTGCCGGCGGCGCGCCCGCTGCCGGAGGGGCCTGCCCCTGCGCTGGCGGCGCGGGCGTTGTCTCGTCCTGCGCTTGCGCGGACGGTATCATCGCTCCGCCGATCAACAGCGACAGAGCCAAACAACAGTAGAGCTTATTCATGCAGATCCCCCCAACCGGATTCGAAGTTCGATTTCTGTCCTAGTGTGACGTGCCGCAGGTTCGCCGCGTTTCCTCTTATCTGACCGCGCGAGTATATATCCGAATCCCGCGCA
Source organism: Candidatus Acidiferrales bacterium (assembly GCA_035604415.1). GTDB lineage: Bacteria > Acidobacteriota > Terriglobia > Acidiferrales > UBA7541 > Palsa-295. The sequence goes on from DATNIN010000040.1 coordinate 3,981, forward strand.
CGCGTGCAAGTGACGATGCGACGAGCCCGCCGCGGCGGAGGAGCCGAGGGATCTCTCTTGGGGCTCGCATCTTTCGCGTCCCAGCTGAGGTTCGCGGCCTGCCTTGCAGCTACACGACCCGCAGCACGATCTTTCCGCGCGTGTGGCCGGTCGCGTTGGATTCCTGGGCGGCGCGAGCTTCCGCGAGCGGGAAAACCTTCTCGATGGCGACCTTGAGCTTCCCGGAATCGACCAGCTTCGCGATCTCGTTCAACTGCTCCACGTTCGGCTGGACGAACGTGTGGGCGCATCGCACTCCATGCGCGGCTGCCTTTTCCGGCGACGGAGGCATCAGGATCGAAACGTAGATGCCGCCCTTCTTGATTACCTGGTACGACCGGTCCGCCGTTTCGCCCGTGATCGTGTCGAGGACGACATCGACATCATGGACCACCTCTTCAAATTTCGTCGTGTTGTAATCGATCGTTTCATCCGCGCCGAGCGACCGCAAGAATTCGTGGTTTTTCTTCGACGCTGTGGCGATCACCCGCGCGCCCTTCAGCTTCGCGAACTGCACCGCGAAGCAGCCCACGCCGCCCGCCGCGCCGTGGATCAGCACGGTCTGGCCCGCGGAAAGTTTTCCGGCGTCGAACAGCGCCTGCCACGCCGTCAGCGCGGCGAGAGGAATCGCGGCGGCGGTTGCATGGTCGATCGATTTCGGCTTGAGCGCCACTTCCGATTCCTTCACCACCATGTACTCGGCGTACGACCCATTCCGGGCGATATCCGGCCGGCTGTACACTTCGTCGCCTTTCTTCAGCCGCGTCGCGCCGGAGCCCGCGGATTCCACCACGCCGGAGACGTCCCAGCCCGGAATCATCGGCAGCGCGTATTTGAGACGCTCCTTGAGGTAGCCCGAGCGGACGCCTCGATCGACCGGGTTCACTCCGGCGGCGTGCACTCGAATCAGAATTTCGCCGGGCCCTGGCTCGGGACGCGGTGCGTCTTCGTACTTGAGCACTTCAGGGCCGCCGTATTCGTGAATTCGCACCGCTTTCATCGTTGCCATGCAAGTCTCCTCTGTTCGCCAGACGGCTGATCGCGTTTGATTCCTACTTGGGGCCTCGATAATACTCAGCTCGAAGGGTTTCCCAAAATGTTTCGTTCATTCACCGTGGCCGGTTTTCGTGGCACAGGCACTCCTGCCTGTGCGCGTGGGATCGGGGCAAGCACCAGCGACGCAGCCCGGAGCGGCGAAGCCCCGGCAAACTGAGTCGTTTCTTACATGCGGATTGTATTGAACCGGCGAGGCTCATCGTGCTAAGTTCCGCGCAATAGGGGATCGGCTTAGGGGGAATGAGTGTGCGATTCGGCGAACCCGCCATCCGACCATTTCCAGTAAGGGATTGCGAGAGCCGGACGGCGCAGCCATCCGGACAGCGAGGATACTCATATGTTTGAGACGCCTGAAACTAAAAAGGAAACAAGTGGCGCGGGAATGTGGATCGGCATCTTGGTCGCCGTGGTCGTAGTGGCGGCCGCCGTCGTCTTTTATATGGACTCGAAGGGTGGCGCGAAAAGCGCTGCGCCCGCCGCTGCGTCTGCCGCCGCCTCGGCGGCCGCGCAGGCTAACGCCGATCCAGTCCATGATCTGCGCAGGGTCAGCGTCAAAATGGACAAGGACCCATCAGGCACGGTCGCTGTCTGGTCGGTTGACCTGCGGAATCTTTCCCAGACCTACGGCTACAAAGACATCGCCTACCAGACCACCTACATCGGTGCGGACAACAGCGTCCTGCTCCAGAACACGGGCAAGATCACTCTCAGCCTTGATCCTGGCGATGAACAGACCACCACGTTTCGCGACGCGCTCTACCCGTCCGGCACCGCGCTATTCAAGTTCGACGTGACCGGGGCCACGGCCACCAAATAGCGGCTGGCGGAGTTTGCACTTCGCTGCACGGCCATACGTGCGCCGCCCCGCAGAGCGGGGAGCGCAACAGGCACACATGACTTCTAGTTGCTGCTGGAGGTCGTTCCGGCTTTTAGCACAAGGACGAGAATTCGGCCATCGGAGTGGAAACTCCCTCCGGTGGCCGTTTTTGCTTCGGTAAGAGGACTTGCCGGGGTCACGTGCTCGCGCTCGACCACGAGCCCCGTGCTCGAGAGCGTGTCGTTCACGTACTCGCGCTCGCCGTCGATCGCCGGGTCGATCTTGTGCGTCAAGCCGTTGTTACGCTGATCGCGCTCGAAGCCGATGTCGTGCGTGGCGGCGACGCACCACACGGGCTGCCCGCCCGCCGTGTACGGCGACTTCCACACGCGCAGATGGTTTCGCGACATTGCCACTTTGACCGGCTCGGCGTGTGCGAAGCCGTAGTCCTGCGCCCGGCCGAAGAGATACAGCGTGCTCATCGGCATCGTCAGGTAATCCTTCTTCTCGAACGAAGCAACCAGGCCGGTGACCAGTGTGTCCTGCACCGACTTGTCCACCTGCACCCATCCGGCGGCCGTGAACACCTGCACCACTTGGTCCTGCGTGCCCACGATCAAAATATTGACCATGTCGCCGGGATTGCCCTGCGGATCGTTGACCCGCCGCGGAATCTCTTCCAGCAGTGCGGGAGTGATCGACGTGATCGCCGTCTCCGCTGGCCCGCCCGCGCTTGCCGCAGCGGCCGTGTTCAGCCCCGCATCGGTCACTTCGATCTTCACGTGAAAACTTCCCGTGGCGGTTCCGGCATCTTTAAGACTCTGGTTAATTCCGAGAAAAAGCCGACCTGCCACGGGCGCTTGATAATCGCCGGCGGCGCCCACCAGGAAAGGCTGTCCGCCATCGCCCGCGCCCAGCCGCCCGATCAGCGCGCTGTGCCCGCCGTCCGCGACGGCGTACGGGTGAATCAAATCCGCCCAGCCGCGCGCGAGTCCGTCGGGGCCAGTCGTCCGAGGCTTTGATTTCGATGGGTCGCTCGCGGCGTACGTGATCGTGCCCGTCCCCGTGATGTGCAGCTTTTCTCCCGCGCGAAGATCGATATTCGTATCGATCCACTGCTTCGTTCCATCGATGTCGAGTTCGTACGACTTGCTGGCAGCCACGGCAGCCGCAGCCGGCGCGCTGGTCTGCGCGGATTGCGCCCGGGCAGCGGGCATTGCGCATATCGCAGCCGCAGTCAGCATCACGGTCATCGCGGTCGTGGATCTCATCACGCGTCGATCATAATGCGCTCCCCCGCTTCCGCGCAACGGCTTGCCCCACGCGCGCGCATGCTGTAGTCGAAGCGCACATTTTGGAGTAGAATCCCCGCTCATCCGGGATGCGGCGCGACGCATCGGAGTCGGTCCGGAGAAAAGGTGCGATGGATATTCTCTGGCCGGCACTGGGCATTGCTGTCATCGTCGTCTTCGTCTTTTGCGTCCTCGCCCAGCACTGGCAGCGAGTCTTGCGGCAGCAAGCCTGGACCATCCGCCGGCTCTTCGAGCGGGTTCAGAATCTCGAGGAGATGGCCGACCCGGAATTCCGCCGCCGTCTCAGCGAATCGGCGCCCCCTCCTCTCGAACAGGTGTTCACGCTTACCTTCCGCTTGAGCGACCGCTTCTGGCGCGATGCCCTGCGCTTGACCGAAGAGGATCGGAAGTACGTCCGCGAGTACGGCGCGTTCGTGGGCTCCGTCAAGCTCGAACGCTGGCGCAGTCATGCCGTGGCGATCATCACGGAAGTTCTTCCCGATCGTAAGGCCACCGGCTGGCAGACGCGCACGCTCGACTATTACCCCGATCCCGCCCGAAGCGGCGACGCGCTCTCGCTCTGGGATCTCGCCCTCTCGCGTCCCGGACCTTCCGCCGAGCGTCCCCCATCCCTGGAACTGCTCATTCGCCCGAATTCTCTCGAGCTCTGCGGCCACCTCATCCTTTCGCCGGAGGGCGCTCCCGGCAACGGCCATCGCAACGCGCCGGCCCGGGATGATGTCGTATTTTTTCGCGTGCCCCTCGATACGGCCCAGCTCGCGGAGTTCCGCAGCCACGATCCCGTCGGCGGCGCGGACAATGGAAACGGAAACTCGGGCGCGGAGGATTCCGCTGCGACCCCGGGCTCATGGCAGGCGTTCTACTCCGATCGGAACGAGGAACTCGGAATCGAGTGGCAGCTCCGCCTGCGCGACTTGACCAGGAAATCCGAATGGGATCGCTGGAAGATTCTGGAATCCGCTTCCGTTCCGTTCGCAGCCGGAGAGCACTAGCCCCGTTGCAACTGGTTGTCGCTAGATTAAGCGAGTCCGTAGGGGCGGGTCTCAGACCCGCCCCTACGCTGTCGCCAAAGGGAGCGCTGCCCACTCATCAACTGTGCCGATTGCCACGTGTCTTCGTACGAGCACGGCCCGCCGCGGCGGATGCCCGGCGATCATCCTTGGCATCGCGCCGCCTATCCATCTCGCTCGTGCCACTGCCGACGCGTCCGTAGGGGCGTCCGCCGGGCGGACTGCGCCCCTTCCTAATCTCAGCCCGAATGAGGCCGCACGCGCAGCCCTGTCCACGCGTTCATCAGCCCCAACATTTCGCGCACCACGGAATATGCGTCGCGCGTGTCACGCCACCAGTGACCCGCGTCGAACGGGTCCTGTGGCGCGCCGCGAACGATTGCCTCCGGATTTTCTCCAACCAGTTTGCGCCATAACGTCCGGACGCGCCGCGTGTGCTGCGGCGACGTCACGATGATCACTCGGGCCATTCCCTCCCGGCGCATCTCGCTCGCGACTTCGTCCACTTCCTGCTCGGTGTTGATGATCGCGTCCGGAAGAATCCGCACATTCGCTTCGGGGACGCCCTCGTGTACCAGGATATCGCGGCTGTAATCCTCTTCGCCCTCGTAACGGATGCCCATCGCCGCAAGCTCCGTCGCCGGGCCCTCGGGCCGGCTCACCCAGACTTCACGCGCATACCCCAATCGAAAAAGCAGGGCCCCCTCTTCTGCGCGCCACGGCATGCTTCCGCTGAGAACCACGATCACGTCTGCCGCGCCCAGCGTGTCCTCTCGTATCAGCCATCGGCCCGCCCCGCGAAACGCAATCGTCCCGCCCGCGCACACCACCGCCAGAACGATTAGCGCTGTGATTCGGAAGGAATGTCGCCGTGCCATGGAGAGCTCGCTACGCGCGAGTCTTGTCTATCGATTTGCTTCGCATCAGCAACCCGCGCAGCCCGAGCAGCACCAGACGCGGCTGGCGCAGGCAGACCCGCCAGAGCATCTTCCACGCCTCATCGCGCGAATATTCGCCGAGAGATTTCTTGGCCGGGTCGTTCAGCAGGTCCACGAGGCGGCTGTAGTCCGATTGCTGGAAGCGGTGCAGCGACCGGCGCAGCAGCAGATGAAAATCGAGCTCGCGGCGCAGCGTCCGCAGCTCGCGGCTCGCGCCTCCATTCAAAATTGCTTCCGCCACTCCCAGCGCGCCGCGAAAACCCGTCACGATTCCGCCCACCGTGGACACTTTCACCTGCGCGGCTGCGTCTCCCACCAGATACACCGATCCGCCGCCCACCGCCCGGCGCACGGGAATCCAGCGTTTGTAAACGGGAATGCGCGCTCCCTGAAATTCGATCGGGTCGAGCTTCCGCTTTTCGAGGAATCGTTCCAAGTGGTGCCGCGTCTCCGCGCCTGATTCGCCGATCACGCCGAGCGCGCCGCGCGTGGCCGATTCCGGAATCAACCAGTAAAAGTAGGGCGTGTCCTGCGGGACGAACCACACGCGCACCGTGTCGGCTGGCATGTCCTTCGGCAGCGGGACAATCGCCTGCATGAGCGGCACCGTTTCGAGCGGCGCCCATCCGGCGGCCCGCGCCACTCGGCTCGCCGCTCCGTCGCCGCCGATAATCGCGTCGGCGTGAACTTCTTCGCGGCTTCCGTCGGCGCACCGCTCCACTTCGACTGTCAGCGCCTGCTCGTGAGGCCCCTTCCCACGAGGCCCCTTCCCACTAGGCCCCTTCCCGTTGGCGTGCATCGCGTGAAAGCGCCGCCCCAGCTCCAACTTCGCGCCCGCGCGCTGCGCCTCGGCCGCAAGGTTTTGAATCAAAGCGCGCCGCTCGATGATCAGGTCGGGATGATCGAGCGCAATCGTCGCCGCGCGGCCGTCGGTGAAGAGTTCGAAGCGGCGAATCTCGTTGACGATGCTGCCTTCCGCCGCCCGGCCCAGAAGTTCCCGCATGCGGTGCGTCACGATCAGCGTCCGCGCCGCGGGTTCGAGCGTCTCGATCCTCTCGAACACGCGCACCCCGGCGCCTCGGCGCGCGAGCAGCGACGCCGCAAATAGTCCGGCGGCCGATCCGCCGATCACCGCGATATTCTGGTTACCTTTTCGAGCCGTAGGAATGGGTCCGTTCTCTTCCAGGCGTTGTCCGTGCACCGTCGCAGCCGCGGACAGTCCGCCTCTTGCCTGAATGTATGTCGCTGGATCTCACCCGCACATCGTGTGCCGAAAAAAAGACGAACCCGCGCGTAGTGCGCAGGCCGCCAAGTATATCTTACGTGTCCGCTCCCGCCAACGCGTTGTCGCCTCGGCAAATTGATGCGGACCGCCGATTCGTTGTACTAGAATGGCGCATTTGGGTTTGGTGCTTAAAGCATCCTGCGGGGGGAGCAATGGCCAAGTTTGTGATCGCGCCGCACATGCGGCTCCATGAATGGGTTGCCGAAGAGAAGGGCTATTTCGCCGCGGAAGGGCTGGACTACGAATTTCGCGAAGCCCTCTCCTCCGCCGAAGCCCGCAACCACAATCTCGGCGACAAAGTCGGCGCGTTTCAGACGTTCGAAAAAGGCCGCGGCTCCGACATCGGCTGCGCCTGCCACTGGACCGTGAACGTTTCGGCCTCCGTCGGCCACGGAAAGCTCTATGCTGACGCCTACTCCGTCGCGCCCGCAGGGATTTTCGTGCCGCCCGAATCTCCCATTCACGATCCCGCGCAACTCGCGGGCGTGCCCATCTCCGTCGGCTACCAGTCCGGCAGCCACTATTCGGCCATTCAGTCGCTCGAACAATATTTGAAGCCCGCGGATATCAAGCTCTCGTTTGCTGACGGGATGCTTTTCAGCCGCATGGAACTCCTGATAGACCGCAAAGTTCCGGCCGCGTCTCTTTTCAGCGGCCCGTACTATTTCCTCGAGCAGCTCGGCTTCCGCAAAATCATCGACACCACCTTCATGATGGCCTCGCTGATCACGCGCGATCCGGATATGGACGACGTCCGCAAATATTTTCGCGCCCTGCGCAACGCGCAGCGCGATATCGATCTGCGTCCCGATCTCTACACGCACTACTACAAGAAGGAATTCCCCGTGCGCTTCCACAATGTGATGGACACGCGCCGCTGGGGCCCCGGCGAGCGCCTCGTCTTCGAGCCGTACACCAAGGAAGTCTTCGAGAAATCCTTCGAGTGGATTTCCGAGCACGGCATTTTCCCCGAAGGCGCTATGGGCTCCGGCAGCTACGAAGCTTCCTGCGTCTCGCTCTCGTCTAAGTAGCGGTCGGCCTTTGGTGGAGCCTTCGTAGCGGCCGCCTTTCGCGCTTTTTGCGTCCCGACGCCTTATGTCGGGAAGGCGGGCGTCTTGTGTTTTTCAGCGTCACCCGCCGTCTCGCTGTATTCTTTTCAGTGGCACGGTCCCGACGCTTCGGGACCGTGCCCGCTGCCCAAGCGGTTCAGTTCGTAGGGGTGTTGGACTGCTACGCCCGGCGCCGATGCTTGGCTCGATCCAGCCCGTACAGCTGAAGTCGTTTCGCACCCCTATCCGCCTCGAATCTGCTGGAATCGTCTTTCCGTAACTCTCTCCAATGAAAGGTTTTGTCTCTCCACCCTTCGGCGCGGTGACCCGCGTCACGCGAATTAGTGACATTGCTCACCGCACCTAAACCTTCGATGGGTGTATCTTGCTCGGCGGCGAATCTTGGGTTATGACTTCCGCCAGGGTATGCCGCTCGAAAGCGAATAATCGGAGCTCGCAGGAGTTACAGCATGACTACGACCCACGCGACCGAAGTCGAATTGCAGATTCCGGGAACGTACATGTTCGATGGGCGCGCCGCCATGAAGGGGTATGCCCTCAACAAGATGTGCTTCTCCTTCAACACGGCCGAGAACCGCCGGGAATTCAAGCAAGACGAAGACGCTTATTGCACCAAGTTCGGCCTCAACGACGAGCAGCGCAAGGCGATCAAAGAGCGCAACGTCCTGGCCATGGTCCATGCGGGCGGCTGCATCTACTACCTCGCCAAATTCGCCGGGATCTTCGGCCTCTCCGTGCAGGACGTGGGTGCGCAGCAAACCGGCATGACCTTGGAAGAATTCAGAAAGAGGCTCAAGGCTCAAGGAGAGTGAATATGGCACGCATCGTCGGTGGGCTTACGACTTCGCATATCCCCGCAATCGGGAATGCGGTTCCCAGGGAAAAAGAGCTTCTCAATGATCCGTACTGGAAGCCGTTCTTCGCTGGATATCCGCCGGCGCGCGCGTGGCTGGAAAAGGCGAAGCCCGATGTGGCCGTCGTGATCTACAACGACCACGGCCTGAATTTCTTCCTCGACAAGATGCCCACGTTCGCCGTCGGTGCAGCCGCCCAATACGAAAATGCCGACGAGGGCTGGGGGATACCCAAGACTCCGCCCTTCCGGGGCGATCAAGAGCTCTCCTGGCACATCATCGAGTCTCTCGTGCACGACGAGTTCGACGTCACCACTTGCCAGGAAATGTTGGTAGATCACGGCTTCACCGTGCCCATGTCGCTGTTCTGGCCGGGGAATTCCTATGGCGGCGTCCGGACGATTCCGGTGTGCATCAATACCGTGCAGCACCCCTTGCCTTCACCGCTGCGCTGCTTCAAGCTCGGTCAGGCAATCGGCTGCGCCATCGAGTCCTATCCCAAGGATTTGAAAGTAGTCGTGTTGGGCACAGGTGGCATGTCCCACCAGCTCGATGGGGAACGCGCCGGCTTCATCAACAAGAAGTTCGATCTGATGTGCCTGGACAAGATCGTGAACGAGCCGGAAATCCTGACCCGTTACTCGATTCACGAACTGGTCCGCGAAGCGGGAGCGCAGGGCGCGGAGTTCATTCTCTGGCTGGCCATGCGCGGCGCCCTATCCGGCAAAGTCACGAAAGTCCACAGCAGCTACCACATCGCTGTCTCCAACACCGCAACAGGGCTGTTGGTTCTGGACAATGCGGCTTGATTCAGGTTTCACCCGAACCACCACGAGGCGCTAACCGCCCGGCAGACCCCGCCGGCGCCGTTTAGCGCCTCGCGTTTCGTGTTTCTTGCTCGTGGGGTCATCCGCCGCGGCGGATTGTGCCGCGCAGGTGCTCGGGTGCAACGGCGTGCTTTTGCCTTTTCCCGTAGGGGCACGGTACACCGTGCCCGGCGAAGATTCTTGGCGTCAACTCGCCGTCCGGCAACGGCGCTCCGGATTTTCTCTGCGTCCTCTGCGTCTCAGCGGTGAATCTCCCCTCTTCTGCTAAGATTCGACTGTGGCCATTGAGCGCGAAAAACTCGAAGCGGATGTTCTGATCATCGGTGCGGGCCCGGCGGGACTTTCCTGCGCGCTGCACCTCGCGAACCTGATCGAGCAGCACACCGCCGCGAAAAAATCTCCCGCGCTTTCCGCCGAGAATATCTACGTCCTCGAAAAAGCCCGCGAGATCGGCGCTCATCAGCTCTCCGGCGCGATCATGGACCCGCGTGCGCTGCGCGAGCTTGTCCCCGACTTCGAGAAATCCGCGCCGCTCGATACGCCCGTCACCGGCGACGCCGCCTACTACTTCACCGAGAAAGGCTCGTTCAAGCTTCCGATCACGCCTCCGCCGCTCGCGAACCACGGCAACTACATCATTTCGCTCAATAAGCTCGTCAAATGGCTCGGCGGCCTCGTCGAGAAGAAAGGCATCAACGTTTTCACGCAGTTCGCGGGCAGGGAACTCCTCTACGAAAAAAACGGCATTGCCGGCGTCCTCACCGAAGACAAGGGCGTGGACAAGAGCGGCAAGCCGAAGGACAACTTCACGCCCGGCTACGAACTGCGCGCGAAAGTCACGGTGCTGGCCGAAGGCCCGCGCGGCTCGCTCACAAAAGATCTCGTCACGCGCCTCAAACTCGACGGCCTCAATCCCCAGGTGTACGGCATCGGCATCAAGGAATTGTGGGACGTGCAGCCCGGCCGCATCGACGCCGGCTACGTGGCGCACACGCTCGGCTGGCCGCTCACCTCGGACCTCTACGGCGGCGGCTGGATCTACGGCCTGCGCGACAATCGCGTCTCGCTCGGCATGATCGTGAGCCTTGAGTACCACGATCCGCTTTTCGATCCGCACGCGGCGTTTCAGAAATACAAGACCCATCCCTTCGTGAAGAGGATTCTGGCCGATGGAAAGCTCGTCCGCTACGGCGCAAAGACGGTCCCCTACGGCGGTTGGTATTCGATGCCGCGCAACCACTTCGACGGCGGGTTGATCGTCGGCGATTCCGCGAGCCTCCTCAATTCGCAGCGCCTGAAAGGCATCCACACGGCCATCAAGAGCGGCATGCTCGCTGCTGAAACGATTTACGACGCACTCTGCGCGGGCGATACTTCCGCTGGAAAACTATCCGCTTATCAAAAGAGAATCGACCAGAGCTGGCTCAAGAAAGAATTATGGGCCGTCCGGAATTTCCATCAGGGATTTCACGGCGGCCTGTGGAAGGGGCTGGTTCACGCGGGCTTTCAATTCGTCACCGGCGGCCGCGGCCTCATCGATCCGATGCGCGCCGAAGCGGGCTACAAGGAGTACGCAAATCTTCATCGCGAGCGGACCCTTGTCGATCAATCAGCGCGCTTTAAGGGCGATGGCAAGCTCACGTTCGATCGCCTCACCGACGTCTATCACTCCGGCACGCGCCACGACGAGGATCAGCCGTGCCACCTCGTCGTGCTCGATCCGAATATTTGTGGCGACCGCTGCGTCCGCGAATTCGGGAATCCCTGCCAGTATTTCTGTCCCGCCGCGGTCTATGAGATGGTCACGGAAAAAGGCGCGCCGAAATTGAAGATCAACGCCGCGAACTGCGTCCACTGCAAGACCTGTGACGTCGCCGACCCCTACCAGATCATCCAGTGGGTTCCGCCCGAAGGCGGCGGCGGCCCGAATTATGAAGGAATGTGACGACCCGACGAGGGTCGTCACCCTGAGGAAGGCGTTTTGGAGTGTTGCCTTCCGAAGGGTCTCTCTTCGATCCGATAAGGATCGTCATCTGACAATGCGCGCTTTTCGCGCTCCGGATGATTCTGCGGAGCGATCAGCATTGTCATCCCGAGGGAATCCGCCGCAGGCGGTTGACCGAGGGACCTCTCTTCGCCGAAGGATCTCTCTTGACCTTGCCGCCGCGATGGTTTTCGTAGGGGCACGACATGTCGTGCCCGGCAAACGTGCTTGGCGAATAGTCGCCTATCCATCTTGCTCGCCCGTCGCTTTGGTTTGTTGCCGGCCAAAGGATCTCTCTTCAGCTTGCCTTGAGCGCAGCGAAGGGAGCGTCGGTCGGGAGCCGCGCCTTTCGCGTCCCGGACGGGTTAGCGGGACGAAGGCTCTCTCTCCCCACTTCTCGCGCCGCCAGGCAGCGGTTCAGTTTGCGTGATGTTAATCGAACACTTGTCCGGTAATCCGACTAACCATCCAAGTGAAAGGGGATAATCGAAACCGTAGGCGTTCCAAATACAATTTCTGCAAGTGGCGCCTCACCGGGATTGATTACTTCCCACAAGACGACTTCTCAGGATGTGGCGGCCGCTGAAATAGAATGCGGATATATCGTTGAGCGGCGGCTGGCTTCATTCGCCAACTGCCGCGTTGCTGCTCGTCGTTTTGGCGGACCTGGTGGTGAGCGGTCCATTTTTACTTACGTCTTCCCCTCCTGTAACATCACACTCGTGAAACCGTTGGAGTTGCTCGGCCAGGCACTTTCTCGAGACGGTACCGTCCTGAAGCTGATCCGCCGCGGCGACGAGTACATCATTTTCGCCAACGGCAAGAGCCTTATGTCGAGCCTCATGCACGGCTCGGAGGAGGCGCTGGCGACGTTCGCCTGCCGACAGGCGCGGACGCTGGAGCAGCCTAGCGTGCTCATAGGCGGGCTCGGTATGGGTTTCACGCTGCGCGCGACGCTCGATCTCCTCCCACCGGACGCGACGGTTGTCGTGGCCGAGCTGGTGCCCGCGGTAATCGAGTGGAATCGTGGCCCGCTCGGATTGCTGGCCGGACAGCCGCTGAAGGATACGCGCGTGAGGGTCGAGATCGATGACGTCGCCGTCACACTCAGTTCACGCCCCGGCCAGTTCGATGCCGTGCTGCTTGACGTGGACAACGGCCCGACCGCTTTTACCGCCTCGAACAATGCCGGGCTCTATGATGACCGCGGAATCGCCGCCGCCTTCGCGGCTCTCAAGATGGACGGGGTGCTGGCCGTCTGGTCGGCCCGAGAGGATCGGAAATTCGAGCAACGCTTGAGCCATGGGAGGTTCGCCGTCGAGGTGGAGCGCGTGCGCGGTCGCCTGAAAAAGGGCGGTCCCCGCCACACGATCTTTCTGGGTCACAAATCTCCGGGGAGGTGAGGGCGCTTGGACGAGGCAAACTCCCGAGAACAGTAATCCAAGACGCTTCCCTAAGTCCCGATTAACGCGGTTACCGGAAACTACGTCAGCACGGAGGGATTGGCTTTTGAGCCGCTCCGCTCGAGGTAGGTAAACTGCATTGAGGCTGTTTTGACGATTTGCCCGTTAGAAACCGAGTGTCAAAGAAGTACCATGGTTCGTTGCTCAAAACGGGCACTGTCTTCGGCAACCGCCGCGATTCGGTTTGTCCGGCAGATGCTTTAGACAGGATCCCGACAGTCGCTGGGGTAGAACCCGCCGGGAGGCAGATATTGCCGTTCGTCTCGCAACGGACAATTACGGGCCGGGCACGGGGTTCCCGGCCCTATTCCATTTAATGCCCCTGATCGCGATCGTGATCCTTACCAAACTCATGGACTTTGTAGTGCTGGTGGAATTGGCCATTCTCGCCATATTCCCAAACGTCGCCACTGCGGGTATCGAAGAACGCGTGGTTACCCCCGCTATACGAGAATTGGATAGCGGCGTACCTTCCCTCCGCCATAGCGGCCTGGGGTTGAAGGATTGGTTTCGCTACGATCACCATTAGAAGCAAAGCGATGAGTGTGAGGATCGTCTTCGTGTAAAAGTCAATGCGCATGTGAGCGCCTCCTAGTTTCCGCAGCTTGCGGGACGTCATTCGCCGCGATCCTATTCAACCTCGTCGTGGCTGTCTGTTCTGTTTGGGACACTTTTGGGAATTGGCCCAACCGCCCGGCCTTGTGATTTATTCGGCAGCCTACCGCTCAACTCCCGATAAACGCGCTTACCGGACAAGTGTCCGCCGACCACGGTTGGGTTTTTGAACTGACCCACTACCCGCCGCCGACTAGTCTTCCGCGCCACTCCCGCCGAACGCTCTCTTTAGCGATGCCTAAAATCCGCCCTTCTGACGATGCGAAGAGCATCGTCATCCTGAGGCCGGCGTCTTGGTTTGCTGCCGGCCGAACGGATCTCTCGTCTCACTGTTTCGATTTCATTCTTCACCTCCGCCAAACGCACGCTTCAGCGACGCCCAAAATCCGCCCTTCTTCTTCGGCGCCTTTGCCGCAGCCTGATCCGCCGCAGCCGTCTGCGCATTCGGCGCTGCAACATTCTCCCCTAGCGCGTGCTGCATCGCCTGAGCAAAATTCGGCGCCGCCACGTGGCCGGAGAACTCCCATTCCGGCGCGATCCTCGCTTCGCGGACCAGCAGCAAAATCTCGGACCGACGCTCCGTCGGCCGCGCGGGCGATCCCGCCATGAACGTGAGCGCTGGTAGAGCGATTGTCTGCACGGTAGCGGACACCGGAGGCTCGCCCGGGCTCACATCTTTGGCAGCCGGGATTGTGGGATGCGCTTCGTTCGCATTTGCGGGCATGACGAATTCCACGCTCGTCTCGGGAGCGGTATCCATCAGAGGCGGGGCGGATTTCGCCTCCGGCGCATTCCGCGGCAGCGAGTTCACCGCGAATTCTGGCGACGGCCCCAGTGGCGCCGGAGCAGCGGGCACGACGTGAGGCGTCATGTCCGGGCACGCGCAGGTCCCGGGACTTCCCGCGACGGGCAGCAGCCGTCCCGCATTCAAGAAAAATTCACCCGCTTGCGGCACGATCAGTTTTTCGCCCGTGAACTGATGCTCGAGCTGAATCGCGCCGCTGGCCGCCACCACGCAGAGCGAGTCGTCGAGACTCAGCCCCACGGTGACGTCGCGCGAGCCGCCGTTGATGTCGATCGGCGTGCCGATGATCGTGGGCGTGAAAATCCGCAGCGAGGTTTTTGCGGGCAGTTGCACGCGCACGCGCCCGAAACTCAGCGCGAGCGTGACGGCATCGCCCGACAAAAGCACGGTGAACTTCGCCGGCCCGCAGATGTCCACTTGGCCGCCGGCGAAGAGCGTCATCCGCGCCTGCCCGGAATGAACGGTCACGACGCTGCCGTTCCCCACGTACATGCTTGGCGCGATCGCGGCCGCGCCGCCGCTCGCCGGCGCTACGCCCTCGACCGATACATCCTTGCCGTCAATTCGCCCGGCCGCCGAGGGAGGCGCGTCCTGCGCGCGCGCAATCATCGCGCCGAGCGAAAGCATCCCCAGCAGAAGAATCCCGGCCGCGCCGCGCGCGAAATGGAATCGAGCGTGCATCGAGAGCGCCTATACTATACAGCAGTGGAGAACGCGTCAAAATCCGCGGCGGCCGAAGCCCGCGCAGGTGCGAATGTCGAGAGCCGCATCCCGATGCCGCACCTTTCGCGCTGGCGCAGGATGCAGATTCCTGTCATCGCCTGGGCCGTGTACTGGGTGATTCGCCTGATCGGCCCCACTCTGCGCACCGAAGTCATCGGCGTGCACAACGCCGTGCAGATTCCCAATCAGGGCGAGCCCGCCATCGGTGCGTTCTGGCACCGCTGCACTTTTCCCGCCGTGTGGATCTGGCGTGGCCGCGGCATCGTCGTGCTCAACACGGTTAACTTCGACGGCCAGTGGACGCGCCGCGTCATCGAGCGCCTCGGATTCGGCACGGCGCAGGGCAGTTCGTCGCGCGGTGCGATCGAGGGCCTTTCCGCCATGGCGAAACACCTGGAAGAGGGCCGCAACGTCGCCTTCACCATCGACGGCCCGCGCGGCCCACGCTACGTCGCCAAGCCCGGCCCCGTAATTCTCGCTCGCCGCACCGGCAGGCCGATCTCCGTGTTTCACATCGGCCTCAGCTCGGCGCACACGTTCAAGAAATCCTGGGACCTTTTCCGCCTCCCGTATCCGTTTTCGCGCGCGGTGATGTTTGTGGCGCCGCCGATTCGCGTTCCGATGGATGCCGACAGCCAAATGATGAAATCCAAGCAGGCCGAAATGCAGGCTGCGCTCGAGCGTGTCCGCGATCTCGCCGAATCCTGGTTTGATCTCACGGAAGACCAGCGCGACCGCCTGCGCGACGAATGGCGGGAAAAATCCTTTAGCAGCGCATCTGCGCCGCCGCTCTCGACGGAAGCCGAAGCCGCCGGCCGCTAGCCTTGCTCTCTCGCGGTGTGTTGAAGGGTGGAAGGGCGGGGTTTCAACCCCGCCGAATACCCCCGCAACCCCTCCCCCTGTCATCCCGAGCGGAATCCCGCGCGATTTTGCTTTTCCCCTCGCCGTTTGAGGGGCGCGGGATGCAGTCGAGGGATCTGCTCTTGATTTTCCGGGGATGCTTAGGTGCGTTGATTGAGGACGATGTCAACCGAGCCAGCTAGCTTCTAGCCTTCTCCCAGCTTCACGGGCACGTCCATCTTCTTCCCGTCGCGCACAATCGTGAGCGTGATGGTGTCTCCCGGCTTGGAGCGGTTGAGCAGCAAATTCAAATCCATCTGGCTCGTGATCGCCTTTCCGTCAATCGCGATCAGTACGTCGCCGCCGACGCGCAATTCCTGCAAGCCTGCGAGCACCGAACGCGTGCCTCCGCGAATGCCTGCTTGCGCCGCGGGACCTCCCGAAATCACGCGCTCGATCAGGATGCCCTGATCGACTCCCAGGTTGAGCGCGTCGGCGAGCCCGGGCCAGATCGTGCGGCCCTCCGCGCCCAGCGTCGCGCGGCGGACGCGGCCCTGCGTGATCAAATCCTCGGCCACGCGGCGCGCCGTGTTGATGGGAATCGCGAACCCGATTCCCGCGGTCGTGCCCGTGGGCGCGTAAATCGCGCTGTTGATGCCGATTACTTCGCCGCGCGAATTGAGCAGCGGCCCGCCGGAATTGCCCCGGTTGATGGCTGCGTCGGTCTGGATCGCCTCGTCGATGAACGTGTTCTCGCTCGTCTGCACCGTCCGCCCGAGCGAGCTCACCACTCCCGTCGTGAGCGTGCTCTGAAATCCGAAAGGATTGCCGATCGCCAGCACGCGCTGGCCCACGAGCAGATTGCGCGAATCGCCCAGCGGCAGCGTGCTGAGTTTTCGCCCCTGCGGATCGATCTGAATGAGCGCGATGTCGTTGCGCGTGTCCGCGCCGATGTACTTGGCCTTGAAATGCGATTGATCGCCGAGAATCACTTCGATTGTCTGCGCGCCCTCGACCACGTGGTAATTCGTCAGGATGTGCCCGTCCGTATCGATCACGAAGCCGGAGCCCGCGCCTTCCACCGGCACGGCGTTGAAGAAGAAATCATACTGCACGGTGCGCGTCACGATATTCGCCACCGCCGGCGACGCCTGCTTGTAGATGCGGACATTCTCCTCTTCGGTGGGATCGAGATTGTTTTGCGCCGCCGTCGTGGGCGCGCGCAATTCGTCAATCGAGCCGGGAGCGTGCCGCCCGTAGCGCGCGCCCACCCAGTATGCGCCGAGGCCGACGATCAAGCCGAGCGCCAGGAGTTGGCCCGCGCGTTTTTGACTGTTGGAACTTGGCATTGCTGTTTTTCCCTCTACCGATTCAATACGCAGCCGCGTCAGGAAGGGTTTCGTTTCGCCGCCGCCTGCTTCAATCTCGCGAGAGCCGCATCGAGCTGCTTTCCCGTCTCCTCCATCGAGCCCGAGCAATCGATCACCTCATCGGCCAGGCGGCGCTTTTCATCAATCGGCATCTGCGCCGCGATGCGCAGCTTCGCGTCCTCGGCCGACAAGCCGCGCTGCTCCAGGCGTTCGATCTGCTGCTCGGCGCGGCACCAGCAGACCATCACGAGATCGAGATTCTTTTTCGCGCCCGCTTCGAAAATTAGCGCTGCATCCTCAAACGCCATGTCCGGACCGCCAGGACGGTCGAGCGCCGTGAACCACTTCGCCGAGATGTCCCGAATGCGAGGATGCAGGATCGCGTTCAGCCGCGCGCGCTTCTGCGCGTCTGAAAAGACAATCGCGCCAAGCTTCGGGCGATTCACCGCTCCGCCGGCGTTGAGAATGTCTTCGCCGAATTCGCGTACCACTTCGTTGTAGGCGGCCTGTCCGGGTTCGAGGAGTTCGCGCGAAAGCGAGTCCGCGTTGAGCACGAGATACTCACGGTCGCGCAGCAGAGCCGCCACGGTGGACTTTCCCGACGCAATCCCGCCCGTGAGTCCGACGCGCAGCATCAGGTGTGGGACGACGCGGCAGCCGGTGCGCGCGCTCCGCGCCGCATCCGCGCGGCTTTCACGGTGTTGCTCATCAGCATGGCGATCGTCAGCGGGCCCACGCCTCCCGGCACGGGAGTGTATGCGCCCGCGACCTCCACCACATCCGGGTGAACGTCTCCCGCCAGAATCGAGCCTTTCGTGCGGAACGACTCCAGCTTCGCGGGAAATTTCGCGAAGATGCGCTCGGCCTCGGCGGCGTCCTTCACCACGATCTGCCCGACGTCGATCACGGTCGCGCCGGGCCGCACGTAATCCGGCGTCACCATCGCCGCTTTGCCGATGGCCGCCACGATGATGTCTGCGCGCCGCGCGATCCCCGGCAGGTCCCTGCTCTTCGAGTGGCAAATCGTCACCGTGGCATTTGCATGGAGAAGTAGCAGCGCCATCGGCTTGCCCACGATGTCGCTGCGCCCGATCACCACGGCGTTCGCGCCTTCGATTGGAATATTGCTTCGCCGCAAAATCTCCATCACGCCCGCCGGCGTGCACGCCACCAGCGCTGGACGTCCCGCAACCAACCGGCCTACGTTCACGGGATTGAAGCCATCCACGTCCTTCGCGGGAATCACCGAGTCGAGAATTTTCTTGGAATCGATCTGCTTGGGCAGCGGCATCTGCACTAGGATTCCGTCCACGTCGTCGCGATTGTTCAGCTCGTTGACGATCGCCAGCAGCTCGTCCGTCGTGGTCGTGGCGGGCGGCGTGATGTGGAAGCTCGCGAGGCCCAACTTTTCGCATGCGGCGATCTTGCTGTTCACGTAGAGCCTCGACGCGGGATCGTCGCCCACTCGCACGGCCGCAAGTCCTGGCTGGATTCCCGCCGACGAAAGCGCGGCAATTTCCGCCTGAAGCTCCGCGTAGATTTGGTCTCGAATTGCGTTTCCGTTAAGAATGCGCGCTGACAATGGCCTCTCCCTATTGTGGTTTTGTGCCGTTCTCGAATTCGGCATGATAGCACACCGGATTCCGCCGCGCCCCGCCTCGCGGTCTTCTCTCGTAGGGGCACGATATATCGCGCCCGGCGCACATCCTTGGCGCGAGCGTGCCCGCTCGGCATGCCGCGTACGCCGAAATCGTCTTTGTGGTTTCGTCAGTGGAAGGGCGGGGTTTCAACCCCGCCAAAAACAACGGCGCGAAGCGCCGGACCAATGCGCAGTTTCACTTGCAGCAAGTACTCTCTCCGCGCTGCGTCCCGCCGCAGCCGGTATTTCAGCCGGTGTACAATGCTTCCTGCCGTCGGTGTACTCGCAGGGGAATCGATGATCTTTGGCGAACCCTCGGACCGAAAAAAACTCGAGCGCACCATGCGCGATGCCGGGCGTTTGCCTCCCGGCCAATCCCTCACGCTCAAGTGGCCTGTGCTCCACGTCGGCGACGTGCCTCGCTTCGACCCTCAGACTTGGGACTTTCGCATGGCCGGCCTGGTCGAAAAACCCGTGCGGCTCACCTGGGACGGATTCACGCATCTGCCGACGAAGGAAGTCACCGCCGACATGCACTGCGTCACGCGCTGGAGCCGCTTCGACGTTCGTTGGGAAGGCGTCCCGTTCACGGAAGTTGCGAAGCTGGCCGCCGTGAAGCCCGAGGCAAAATACGTGATGGTCCATGCCGAAGCGGGCTTCACTTCGAATGTCCCGCTCGACGATCTCATGCGCCCCACGACGCTCTTCGCCCTCAAACACAATGGCGAGCCGCTGCCCGCCGATCACGGCTATCCCGTGCGCCTCGTCGTGCCGCACCTCTACGCGTGGAAAAGCGTGAAATGGGTCCGCGGCATCGAATTCATGGCCCACGACGCCCCCGGCTTCTGGGAAGAAAACGGCTACAACATGTACGGCGACCCCTTCCAGGAGCAGCGGTTTTCGTGAGAGTGAGACCGGCGCAATTGTCTTTGCCGGACGAAGCTGCTAGGTTGCTGCACTCAAGGAGACAACGATGAAAGTCGCAAAAGACATCACCGAACTCATCGGCAATACACCGCTGGTTCAGTTGAACAAAGTCGCAAAGGGCTGCAAGGGGACCGTCCTGGCCAAACTCGAAGGGTTCAATCCCTGCGCCAGCGTGAAAGACCGCATCGGGGTCAGCATGATCTCGGAGGCGGAAAAAGCGGGGAAGATTCATCCCGGCAAGACGGTACTGATCGAGCCCACCAGCGGCAACACGGGAATCGCGCTCGCGTTCGTCGCGGCGGTGAAGGGCTACAAGCTGATCCTGACCATGCCCGACACGATGAGCCTGGAGCGCCGCGTCCTGCTCAAGGCATTCGGGGCCGACATCGTCCTGACTCCCGGCGCCAAGGGCATGAAGGGCGCCATCGGCAAGGCCGAGGAAATCCTCGCCGGCACGCCGAACGGCTACATGCTTCAACAGTTCGATAACCCCGCCAATCCCAAGATCCATATGGAAACAACCGGTCCCGAGATCTGGAACGACACCGACGGCAAGGTGGACTTTCTAATCTCCGGCATCGGGACCGGAGGGACGCTGACGGGAGTGTCGAGCTACATCAAGCCGAAGAAGCCTTCCTTCAAGGCCATTGCCGTTGAGCCGACGGAAAGCCCGGTGCTTTCGGGCGGGCAGCCGTCGCCGCACAAGATCCAGGGTATCGGCGCCGGATTCGTGCCGAGCATTCTGCGCAAGGACTACATCGACGAGGTCATCCAGGTGTCGAGCCAGGATTCGATCGACATGGCGCGTCGGCTCGCTCTTGAAGAAGGGCTGCTGGTGGGAATTTCCTCGGGCGCTGCCGTTGTCGCTGCGCTGCAAGTGGCGCGGCGCGACGCAAGCGCGGGAAAGATCATCGTCGTTGTGCTTCCCGATTTCGGCGAAAGATACCTGAGCAGCATCCTGTTCGAAAGCCTGAAGAACGAAGCGCAACAACTGACCGCCGCGCCGGTCTAACAGCTTGTTGAAAATGGAAGGGCGGGGTCTTAACCCCGCCGTAGGTCGCCTGGTTTCTTCAGGGGTTTCAACCCCTGAGGTCATGAAGATAAGTTCTTCAACAAGCTCCTAAGCGGGAGGAAGCAGTGTTCGGATCGATGCGAGAGGACGTGCGATCGATTCTGGACCACGACCCGGCGGCCCGGTCGGTCCTCGAGGTCTTGCTGTGTTATTCGGGACTGCACGCGCTCTGGTTCCACCGGGGCAATCACTGGCTCTGGAATCACCGCTTCCGCTTGCTGGCGCGATGGCTCTCGCAGGTGGCGCGGCTCCTGACGGCGATCGAGATTCATCCGGGCGCGCAAATCGGGAAGCGCTTGTTCATCGACCACGGCATGGGCGTCGTGATCGGGGAAACCAGTGTGATCGGCGACGACGTGACGCTGTATCAGGGAGTCACGCTCGGCGGTACCGGCAAGGAAAAAGGGAAGAGGCACCCTACGCTCGGAAACGGCGTGGTGATCGGCGCGGGCGCCCGCGTGCTGGGCAATATACGCGTGGGAGACAACTCGCGAGTGGGCGCTGGATCCGTGGTGCTGCGGGACGTGCCCGATAACTCCACGATCGTCGGAGTGCCCGGCCACATCGTCCTGCGGAGCGGCCAGCGCGTCGTCATCACTGATCCGAAACAGATCCACGATCCTCTCTCCGCAGCCCTCTCCGCCGTGGCCACGCAGGTGAAGGATTTGAGGGAGCGAGTGCGCAAACTCGAGGGAGGAGAAGCGCCCGAAGCCGCCGCTGCCGCGGAGCTCCAGGCGATCTCCGACGAGCTCCAGTCCATCATCGAAATCGACTACCAGATTTAGCCTCCTCCAGGTTTCGTCGGCATCCTCGTTCTTTTGCATTTGTAGCGGCCGCCTCGTACTTTAGGCGGGCGCTTTTCTCCAGTCCATCATCGAAATCGACTATCAGATTTAGCCGCCTGTTGAAGGGTGGAAGGGCGGGGTTTCAACCCCGCCAAAAACAACGGCGCGAAGCGCCGCACCAATGCGCAGGTTCACTTGCAGCAAGTACTCTCTCCGTGCTGGGCGGGTAGCCCAGATACGAGCTCTTGATATTCCGAGGACCGGCCCTTCGATTCGCGTGGGGGTGAGAGGTATCGCCTTCAGCGGTCGGCTCTCAGCTGCTCTTTGGTGAATTCGATGGTTGTGCCGGGAGAGTTGAAATCGCTGTATCGGGCCCAGGTGGGGCGCACTCGAAAGTAAGTGATCCCCGGCCATTTCTGTCGCTCGCGGCCGTCGGGGTAAACCGCAAAGTAGGCATCTTTCAGGCCCTCGAGTTCGGCGCCGTTCGGCTCGTCGGCGATGCCTTCGTATTGCACCGTAATCTCCTCATCCCATCCGATCACGAATGCAATCCGTGGAAATTTCCGCAGGTTTTGGCACTTGCGCGTGTTGTCTATCGTGTCGAACACAAGTTCGAGGTTATTAGTGAACGCAATGCCGACGACTGCGGATTCCGGTTCGCCCGTCGGCGAGACCGTAGCCAGGACGCCAAGCCGGTGCTTGCGGAGAAAAGCCAGAAGCGCGATTCGGTCCATATTGCGTTGGATCGTACACCGGGCCGCCCCGCACAGGCATTCTCGATTTTCCGAGTTCCTCTTCGGCGTTATCGGCGCTGGGTGCTGGCCAACCAGCTGGGCACTGGAATTGTATTGACTCCTCAATTACAATGCTGAGCCATCGGGCCCGTTACAGGAGGCTCAGTCATGAAGCGCACACCTCTTCTTTTGTTGTTTGGCGTCTCGGTCACGTTTTTCGTCCCATCTTTGATCGCTCGAGCGCCCCAACAGGCGACGCACGCGCCAAGCGGCGGCACGCAGGTAACGGTGATCAGCATCGTTGTCCCGCCTCTCCCCAATGCGCCGTTTACCGCCACGGTAAGCACCGAGTGGAAGAGCACCCTCGAAGACGGCAGCACCATCACTGTCAAGAATCACCGCACGATCGCGCGGGACAATAACGGTCGCATTTTCCAAGAACGCCGCAATCTTTATCCTGAGGGCGATCCCCGCGAATCCCAAATCCGTCAACTCGAATTCGCGGATCCGAGCACGCATGCGATCTACTATTGCTGGCCCGTGGCGCAAGCCTGCGAGATACACGACTATTTCGCGCGCCCTGGCCCACCGGCGCTCATTCCCGCGGGCCCGTTGGACAATGGGAAGCGGTTCTTGACCCGCGTGGATCTCGGCAAGGATGTGGTCAGCGGCGTCGAGGCCATCGGGACGCGCGAGACCTTGACCATAAATCCCGGCGCCATCGGCAATGATCGGGCCATTTCCGTCGTCAAGGAATTTTGGTATTCGCAGCAGCTCGGGATCAATCTCATTGAGAAGCGCGAAGATCCCCGCGAGGGAGCTCAGAATTTTGTCGTGAGCCAGATTACCCTCGGGGAACCCGATGCGAGGCTGTTTGAGATGCCAGCTAGCTTCAAAATCGTCGACATGCGCAAGAATGCCGGAGGAGTGCGCCAAGACTCCGGCAGCAATTGATCGCAGCTGGGGCGAATACCTCACACAAGGGCTCTCGATTTTTCGGGTGCCCCACTTGCTTGCACTGAGGTTGCCGAGGCGACCAAACGTGTCCTGAACGCAGCCTAAGGATGCTCGCCTCGGCGAGCGTGGGGACTTTTCCGGCCCTTCAACCCTCATCCCTCATCCCTCATCCCTCATCCCTCGACCCTCGTCCCCCGCCCCTCGTCCCTAATCCCCCTCATCCTCATCCACCATCGTTATCTCCAGCGTGAATTTCACCGCATCGCCTTCCGCCAGCTTCAAGCAGAGGCGGGACAAATTCTCCTGCTCGCGCTTGCCGAGCACGCACATTTTGGCGCGCAGGACTTTCGCGCGTTTCGGGAGAATACTCTGGACTAGTTTCTTTCCCTCGGCGGTCAAGTGGACGATCGCCTTGCGCCCGTCGGTTTCATCGGCGCGGCGAACCAATAGCCCCGCGCGCTCTAAATTCCTGGTTACGACGCTGATCGTGCTGTCTCCGAAATGTATCTTCTCGGCAAGCTCGCCTGTGGCCATCGGACCGTGGAACAGCAAGTGTTCCATGACGCGATATTGGCTCGGACTCAGGCCGAGGTATTCGCACTGCCGGTCCAGGAGGTCGTCCAGCTCGTAGATCGCGCGCGCCAGGCTCGAATACGTCGCCATAGCCAGTGCTTTCTTGTCTTTTTGGGAATCCGCCATTTTTTCACCTTTTTGCGCCGACAAACTGCCAAAACTGCGCATTTAGTGGCCTTAACTGCCACCACTATTGAAATATGAGAAAGTTCCGAGTGGAAGGATCTATTGCGGTGGACTGGTGCTTTTGCCGTTGTAGCGGCCGATCCGGTCCGACTTCAGACCGGATCGGGCAGGTTTTGCTTTGCGGGTAGCGCCGGCGTCTCGCCGGTTTTTTTTCTGCGAGGGTTTTTCAGTACGAAACCGCCGGCCAGAGGCCAGCGCTACAAAATGGAAGCGCCCCGAAATCTTCTTCGGGGCGTTCCCATTTTCAACTTTCCGATTTCCAGTTTCTAATTTCCGCCGCTAGTAAATGTCGTACTGCTCCCAGTGCAGCGTCGGGTCGGCTTGAATGATCGCGCTCTTTTTGGTCCAGCGCTCGAGCTCTTCGATCAGCGAGGACTCGCGCGTCTTGAGGGCCTTCGCAATTTCCGGATGCACGCGCAGCGTGATGCTGCCGGAATCCATTTCCGGAGCCATCTTGCGCGCCTCGGTCTGGATCTCGTAGCAGAGCGTGGGGATCGACTTCACCATGCCCGACCCGGTGCAGTAGGGGCACGGCTGGGAAAGCATGCGCTCGAGGGCTTGCTTCGTGCGCTTGCGGGTGATGGCGATCAATCCGAACTCGTTGAAGCGCAGCATCTTCGAAGGCGCGCGATCGGCCTTCAGTGCGTCTTCGAGTGCGGCCATCACCTTCTCGCGGTTCCGCCGCTCTTCCATGTCGATGAAGTCGATGATGATGATTCCGCCCAGATCGCGCAGCCGCATCTGGCGGACGATTTCCTTCACCGCCTCGAGGTTCGTGCGGACGATCGTGTCTTCCAGGCGATTCGAGCCCTTGCCGACGAACTTGCCGGTGTTGACGTCGATCGCGACGAGCGCCTCGGTGTGGTTGATGACGATGTAGCCGCCCGACTTGAGCCACACCTTCGGACGCAGCCCCTTGTCGATTTCCTGCTGGATGCCGAATTCCTCGAAGACCGGGTTTTCTTTCGTGTAGAGCTTCACCCGGTTCACAAGCCCCGGCTGGAAGCGGCTCATGAAATCGATGACCTTGGTGTACTCCTCTTCCGAGTCCACCCAGATCGCGGCGTAGTCCGAGCTGATGTGATCGCGCAACATGCGCTCGACGAGATTCAGGTCGCGGTGCAGGATCGACGGGGCCTTGCGCTGCTCGGACCTTGCCTTGATCTCGGACCATGTCTTCGTGAGGAATTCCACATCCGCTCGGACTTCCTCCGGCGCGGCGCTGCCCGCAGCCGTGCGGACGATGAAGCCTCCGCCCGCGCTGCCCTTCGCGTCGTTCACCAGATGCCGCAGGCGCGCGCGATCCTCCGCCGAAGCGATTTTGCGCGATACGCCCGTGTGGTCGAGCGTGGGCATGTAAACCAGAAAGCGGCCGGGAAGAGCGACGTGGCTCGTGATGCGCGCGCCCTTCTTGCCGAGCGGCTCCTTGGCGATCTGTACGATGATCTCCTGGCCCTGCTTCAAGAGATCGGCGATCAACTGTGGGCGCCGCGGCTGCGTGCGATGATTGCCGTGACCGCCGGGGCGTCCGTGTTGCGGGCGGCGTCCTCGCTCGTCTCGACGGCCGCGATCGCGGCCACCACGGCGCGCGGGGTGCTGCATCCTCGCGCGGAAATCATCGCGGACTCGCGCCCTCGACGGCTGCTGCTCTTCCGCCAGGGGATTTTCCGCGGGAATCGGCAATTCGCCTTCGGTCGGTGCGACTCCCGCTTCGAGCTCAAGCGTGTGTTCGGTTTCGCCGAGGGATTGGAGATTTTCCCGTGCTTCCGCTTCGGCATCTGCCTGGTCTTCGGCGGCTGCTGCCTGACGGTCGAGTTCGTGCTCTTCTGCGGACACATGGTGGCTGGGTTCCGGGAGAGCCGAAATCATGCCTTCCGTTTCGGCGCCGGCTTCTTCTTCCTCGAGTTCGTGTTCTTCCGCTTCGGCCGTTTCTTGAGCCGCATCGGCCGCTTCATCCGCCGCCGCAAAGACTCGTTCCTGAGCCTGGCGCGCGGCTTCTTCGTTCTGCGCTTCGGCAACGTGCTCGGCGAGCGCCGCGGCTTCATCTTCGCTCAGTTCCGCCGTTGCGTGTTCCTCGTGCACGATTCTGGCTTCGTGCGTTTCGGGCTCCTCGTGCAGAAGAATGTGCTCTTCCTCTGCTTCCTCGGAGCCCGCTGGAGGAGCTGGTTCGGCGTGTTCGACGACCTCCGGCTCGTGCCGCTTCCACTTGGCAAGCGTCTCGCCGGGCAATGGTTCGAGCCCGGATGACGATGGAGGAAACTCAGGGCGGGTTTCGCGCCGAAACTCCGGCCTGAATTCTCGCGCGGCTGGAGCGGCTGCTTCCTGGACCGGCTCGTGCGCTTCAACCGGAGGCGCGGCCGGTGCTGCTGCCTCGATTGGTGCCGGCGGAGCTGCTTCACCCGCTGGTCTTTCCCGAAACTTGGCGAGAGATTCTCCGGGAAGAACGATGTCAAGATGGCCCACCGCACCGGACTCGGCCGGCTGATCGCCGTAGGGGCGCGGCGAGGCGTATTTCGACGGCGGCAATTCGCGGCCGAAGCGCCGGTCGCCTCCGCCGTGGCCGCCGCTGCGACCGCCTCGGCGGCCAAAATCGCGCCCCCCTCGGTTGCGATTCTCGAACTGGCCGCGGCTTGGCGGAGCCGCGTAGCTGGCCGGCGGCGGTGCCGCTGTCGGCGCGGGCTGCTGCTGCGCACCCCCGGTTTCGAAAATCGCCGCATCCGGGGGCTGTGCGGACTCGACATCGGGAGGCTCGAGTGCGGGAGCGGCCCCGCCTTCGGGGGTAAACACGGCTCCGCCCTGGTCCTCCATCTTCTGAACTTTTTCTTCCACGGTGGTGACGATGGGATCGAATTCCTCGATCCCTTCGAGGAAGTCCGTGACGTAGAGGAAGGCGTCGCTATCGAGGCCGATATCCACGAAGGACGATTGCATGCCGGGCAGCACGCGCGTCACACGTCCTTTGTAGATGCTTCCGACTAACGCAAACTCTTTTTCCCTCTCGACGTAATACTCACAAAGCTGACCTTCTTCGAGAATGGCGACCCGCGTCTCGTGCGGGTTCGCCGATATAACCATTTCCTTGGACATTTAGAAACTCCTCACGGCGCATCCGAGTGCGGCGGCGCGAACATGCGCGCGCGCCACAGCCGAGGTGGGGGAAGGATGTGCCTTCCGCGTGCCACGACGGGCCGCCCAGGAAAGAACTCAAATTTTTCGGGGTGACTTTCCTCACTCGGTGCGTCCTTCAATCCATCTAGTCTGAATTCCCGGGCCTCGTTCGGAAGGGCCGCGGGCACTGAATTACTTACCGGCGGGGCTCAATTGACGAATCGCCGCATGCGGACGTTCATCACCAGCCCCAAAGCCAAAAACACGAAGGCCGTTGCCGACCCTCCATAGCTCATCAGCGGCAGGGGAATGCCGGTGACCGGCATATATCCGATCACCATCGAAGCGTTGACCAGAACGTGGAAGCCCAGGATAGCGGTTACTCCCATCACGACGTACATCCCGGCACGATCTTTCGCTTTTTGCGCGTTGTCCACCAGCCGCAGAATCAGGCCCAGGTACAACAGCAACACGAGGCAGACGCCGATGAAACCTTGTTCCTCAGCCAGCGCCGCCAGAATGAAATCCGAATACCGAACAGGCACGAAGCCCAACTGGTTCTGACTGCCCTTTCCAAATCCCTTGCCCCAGAATCCCCCGGATCCCACGGCGATCTCGGACTGAAAAATCTGGTAACCCGCGCCGCGCTGGTCTTCTTCCGGATGAAGAAACGTCTGAATGCGCTGCTGCTGGTACGGCTTCAGATGACGCCGCATGTTCCAGCCGAGCGGGACCAGCAACGCGACCAGGATCAGACCGACCGCCGCGTGCTTCCAATGGATGCCCGCGAAAAACGCTCCGACCACGGCAACGGGAACCAGCACCATCGCGGTTCCCAAATCGGGCTGCTTCAATATCAAGCCTACGGGAATCAGGGTCAAAATGCCAATCTTGAGTAAGTCCGAAAGCGTCAGGCGCTCGGTGCGCACTTCCGCGAAGTAGCGCGCGAGCACGATGATTATAATCAACTTCATGATCTCTGACACTTGTAAATTGACGAGCCCGCCAAGCGAGATCCACCGCTTCGCGCCCAGCCGCGAATAGCCGATCACCAGCACGACGAGAAGCCCCGCGATTCCGGCCGCATAGAGCGTGGGAGCCTGATCCATCAGCGTGTGATAGTCGATGCGGGAAATCAGGAGCATTCCGGCGAGCCCGATCGCGATCCAGATCAACTGCTTCCACTGCATGCCGGCCATGGCGCTGGCATGCGTCGAAGAGTAGATCTCGAGGACGCCCATGCCGCTGATCGCGCCGACGATTCCCAGCAGCGTCCAATCGAAATCCTGAATGCGTGGACGATCTTTCATGGACGTTGCGCTCCGGCTGCCGCACCGAGCGGGCGAGACGCGCCAGCGGGCGGAATGTTCTCGGCCGTGGAAGGCTGTGGCATGTGGCCGTTCTTCTTGTCGTAGTAGGCCTTCACGACGTCGCGCACAATCGGCGCTGCCGAGGTGCTGCCCCAACCTCCGCCCTGAACGAGGGCCGCCACAACGATATCCGGATTGCGCCGGGGCGCGTAGCCGACGAACCAGCCGTTTTCCTTCAATTTCTTTCCCAGTTTAGTCTGGAGTTCGAAGCCTTCGACTTGAGCAGTGCCGGTCTTGCCGGAAAAGTCGATGTTTTGCAGCCTAACCAGTCCGGAAGTGGTGCCATCAGGCTCATTGACGACGCCCCACATGCCGTCCGTTACCTGTTGGACCGTGTCATCCGAAAGAGGAAAGGACCCAGACTTCAGGTCCGTGGCGTTCTTCATGAGGTGCGGGGGGATCAAAGTGCCGCCATTGGCCACGGCCGCGATCATGCGAGCGAGTTGGATCGGCGTGACCATCACAGCGCCCTGACCGATGGAGACGGAAATCGTGGAGCCCGGATACCATTTGTGATGGTCCACACGCTCGACCCAATCCTCCGACGGAACCAGTCCGGGTTCTTCGCTCGGCAAATCGATTCCGGTGCGGCGGCCGAGACCCAGGCCGAAAGCGTACTGGTCTATGCGATCGATTCCGAGCAACTTGCCGACATTGTAAAAGTAGACGTCGCAAGAAGCCACGATGCCCTTATGGAGATCGACCGAGCCGTGAGCGTGATCGCAATGGAACACACGGCCGTAGAAAGTGGCATAACCGGGGCAGTACACGGTGTAATTCGCCGGAATGGCTTTGGATTCGAGCATGGCCGTGGCCATGACGACTTTGAAAACCGAGCCGGGAGCGAGCTGAGCCTGAATGGCGCGGTTGAGCAGCGGAGTTCTCGGGTCGGAGTTGAGCTGCGCCCACTCCTGATTCGGAATGCGGATCGCGAAGTCATTGGGGTCGAACGTGGGCCGGCTGACCATGGCCAAGACCTCGCCGGTGCGCGCATCCATGGCAATGAGAGCGCCTTCTTTGTTGGCGAAGTCCGTTTCGGCGACCTGCTGCAAGTCCTCGTCGATCGTCAACTGAATGGGTTTTCCGGGAATCGCTTCGACGTTGTCGAGCGTGCGCATCACCTTGCCCACGCTGTTCACGACGACGCGCCGCATGCCGTCCGTGCCCTCGATCTGCTCGTTGTACTGCTTTTCAAGGCCGGCTTTTCCGACGATGTCGCCGGGGCGGTAGCGGTCAGGATTCTTTTCCATATCCTGCTCGGAAACCTCGCCGACGTAGCCGATGGTGTTCGCGAGCATGTCGCCGTGCGGGTAGCGGCGGCGCTGTACCATCATCAGCTCAAGCACGGGAAGATCGGCGCGGTGCGATTCGACAAACGCGATGTCCGCCTGGCTCGCGGCCGGCTTGATGATGACCGGCAAAAACTTGGGCTCGTTCTTCGCGGCATCGAGCTGCTGGAGGAGATCTTCCTTCGCGATGCCGAGGCCGTCCTCGATTGGCCCCAAGCTCTTCTCGATCAGTTTTGGATTGTCGCGCAGCAGGAGAATGCTGAAGGAGGGGTAGCTATCCACCAGGACGCGTCCTTCGCGGTCCAGCATGGTTCCGCGTGGAGCGATGATCGCGATTGAACGGATGCCGTTGCGCTCGGCGAGATCGGCGAAATGCACGGACTGAACGACCTGCAATTTCCAGAAACCTACGAGCAAAAATATGACCATTGCCGCGGAGAGATAGGAAAACAGCGCCAATCTCCCTTGCGGGATCCTCTGATCGTTAACGTTCCACGATGGCAACGAAACTCCTGCCTCCGGCGGGCAAGCCTGCCTCCGGCAGGCAGGCCTGCGCGGCGGGCCGTGCCCGGCCCCGAGGCGCGTCACAGCCTGAATCCGAGCCGAACACTGGGCGAATCCGGCCGTGCCTCGAAACATTCACGCTAGCACTGTGCGAGCGCGGCGCGCAAGCCGTCCATGTCCTTTGTGTCAATGCGCAAATCCGGCGAAGAGCCCGTCGCGGGCCGGGTAGTGGATCAGTTAGCGAGTACGCCGTTAACCGGGCACAATCGCGAGGTATGGGGGATGGCCAAGTCGGCCAGCCTACCTGTTTGCGGAAGAAGACAGTGAAGAGTGTCCTCAGGCGCTAAAGCGCATTGAGGACAAGCTCTTTATGTCGGAGCTCCCTCGGTCCGCCGCGGCGGACTCGGGACAAGTTCCACCCCGCCCTTCCACCGCAATTGGTTGCTGCGACGGAAATATGCGCGAGCGACGGAAGCGCTGGCGGTCGGAGCTTGGGTGGTGGAAGCGCGGGCCTTTCAGGCCCGCGATAGACGTGCTCTTTTCAAATGTGAGCTTTAGCCCGGGTGATCAGATACCGCCGACGAGGCCCGGACAGCGCCGCAAACTCGAATACATGCTGCGGATGAAGCGCGCAACGGGAAGCGCTTCGCGCGGCGTCTCTTGTGGCGGGGTTGAAACCCCGCCCTTCCACCCCAATTGGCGCTCCGCGCCACGTCTTTTTCGGCGGAGCTCCCTCGGTCCGCTGCGGCGGACTCGGGACAAGTTCAGCTCCGACCCCCTAAAGTGCCTCCTTCTTCCGCAAACTGTTTCGGCGATATCTGGCCTAAGTAATACGATGCGTTAATGTTCCGAGGGGCTATAATCCAGCCCCAAATGGCGCTGACTTCGGGCACTCGCCTGGGGCCCTATGAAATCCTTGCCGCCATTGGTGCGGGCGGGATGGGCGAGGTTTACCGCGCACGGGATGCGAAGCTCGGGCGCGATGTGGCGCTGAAAGTCCTGCCCGACGCGTTCGCGCGCGACGCCGAGCGCATGGCGCGGTTCCAGCGCGAAGCGAAAGTCCTGGCCTCGCTGAATCACCCGAACATCGCCTCGATCTACGGCCTCGAAGATTCCGGCAGCACTCACGCGCTGGTGATGGAGCTGGTCGAGGGGCCGACGCTCGCTGACCGCATCCGCACCGGTCCGATTCCAATCAGCGAAGCATTGCCTATCGCCAAGCAGATGTGCGAAGCGCTCGAATACGCGCACGAGCGGGGGATCGTGCATCGCGATCTGAAGCCCGCAAACGTGAAGGTGACAGACGACGACGCGGTGAAGGTTCTCGACTTTGGTCTCGCAAAGGCAATCGAAGGCGACGCGGCGTCGATCGATATTTCCACTTCGCCGACGATGAGCCGGATGGCGACACTGGCGGGAGTGTTGCTGGGGACGGCGGCGTACATGTCTCCGGAACAGGCCAAGGGCAAAGCGGTGGACCGCCGGGCGGACATCTGGGCGTTTGGCTGCGTGCTGTACGAGATGCTGACAGGCCAGATGGCGTTTCGGGGCGAATCGGTGACGGAAACGTTAGCAGCGGTGATTCGTGCCGAGCCGGATTGGTCGCAGCTTCCCGCCGCGACACCGATCCGGGTTCGAGTTCTCTTGCAGCGCTGCTTGCAGAAAGACCCGAAGCAACGCTTACGCGACATCGGCGACGCACGCATTTCGCTCGACGAAGTTCTCGCTGGCGCACCGGAGCCGTCGGCGGTTGCCGCGACACCAACCTCCGCGTCAATTGGGCGGCGAGCGGTAGTCCTCAGCTTGGGCACTTTGCTCTTAGGCGCGGCGATCGCGAGCCTAGGCACTTGGATTCTGAAGCCCGCGCCTACCCCTCCGCCGCAGCCCGTCACTCGCGCCGTGATAACGCTACCGCCGGGCCAACAATTAGCAGGTTTGGATAGCGGCCCCGCTGTGGCCCTCTCTCCTGATGGCACTCATCTCGCGTATGTCGCCACACAGAGCGGCACCCAACAGATTTATCTGCGGGCGATGGATAGCCTGGCCTCCAAACCTATACCCGGCACGGAAGGGGCTATCGAGCCATTCTTCTCTCCCGACGGCCAATGGCTCGGCTTTTTCGCCGACGGAAAGCTGAAGAAGGTCTCAGTGAGCGGGGGAGCGGCGCTGGCCATCGGCAAGGCTCCGCAACCGCGTGGGGCCAGTTGGAGCAGCCAGGGAATGATTGCCTTCGCACCCACAATAGCCCAACCTCTCCAGCAGGTAGCGGCCGCAGGAGGGACGCCGCGACTGCCAGCTGGTCCGGGGGAGGGGAGCAGTGGCTACCTATGGCCGGAGTTCTTGCCCGGCGACAAGGCCGTGCTCTTTGCTGCCCGCGTTGTCGACGGCTCGGGGGTTGCGGTCCAGTCCATCGTAACGGGCGACCGGCGGAACCTGATCCCAGAGGGAACGCAGCCACGCTATGCGCTCTCCGGACACCTGGTTTATGCGCAAGCGGCAAGCCTGATGGCAGTGCCGTTTGATCCGCAGCGATTGGAAGTGACGGGTACGGCGGTCCCCGTGGTGGAGGGCATCTTGCAATCCCCAACAGGAGCCGCTCAGTACAGCATTTCCAGCACGGGATCTCTGGTCTATGTTTCTGGGACCGCCCAGTCTGCTCAAGGGAAGCTGGTGTGGGTTAGTCGCAATGGGGCAGTGCAGCCCTTGGCCGCTCCTGCGCATGCCTACCGGTATCCGCGGCTTTCCGCCGACGGCCGGCAGGTAGCCGTGACCATCCAGGAACAGGAGCCCCAAATCTGGCTATACAATCTCTCCCGAGACACGTTGACGCGGCTGACGTTTGAGGGGAATTCGAACGTTGCCCCGTCTTGGACACCGGATGGCAAGCGGATCGCGTTTGAATCCAACAAGGACGGGGCCACGAACATCTACTGGCAACTGGCCGACGGCAGTGGCGGGCTGGAGCGATTGAACACCAGCGAGTATTTCCAGGTCCCGAGTTCCTGGTCCGCGGATGGGCAACTGCTGGCCTTCATTGAAATCAATCCCACCACCGGATATGACATCTGGGTGCTGCGGATGGGCGACCGTAGGGCCCGGCCTTTCCTCCGCACGCCCTTCACCGAAGGGGCACCACAGTTTTCGCCGGACGGGCGCTGGCTTGCCTATACCTCAGACGAATCAGGCCGCTTGGAAGTTTACGTGCAGCCCTATCCGGGCCCAGGTGGCAAGTGGCAGATTTCAACGGACGGTGGAACGGAGCCGGTCTGGAATCGCAACGGTCGGGAATTGTTCTACCGTAGCGGAGACAAGATGATGGCCGTGGACATCGCCACTCAGCCGAGTTTCGTTGCAGGCAAGCCACGGATGCTCTTTCAAGGACAGTACGTGCTAAACACGCCTCCGAGTTCGATTCCCTTCTACGACGTGTCCGCCGACGGCCAGCGCTTCCTGATGCTCATGCCGAGCGAGCAAGGGCAGGCGGCACCGACCCAAATCAACGTCGTGCTGAACTGGTTTGAAGAGTTGAAGCGCCGCGTGCCTACAGGGAAATGATAGGTAGTGTTTCTTTCGCGGATCAGGAGGCGTCGATGACGAAGTGGATTCTCGCAACGGCCCTGATCCTCATGGCGTTCCCGTCCAGCGGGATCGCGCAGTCCAAAGACGCACTGGTCGGCACATGGAAATTAGTGTCCGTCACAGATACAACCGACAAAGGTGAAGTTAAACATTCATGGGGACAGAATCCTACCGGCTTCCTGACGTACACGGCGGACGGCAGGGTGTCGGCTGTCATGGCTTTTGACGGACGGAAGCCACTCTCGACCTTCCCGGACGTGGCTCACGCTGAGGAAAGTGTGGAGGCACTTACCAGCTTTGTCGCCTATGCGGGAAGCTACACCGTCACTGGTGACAAGGTAATTCACCATCTCGAAGCTTGCTCGGTTCAAGCCTGGGTGAACACGGATCTGGTACGATTCGCAAAACTCCAAGGTGATCGCCTGACCTTGCAAACAGAGAATCGTGTGGTCCGCGGCGTGCCGATGACGTCAGAATACGTTTGGGAGCGTATGAAGTTGGAGACCAACGACAAGTAGATTCAGACGTTGGTCCGAAGAGTTGAAGCGCCGCGTGCCAGCAGGGGCGAAATGAATCAGCTCAGTCAATGGATGGCTTTCAATCCCGCCTGACGCGATCTCATAAATGTGGCGCTAAAGAGAGATTCCCCGCGACTGCATTCGAGGCGCAACCCTTCCCGCCTGCGGCGGGCTCAGGGCAAGAATGCGCGCTTCGACTCCGGAGAGGAATAGCGCGTCGGAACGCAAAAAGAAAAGCGCCCGCCTAAAATGCGAGGCGGCCGCTACAAATGCAAAGGCCCCGATGGATCGCGTCAGGACGCTCCGCTCCCTTCCTGCGTCAGGGCAGGCAGAATGACGACTAGGGACGGGTGCGGCGTGAGGCTACGAGGTGCGGCGGAGGCGGTCGAGGAACGCGAAGAGGACGACGCCGAACGCCGCGGTTACGACGGAATTGAGCAGCAGGCGCAGAGTAAAGAACGGCTCGGGGTGATCCAGCAGGACGCGCTCCGTGACGGCGAAAACAGCCTGATGAAAATGAAAGAAAACGAACACGAGGAGGAACCGGCTGACCGGATTCTGCGTGTCGATGCGCGCGCCGATTGTTGACGCGAGGTAACCCACAATCGTCTTCGCGATTCCATAAAGTCCGATCGGATTATCGTGGCTCAGCGCGTCCTGCAAGATGCCGATCGCTCCTCCGAGCAACAGGCCGGTCACCGGATTGCGCCGGCTCACGCCGAAATAGATCGTGACGAGCAACGGCAGATCGATCAGCTCCGACCACCGGCCGTACTTGTGCAGGAACGCCTGAAGGACCAGCGCGAGAAAAGCGGCGATGACGACCGTGCCGCCGTAATACTTGTGCACCTCGATATTCGAATCAGATTGCGCGCCGGGATTCAGCATGTACGACATGTCAGTTTTGCGGCCCGGAGGGCGGCGCCGGAGCTTTACCGGAGCTGGGCGCGTTTGCGGCTGCCGGAGCGGCCGGTGGAGCGGCCGGCTTCTGGACGATTCCTTCCGCACTCGGCTGCGCGTCGGCTGAATCGGCCGAGTCGTTTGGTCGCTTGAGCTCCTGCTGCGTGAGCAGGACGATCACTTCCTCGAGCCGGTCGAGACGCGCTGCCGGCGCGATGTGGATCACCTGAAATGGATTGCCCGCTTTCGCGCTGGCCACCGTGCCGATCAGCAGATCCTTCGGGAAGATGCGGTCCTCGCCGGATGTAAGAATCATTTCGCCGACGTGAACGGGTTCGTCGTTGACCACGTACTCGAGGCGGGGATCGGGATCACCGCTGCCCTTGACGACGCCGTGGGTGCGCGTGTCCGCGAGCAGGGCGCCGGCGCCGCTATCTTTGTCATTGATGAGCAGCACCTGCGAAGTAGCCGGAAATACCTCGACGATTTTGCCGACAATGCCGTCCGGCGTGATGACGGCGAGATTGCGCCGCACGCGGTCGCGTTCGCCGCGATTGATAAACAGCGTGTGCGATGCCGGGTCAGCGCTCGCCCCAATCACCTGTGCGGCGAGCATCTGCGCTTCCGGATGAGCGTCGCGGAAATTCAGCAGGACGCCGAGGCGCTGCGCTTCGGCAGCCCGGCCTTCGAGCTCGCGGTTGCGCATGCGCAACTCGTCGACTTCGCCGCGGAGTCGCGCGTTCTCGGCGCGAGTGCCGCGCAGCCCGACGTAGCCGGTCCACATACCGCCGACCTTGGAAAGCGCCCACGTGCCGCCGCGCTCGACGGGCATCACCACCGCGGCGGTCCAATAACGGATCAGCCGGACATCATGTTCGCGCTTGATCTGAAAGGCGAGGAGCAGAACCTGTGCCAGGACAGCGGCGGCCAGCAGGGCCAGCGGACGATGACGCGAGAAGAGAAATTCGATCATTCTAAAAGCCCGATCCCAGCTTCAATCGATCGAGACCAGGCGCAGCAGGCGGAAGTCGCTGAGCATTTTCCCGGTGCCGAGCACGACGGAAGCCAGCGGGTCATCGGCGATCGAAACGGGCAAGCCGGTCTCTTCGCGGATGCGCTTATCGAGGTTCTTGATGAGCGCGCCGCCGCCGGTGAGCACGATTCCGCGGTCGCTGATATCGGCCGAAAGCTCGGGCGGCGTGCGCTCGAGGGCCACGCGGATGGCGTTGACGATCGTCGAGATGTTTTCGGAAAGCGCCTCGCGGATTTCGCTGTCGTCGATGGTCACGGTTCGCGGCACGCCCTCGATCAGGTTGCGCCCCTTCACTTCGAGCGTCATCGGCTTTTCAAGCGGATACGCCGAGCCGATTTCGATCTTGATCTGTTCGGCGGTGCGCTCGCCGACGAGCAAGTTGTACTTGCGCTTCAGGTAGTGCATCACCGATTCGTCCATTTCGTTTCCGGCCACGCGCACCGAACGCGAATAGACGATGCCGCTCATGGAGATGACGGCGATATCCGTGGTGCCGCCGCCGATATCCACCACCATGTTTCCCGAAGGCTCCTCGATCGGGAGTCCGGCGCCGATCGCCGCGGCCATGGCTTGCTCGACGAGATAGACTTCGCTCGCACGGGCGCGATAGGCCGAGTCCTGCACGGCGCGTTTTTCCACGGGGGTGATTTCGCTCGGGACGCCGATCACGATGCGGGGATGCACGAGGACGCGGCGGTTGTGCGCCTTCTGGATGAAGTAGGTGAGCATCTTTTCGGTCACCTTGAAATCGGCGATCACGCCGTCCTTCATCGGCTTGATGGCGACCACGTTACCGGGCGTGCGGCCGAGCATCTCCTTGGCCTCGCGGCCGACCGCGACCACTTCACCGTTGTTCTTATTGATGGCGACGATGGAAGGTTCGTTGACGACGATACCTTTGCCGCGGGCAAACACGAGCGTGTTCGCTGTTCCCAGGTCGATAGCCAGGTCGGATGAGAACAGACTGAAAACCGACCGCAAGTTGAAGCCGTTCTTATTCACAGATTGCTTTCCTCTCAGGTTCCACGTGAGCGCCGCCGTGGCGGCGCGTCGCCTGGCCGGTCGTATGAATTGCTAAGGAATCACCACATCCACGCGCTTGATCGCCGTTCCGCCTCTGCGGTTCTGCCCCGTGATGACGATCGTATGACTGCCGCGAGCCATCGGCTCGGTGAAATACCGGAAATGCCCGTCCGGTTTGATATCGGCCACCTGCTCGCCGTTGATGATCAGCGCGGCGCCGGGCTCGGTGCGCCCGATTACCTCGACGACGCTGCCGTGCATCTGCGTGTCGTCCACGTCAAGGAGCATATCGAGCTCCTTGCCGTGCGCCACGAGCGTGAATTTGTAAGCCTCGCTCATGTCGCTCACGCTGTTCTTGTCGTCGATCGCCCATACGCGCCAGAAATAATCGCCCGGGTCGAATCCCGCGATGTCCACGCTCGTCGCGGCCGTTTTCCTTTCCATGACGATGTGGTTGAACATCGCCGTGGTGCTGGCCTGAAAGTCGTACATCTTCGCCGTGGCCGCGGGTTTCCACGCGAAGTGAATTTCGTCATGCTTCGGATCGGTCACGATGATCGGCTGCAAATTGAGCGGCTCGACGAGCGCGGGAGGGGCGAGCACCTGCGTTTTGGTAATCGCTCCACCGTCGGAAGGCAGGGTCGCCCGCTCGTACTGGCCGATATCCACATGCTCGCCGCCGCGGTTCAGCTCGGCGCTTCCGGCATCGACCGTGATGTTGTTTTCCTTCGTATCCGGATCGCTGCGCACCGCCGCGCGGCTATTCGAGCGCAGCGACGCCACGGCATTCTCGAAGGAAACCTCGGCCTTCGAGCCCGGGACTTGCCATGTACCGGTGGCCAGGTCCACCTGGCCGGAACTGATGTGCACGCCGACCTGCGTGGCGCGGTCTTGATCGACGATATTTTCCTCCACGGTTACGAGCGTATCACCCTTCACCGTGTACGTGGTTCCGTCAGCGAACGCAATGCGCGCGACTCCCTCGGAAGCGGTCTGGATGAGATCGCCCTTGTCGAGCGTGATCTGATAATCGGCGTTCATCCACTGGACCGAATTGACCTTCTTCACCTGCACCTTGCCGTCGAGGTTGACGAAGCGCGCCTGGCGGCCCGAAGGATTCGCAACGCCACCATCGGCCGGTTCACCCACAGTCGAGAGCCGCTTCATCATGGTGGCCGAAAATTCAGGAAAGACCAGGTAAACCATCGCGAGCACGATCAGGATGGAGGCGACGACGTAGAGTACGACGGTGCGATAGCGCACGGTGTGCCAATACACCTCCACTCGCGTGACTTTTGGCTTCGCAACAGCGGTGGATTTTCCGTCAATCATCGTCGTGAGGGGTCAATTTGCAAATCTAGCATAGGGGTATAGGCCTTTCAACGCGAAGGCAGGACAGTTGCGAAACCGCTAACCCCCTCCATTCGGAGGATTTCGGGATTTCCCGAATTGGATTCCGGCAAGAGGCGTCTGACCGTCTCGCCATGAAGGTCCATTTTGGAGGTTGACCGCAGAGGTCCGATTTAGCGAGACTAGGAGATCGAGATAGAAGTAGGCATCGAGCTCATCCCCCGATTGCCCGCCGCGAAGTGGCACGAGTGCGGTCCGCGAAGGTGGGAAGAAAATACAAATATAATAAGGCCGCGAGGAATAATCCTATGAGTGATCGTGAAGCAGAGATGATCGGCGAGCTTTTGCCGCCTGAGCGGCTGATGCTGACGCCGGGACCATCGTGCGTGGACCCGCGCGTGTATCGCGCGATGGCGGCGCCGATTGTGGGCCACATGGATCCGTGGTTCACGGAAATGATGGACGACGTTCAGACCCTGCTCCGCCGCGTGTTTCAAACGCAAAATCACATCACGTTTCCCATCTCCGCGTCGGGCTCGGGCGGCATCGAAGCGGCGGTGGTGAATCCGCTCGAATCGGGCGATGAATGCATCGTCTGCGTGAACGGGGCGTTTTCCGAGCGCATGGCCATCATCGCGGAGCGCATCCCGGCGAAGGTGATTCGCGTCGAAGCGCCCTACGGACGCACGGTCGATCCGGCGGACGTGGTCCGCGCGGGCAAGGGCAGGAAGATCAAATTCGTGGGCCTGACGCACGGCGAGACGTCGTCGGGCGTCGTACACCGCCTCGAAGATTATCGCAAGGCTGCCGATGAATTGGGCGCGCTGCTGGTGGTGGACGCGGTGGCGACGCTCGCCGGGATACCGCTCGATGTAGCCGGCCAGCGCATCGATATCTGTTTCAGCGGCGCGCAGAAGGCGATCAGCGCGCCCCCGGGCATGGCGCCGATCACGGTGAATGCGCGCGTGGAAGAGTTGATGCGCGCGCGGAAAGAGCCTGTCCGGAGCTGGTACTTCGACCTCACGTCTGCAATGAACTATTGGGGCAAGGATCGCCTCTACCACCACACGCCGCCGATCACGCTGATTTACGGAATGCGTGAGGCACTGCGATGCGTTCTCGAAGAAGGGCTCGAAGCGCGATGGGAGCGGCACCTGCACAACCAGCAGGCTCTCATCGCGGGACTGGAAGCGATGGGCCTCGAGTTATTCGTCTCGAATCCGGCCGACCGCCTGATCACCGTAACGGCCGTGAACATTCCCGCCGGAATCGAGGACGGGCGAGTGCGCAAGCAACTGCTCGACGAATTCAACATCGAGATCGCGGGAGGACTCGGCCCGGTGAAGGGCCGAATCTGGCGCATAGGCCTGATGGGCTATTCAAGCCAGAAGACCAACGTGCTGCTCTTCCTCTCCGCGCTCGAGAAGACGCTGCTCGATCAGGGTTTCCGCCTTTCCGCGGGAGCAGGCGAGGCAGCCGCAATCCACAGTTATCAGCACGCGGCGCAGCCCGCTGTCGTGGGCGTGAGGAAGTAGGCCGGCATGGCGGCGAAGGCAGCGGCGGTTCCGACGATTCCAAATGCCGGGACGATGAGCGAGTTCATCGGGGCGTTCGACGTGCCGTCGAAGGTGACCGACTACGTGTATCGCTGCCGGTTCTCACACTGCTGGAACGGGATCGCCACGCGGCATAGCGACACGATGGATTGCAAGTTTTTCGTCGATGGCAAGGGCGTCGTGCTCGGCCTGGCGCATCCCGGATTCGTCAAGTTTCGCGAGCGCACGGGACGCAATCTTTCGGATCGCGAAGCCAGCTTTCTCGCGGCCGAGTATCTCCGCGAGCGTCTCGAGCAAGAGGACGAGCACACGCTATACGATATTTCCGCCGCCGACGTCGTGCGCCTGATCGAGAAGCGCGGCATCCACTAAGACCTTGTAAAGAGACCTCGCTGCGAGGCTTCAGGGGTTAAAACCCCTGAAGAAATCAAGCGCCTTCCGGCGGGGTTGAAACC
This sequence comes from Candidatus Acidiferrales bacterium, assembly GCA_035604415.1. GTDB lineage: Bacteria > Acidobacteriota > Terriglobia > Acidiferrales > UBA7541 > Palsa-295. The sequence goes on from DATNIN010000040.1 coordinate 44,548, forward strand.
CCGCCCTTCCACTTTCAGAAAGCGGCCAATCCCGTCGAGTGAACTACTCAAGGACTGAGCTGTCGACGTTCGATCCCCGCCAGCGGGCGAGCCAGCCTCGTTCGCGCACTCCTTCTTCTTCCATCTGCCGCGTCCACGCGCCAAGAATGCTCGAACGGTTGAAGAAGCCGACCAATTTCCGGGGATTGTCGCGGCTCACAACCGGCAACCGACCGACGTCGTTTTGCAGCATCCTCTCCAGGGCATCGAAGACGATCTCATCCGGATAGGCCACGATCGGCGGGCTCGAACCGGCCTCGAGAACTTTGGCTGTGCCGTTCGGATCATTCTCGAGCGCGCGCAGCACATCGCCCTGCGTCACGATGCCGACTAGTTCTCCTTCCTTGCCGACAACCGGCAGGCCTCTGATGAGGTTGAGCGCCGGCTCGCGAGGCGATGCCTCGTCCGCCGCGTGGCGCCGGGCGCCGCTCATGCGAGCGGCGAGCTCGGCGACGCTCATGTCCGCGGGGATCGCCGGCACGTCCGTTCTCATCACGTCTCCCACGCGCACCATCTTTAGGACGACGGCTTCGTACTCTCCCGGGACTGAGACTCCGCGCCGCGCCAGCTTTTCCGTCATGATCGATCTCGGAAGGAAGCGAAGCCCGATCAGGTCCGCGATCACGCAGGCCAGCATGAGCGGGAGAATCGCGTTGTAATCGCCCGTGATTTCGAATGCAAAGACGATCAGCGCGAACGTGGCGCGCGCGGCCGTCCCGAAAACGGCGGCCATGGCGACGAGCGCATACGCCGCGGGCGCAAGATGCGCCGCAGGGTGAATGCGGTCCACCACCATCGCGAACACGCTGCCCAGCGCAGCGCTCCACATAAACGTCGGCGCCAGCAAACCGCCCGAGGTCCCCGAGCCGAGCGAGATCACAAGACCGGCGAACTTGAAAATCAGGATCAGCAACACCATCTTGAGCGCGAGGTTATCGTGCAGGATGTCGGAAATCGTGTCGTAGCCGACGCCCAGAATCCGCGGAACGAAAAATCCGATGACGCCGACGGCGAACGAGCCGATGACCGGATGCCAGAACTCGTGAATCACCGGGGAAAGACGCTCGAATTGATCCTCCACCCAGTAGAGCAGCTTCGTCAGCCCGATGGCCGCCCCGCCGCAAATCACTCCGAGCAGCACGTAGTACGGCAGCCCATGCAGGGGATCGAAATTCACGTCGCCGATCGAGAACATGGAATGCTGGCCGAGGAGGATTACGCGCGTGCTCGTGCCGAGCGTGCTCGCAATCACCAGAGGAATGAAGGAGCGCGCACGGAATTCGAATAGCAGCAGCTCGATTGCCAGGATTACTCCGGCGATCGGCGTGTTGAACGTCGCCGCCATTCCCGCGGCCGCGCCGGACGCCAGCAGCACCTTGCGTTCGGCCGCCGTGGTGGAAATCAGCTGGCCCACCAGCGAGCCGAACGCGCCGCCGGTCTGAATGATCGGGCCTTCGGCGCCAAACGGGCCTCCCGTGCCGATCGAGATCGCCGCCGAAAGCGGTTTCAGGATGGCAACCGTGGCGTTAATGCGGCTCCGCGCCGTCAGCACAGCTTCTATTGTTTCCGGGATGCCGTGGCCCTTGATTTTCGGTGAGCCATATTTCGCGGCGAAGGCGGTGAAGAGGCCGCCGATCATGGGAATCACAAGGATCCAGTAGTGGAAGGGCGTGCTCTCCGGGCTGCGAAAATGAATCGACCAGACGTGGTAGTAGGCGAGGTTCGTACACAGCGCGATGAGGTCATACAGAAGATAGGCGATGATTCCGGCCAGAACGCCGATGGCCGCCGCGACAAGAGAGATCCATCCAATCCGGTATTCGGCCGGAGGCGAGGGCTGTTTTACTTTCCCGATGTCTGCCGACGATGCCACGAAAGCCCCCTCGTGAAGTTGGCGGTTGGAATCAGTGCGCCACTACGATGCGACGATGAATCGCCGAACCTAGCGCCTCGATCAACCGCGGTCCCGCCGAGCGCAACTCCCGGCGGTGCAACAACGAAAGATTTTTCAGCAGCCTTTCGCCGCGGGGCGTGAGGCGCAGCAACACTTCGCGGCGGTCCGCGCGGCTGCGCGCGCGGCGAATCCATCCATGGCGCTCGAGGCGGCCGCTCAACTCGACGGCGGTGTGATGCTCGATCTGCATCTGCTCGGCCAGCGCACCGACCGTGGCCTTCTCGCGGCGGGGAAGTCCTTTGATGGCGAGGAGCGCCTGGTACTGCTGCGCGTCGATGCCCGCCGACCGAGCGGCTTGCTGGCCGAAATGGAGGTAGCGGCGGATCTCGTAGCGGAAACCCGCCAGCGCCTGATAATCGATCTGTCGCGCCGCCTGTCTTTTCATCGGCCTTTTATTATATCGTATTACGATATAAATGAAGAAACCGAAGAACCAGAGCCGGTGTTCAGAGCGTCACAGGGAGTTCGAGAGGAGCGGCTGGGTCGAAGATTTAGTGGGCGCAGCGGCCGGCGCGAAGACCGGCCGCTGCATCCGGAGACTTAGGGCAGCGCGAAGACAACCACGGTGTCCCCGGCGACGACTGCGACGTACTGCTTGCCGTCCTTCCCCTGATAGGTCATCGGATTTGCGTTCGCACCTTTGGCGAGCTTGGTGACCCAGAGCTCTTTCCCGGTTTTGGAATCGATGGCGCGGAAGCGACTATCCGGCGTAGCGCCGATGAACACCAGACCGCCAGCTGTGGCGATCGGCCCGGCGCTGCCACCGCCGCCGGTGTTCTGCTTGGCGGGCGGAAGTCCTTCGGTAATGCCGACGACCGACTGCCAGGCGATGTCGCCCGTGTTTGCGTCGATCGCGTAGAGCTTGCCCCACGGCGGTTTCTGGCAGGGCCAGTTTCCGATCACCTTGCCGTCGGGATCTTTGACTGGAGCGCTGAAACTAAAGTAAGGACCCGGACCGTCAACGCTTCCGCGGTCATAAATTTGCGTCGAACCTTCGTTGCCCCGGCCGTACACCAGCCCGGCCTTCTTTTTTTCGAGCCAGCCGATGAGCGACATATCGTGGGTCTGCACGAACACGTAGTGCAAGGATGGGTCGGTCGCGGTGCCACCCCAGTTGCTGCCGCCGGTTCCACCGGGGAACTGAATCGTGGTCTTAGGCGGCGTGCCGTCCTCGTGGTAGAGCCAGCCCGTAAACGGACCTGCGTTGTAGAGGGTGCCGCCGCTCTTTGCGAGCAGGTCCTGGCAGGCTTTCACATGCTCCGGAGTCGTATCGTCGGCCGTGACCATGTCCTCCGGCTTGTAGCTCATGCGAGCGAGCGGTGGGGGTTTCAGAGGAAACGGCTCGGTGGGCGAATACCATTCGCCCGGCACGTCTCCTTTGGCAACGGGCCGCTCTTCGACGCCGAACACCGGCTTGCCGGTATTCCGGTCCAGGATGAACATCAAGCCAGTCTTGCCGATCGCGACCAGCGCGGGAATCTCTTTGCCTTTTTGCTTGATATCGACGAAGCCGGGTCCGGGCGGAAGATCCTGATCCCACAAATCGTGATGGATCGTCTGGAAATACCACTTCAGCTTTCCGGTATCGGCATCGACGGCGACGATGGAATTGCCGAACAGGTCGTTGCCGGGGCGATCGCCGCCGAAGTAGTTGGGCGAAGGCCCGCCGATCGGCATGAAGAGTGTATTGGTCTTCTGATCGACCGTCATGTACCAGCCCCAGACGTTTGTCCCCGAGCGTCCCTTCCAACCGTCATCGAGCCACGTCTCGTGCCCGACTTCTCCGGGCTGGGCCACGGAGTGGAAGGTCCAGAGAAGAGCGCCGGTGATGGCATCGAAAGCTCGCGTGTCGCCCGGAGGGCCGATCGGCAATTCGCCGACGCTGGCGCCAACGAATACGAGATTCTTGTAAATGGTGGGGACGCCGTTGTATCCCACGGTCATGTCGACGATGCCGTCCTTGCCGAAGGAAGGGATGGTTTTTCCGGTCGCAGCATCGAGCGCGATCATTTTGCGGCTGAACGTGGTGAAGATGATGCGAGGGGGATTCTGCTTGTCACCCGGCCAGTAGGCCACGCCGCGCGTGGGCGCCTGTGTGACATCGTAGTGCCAGATTTCCTTGCCGGTGCTGCCGTCCAGCGCGAGGACTTTGTTGGCGCCGGAGAGGTACATCACGCCACCGACTGCGATGGGCGTCACTTCGAGACCGCCGCGATCGGTCAGCGGGACGGTCCAAGCCTGCGCCAGCGTTGCGACGTTACTCGCGTTGATTTGCTTGAGCGACGAGTAACCCATGCCGCCCAGGTCGCCCCGATACATCGGCCAGTCGCCCGCGGTTTTCTGCGCGCCGGCCACCGGAGCAATCAAAATCGCAAGCGCAGCGACGCCTGCACACTTCATCCATTTATTGCGCATGAATCCAGTCCCCCCTAACGAAAGTCGCGGAGAATATATCAGCAAACTCCATGTGACGCGCGGATTTTCGCGCCGGTTACACCTTATCGGGAAAAGCGCGGCAGGAACGCAGGGACGCGGCGGGCGTAGTCGTCGAATTTCGCGCCGAAAGTTTCGCGGAGCAATGTCTCCTCGGCGTGAATGCGAATCCATGTTCCCGCGAGATACACGAAAATCGCGGCGAGCAGCCCCTGCCAGCGGCTGACGGCCAGTCCCACGGCGATCAGCATTCCGAGCATCGCGAAATAGATCGGATTGCGCACGATCGCGAAAGGCCCCTGCTGGACCAGTTCGTGCCCTTCGATGACGCGGGCCATCAGCGCCCAGTGCCTGCCGAGCGCCCGCGCCGCGGCATAACAGAACCAGGTGGGGACCAGCGCCAGCAGCGCCGTGAAAACCGCGAGAATCATTTCAACTATTTTCGACATGGGCAGGAACGGCGAGAAGTACGTGCGAAAAAAGATGAAGCAGATCGCGTACGCGGCCATCTGCAACGCCAATCCCAATGTGGATATCACGTCGCGCTTCGCGGCGCCCCGGGCCGCTCCGCGCTTTCCCATGACGACGATCGCGCCGAAGCCCAGCCAGCATACGAACACGATGAAACAAGCGAACTCGGCGATCGGGTCCGGTTGCAGAATCATGCGCGGCTCGCGGACGCGATCAACCGAGAGCCTTCTTCAAAATCGCGATTTGCCCGGCGTGATAGAGGTCGTGCTGCACCACGCCGTGGAGCAGCGAATAGCGGGAAACGCTGGTGCCGGCGGGTATTTCGTCGAGCTGGTGCTCGCGCAAGCCTTCCGCCGCTTTGCGCAGGCGGGCGCGGCTTTCCACCAGTTGTTCGAGCGCGCGTTTCCACGCCGCCTCGCTCACTTCCCAGACGTGCGGCCAATCGCGTTCGTGTGTGACCTCCGGGGTCTCTCCGGCGAGCCGGTGCTGCGCGATCGTGTGCCACGCGGCGATGTGATTCACCAGTTCCCAGATCGAGTGCACGCCGTGGATCGTATGTTTGGACGCGTCTTCGGCCGAGATGCCTTCGAGCAGGCTCATCAGCGCGGGACCGTGCCAAGCCTCGCCGTGAAATGCGCGGTCCATCTGATCGAGGATTCTGCGAATTTCGCTCATGGGATGTGCCCCGCCAAGAAGCGTAAGTCAGCCGTCGGGACAAGGCAAGCGGCGCAGGCTCAAAACAGCTTGTCGGAATCGAGCAGGATGGTCACGGGGCCGTCGTTTGTGAGTTCGAGGGACATGTGCGCCTGAAACACGCCGGTCGAGACGCGCACGCCGAGCGCCTCAATCGCGCACACGAATTCCTCGTAAAGCGCCTTGCCTTGCTCGGGCGGAGCGGCCTGCATGAAACTCGGGCGGCGCTGGCCGCGCGCGTCGCCGTAGAGCGTGAACTGCGAGACGGCGAGAACGCTGCCTCCCGTTTCGAGAAGCGAGCGGTTCATCTTTCCTTGCTCGTCGTTGAAAATCCGGAGATGAACGATTTTCTCGGCCATCGAAGCGGCAGTCGCAGGGGAGTCGTCGCGGCCGACGGCGACCAGCACCACGAGCCCCGCCTCGATTTCGCCCGTGATGCGGCCATCGACCACGACCCGCGCACGGCTCACGCGCTGAAGTACTGCTCGCATCGGCTCGATTCTACATTGAGCCGGAGTCAAGCGTGACTTCGAGATGGATGGGCGGTATCGTGCCAAGGTTCTCGGGCGTCCGCCACGGCGGACTGCGCCCCTACAACACCATCTTCGGACGAATACGATGAAAGCCCCGCGACCATGAGTGAACCGAACGCCGCATCCCCGGGATCGAAACGCTGGCTGACGCGCGGCGTGCTCGGGATCGGCCTCGCAAGCCTCTTCTCCGACTGGGGGCACGAAGCGGCGACGGCGATACTGCCTGCGTTTCTGGCAAGCCTGGGTGCGCCCGCGATGGCGCTTGGAGTGATTGAAGGCGTCTCCGACGGTCTTTCCAGTTTCGCGAAGCTCGCCGGCGGATTCCTCGGGGACCATCCGCGATGGCGGAAGCCCATCGGCATCATCGGCTACTTCGCGACGGCGATCACCACGTTCGGCTACGCGTTCGCGCAGACGTGGCCGGCGCTGCTCGTGCTGCGCGCACTCGGATGGATGGGGCGCGGCGGCCGCGGGCCCTCGCGCGACGCGTTGCTGGCGGATTGCGTCGCGCCGGGCCAGACGGGCCGCGCGTTCGGGTTCGAGCGCGCAATGGACAATTTGGGAGCGGTCCTCGGACCGCTCTGCGCGACGGCGTTGCTGGTTGTGATGGGCGCGCGCGGCGTGCTTCGCTGGACGCTTCTCCCCGGGCTGACGGCCGCGCTGGCGTTTGCAATCCTCGCGCCCACGGCCAAGGCAGATGACGACCACCACGCGCCGGGCGCGACTCCGACTTTAGCCTCGAAGTTCGCGCAACTTCCCGGGAGCTACTGGCGCTTCCTCGCAGGGGTGTTCGCGCACGGCATCGGAGCGTTCGCGCCAACGCTTCTCATTCTGCGGGCAAGCCAGATCCTCGCGCCGCGTTTGGGGATGGGGCGAGCGGCGGCGATTTCGGTGGGGCTTTACACTTTCCACAATTTCATCGACGCGGCGGCGTCGTATCCCGCGGGCGCGCTGGGCGACCGCGTCGGAAAGCGCGGGCTGCTCGCCATCGGTTATCTGATCGCGGTGATCGCTTATGCGGGATTCATTCTCGAGCGGCCCACGATTCCAGTTCTCGTGGTTCTCTTTGGGCTTGCGGGAGTCCACGACGCGTTTCAACAATCGCTGGAGAAATCGCTCGCGGCGGATTTGCTGCCTTCGGCGGCTCGCGGATCGGGGTTCGGCGTGCTGGCGACCGCCAACGGCATCGGCGATCTGGTCTCAAGCGTAGTGGTCGGCGCGCTCTGGTCGATGGTCAGCCCGGCGGCGGGATTCTTGTACGCGGGAATTTTCACCGCGCTGGGAGCGGTGCTGGTCTTTTCTTCAGGCGGATCGCCAAGCGGGTCCTCGGGCGGGCGGCGGCGCGCGAGCTTATAGAGAAAGCTGGAGCGGCGTGCCGCGCTCCTCGTTGATGCGGTTGGTTTCGTCCGAGTCGAGATCGATGGTTGCAATCGTGTGGCGGCCGCCATCCGCTGTGACGTAGATGATTCGGTCGCCTGTGCGCGTGAAGGCTACCGCCTGAATCTGCTTCCCACTTTGCAGCACGAGAATGAATTGGCCCACGTCCGGGAGTGGCGCGGCAGTCTCGGGCTCTCGATCCGGCGGCGCGGCGGCCTGCTGCGCGGCTGGCGCTGCCTGCAGCACGATAATCTGCGGCTGCTGCTGCGGCGCTTGCTCGGGCTGAGGCGTTTCGGCGGGAACGGCATACGCGCCTCCGCCATCGAACAGCAGGAATCCGGAGCCGCCGAATCCCGGCGACTCGCGCAGGAGGCGCTCGGCCACCGAGAGGCGCCACTGCGTGGCAGGATCGACCACGGCCTTTATGCCCAGGTCGTGATTGAAGACCGCGAGATCCGAAAAATCAAAACCCAGCCCGGGAATGGGATTGAGCAAATCCTGCAAGGATAAAGACGAACTGTCCGCGAATGACGTCGAATTCGCAGATGTGTGGACGCGCGATCCGCTCGATGCGATGCCGGCGCCTCGGCCGGTCGCAGAGCGCGCCGCCACCACGTGAGTTCCGGCCGGCTGCGTGCGCGCCACCGGCGCAGAGAGTCGCGGGCCTACGATGGGAGCCATTCGCTGTGCGTTCGCCACGCGGGGGACGAGCAGGGAGAAAGCAAGAAGAGTTGCTGAAGCTACTGCCGACCGATTTCGGATTGTCATGGCCGCCTCGCTTCTAACCCATTGGACGCTCTGCCATGGCCCGTGGTTGCAAGCGTCGCGGCCGTTGCTTTGCCCGATGGGCGGGATGTGCTATAAACATCGCTCCGAGAAGCCGGAGATGGCCGAACCAGAACTGGTGAAGGCGAATGCCGACGCGGCGGCGGCGCCCGTGAACGCGGGCGGTGCGGCTCGCGAGCCGAGTGGTGAGCCGGAGTTGGCCATGAACTACTGCCCGCGCTGCTCGGCGCGTCTCGCGGCGCGAAGCTGCAAGCTGCTGTGTCCGGATTGCGGGTACTATATGTCCTGCTCGGACTTTTACTGAGGAAACAGCACGGCCTGACTCAGCCCAGGCAAAGGCCCTTTCAAGGCAACAACCGAAGAGCGAATTCGAAATATTTCAGGAGGCGCGAACGTGGCACTGCGAATGACGGACAGGGAAGTAAGTGGAGTGAGCGTGCTCGATATCGAAGGGCGCATCGTGCTGGGCGAGGAGAGCAACTCGTTCCGCGAAAAAGTGAAGAGCTTGCTGGCAGCGGGCAAGAAGAAGATCATCCTGAATCTGGCGCAGGTGACCTACATCGACAGCGCCGGCCTCGGCACGCTGGTGGCCACGTTCCACAGCGCGCGTTCGCAGGGCGCCATGCTGAAGCTGACGAACCTCGGATCGAAATTCAAGGAAGTGCTCCAGGTGACGAAGCTGATGACCGTGTTCGACACCTACGACACCGAGGCCGCGGCGATTCAGAGCTTTGCGAAGTAGCATCCCGCAGGCCGCGTGAAGACGCGACGGGAGCCTTCAGGGGTTGAAACCCCTGAAGGAGGCAGGCCGATAACGGCGGGGTTAGAAACCCCGCCCTTCCACCGGGAGCCGTAATTATCGCGCCTTGTTCGAGTGCAACATCCCGGCGCGAACATCCCGCCAGCTCCATCCCGCCCTTCATGCCACACGAAAAAATCGCCGACGAGACGCCGGCGCTACGGGATCCGCCCTTCCACTCGATAGATCGCGACGCCGCTCAATAGCTTGGGGTAGAAGTCCGTGGACTTCTGCGGCAGCACGTCGCCGCCGAGCGCGATCTTGGTGACCTGCTCGACGCGCACCGGATTCAGCAGAAACGCGAGCTGCGCCTCGCCGCGGTCCACCGCCGCGATCGCGGCGTCCATTTCCCGCTCGTAGCTCAGATTTTTTTCTCCCGCCACCGCCTCGGCCGTGATGCCCAGTCCTTTTTCCAAGATCAAGCGATGCAGCAGGACCACGTCAAGGCCGCGCTGCGCTTCCGAAAAATCCTTCAGCAGACTTTCCAGATCGGCTTCGCGCTTCAGCGCGAACAAGTAGAACGCTCCCGCGCCCGCATGGATCGCCCCCGGATATACGCCGATCACGCGGCGGCCGAGCTTCGGGCTTTCGAAGTCCTTGTGGAATTCGGCGTACGCGATGGCGCGCTCCTCGGGATTCGCGAAGGGATAGGAATACCAGTCGAAGTGCGGCGTGAGATTTTTTCGGAAGCGGTCGAAATCGAAATTTGCGAGATGCGAGACGAGGCGGTGGGTCGCGAGAATCGTCAGGCCGTGCGAATGCGTGTTGATGAAGGTCGCCATCGCGAATTCGGATGCGGCGAGCGGATCGGTCTTGCCGGCGCGCGCGCGGCATTCGTTGCGATAGTTGAGCGCCGTCTCGTAGCGATGGTGGCCGTCGGCGATGACGAGCTTCTTATCTGCCATCGCCTTCTGAATTCGCGCGGCGAAAGCGGGGTCGGAGGCGGGCCACAAGCGGTGCGTCACGCCGAATTCGTCGCGCAGTTCGATCGGAGGAGCTGTGCGCGCGGTCTGCTCGAGCCAGGTGTCGATGTGCCGCGCGGGATCGTCGTAGAGGAGGAAGAGCTGGCCGGTCTGCGCGCGCGTGTTGCGGAGCAGCTCGATGCGGTCGGCCTTGGGCGCGGAAAGCGTGCGCTCGTGCCGGAAGATGACGTGCGCGTCGTAGTCCTCGACGCGCGCGAGCGCGATGAAGCCGATGCGCACGCGGCGCGTGTGCGTCCCGGGGACCTCGAATTCCTGCGAGTAGACGTAGATGGCCGGCGCGGCGTCCTGCACGAGAATTTTTTCGGCGATCCATTCGTCGATTTTGCGCGCGGCGCGGGTGTAGACGCTGTTCTCGGGCGTGTCGTCCGGCGCGACGCGGCCTTTTTCGACCGCGATCAGGTTGTAAGGGCTTGCGGCGTAGTAGCGCTCTTGCATCGCGGGAGTGATCTTGTCGTAGGGCTGCGTGAGCACGTCGGCGAGCGCGACGCGATTCGTGTTGTAGCGGTATGCGCGAAAGGGTTGGATTTCGGCCATGGCGTCCTTGGAGCAGAGTTGTGAGCGTTGCGGAAACCGGACATTGTAGCAGCCGCGCGGGCCCGCGCCAAAGGCGAGGAGAAACTACGCAGCGGGCAAGTTCCCGATTGCCCGACTACAGAGGAGTTAGCCGGAAAGCTATTTTGCGGTTCACTCGGCGAAAGGCGGTTCACTAAGCCCAGCCTGAAGCAACACCGTCAACAGAGTCTCCACTCTGGTCGCCAACTGTCGGCATTGACATTCGTCAAGAAATCGTTCTAAAAGACAGGCGCGGCGGGGGCCGATCCGACGTCGGCCAGAAGGAGGCTTCGATTATGAACTTTCTAGAATGGATTGTGGTCGGGCTGATTGCGGGTTGGCTCGCGGGACAGGTGATGAAAGGCGGAGGATACGGCGTTCTTGTCGATATCATCCTTGGGATACTCGGTGGCATCGTCGGCGGATGGATTTTCGGAATGCTGGGCATTTGGCCCGCAGGCGGAATCATCGGATCGCTCATCGTGGCCTTCATCGGTGCGGTGATCCTGGTCGGGATTACGCGTCTACTGAAGCGAGCGTAAGAAACATGGGATGAGGGAGTCGATCGGTCGTGGGCGAAACTGTACTGAATGGAACTGCATTGCTTCCGCCCGCATGACATGATCGGCGCATGTCCAATAGCAAAGCCAAGAAAGAGTCTTACCAAGAGGTACTCGCCAGCGTGAAGAAAGAAATGGCAGAGCCTCGCGTGGCCGAATCCGCCCGAATTGACGCCGAGAAAGAGTGTAAGGCAACGGTCAAGAAAGCCGCCACCTCATGATGCTGATGTTCATTCTCGCGGTGGTTCTCATCGTAGCGCTTGTGGGGAGTCTTCCAACCTGGCCGCACAGCAAGAATTGGGGGTATTACCCCATTGGCGGCGTAAGCGTGGTCATCCTAATTATTTTGATCCTGCTCTTTGGTGGCACCTTGCACGTTCACTAATTGGCGCAGTTCTCCTGGCAATCTTGGATCACGGCCTATTCGGCACCGCTTCACATCGCAGCGCAACGCGCAGACCCGGCATCTCCGGTATTCCGATTTATCGGGAGTCGGCTGAAAGTACAGAGAGAAAAGCAGTGTCAGGCAATCCAGAGATTCGCTGTCGAAGGAACATTCGGAGAGATTAGAAGTCGGCTTCCGAGTCTGGTCCCAGAAACTTGCCTTCCGAATCCAACTTTCCTATTGGTGGAATCTCGAGGCCGGTGTTCTTACGAACGTCCTCCAAAACTCCGTCAATCGCGTCTGACCCATAAATTTCTCGGACTGCATATCTAAAACCCGATGTGTTCCCTCTCCAAAATTCCGTTTCGCGGCTTGCGGCACTCTTGTCGAATTCCACATGATAGCTCACTAACAAGAACGAGGCTTGTTCTACAAGGTGACCGATTGTTGTGGCGTTTGGGCTCCGGCGTGTCATGTTTTTCACCTTTGAAATCGCGGCAATCATTAGTATCCACGTAGAGCCGGGAAGTTTCTGTTTCATACAGCACGCGAGCACAGTCAAGAGGTCTGCACCGCTGCGGTTTCAAACCTTTTCCGCCCTGGCAGGGCAGCCCGTGGGTATTCTGCAGTTGGCATACTCGGATAGGTCGCGATAAACGGGTCAATCGGAAACCGACCCCTACCAGACCAGGCACTACGCCGGGCGCCAGAAGTTGGGAGCGGGAGCGATGAAGGCGACGCCGATGCGTGTTTTGCCGCGGATGCGACGGCCGACGTGGACGACGCGGCACTCTTGCTCGGCCTGGTTGCGCGTGTTGGTGAGAAACAGGCGCTGGCCGCGTGCGACGACGCTCTCGATGGTCAGTGAGCAGCCGTCTTCATGCGCGTCAACCGTTTCGGCCTCTTCGTGGAATGGCTGCTTGTCCGCGTCCGAGCCGTAGACGAGCAGCGGGACGCTGTGAGAGTGGCGGAGGCGTTCGCGGCGGTCGGAATCGTCGCTGGCGCGCCCCTTGGGCCGTTCGAGCGAAGAGCTGCCGGCGCCCTCACGGGACCTTTGCCGTTCGGCCTGCTTCAGCGCTTCCCAGATGCGGCTCAAAGCAATCTCCCAAGTGACTGCCGGGCTCTAACCCGCGTGCCTACATTAGCCTTCCGGGCGGGCTGCGGGCGAAAAAGGCGGTTCCGAGTTTCCCTTTCGGTAACGGGGGGAAACATCGGGAGGCAGAGGAGGTAGAGGAGGCAAAGGAGGTGGAGGAAAAAGACGAATCGGGGACGCGCGCCCGGCGTGACATCAAGCGGAGCGCCGCTTACAATGAAGAATTCAGGCACGCATGGCGGAGCGCATGAGCAAAAGCATCGACAACGAGACCGGCAAATTCACGGGCGTGCGGGCGCTCGTGTTCGATCTCGACGGGACGCTGATCGATTCGAAGCTCGACCTCGCGCTCTCGATCGATGCGACGCTGAAACACATGGGCTGCGCGACTATTTCGCACGAGACGATCTCCGGCTACGTGGGCAATGGCGCGGCTGCGCTGGTGCGCCGCGCGCTGGGCGACAGCGTCACGGACGCCCAGGCCGATGAGGGGCTGGCCTACTTCCTTTCCTACTACCGCGCGCACATGCTCGATAACACCGTGCCGTATCCGGGCGTGCGCGAGGCGCTCGAGCGGCTGGAATCGCATTCGATGGCGGTGCTCACCAACAAGCCCGTGAAGTTCAGCAACGCGATCCTCAAAGGGCTCGGGCTCGCGCGCTATTTCCGGTACGTGTATGGCGGCAACAGCTTTCAGACCAAGAAGCCCGATCCGGAAGGCATAAACGTCCTGCTGCGCGATCTCGCGGTGGCGCCGCGCGAGGCCATGATCGTCGGCGATTCGGATGTCGATGTGCGCACCGCGCGGAACTCGGGCACGTGGGCCTGCGGCGTCAGCTACGGCCTGGGCCTCGAAGGGATGCGCGCGCATCCGCCAGACCTGATGCTCGACAATCTTGAGGACTTACCCATCCATCTGAACGGCCGAGGGGAGAAAAAATGAAACTTATTCGGATTTTGATTGTGTGCGCACTGGTGGTCGGCGCGGTCGGGGCCGGTCACGCGGAGCAGAACCAGATCTGGACGGGATCGCTCGTGGATGCGACCTGCTATCTGACCGACAACGCGCAGGCCAACAACAGCCACATGGGGATGAACAAGTGCGGGACCGAGTGTCTCAGGATGGGCAAGCCCGCGGGCCTCGTAACCGCCGACAAGAAATTCTTCGTGCTGCTTGCGCCGTCGCCCGATCTCGCGGAATACGTGGGGCAGACGATTCGCGTGACCGGGAAATTGCGGAACGGCTCGATCCTCGTGGACAAGCTCGAAGTGAAAAAAGGCACCAGTTGGATAACCGCAAAGCTCAGCACCATGATGTGAGCGGCGGGCGGAGCCTTATCCACGCAAGCCTCGTGATCGATTGCCTCAGGGCCGGCACGGACGTACCTTTCCAGATCGAATTGGCGTCATAGAATGTGGACCGCGGATTGCGGATCGCGGGAGAAATACGGTCGGCTTCGAGAGGGGTGGGGATGAGCTTGCGCAAGTACCTGGTTTGGTCGTTGGTCGTGACGGCGATTCTGGCTGCCGCGATCGTGGTGTACGCGCGATTCATCAGGATTCCGATCAACGTCGCGTACGTGAGCGAAGAACAGGGCGGCATATCCGTCATCAATCTCAACACGCTTGAGGTCACCAAGAGAGTCCATCCCGCCGATGTCGCGCCCCGCGGGCTCGGCATTACTGTTGACGGAAAATACGTGGTCACAGCCAACAAGGACACGGCCGACGCGAGCGTGTTCGATACGCGCGGGCTTCGCATGGTCCGGCGGATCAAAGTCGGAGACAATCCGGAGTTCATCAAGCTCGATCCCGGCGGAAATTCGTTGTTCGCTTCGTACGAGCCGAGCTCGTCGGGCGGGCCGCCGCCGCAGGGACCAGGAGGCGGGGAAGCGGACGAGAGCGGACCCTCTTCGCAAATCGTGGCGTTCAACGTGCACGACTGGTCCCGCGTGGGAGATTTCGTCGCGGGGAAAGAAACCGAAGGACTCGAATTTTCGCCGGACGGCAAGCTTCTGATCGTGGCCAATGAAGGGCAGGACACCGTGGGCGTTTACGAAGTCGCAACGGGGAAGCTGGTCCGGGAAGTCAACTTGGTTTCCTACGGCAAACGGCCTCGCGGAGTGAAGGTGTCGCCACAGGGAAATAGTTATGCGGTGACGATGGAAGGATCGGGGACGCTGATTTCGCTGGATCAGAATTTCAACGTGCTCCGTTCGGTGCCGACTGCCGCCAGGCCCTACGGCGTCGCCTTTGACAGGGAAGGACGCCGAATCTTCGTCGCCGCGTCGGGGGCAAAGGAGCTTCAGGTGTTTGCGGCGGATACGCTGCAACTGCTGGGAGAAACCGCCGTCGGCCAGCGCTGCTGGCATTTTACGTTCACGCCGGACGATTCGAAAATTCTGCTGGCTTGCGGCCGGTCGAACAACGTCTATGTGATCGACGCGAAATCGTATCAGACGATTCGCATCCTCGGAGGATTTCAGCTCCCGTGGGGCATCGTGACGTATCCACGCTCCTACGGCAGCCTCGGCCTGCCTTAACGCGGCCAATACTCGCCTTCGTTCATGTGGAGGGAAGGTTGACTCAGTTCCCCTTTTGTTGAGTCGCACCCGCACCCACATCCGTGCCGGCAAGAGGGTAGCCTAACTGTTCCCATCGAGTCAGACCGCCCTCCAATGCTTTCACCTTGTCGTGGCCGTAACCGAGTTCCCACATCTCCAGCACCAGCGGCGCACTATCTTCTTCATGGGGGCAATTGCAGTAGAAGACGATCAATTTGTCGCCGGGGAGCGCACTGAGCAACTGGTCCTGGTCGCGAACATCGGCCGTGGGATCGTAGGCAACGTTCACGGCTCCCTTGATGTGCTCGGCTGCGTAACTCTCCGAGTCATCCGTATCCACGAGCACCACGTTTCCCTTGTCCTTCGCCAGGCGCTCCACTTCCTCGGCAGTGATGCGAGGTACCTGCGGAAATGGCAGTGTCTCTTTCGCGGACGCGGAAGAGCCCGGGCCTGCTTTTGCGGAAGCCGCCTGTTGCGGATGCTTTGGCCAAGCACGGGAGGAAAGCGCCGCCGGCATCAGCATGAGCGTTCCCAGCAGGAAGCTGGCAAAAAAACGAGGCTTCATATCCACTTCCTTCTGCGGCAGGCGCGGAGCTCGCGCCCCGCGCCACCGCGGATCAACCCATTCTACATCCAATCGTCGATCGACACTCCTCGGCGGATGCCGAAGTCAGTGACAAACCACATGGTCTGAACTTTGCCGCCTGCAACGACCACGTGGATGGCCTTGGAGTTGGTGAACGGCTTGATGAGGGCGTCGTCCGGCAACTTTCTCCAGCTTGCGTATGGCTCGAGACCCGCCAGCGCAAACGGAACGGCGGTGCTTTGAATGACGCCATTGCCCCAATACGACGCGTTCGTCTTGGTCACATTTTGGGAGAACCATTCGCTCAGTTGAGCTTTTGTCTTGAAGCCGTGAACGTCCTTGAGAAGTCCCGCGACTGTCGGATCGATCACGATGGTAGCCGCTGAGCCCGATGCGCAAAACGAACTCATGTAGTCGCGCATCAAGTAGTGGGTTGGGTAGATGCTTTGGCTGGCACCCACGCTGGCGATACTGCTCCAGCCCGTGCCCACGGTAATCACGCTGTCGGTGGGCTTGAAGCCCATCTCAACGTGCAGAGGATCCCAGCCGTCGGGCAAAGCCTCCTCGTTTTCGCCGTAGCACATGTTGTTGTATTGCATGGTGTTGCCCAGAGTTTCCCAGGCATTGACATTGTTGCGGAGATCGCCCGCCGTCTTGGACATCAGCGTGAACGCGCGACCGACGACGGCATTCGACCTGTTGTACGGGCCCATCGCATTGGTTCCGCAATTGAACTTGAGCCGGTTGCGGATGGGGCCGCTGATCACGACCATATTCGCCATCGAGCTGGTGGAGTTGCCAAAGGGCGCTTGCGTGGCGAGGGCCAAAATAACCGGCAAGTGCTCGGGCGAAGCTCCGGCCATCACTGCATTGATGGCGACTTTCTCCACGGTGAGTTGCCGCGCGCCGCCGGTGATGTTGATCGTCTTGATCACCTCGTCGGGCTTGTGGCTGGTGCCTTTGAGCATCGCCGTCACCCGCTTCTCAGTAGGGAGAATAATCGAATTGAAATCGGTCCATTCCTTGTCTTCGAACAGCATACGCAAGTTTTCTTCGGAGTCCGGCGGAAGCAGCCTCGGTTCGACGGCCTCCTCCGGCGGAGCGCCCGACATTTTTTCCTCGACCGTCAGAGGACCGGTGAGCGCATTGACCACGGCGCTCATGAGCGGCTGGCCGGTGAGCATGTCCTTGCCGGAGACGTATCCAACGTCAACGGCGCGCGGTTGACCTGTGAAAGGAAACGGCACAGATACGTACCGGATCGGCATGCCAGTCTGATACTTGGAAACGTAGCCGGTTGCGTAATGCACGATGTTCGAGGAGGCGACGCCAATGGCGGGGATCTTGCACTGCATCTCAATCTGTTTTGCCCAGCGGCTCACGGCCGCGCAGCAGCCGTTTCAACCAGCGACGCCGACGATGGCCGCATCGGCCTTGTTGGCGATGATCTCCTTTATGATGGATGGATCGCCGCCAAACATGCCCTCGGCCGTGACTTTCACAATCGTTTTGACGCCGGAATAATGCTTGTCAAGCCACTCCCGCATTGCCCCGTAGAAGTAGTTCGCGGCATCTGGACCCTCCCAGGAAAGGTTGACCATGTAGATTGTCTTGTTCTGAAGGGTATCGAGCGGCGGCACCAGAGGGACCCGGGTTGCCAGCTTGCCGGGTATCGCGGGATTCATCACCGTGATCGACCCGCTTCCGTCTGCGGAGGAAACTTCCGGGACGGCTCTCGGAGCTGTCCGTGCGTAGGCCGGGGAACCAGCGATTAGCGTCGGGCTGATTCCTAACAACGCCAACATCTTTCGTCTATCCATGATCCTTTACCTCCTTAAGTTTTATTGTGCGGCAATGCCTCCCCCCAAAGGACGAACTTCTGGCGAGATTGTATGCCACGTGGCGCGAATGAAGCGCATTTTATTCGGGGCGCTCCTACGGAAGCCTCGGCCTGCCCTGACACCACCAAGACTTGCCTTTGTTCAACGCATTCGGGAGCGCGCGGGTGCACGCCAAGTTTCCGGTAAGCGCGTTTATCAGGACTTACCGTCGGCTCCTGTCAACAGTCGCCGACGCGATTCGCCATTGTCGCTTTATTGTTGAGCCAACCACGCTCGCAGCGTCAGATATATTTCCGGGACGCTGCAATATTTCGATGTTATTTTCAGCCGTTTCCCACCGATACCTTGCACGGTGACCAAAGAAAACTTAGTTCCACTCCTGGGATTTGCGACGTCTCGAATCTCGACACTGGTAACACTCTTCTTGTAAAGGACTTCTGTCCTGAAAAGACTGCGCAGCACAAATCGGTCTTCAAATAAGACAGATGGGCCCCGCATTTGTGGATAGA
Source organism: Candidatus Acidiferrales bacterium (assembly GCA_035604415.1). Classification (GTDB taxonomy): domain Bacteria; phylum Acidobacteriota; class Terriglobia; order Acidiferrales; family UBA7541; genus Palsa-295. The sequence continues at coordinate 62,706 of DATNIN010000040.1, forward strand.
GGTTAAGAAGTGACAGGACGGCGGCGATCATAAAGCAAAGGAAGACTACGCTGAGCCCTCTTTGATTTTGGCGGAAGGTGCTCCACGAGCCCCAAGCAAGAAACGCAGCGCCTGTCGCGTAAACGAAGCTCTCATAGAGCAAAGGTCTTGGATGTCGAAATTCTATAGGTAAGGGCTTGAGAGTAAAAGCCTTCGCATACTCGGCCAGAATCCTTGAACGAATCGCGCTGAAGTTCTCAAACTGTTGATCCACCAAAACCCTTCGCGCACCGGACTTATCCCAGAGTGCCAGCTGCGCCATCTTTCGACGCTCCGTGACCTTCGCCAATTCGACCCATTTAAGGCTTCCGATTTCGTTTCCTCGATTATCGTGCACTGAAATGCCGCTGTCACTGACCTGAAGGGTACGCCCAGAGAGTCTCATCACATGCGCTAGATAGGGAATGCATGCTAGTGAAAGTACCAAACCGACGAGCCACAGTCCCGGAGCGAAGTTTTCTTCTCTCTCCGCGGCGACTCCCAGCGATCCGAAAAAGAGCAGCCCTACAACTCCTGCAATCAGACCTACCCGTATCACGCTTGGGTCAAATTTATAGACTCCGTTGGCGGTCATGGGCATTTCCCAGTTTAGAGACTGCCCAGGAGAAGCAGCCAAGTTCTGAGAGGCATTAGGTGCGCAAGGGTCAACCCCTGATAAGTCGGCTACTCGCAAACTGACGCGCCGCCAGGACGTCGGATCGCTTGACACCCGGATTTTCAGTGTGATAATCCGCATCGCATCGAGAGAAATTCGTGGGGGAGTGCACATGAAAGCGATCCGGCCGTTGTGTGTGGCTGCTCTGGCGTTTTTCGTGGTGGCGTCGGCCGCGAAAGCGCAAATCCCTCGCGATCCGACGCCCGTCGTCGCCAAGACATCGCCCGAAGACGTAGCGAATGGCAAGAAGCTCTACGAAGCAACCTGTTCGAAATGCCACGGGCTTGACGGCGGCGGGAGCGACGGCCCGAGCCTCCAGGGCGCTCCGGAAAGATTAGGCGACGCAGAGGTCGGCGCGATCATTCGCGGCGGAATTCCGGGCACGGGCATGACTGCCTTCGGCTCGCTGAACGTCGAAGAAACCGGGCAGGTCGTCGGATACCTGCGGACGCTGGGCCACACCGCGGATGCCGAGATCGCGAAAGGCGACATCGGAAAAGGCAAATCGGTTTATGGGACGAGCGGCTGCACGGGCTGTCACATCATCAGCGGGGAGGGCGGAGGCGCCGGTCCGGAGCTGACCAGGGTCGGCGCGATGCGCGGGCCAAGTTACCTGCGCGCGGCGCTGCTGACTCCCGGCGCGAATTTGCCGCAGGAAGCGGGCGCGATGGAGCGCGGCCGCTTCACGCAGTTCTTGTTCGTGCGCGTGGTTACGAAGGACGGCCACACAGTGGATGGCACGCGCGTGAGCGAGGATTCGTTCACCATCGTGATCAAGGACGCCGCCGGGCGCTTCCACACGTTCAAGAAACTCGAAGTGCAGAAGGTAGAAAAAATTCCCGGGAAAAGCGTGATGCCCAGCTTCAAGGACACCCTTTCCGCGTCGCAACTCGACGATCTGGTCGCATATCTGGCCAGCCTGAAAGGCGCCCAATGAGAGCCATCAAGTACGCCCTGATTCTTTTCGCTCTGGCGAGCCCGCTTGCAGCTCAAACACCGGTGCCGTATTCGCAGGTCGTGAAATCGGATAGCGAACCTGCGAACTGGCTCACCTACGGCGGCAACTATTACGGGCAGCGCTTCTCGGGTCTCAAGCAATTGACTCCGCAAAACGTGGCCGGGCTGAAGATGGCCTGGGCGTATCAGCCAAATCGCCCCGCCGGAAACGTCGAAACGTCTCCCATCGTCGTGGATGGAATCATGTACGTCACCGAGCCGCCGAGCACGGTGACGGCTCTCGACGCGCACACCGGCAACAAACTCTGGACGTGGTCGCCCATTCTGAAAAATGTGGTGGCGATCGGGCTCTTTCAGACGAATCGCGGCGTCGCGGTGCTTGACCATCGCGTGTACATCGCGACGATCGACGCGCACCTCGTGGCGCTCGACGCCACCACGGGCGCCGTGATTTGGAACACGGTGGTCGCGGACAACAAAATGGGTTATGCGATCACCGGGCCGCCTCTGGCGATCGATGGAAAAGTCCTGATCGGCACCGGCGGGAGCGAAGCGGCCGTTCGCGGCTTTCTTGATTGCTACGACGCCATGACCGGCAAGCGGCTGTGGCGCATCTGGACCGTGCCGTTGCAGGGCGAACCCGGCTCGGAGACGTGGGGCGGTTCCGTTCCGGCCGGCGGCACCACATGGAACGCCGGGGCCTACGATCCCAAGCTGAACCTCGTCTATTGGGGCACGGGCAATCCCGCGCCGGATTGGAACGGCGACGCGCGGCCGGGAGACAACCTCTACACCTGCGCGCTGCTCGCCATCGATCCGGACGCCGGCAAAATGAAATGGTATTTCCAATTCTCGCCGCACGAAACGCACGATTGGGATGCGTCCGAGCCGCCCATCTTGTTCGACGACACGATCAAGGGCAAGCCGCGAAAACTACTCGGCTTCGCCAATCGCAACGCCTTTTACTACGTCCTCGACCGCGAGACGGGCGACTTCGTCGCGGGCATGCCGTATGCGAAGCAAACGTGGGCGAAGGGACTCGACGCGACGGGCCATCCGATCGTTCTGCCCAATTCCGGGCCGAGTCCCGAAGGAAACCTGGTATTTCCCAGCATCACCGGTGCGATCAATTGGACCAGCAATTCCTATAGCCCGCTGACCAAACTCTTCTACGTCGACGCGCGCGAAATGGGCTCTTATTTCGTCAAGGGCACTTCCACCAAGTGGGAGATGGGGAAATTCCCCATGGGCGCGGGTGGAGAGCGCGCGCTCAGCGGCGACGACGCCTACGGCGCGATCCGCGCGCTCGACGGCACCACGGGAAAAATGAAGTGGGAGTTCCGGCTGCACGCGCCGTCGTGGGTGGGCACTCTCGCCACGGCCGGCGGTCTCGTCTTCTCCGGAAGCGACGAAGGCAATTTCTTCGCGCTCGACGCGGTGACGGGAAAGCCGCTCTGGGACATGAATCTCGGCGCGTCGATCCGGTCGAATCCGGTGACGTATGCGGTGGACGGCAAGCAATACGTTTTCGTCACGGCCGGCACCACGTACTTCGTGTTCGGCTTGCCGTAGCGTGTCTTAGGTTTGAAGCTCGCTGCACGGTTTTTAGGGGGTCGGAGCTGAACTTGCCCCGAGCGCAGCCGAGGGAGCTCCGACATTACGACTGTGGACCTTCAGGGGTTTTAACCCCTGAGGGCGGCTGCAGTGCCACAGGAAGCCGCAACTTCTCGGCGGGCATCCCTCGAACTCGGAAAGCGGAGGAGCACAATGCATACATCATTTCTACGATCGGCCGCCATCTGCGCCATGGGGGTATTTCTGGCTTCTGCCCTGGCGGTCAAACCTGCCCGCGCCGCAAGCGCGTGCGACCGCGAATGCCTGAATGGCTTCGTCGATCAATATCTGACGGCGCTGGCCGCGCGCGACACATCGAAAGTGCCGGTCGCGGGCAATGTGCGGTTCACCGAAAACGGGACGCTGCTGAAATTTGGCGAGGGATTGTGGGGCACGGCGAACGGCCTCGGAACGTTCCGGCTCTACACCGCCGATCCCGCTGCCGGCCAGGTCGGGTTCATCGGCGTCGTCAAGGAATGGGACCGGCCCGCCATCCTGGTGCTGCGCTTGAAAGTGCAGGATGGGAAGATCACGGAAATCGAAACGATTGTGAACCGCGATATCCCCGGCGCGACGGCTCTCGACAAGATCGCCACGCCCGATTCGGTTCTCACGCAGGCGATTCCCGCGGCGGAGCGCGCATCGCGCGAAGAGCTCGTCAAGATTTCGAACATGTATTTCTCCGGCCTCGAGAGGGGCGACGGCAAGGGCGTGTATCCCTTCACCGCCGATTGCAACCGCATCGAGGGCGGCACGCAGACGACCAACAATCCGGCGCTCGACGCGCCGCGGCCCTTCAACTATCCGATTTTCAGCATGGGCTGCGAGGCGCAGTTCAAGACGGGCTTTTTCAAATTCGTCACGCGGATTCGCGACCGGCGATTCATGGTGGTGGACCATGAGCGCGGATTGGTGTTCGCATTCTGCTTTTTCGACCACAACGGCACGGTAAGGTCGCTCACGCTCAATGACGGCAGCGTGTGGCCGGAATCGCTGCGGCATCCGTTCACGTGGGAAATCGGCGTCGTGTTCAGGATTGAGAAGGGCAAGATCCGGTTCATTCAGGGTGTGCCCACACAGGCGCAGTACGGATTGAAGCCCGGATGGGGCCCGGGAAGCGCGACGGCTCGGGCGTCGTGGGCTGTTACGACGCCGAAGCCTCCCGCCGCGGCGGGCAGCGGGGATTGCGACCGGAAGTGCCTGAACGGATTCATGAACAAGTTCCGCGCCGCGCTGCTCGAGCACGATCCCTCGCGTTTGCCTTTGACGAAGGACGCGCGCTACACGGAAAACGGCCAGGAACTGAAAGTGGGCGACGGTTTGTGGGGCACGCTCGACGGCTTCGGTGGCTACCAGCTCTTCCTCGACGATCCGAAGGCCGGGCAGGTGAGCTTTGTCGGCACCACGGATGAGGGGGGCATGGGCGGGATTCTGATTGCGCGCGTGAAGGTGGTGGAGAAGAAAATCAGCGAGATGGAAGTGATCCTCACGCGCAAAGAGACGGCCGCGGGCTTCACGCGTCCGGAAAATCTGACGAACCCGCAGCCGGCGTTGCTCGAGGACCTCGATTCATCCGACCATCCGACGCGCCAGCAATTGGTGGACGCCGCGGACCTCTATTTCGAAGCGATCGAGAAGAGCAGCGGCAAACTTGCGAATTTCGATAAGGACGTGACGCGCATCGAAAACGGCACGCAGACCTGCCCGTCGAATTTCGCGGGCTCGAAACTCGGGCAGCTCGACTGCGAGAAGCAGTTGGATACTCATCTCTTCGAGTACATCACGCCGATCCGGCCGCGGCGATACACCACCGTGGACGAGCAGAAGGGGCTGGTGATCGGCGTGTTCATGTTCAATACGCCGGGGATGATTCGGTCTGTCGAAGTGCCGGGAGTGGGGAAAGTGGACGAGTCTGCGGCGGCGACGCGGCCTTTCAGCGAGGAAGTGGCGGAGCTTTTCAAGATCAAGAACGGCAAGATCCACGACGTTGTCGCGGTGATGGTCACCTTGCCCTTCGGCGCCGACTCGAACTGGTCTGACACGAAGCAATAGAAGAACTACGCCAGCGCGACGCGCGTCGTAGTAGCCAGTTTCCATTGGCGAGTTAATCAGGCACTGGCACGACGAGCCTTCGTTTGACAAAACGTTCGCTCCTGCGAATGCTTCCAAACTGAGGCCGCGGGGCGCGGCTCGCGTTTCATGCGCTTCACATCTGCCAGCGTCGCCTCTCGGACTTGCGAAAGTGTTTTCACTTTAGATTCCTTCTTCTTGGGCATGAACCATGTTGCACTTCGCCCAGAAGCAGCGCAATGCACCTCCCGCAAGTAGCATCGGTTTCTGGAAACCAATTGCCGGACATGTCCGGTTACCGCGTTAATCAGGACTTAGGCAATTGCTTCCGAGTGGTCGACAATTCACTCTGAACAGCTGAATTGGTCATGTTATGCTCGCAACTCTAAGCCCCCCAATTTTTGCGAGCACTTCAATCAAGAGAGGTCGATAATGAAAGTGAGACGAATCGCGAACGTGTCCTGCCTGCTGTTGTCTCTGACTGTTTCCTCCGTTTCCCTTGCTAGAGCGGCGCAATCTGCACAGGCGGGTGATCAGCAGTCACTTGCTGCGATTCGCGCCGCCTGCGCCGAGGATGCAAAGAAGCTGTGCGCGGGAGTGCAAACCGGTGGGGGCCGAATCGTGGCCTGTCTCAGGGAACACAAGGACGCGCTGTCCGATCGGTGCAAACAAGCCGCGGGGCTGACTGCGAACCCGAGCAGTAGTTCTGCGCCCAGCTCTTCGAGTGTATCGCCCGCTTCCGAAACCCCGGCCCCGGCCGCCCACACCGACTCGCCCCACGCCTCCAGCGCCGCGGCCACTCCCACCGCAAAGTCGTCCCACGGTGCCGATGTAGCGCCGAAAGCGGCTGGCCGCAGCACTGCCTCCGGCTCCTACCTGCGCATGAAGCAAGTTCAAGTCATAGCGAATGTCGTCGATCCGGCATTGGGCAGTGGCACAGTCGCCCTACCCGCGATGGATATGTTGATTCCTTTCGCCTGGGACTTCAAGGGTAGCGTAGCCGGCAATACTACCGAGGGATGTTTTTCCGATCTTTATGCGGTGTCGTGGGAGGCCACGAGTGGGGACGGGTCTGTCGCGTTTCAAGGTGCCCCAAACGACAGCTGGCAATATACGGATGATCCAGCAGAATTGCGCAAGTTGACAGACCCCAATCGACGCGCACTCGGCCTTCAAGGCAAGCCTTGCCCGGTGAAGAAACCCATGAAAGCTGAAGATTATTTTCGCCAAAGCGTGCTCAGCGCGTTCCCTAGCGGCAGTACGGTTGTTTCGGTTGAGCCGTTCCCCGAGCTTAACCAGATGGCGCGCAAGCAATTGGGGCTGCCCCCAGATGATGCGAGCAACGGCGGTAGCGCTCGAACCGACGCCATTCGGGCGCGCGTCGAATTCCAAAAAGATGGCAAGACATTGGAGGATTGGGTGGCGCTGGTCGTCGTGACACGTATTTTTCGCCAGGGTCGGGGTGCATTTTACGATTGCCACGCGATCGACGTGATGGCATTGCGGACGCCGAAAGGCCAACTCGAAGCCAACGAAAAGCTCTTCAAAGTGATGATCAGTTCCGTTCGACCGGAACCGAAATGGCAGGCTTACTCGAACGGAGTTATTGCCAAACTCTACCAGGCTGAGGCTCAAAAGGAAGCCACCATGGACGCAATCGTGGCCGCCTTTCAAAAGCATGTCGCCGACACCATCATGGGCGTCACCGCCAACGCACAGCGGGGTGCGCAAAACAGTGCCTTCGGATTTGACCAAAACATCCGTGGTGTGCAAACCTTCCGGGATCCCACGACTGGAAATACGATGGAACTGAGCAACCTTTATGATCACGCCTGGTTGAACGGATCAAACGAATACATCATGAGTGATGATTCGAACTTCAACCCGAACGGGCAACTCTCGGGAAACTGGAATCAACTGCAGCCCGTGCGGCCCGCGCCCTAGCAGTATTAGCTACCACCTCAGACAGGAATAGGGGCGAAAGGAATCTTGGCCTGCAACGCGCCCTGGAGTCCTCCGGTGCAGTGCTGTGCATTCGTCTGAAGGACAGGAAGAGAACTGACCTAACTGGTGCACGTGACCTGCGCGGGTCGGATAGCCGGAAACTGACCCACCACGAGGCATGCAATCGAATTGACATTCCATCATTCGGTGTCTATCTTGAGGGCGCTCTCGCGGAAACGAGTTCGTTGGGTCGCTTCAGTGCGATAGATGGGGGAATGCCATGAAGAGAAACACGAATTGGCTGCTGGCAACTGCGCTTTTGGTCGGAGGCTTGGTCGCGGCCGGGACGGCAGCGGCGCAAGTGACGGTCGAAGTGATGAATCCTCGCGGCGAAATCCCTCCTCCGCCCACAATCGGAATCAATCCGCGCGTGCCCGACCTGGCCGGCAAGAAGATCGTGCTGGTGGACAACGGCAAATTCGGCGCCGATAATTTTCTCGAGGTGGTAGCGCAACTCTTGAAGCAGAAGTATCCGACCGCGACGATCGTGATGTACCCGAAGCCCGCGGCGCAGACCATCACCGACATGCCGAAGTGGTATCCCACGGTGAAGCAGCAGGGAGATCTTTTCGTTTTCGGTGTGGGTGATTGAGGGAGCTGCACGTGGTGGGGTTCCCACGACACGATTGAAATCGAAAAGGCTGGAATGCCGGGCGTTTATTTCACCACATCCGAGTTTCTCGAAGATGCGCAGTCCGCGGCGAAAGACCGCGGCATGCCGGGCATTCGAATGCTCGCGCTTCCCGCGGACACGTATTACCGCGCACGCTCGAGCCAAAAAGAACTTCAGCCCATCGCCGCCGCGTTCATCGACAAGATGGTCGACGAACTCACCCGTCCCCTGACCGCGGAGGAGGCAAAGCCCTCGCAGGTGCAGAAGCAGTTCGAGCGGGCGAATATCAAAGTCACCGCCAAGAGCTACGAGGATGCCTATCAGAAGGTGAACGACCTCTTCCTCGATAGTCACTGGGCCGATGGCTTGCCGATCGTCCCGCCGACTCCGAAGCTCGTGAAAGCGATGCTTGCGGCGACGACTCGCTCGCCGCAGGAACTGCTTGGCCAGGCGGCTCCGAAGCAGGGAACGGTGACGGTCGAAAAAGTCGCCGTCAATTCCGTGATGGCGGGAGCGAAGCCCGAATATTTCCCCGTCATTCTCGCGGCCATGGACGGTTTCCTGGACAAGAAGTACGACCTCACGCACGTGCAGGCTTCCACCGGATCCTTCACTCCGGTCGTGGTCGTCAGCGGCCCGATCGGCAAGGAGCTGGGATTCAATTCCGGCATCGGCATGCTAGGCCACGGATTCCGCGCCAATAGCACGGTGGGCCGTGCGCTTCGGCTGTCTCTGCTGAATCTGGGACAGACGTGGCCGCAAGTGAACGACATGGCGCTCACGGGCCGGCTCGAGTCCTACACGTTCTTCACGTTTGCGGAGGATCAGGAGAAGAGCCCGTGGGAGCCTTACGACGTGAGCCTCGGCTACAAGCCGGAGGAAAGCACGGTCACAGTCGCCACGGTCGGCAATCCGCTCGTCCTCGGCGGCGGTGCGGTCGCACCGTGGACGGGACAAGGCGTGATCGATCAAATCGTCGCGAGAATCAGCGGAGGCGGCGGGTTCGCCTGGTTCCACTCGCAGACGTATGTCCTCGTGTTGATTCCGGATTGCGCGGTGGATCTGGCGAACGCCGGATACACGCGAAAGAGTTTGCAGGCGTACCTGTACGAGAAGTCGCGCCTGCCTTTCGAGAAGCTGAGTCCGGCCACGGTGAAGCTCACGCACGAGGCGACCGCGGACGGCCGTATCAGTCCCGAGCACGCGCAGGTTTTCCTGGACAACTTGAAACCCGGCGGACGCGTGCCGATCGTTCAAAGCCCGGACGATTTCCATATCTTCGTCGCGGGCGGATCACCCGGCTACGACCTGCTCTTCACCTATCCGGGTCCAAACTGGGCGCACCAGACGAAGAAAATTAGCGGCGCGACGCTGACGAAGGCAGGCAAGTAGCGAATTTTCGCAGTGGGGGAAACGGGGCGTTGACGCCGTGCGTCTCACGTCCTGAGTTTGCGCGCCGATGGGGGAATGCCGTGAAGAAGCTTGCGCTCGTTGCGGTTGCTGTTCTCTGCGCGGTCCTGTCGCTCGGATCGCTCGCAGCGCAGCAAGGAACTCCTGCGGGACCGCCGTCTCCCAGCGGCGCGGACGCTCGCGCTGCGGCTCAGGCGGCGCAAGCCGCTGCGGCCGAGCGCGGCCACACGCTCTTCAAGCAGAACTGCGCTGCCTGCCACGCGGATGACGCCACCGGCGGCCGCGGCCCCGATCTCATCCGGTCGTCGCTCGTGCGGCACGACAAAGGCGGCGATCTCATCGGTCCGGTCGTTACGGGCGGGCGCGCCGATAAGGGAATGCCTCCATTTCAACTTGCCGATTCGCAGATCGCCGATCTCGTCGCGTTCGTGCAGGCCCAGCTCGTTCTGTTCGATCTCCATACGCGCGTCGGCCCCTATCCCAACGACATTCCCGCTGAGCGCCTGGCGACCGGCACCGTCGAAGCTGGCAAGGCCTATTTCAACGGACCGGGCGGCTGCAACAAGTGTCATTCGGCGACGGGCGACCTCGCCGGTATCGCGACGAAGTACAATCCCCCGGATCTCCAGACGCGCTTCCTCTATCCTTCGGGCACGCCCTCGACCGCAGTCGTGACGCTGCCTTCGGGCCAGAAGTTCGAAGGAACGGTTGTTCTCAACGACGGCTTCAACATTGCGATCAATGGCAAAGAGGGCTGGTATCACTCGTGGCCGCGCAGCGCAGTCAAACTGGAAGTCACCGATCCGCTCGCCGCGCACGCCGCGCTGCTCGAGAAATACACGGACGCCGACATGCACAACCTCTTCACGTATCTGGAGACATTGAAGTGAAGAAGGTGCTTGCCCTTCTCTCGCTCGGACTTCTGTTCGCGGCGCGTTTGCCCGCGCAGGGACTCGATCCCGGAAAGATTCTGAAGCCTCCCACGGACACGTGGCCGACTTTCAACGGCGACTACACCGGCCGGCGCTTCAGTCCGCTCACGCAGATCAATAGAGAAAACGCCGGCTCGCTCACGCTCGCCTGGGCGTTCCAGGCGCACTCGGCTGCCCTGCAATCCATGCCCCTCGAAGTAAACGGCATCCTCTACATTTCGGGCGGCAATCAAATCTGGGCCGTTGATGCCCGCACCGGCCGACAGATCTGGCATTTTCAGCGTCCGGGAGCGGCGCCGGGCGGAGGCAATAAGGGCGTCGCGATGTGGAAGGACCGTCTCTACATGACGACCTTCGATGCGCAGCTTTTGTGCGTCGACGCGCACAACGGCAAAATGATCTGGCAGATTCAGATCGACGATCCCGCGCTGAAAGCCTTCGGCACCGTCGCACCTCTGGTGATACGCGATCACCTCATCGTCGGAACCTCGGGCGATACCGCCGATCTGCCCGGTTTTCTCGAATCGATCAATCCTGTGGACGGAAAAGTGGAATGGCGCTGGGATTCCATGCCCAAGCAGGACGATCCTGCGTGGAACACCTGGCCGCACGATACCGACGTGATCACGCGCGGCGGCGGCATGACGTGGCTGACGGGCACATACGATCCACAACTCAATCTGCTGTATTGGGGAACGGGCAATCCTCATCCCGTCGAAAACGGCGATACGCGCGTGGGCGCGAACCTCTACACCTGCACGATCGTGGCGCTCAACCCGGACACCGGCAAGCTCGTCTGGTATTTCCAGGCATCTCCCCACGATACGCACGATTGGGACACGGTGATGACGCCGGTCCTTTTCGACGGCACCTTTCATGGCAAGCCGCGAAAGATGCTCGCGCAGGCGGGAAAGAACGGCCTGTTCTTCGTTCTCGACCGGACGAACGGCGAAGCCCTGATCTCGGAAGCGTTCGTTCCCGCCAACTGGGTCTCCGGCTACGACAAGCGCGGCCAGCCGATTCCCCGCAGCGACAAAGAGCCTCAGCCCGATGGCGTGCTCGTCTCGGGAGGCGTTGGAACAAACTGGCAGGCGCCGAGCTACGATCCTGATACCGGCCTCTTCTACGTGAACTCGCGCGAGGCCATGGGCGTTTTTTATCTCACCATGCCCGGAAAATCCGCGGAGGGCTGGGCGGGACGCGACTTTTTTCTTTCATCGAAATCGATGTTGAAAGCCATCGACGTGCAAACGGGCAAGGTCCGCTGGACGGCGGACACCGAAGGTCGCGGCGGACAATCCGGCATCCTCTCCACGGCGGGTCACCTGGTGTTTACCGCGGACATGTCTTCCAGCCTGGTCGCTCTGGACGCTGCCACCGGGAAAGTCCTTTGGCACATGTATCCCGGCGGATCGCTCGGCACGGGACCGATGACCTACGAACTCGATGGCCGCCAGTACGTCGTGTTTCTCGTCGATGGCGTGGCGTACGCGTTCGCCCTGCCGGGACGCTAGTGCGCTAGGCGCCGCCGCTTGCCTCGAGTTCAAATCCATGAAACCGCGTCCTTGAAATTACGTCTAATGTGATAGAGGCGAATGTACTGGAAGCGGGCGATGCGCTTGTCGCTGAATGGTTTATGGCCCAGAAGTACACAGCCTTGACAGGTTTTGGGGCCCTGCGTAACATCCACGCGTAAGGGCAGTAACAAGGTTTGGTGAATTTCCCGGCCGGTCGGAGATACGGAGGTCGTCATGCAACACACCGCTAAGTGGCTCGGTTTTGCGGTCCTCGTGCTGGGGGCGTTTTTGTGCTTGCCCCGCCAGGCCGCTGCGCAGCAAGAAGACTCTGGACAGGTGTTTGACGACCCCACGCAGATGTCCGCTCCGCCGGCCCAATTCATCACCCCGGCGGACATGAAGAAATTGATGGACGACAAGGCGACCACGTTCGCGCTCGTCGATACGCAGCCTGAGGAAGCCTTCGTCGAAGGCCACATCCCCGGCGCGATCAACTACCCTTGGGTGGCGCAGGTGAAGCCCCCGATCCCGCTCCCGCGCAACAAGATGCTCGTTCTCTATTGCCCGTGCAATCATGACGAAGACTCGCTCGACATGTACAAGAAGCTCGCTGAGTTCGGCTACCTGAATACGAAAATTCTCGAAGGCGGCTGGTACAAGTGGGTCGCGTTGAAATATCCCGTTGACGGGACTGATGCCGCGAACGCCGTGAAGATGGCGGAAGCAGCTGCCGCCAACGGCAGCACGGATGCATCGAGCGCGAATGCCGCCGCTCAGCCTGCTGCGCAGCTCGCCGTTGCCACCACCGGACCGATTACCTCCGGCCGCAAGGTGGGCGACGTCACTCCGTCGTTCCGCGTGATCGATGTGACCGGCAAGTACAAGGGCCAGGACACCTGCTACGTGTGCGAATACGGAACGGCGCCGACCGTGATCGGTTTCTTCCAGAAGCCCAGCCCGGAAGCGGCCGACCTGATCGTCAAGCTGAACGGCCTCGTGAAGTCGCAGAAGAATCTCAAGGGCTTCGCGGTGATGATCGCCGGGCCGGATACGAAGGACTGGCTTGAAAAGCTCGCGGCCGATAAGGGCATACAGATCCCCCTCGTGTACCTCCAAAAAGGGCCGCAGGATCTGGGCGTGCGCCTTTACAGGATCAACACGCAGGCCAACAACACGTTTCTCGTGAACGATAATCGGCAAGTGATGAGCAATCATGTGAACGTCACGGACGACACGTTCCAGCAGGTTGCCGACGCTTCCACGAAGATGCTGGCGTCGGCAGCGCCCGGAAGCGGCGGCCAATGAAATCGCAGCTTCGCCGTCCGGTCATGAGACTTGCTTGCCTGGCGCTCGGCGCCCTCTGCATCGCTGCCTTCGCGGGACGCGGCATCCGCGCGCAATCTGCATCCGCGCCGGAGATGAAGATCGTCGAGCCGAAAGACGTCAAGGCCCTGATCGCGGGCAATAAGGGCAAGGTCGTCTTCCTCAACTTTTTCGCCACGTATTGCGTGCCGTGCCACAAGGAATTTCCCGACATCATCAAGCTCCAGACCAAGTACAAGTCCGCGGGCCTCGAGGTGGTTGAAATTTCGATGAACGATGCCTCCGATCCGGCCGACAAGGCCGCGATGGCCAAGTACCTCGACGAAACGAAGCCTTCTTTTGCCGTGTATCTTGCTTCGTCGATCGACGATGACTTTTACAAGGGCGTCGACCCGCATTGGGCGGCCGACGGCGAAGCCCTGCCCATGACCACGATCTTCGATCGCGACGGCAAAGTGGCGCATTTCTATGAGAAGGCGCTGTCCTTCGAGGAGATGGAGCGCGACGTGACTCCGCTTCTCAAGGCGTCGGCGTCGAACTGAGCCGCTTGAAAACGAAACGCGCCTCCTCTCTTCTCGGCATCCTTTCAATTTTGTTTTTGCCTGCGGCGCTCGGCGCGCAGTCGCAAGGCGACTGGCCCTACGCCGGCCATGATCCCGGCGCGCAGCGCTATTCGCCACTGAAACAAATCAACGCGCGCAATGTGAAAAAACTCCGCCGCGCGTGGACCTTTCACACGGGCGATCCCGCAGGCAACGTCAATTCCGAGGGCGCTCCGCTTGTCGTGAATGGCGTGATGTATCTCGTCGCCGGAAAGAATGTGTACGCGCTCGAGCCCGAGACCGGCCGGCAAATCTGGAAGTACGAGACGAAGGGCACCCGTCCCCGCGGCGCTTCCTATTGGCCCGGCGATTCGCAGACCTCTCCGCGGATCATTCTCGGCGTTGCCGGAAATCAGATGCTCGCGCTCGACGTGAAAACCGGAAAGCCCGCCGAAGAATTCGGCGACGGCGGCTTCGTTTCCGGCGTCGGTCCGGCCGCCGCTTCCGTGATCTATCGCGACCTGATCATCACCGGTGAAAACCGCGTGCAGATGGTGCGCGCGTGGGACGCCCACACCGGCAAGCTCGTCTGGACCTTCTACACCAAAGCGCAGCCGGGCGGGCCCGGCTACGAAACGTGGCTTGGCAAAAGCTGGGATTCGAAAAGCGGCACCGACGTCTGGAGTTTCATGACGCTCGATGCCGAGCGCGGCCTTGTTTACGTCCCGATTGCGCCCAGCGGCGGCACCGAATATTACGGCGCCACGCGCCTCGGCAACGGCCTCTACAACGATAGCCTCGTCGCGCTGGACGCCGCAACGGGCAAGCTCGTCTGGTATCAGCAGCTCGTCCACCACGATCTTTGGGATTACGACGTGCCCGCGCCGCCGACGCTTTTCGACGTGAAGCGCGACGGGAAAACGATCCCGGGCGTCGCCGAGTTCAGCAAGCAGGGAACGCTCTTCCTCTTCGACCGCACCAACGGCACTCCGCTCTTCGGCATGGAGGAGCGGCCCGTGGCGCAATCGGACGTGCCCGGCGAAGTCACTTCGCCGACGCAGCCCTTTCCGCTGAAGCCTCCGCCGCTCGCGCCCATGAGCGTCAGCAAGGCCGACATCTACAATCTCACTCCGGAGCACGCCGCGTTCTGCAAGGACCTCTGGGAAAAGAACAATCTCTACAACAGCGGGCCGTTCACTCCCTTCGGCGCCGAACCGGACAAAATGGCCATCGTCTCTCCGGGGCGCGAGGGCGCGGCCAATTGGAGCGGCGTCGCGTACGATCCGAAGCTGCAATACATTTTCGGCACCACGGATTTCAATACGGCGCAGATCGGCCGTCTGGTGAAGCGTGAGAAGGAGCTTCCTTCAGGCGGCTTCTACGAAAAGGAGTATCCCGGCGGCGGCATTCGCTACAACACGCGCTACTGGGATCCGAAGACGGGCTGGCCGTGTCTCAATCCTCCGTGGGCGGAACTTTTCGCGGTGAATGCGAAGACGGGCGACATCGCCTGGCGCGTTCCCTTCGGCACCGTGGACGCGCTCGCGGAAAAAGGCTTTCCGCATACCGGTGCGCCCAACACCGGCTCGATGATCGTCACGGCCAGCGGCCTGATCTTCATCGGCGCCACCAACGATGGCCGCTTCCGCGCCTTCGATTCGCGCACCGGCAGGGAATTGTGGACCGAAAAAATCGACGCGAGCGCCCACACGATTCCCGTCACGTACATGGGGAAAAACGGCAAGCAGTACGTCGTCGTCGAAGCCTTCGGCGGCCCCGGCATCGTCGCCGTCTCAGGCTATTTCAACGACGCCCCCGGCGATTCCATCATCGCTTTTGCCTTGCCCTGAGTTCGCCGCAGCGAACGAAGGGTCTGCCCTGGGGGCGCTGCCTTGGACTGAGGTGGTCGCGGAAGTCTCGCTGCGCCCTGCCTTCGTATCGGCCGGTTCGATCTTTTCTGACCGGGCATCTCGTGACTACGCATACGGTGGGAAGCAGGTCCGATAATCCGACTAACCAAGAGTTATACGAGCGGTCGAGCGGCATCACAAACACGAAAACGCGCACGAAACCTCTGACGAGCTCCGATCAGAGGTCCGTGCGCTCTTCGAGTGGTGCGAGTTTCGTGGCCTTCTACTTAGTCGGTAGCGCCAACGGCCTGTAGCCCTTTCGGCTTCGGGACGCTATTGATCGTCTTCAGAATGCGCGAGACGATCTGGTAGGGATCGCCTTCGGAGTTCGGACGGCGATCTTCCAGATAGCCCCTGTAACCGTCCTTAATGAAGTTAACGGGCAACCGCACGGACGCGCCGCGATCCGAGAGAGCGTAGCTGAACTTGTCGATGGCTTGCGTTTCGTGCAAACCCGTCAAGCGCAGGTGATTGTCCGGGCCGTACACGGCGATGTGTTCGGGGATGTGCTTTTCGAACGCCGCCATGAGGGCCTCAAGATATTCCTTGCCGCCTACTTCGCGCATGTACTTCGTGGAGAAGTTGGTGTGCATGCCCGATCCGTTCCAGTCGCCCTTGATGGGTTTGCAATACAATTCGAAGTCCACCTCGTACTTCTCACACAGGCGCGCCATCAAATAGCGAGCGGTCCAGGTGTCGTCCGCGGCTTTGGCGGAGCCTTTGGCGAAGATCTGGAATTCCCACTGGCCCTTCGCGACTTCGGCGTTGATGCCTTCGTGATTGATGCCGGCCGCGAGACAGAGATCCAGATGCTCGTCCACAATTTGCCTGGCTATGTTTCCCATGTATTTGTACCCGACACCGCAGTAGTACGGCCCCTGCGGTTTGGGATAACCGTCTTCCGGGAAGCCGAGGGGGCGGCCGTCCTTGTAAAGAAAGTATTCCTGCTCAAAACCGATCCACAGGTCGGGGTCGTTCTCGATCGTGGCGCGCGCGTTGGTGGAGTGCGGGGTGCCGTCAGGGTGCATCACTTCGCTGAGAACGATATAGCCGTTTTTGCGGCTTGCATCTGGATACAGAGCCACGGGTTTCAGAATGCAGTCGGATTTATGGCCTTCGGCCTGCATCGTGGAACTGCCGTCAAAACCCCAAAGCGGCAGATCGGCAAGCGTGGGAGTACTGGCAAACTCCTTGATTGTGGTCTTGGCGCGCAGCTCCGGAATGGGTTTTCGGCCGTCAAGCCAGAGATATTCTAGTTTGTATTTTGACATGTTTTTTGGGCCTCGTTGGGCTGGGGTCATTCAGACGCCCGGCCATCAGTATCATCACGGCGCAGCTGATTAGCCGCGTCAGTGGGACTTCAAAAATACAGGGCAAGGGTCGGTATCGTCCAATTCATTAAATCTATCGGCTCCATTCAGTTGATTTCAACCCGCCTTCGTCGTTCTGCCTTGCATCGAGCTTCGTAGACGCCAGGGAGCAGTCCTTCATCTCCGACGGGCCGTTGGCTGATCAACGCGCTTATCGGATAAGTGCTTTTCAAATGGTCGGCGGGCCGCGCTTGAGCTTTTGATTCTTCCGGCGCCTCACTCTCGGCTGTTGAGGGTGGGAATGACTTGGTCCTTAGAAGTCCACAGGAGCGCATGCTTGACACCGCGCTTCCCCTCAACAAGTATGGTCGCATGGTCCACAAGACCGCAGTCGGAAGGCAGTACCGCGGCCCGGCACTCGGTGACGCCACCGGGGCACTCCCGCCCCATTCTGCCCGCACTAGTCACTCGCTTGCCCTGAGCCCAGCCGAAGGGCCACTCGCCACTAGCCACCGCTTTCAGGTCGACACAGGTCGCCACCTCATGTCACTCGTAAGTTACAGAAAACAAACGATCGGCGCACACTCAGGGTGTCACACTTTTCGAGGGTCGGCGCGATGACCTCCGGGCCAAAACTCTCCTTCGTTTATCAGGCGTCGCCGTCGCGCGTCGTGTTCGGCGCCGGAAGTTTTGTCAAGGCGCCCGAAGAAATCGACCGGCTCGGCGCGAAGCGCGCGCTGATCATCACGACGCCCGGGCGCAGAAAACTCGGCGAGGAACTGGCGGCGCGGCTTGGCTCGAAAGCCGCCGGAATTTTCGATCGCGCCGTGATGCACGTTCCCGTCAAAACCGCCGAAGCGGGACGTGCCGAGGCCGCGCGCCTCGACGCGGATTGCTACGTCGCGATCGGCGGAGGATCGGCGACGGGACTCGCGAAAGCGATCGCTCTCGTTTCCGGCCGTCCGATTCTCTGCATTCCGACCACCTACTCCGGATCGGAGATGACTCCGATCTGGGGGCTCACGGAAGCCGGCATCAAGAAAAACGCGCGCGATTCCCGAGCCCTGCCGAAAACGGTGATCTACGATCCCGCGCTGACGCTCGGCATGCCTGAAAAACTTTCCGCCACGAGCGGCATGAACGCGGTGGCGCACTGCGTCGAAGCGCTCTACGCGCAGGACGCGAATCCGATCATCTCGCTGATCGCCGAGGAGGGAATTCGCGCGATGGCGCGTGGCCTTCCGGCCGTGGTGAAGGATCCGTCGAACCTGGAGGCGCGGTCATCTGCGCTCTACGGCGCGTGGTTGGGCGGCGTGTCGCTGGGCGGCACCACGATGGCGCTGCATCACAAGCTTTGCCACATTCTCGGCGGCGCGTTCGATCTGCCGCACTCGGAAACGCACACCGTGCTGCTGCCGCACGCGACCGCTTACAACGCGGCCGCCGCTCCGGAAGCGATGGAGCGCATCGCCCGCGCGCTTGGAGCGAAGTCGGCGGCGCAGGGCCTCTACGATCTCGAGGTGAAGATGGGCACGCCGCTCTCGCTGCAATCCATTGGGATGAAGCGGGAGGGAATCGAGCACGCGGCAAGTCTTGTGATTGCAAATCCTTTTTACAATTCGCGTCCGCTATCGAAGGAAGGAATTCGCGCGCTGCTCGAGGATGCGTTCGCGGGTCGCCCTCCGCGGAGCTGGTCCGATGCGTGAATCAGCGCGGATCGGCGTGGCTCGGCCTTGCGGGCGCGAGCATGTCCGGCGTGACGTCGAGCGTGAGGCGCACCCAGTGATCCTGGTTCGTCACTTTGACGCGGCTCGCGAGCGCGATCAGGAACGCGGCCTGCTCCTTGGTCATCTTTCCGCGCGCTTTCGGATCGGAAAGCGCCATCGAGCCGAACATGCGAAACCCGTCGAGCAGCGTCGAAAGCTCCAGCGCATTTTTCATCGAGTCGCACTCGGCGTCGACCGCGACGTGGATCTGATCGCCTTCGGGCTGGCCCGCGAGCGTCAAACCCTGGACGCTGCGCGCCAGGTGTTCGAACTGAGGCGCGTTCTTGAAATTGGCGTAGAAGCTGTTCGGGAGCGTGTCCGTTCGCGCCACCGCGAAAATCGGCGCTCCGGCCACGCGCTCGATGCGCTCGCGCATCGCTTGATCTGTCGCGGAAGGATTCGGCGCGAGCACTCCTCCGTCCTTGGTGTTCGTGAGCACGATCCGCGTGGGGGAGAGAAACGCAAACGAAACGGGCGGGTTACCCGGCACTTCGTAGAACGATTGCGTCCCGCGCGTCACTACTTTTCCGGTGCGCAGGGCGTACGCCTCGATCTTGGGTTCGTCGAAGCGGCCATCCGCGATCGCCAGCACCTCGGTGCTGCCGGAGCCGCCGGGCGCCGCGAGCAGGCTCGCGGGCCAGATTGCGATGGCCGCCCGGTCGAGATCGCGCGCGTAGTCAAAGCCCGTGTCGCGGACGAAGTCCGCGTACTCGCGATCTTCGTGCGGATCGGCACCGGTGAGACCCAGCACCGCCGCGAGTTGCGAGCCCTGCAACTTTCGGAGCGCCGCGACATCTATATAAGCAATGGCGGGTGCGCCCGAGGGAAGCTGGCTCAAAAGGTCGGGAGCCGTCCCGGCGTTCGCTCCGGCAAGCGGCCGATGCAGGCGGTAGAAATAAACTCCGGCGCCCGCGGCGGCCACGCACACCAGGACCGCGATCACGATCAGCGCGCGTTTTTTGGCGGAAGCCGGCATCACACGGCGAAGCTTTTGGATTCGCGAAACAGTGTAATGCGCCGGGCTGCCACCGCGCATTGGAAATGTGGCGTCGTTGCAACCCGCGGCGCGGAGAACGCGTCGAAGATAAGCAGGCCCGCGGAGCGACGCGAATCAGTTTTTCACCCAGAGAACTCGATCGTCCATGGAATCATGTTTGTTTCGATGAAGCGATTTCTCGCCGTCGCGTGTCTTTGCCTTGCGCTGGGAACGGTCGCCCGCGGCCAAACACCCGCGGCGAAACCAGCGAAGCCGACGGCGCCAGCGGCCGCAGCGGCCGTGCCGACCGTCGATCAGATTATCAATCGTTATGTCGAAGCGGAGGGCGGGCGCGCCGCATGGCAGAAGCTGACCTCGCGCGAAACGACCGGAGCGATTGAGGTGCCGTCGATGAGCTTGTCGGGCACGGTCGAAATTCACGAGAAGGCGCCCGATCGTATGCTCGGCGTGGTCACCATCAACGGCGCGTCATTCCGCCAGGCTTTTGATGGAACGGTCGGCTGGACCGACGATCCGCAGGACGGACTCCGCGAACTTGCCGGGCCGGAACTCGCGGAGACTCGGCGCGACGCCGATTTCTTTCATCCGCTGAATTTGCGCAAGCTCTACACGAAGCTCACCGTGACCGGCAAAGTAAAAATCGGCGAGCGCGACGCGTGGGTTGTGGAAGGCGCGTTGCCGGAAGGCGGCGAGCCGGATAAAATGTATTTCGACGCGCAGACAGGTCTCACGCTCCGCGTGATCAGCCAGCACCACGGCCCGGACGGCGTAACGATGTACCAGGAAGATTTTGAGGACTACCGCGAAGTGGACGGCGTCAAGCTGCCGTTCACGGTTCATCAGAAAAATGGCGACACGGAAATGACGATCACACTGAGCGAAGTGCACCACAACGTGGACGTCGATGACGCCCTGTTTGCCAAGCCCGCTGCACAATAGGGCATGCCGGGGCCGCAAGAGGCGAAAATAAGTTGAATGCTGGCAACGGGTTTGCGGGGCCTAAGGAAGTTGCTTGCAATTTGATTGCCGCTGTGATAATTTCCCTAGGTTTGCGCAGGGCTGGCGTAGCTCAGTTGGTAGAGCATCTGATTTGTAATCAGAGGGTCGGGGGTTCAAGTCCCTCCGCCAGCTGAGTTTGAGGGGACCGGAATTTTTCGGTTGGCTGCAAGGACGGGTTCCTCGCGAGACAAGCGATCAGGGCTGGTGTGTCTGCACACGAGCCCGATCTTCATTGGGGAGTACCTCGTACAGCGGTCCGGTTCAGATCTGGTTCGGTTAGCGGGAGACGATCCTTGTGTCCCGGATGCGTTTCGCCGGACGCGAGGATTTGCGTCCTGGATGCCTTCGCGGGACGGGTGGGTGAGTGGCTAAAACCAGCAGACTGTAAATCTGCCGCTCCTTGCGGGCTACGGAGGTTCGAATCCTCCCCCGTCCACCAGCGTCTCGTGCGGCACCGAGTGGCTGGTCCCGAAGGCCTGGTGAAGATCTCAGCTGGTGTTGCGCGAATGTGTTCGGAAGCGAAGCGGACCCCGGCCGCGTTTCCGAAATGAAGTTGGAAGTAAGAGGGAGACCGGTTCGGGCCTGGGTAGCTCAGTTGGTAGAGCGCGTCCTTGGTAAGGACGAGGTCACCGGTTCAATCCCGGTCCCAGGCTCCATGTTGTAGTGAGTGAGGCATGAGCGGGGGTAACTCAGGGGTAGAGTCTCTGCCTTCCAAGCAGATGGTCGCGGGTTCGAATCCCGTCCCCCGCTCCATAGTTTGGCAGGAAGCGACGGGCGGCACGCAGGGCAAGTGAATAGATCGAGCGCGGCGAGGGCCGCGCAGCCTTGATGCGAGGGTGAAGCGAGATGGCGAAGGAGAAATTCGAGAGGGTCAAGCCGCACGTAAACGTGGGGACGATCGGGCATATCGACCACGGCAAGACGACATTGACGGCTGCGATCACGAAG
>DATNIN010000041.1:0-37903 GCA_035604415.1 Candidatus Acidiferrales bacterium
CAGGCCAACCGGAGTTGGCCAGTCCGGCTCAGCTCGCACCCAAAGCGCGAGAGCTCTCGCGCTTTGGGTATCCTTCCCCTTCGTATTTGCATAGCGACACTCTACCGAGTGTCACTAATCATTCTGAACGAGAACAGGAACCGCCCCCGTTGCCGCCGGTATTTGATTACCATAGCCTTTTAGGCACCTGTGTTACACGAACGTGAAAGTTATCGCAATCCAAGCCGGAACTCCGGGAAATTCCGTCACTTGCGGCCTATCGCACGCGGCGGCTATCATAGCTTCACGGTGACTTCAGCGGCGAAAAAGGCGGAGCTTGAACGCAACAAGATCGTCGCGCAGAACCGCGCGGCCTCCTACAACTACGACCTGCTGGACAAGTTCGAGGCCGGAATAGTGCTCGTCGGCACAGAGGTCAAGTCCCTCCGGGACGGCAAGGGGAGCCTGCGCGAGGCCTACGCGGAGATTCGCGCTGACGAGCCATGGCTGGTAAACTGCCACATCCCTGAGTACCAGCCCGGGGGGTCGCGCAACCACGACCCATTGCGGAAGCGCAAGCTGCTGCTCAACCGCCGGGAAATTGACAAGCTCGCGGTCGCGACGCAGCAGAAGGGCATGACCATCGTCCCGTTGAAGATCTACTTTCGGGACGGAATGGCCAAGTGCGAACTTGCCGTGGCGAGAGGCAAGAAGTTCCACGACCGCCGCGAAGCCGAACGGCGAAAAGAAGCCAAACGCGAAGCCGATGAAGCGATGTACCGCTTCCGCCGGCGATGAGAGTGAAAGGAAGACATGCAGATCCAACTCGATTCACAGCCGTACGCTTCCATCCCGGGCGACGCGCTCGTTACCTACGTCTTCGATAAGGAAAACAAGTTCGATGGAGTGCTCGGCGATATCGATCGTGCAATGAAGGGCCGCCTCGGCTCTCTCGCCGCGAGCGGCGAATTGACCGGCAAGGCGCTTGAACTCGTCCTCATCCATTTCCCCGAGGGGCTTGCGGCGCAAAGGCTGCTTCTCGTCGGAGCAGGGAAGCCGGAGAAGTTCGCCGTGTCGGATCTGCGCAAGATCGCGGGCACCGCGCTGCGCCACCTGAAATCCCGCGGCGCAAAGAAATTGATCTTTCTCACGCGCGAAGGGGAGCGCGATCCGGCGGCGGCGCAAGCCGTCGTCGAGGGACTGATCGCCGCGGATTTTGAATCGGACAAATACCGCACGGACAAGAAGGACCGCGAAATTCAGTCCGTCGCGCTCGCCGGATTCGATGCCGGCCTCGGAGCGAACCTGACCGCCGCGATCGATCAGGGCCGCATTCTCGGAGAGTCGCAGAATTTCGCGCGCGACTTGATCAACGAGCCTTCGAATCGCCTGACCCCGCGCATGCTGGCCGCCAAGGCGGAGGCGATGGCGAAAGAAGTTGGCCTGGGAATCGAGATTCTCGACGAGCGGAAAATCACCGAATTGAAAATGGGCGCGCTGATCGGCGTGGCGCAGGGAAGCGTCGAGCCGCCGCGGGTAATCGTCTTGCGCTATACGCCCAAGAACGCCCCGGTGGGTGGGCCAGTGCTGGGTCTGGTCGGCAAGGCGGTCACGTTCGACACGGGTGGCATCTCGATCAAGCCGGCGGCGAATATGGAGAAGATGAAGTACGACATGGGCGGCGGCGCGACGATGCTCGGCGCCATGCGCGCACTCGCATTCCTGAAGCCGTCCGTTCCGGTGATCGCCGTGATCCCCGCGACCGAAAACATGCCGGGCGGCCGCGCGCAGAAGCCGGGCGACGTGCAGGTGGCGATGTCCGGGAAGACGATCGAAGTGATCAACACGGACGCCGAGGGCCGCATGGTTCTGGCGGACGGAGTTTTCTACGCGCGCAAGCTCGGCTGCACGCATTTGATCGACGCGGCCACGCTTACCGGCGCGATTGAAGTGGCGCTGGCGAACGTCCACGTCGGCGCGTTTGGGACGCCGCGCGAATATCTCGACAAATTCCTCGAGAGCGCGAAGGCCGCGGGAGAAAAAATGTGGCCCATGCCGATGGACGAGGAATACGAGGCAATGATCAAGAGCGACATCGCGGACATCCGCAACACGGGCAGCGGCAAGGGAGGCGGCGCGAGCACCGGCGCGTGGTTCATCAAGGAATTTGCCGAAGACACGCCGTGGATCCATCTCGACATCGCTTCGACGTGCTGGGTGGACGAAGGGCGCCCGTGGCAAGCCAAGGGACCGACCGGGATCGCGCTTCGCTCGATCGTTGATTTCGCGCTGAAGATGTAGGCGGCGCGCATCACATCTTCTCCGGCGCGGTGATGCCAAGCAGGCCGAGCGCGGTGACGAGCTGTTCGCGCACGAGCGAAGTAAGCCGCAGCAGGAACGCGCGCTTTTCGGCGTCTTCTTCCGAAAGAATGTGGTGCTTGTGGTAGAAGACGTTGAACGCCTGCGCGAGCTCGAACGCATAGCGCGCGAGGAACGCAGGCTCCTGACCGGCGAGCGCTGCTTCCACGCGCGCGTCGAGCGAACCAGACAGCACAATAAGCTCCCATAGATCATCGCCCGCCGGTGCGGCCAGGTATTTCATCACGTCGATTTCGCCGCTCTCGACCCGCAAAACGTTCGCCGCATCCGCATCATTCAACCGGCCCTCGCCCTTGCGCACGATCCCGTTGACCCGCACCACGGCGTATTGGACGTAGGGGCCCGTCTCGCCCTCGAAGCTGAGCGCGTCCTCGAAATCGAACGCGATGACAGTCGAGCGCGTGAAGCGCAGCAGAAAATATCGCAGGGCTCCGATGGCGACGGCGTTCACCGTTTCATGAAACCCGGCCGTGCCGGCCAGCTCGGGATGGCGCTTCTCAGTTTCCGCTCGCGCGGAGGCTTCGAGCTGGTCGATCAGATCATCCGCCTTCACGCCCTGTCCCTTGCGGCCGCTCACTTCGATGTAGGGTTTTTTCGCGTCCTCGGGCGGGATTTCGTAGCCAAGCTCGCGAGCGCAGCGCGGCGTAAGCGCGACCACGTTGTAGGAAAAGTGCTTCAGGCTGTCGGCCTCTCCCGCGTGGCCAAGAGCGCGAAGCCCCGCGACGACCACCTGCTGCGGATACGCTTGCCGCGAATCGATCACATTGAAGACTTCGCTGGCATGGCCGAATCGCGGTGCGCCCGCGTCGTCCGATTCAGAGTTCGTGCTCCAAGCCTCGTGTCCGTCGGGATGCTTGTGGAAGCGGCGGTAGTGAAAGTCGCGGTCGAGCAGGCCGAATTTCCAGAGATGGTAGGCGATGTCTTTTCCCACGTAGGTGACCGTGCCATTCGAGCGCACGATGATCTTGGCTTCGGCCATTTCGGTGGGTTCTTCTTCTCCCTCTGGGACTTCCTTTTCCGATGGAAGCTGCATCACCCAGCAGCCGGCGTTCTTGCCCGAGCTTGCAAGCTGAATCGCGCCGCGCTGCTTCAGGAGTTCGAACGCTGCGTCCCAGAATTTCAGGCGCAGGATTTCGCTCTCGCGCGAGAGCAGGTCGTAGTCGATCCCGAGGCGGTCGAGCGTCCGCAGGTGGCAGTGCACGATGGCGGTGGAGACAATCTCCGCCGTGTTCGCGGCGTCGCCGTGGCCTTCTTCGATGTCTTTCAAAGTTTGCGAGCGAAGTTCGAGACGCGATTTGTCCTCCGCGAGCCACTGCGTGACGCGCGTATAGAGGTCCCAGCAAACGTAATCGAATTTCGGGGCGAGAGCGAGTGCACGGACTTCGTCGAGCGATTTCGGCTCGAGGCGCAGAAATCCGAGGACGACGTCCGCGACCTGGACTCCGGTATTGTCGATGTAGTTTTGCACTTCCACGCGCCGGCCGGAGTAACGAAGGAGGCGCGCGAACGTGTCGCCAAGGACGGCGTTGCGCAGGTGGCCGATGTGCGCGGCCTTATTCGGATTGACGCTGGTGTGCTCGACCATCGTCTTCGGCGCGTTGGGCGCGGGTTCGGCAGCAGCGCCGCGGCCCGCTTCCTCGCAGGTGGCGCGAAAAAATGCCGAGCGGTCGAAGAACAGATTCAGGTAGCCTCCGCCCGCGACTTCCACGCGCGCGACGCCTTCTATCGGCTTCAGCGAATTCGCAATTTCCTGCGCGAGCGCGCGCGGCGGCTTCTTCAGCCGCTTGGCCAGCTCGAAGCACAGCGGCGAAGCGACTTCGCCCATGGAGGATTTCGGCGGGCGCTCGGTGACCACGGGCACGTCCGTCTTGTAGCGCTCGTGGATGTGGTGGCGCAGCGCCTTGCGAATCCGGTCCTCGACCGACTTATACACGTGGCTCCTTGGGTTGGACGGGGGTGAAATTCGGGATCGTCAGCCCCTCGGATCTGTGTCGATTAGAAATGCATGTCATCGTTTGCTTTCAATGAGTTACAGGCGATTCTAATCGCCGGTGTGTCGATTAGAAAATGCGGCAACCGGGCGTCTGTGGCGAGGCGGCACGCGACCGGAGCCGACGCGAGCCACGCCCTAGCGAAGGCGGATCGTCCCGCTGCGCCATCGGCCGCAAGATTCCATTTCACATTCATACGTCCAGCAGGTTAGCAACATGCGGCAAGATTACAAGGGAGAGCTTGTGTGGACTTTGGGTAACGGGGATTTCAAGTGTCTCGTGTAGAATAGCGCCCAATTTATGCCGCTCGCTACCGGCTCTCGGCTGGGCCCCTACGAAGTCCTGTCCGCGCTCGGGGCGGGCGGGATGGGCGAGGTTTACCGTGCGCGGGATGCGAAGCTCGGGCGCGATGTGGCGCTGAAAGTCCTGCCCGACGCGTTTGCGCGTGATGCAGAGCGCATGGCGCGCTTCCAGCGCGAAGCGAAGGTCCTCGCTTCGCTCAATCATCCCAATATCGCTTCGATCTACGGTCTAGAGGATTCCGGCAAAACTCATGCGCTGGTAATGGAATTGGTCGAGGGCCCAACGTTGGCCGATCGCATCCGCTCCGGTGCAATTCCGATTGATGAAGCGTTGCGCATCGCCAAGCAGATGTGCGATGCGCTCGAATGCGCGCACGAGCGGGGGATCGTGCACCGTGATCTGAAACCCGCAAACGTGAAAGTGACGAGCGACGACGCGGTCAAGGTGCTCGACTTCGGTCTGGCAAAAGCAATTGAAGGCGACGCGGCATCGATGGACATCGCCACTTCTCCCACGATCAGCCGGATGGCGACGCTGGCGGGAGTGCTGCTGGGCACGGCGGCATACATGTCGCCGGAACAGGCCAGGGGCAAGGCGGTGGACCGCCGCGCGGACATTTGGGCGTTCGGCTGCGTCGTGTACGAAATGCTGACCGGCCAGATGGCGTTTCGCGGCGAGTCGGTTACGGACACGCTGGCGGCGGTGATTCGCGCTGAGCCGGATTGGTCGCAGCTTCCCGCCGCGACGCCAGTGCGGGTTCGTGTGCTTTTGCAACGCTGCTTGCAGAAAGACCCCAAGCAGCGGCTACGGGACATCGGCGACGCGCGCATTTCGCTCGACGAAGTTCTCGCTGGCGCGCCGGACCCGTCACTCGCGCGAGCGGCAGGAATCTCCGCGTCGCTTGGACGGCGGACGCTGATCCTCGGTCTGGGCGCGTTGCTGCTCGGTGCGGTGATCGCGGGCCTAGCGACGTGGAATCTGAAGCCCACGGTACCACAGCCCGTCACTCGCGCGGTGATAACGCTACCGCCGGGCCAACAATTAGCAGGTCTGGATGCCGGTCCTGCTGTGGCCCTGTCTCCCGATGGCACTCATCTCGCGTATGTTGCCACTCAAGGCGGCACCCAACAGATTTATCTGCGGGCGATGGATAGTATGGAGGCCAGGCCCATTCCCGGCACGGAAGGAGCCGTCAACCCTTTCTTCTCTCCCGATGGCCAATGGCTGGGGTTTTTCACGGGCCAAAGGTTGAAGAAAATCTCGATAAGCGGAGGAACGGCGCTGACGCTCGGCAATGCTGCGCAACCCCACGGGGCCAGTTGGGGCAGTAAGGGGATGATCGCCTTCGTACCCTCAGTAACATCAGCTGTCCAGCAGGTGTCGGACGCGGGAGGCGCCCCGCAACCGCTGACTCGTGTCGATAAAGGGGAGCTTACCCATCGCTGGCCGGAGTTCTTGCCCGGCGGCAATGCATTGCTCTTCAATAGCATGAGCGGTGTTGCCAGCTTGCAGGTTGTAGTTCAGTCGATTGGGGCGAGCGAACGGCGGAATCTGGTCCAGGGGGGGACAAACCCCAGCTACGCGTCCTCTGGGCACTTGGTGTATGCGCAAGGGGGAAGCCTGATGGCAGTGCCGTTCGATCCGCGGCGATTGGAAGTGACTGGCGCGGCGATCCCCGTGTTGGAGGGCGTCCTATCCACGTCCAATGGAGCCGCGCAGTACAGCCTTTCCAGCACAGGATCGCTGGTCTATGTTCCAGGGAGCGTTCAGGGAGAACAAAGCAAGCTGGTGTGGGTCAGTCGCAATGGCGCAGAGCAGCCCGTGGCCGCTCCCGGGCACGCCTACCAGACACCGCGGGTTTCGCCCGACGGCCGGCGGGTAGCCGTGACCATCGCGGAGCAGGAGACTCAAGTCTGGCTCTACGATCTCTCCCGGGATACCTTGACCCGATTTACGTTCGACGGGAATGCTAACGGTCGCCCGGTTTGGACACCAGACGGCAAGCGGATAGCGTTCTACTCGAACAAGGAAGGGCCTCTAAACATTTTCTGGCAACTGGCAGACGGAAGTGGCGGACTGGAGCGATTGACCGCGAGCGAGAGCATCGATGTTCCGGTGTCCTTTTCCCCGGATGCACAACTACTGGCCTTCCATGAGGCCAGTTCCACGGCGCGCCAGGACATCTGGGTGCTGCGGCTCAGCGACCGCAAGGCACAGCCTTTTCTTCGAACATCCTTCGCCCAAGCGGATCCTAGGTTTTCCCCCGACGGGCGCTGGATTGCATACATGTCCGACGAATCGGGACGTTTTGAGATTTACGTTCAGCCCTATCTCGGCCCGGGCGGAAAGTGGCAAATCTCGACGGAAGGCGGCACGGAGCCGGTGTGGAATCCGAACGGGCGGGAGCTGTTCTACCGCAACAGCGACAAGATGATGGCGGTGGAGATCGCGACCCAGCCGAGCTTTGCGTTAGGCAATCCTCGGGTGCTTTTCGAGGGACCGTACGTCCCTAGTGCGAATCCGGTATCGAACTACGACGTGTCTCCCGACGGCCAGCGGTTCCTGATGCTGAAGCCCGTCGAGCAGGCGGGAGCCGCACCGACGCAAATCAACGTTGTGCTGAACTGGTTTGAAGAGCTGAAGCGCCGCGTGCCCGCAGGAACGAAGTGACGAATCTCGTTCAACAGGCCACTTTTGATCGCACCTGATGCGCCACAGCTAGTGCCGTTCCAACTTATTTCGACAAGTTTGGTTGCTAGTCCGGTGCCCCCTTTGCGTGCTAGTTAAGTCGATCTCCTTTGGTCAGGAGAGTTGGAACGGCACGAGAAGTGACCGCACACGACTTCTTAGCGCGAGTTCTCAACGGGTGGGCCGTGGATTCCTCCGGGCAACCTCGTGAAGGGTGTCAGAATCTGGACTGATAGCCCATGCCGAAGCAGGACATCCTCCCTTTGAAGATTGGCCGCCGCTTGCTGACGCGGCACCGGCTATTCCTGGCGGTAGCGCTAGCCGTTCCGCTGCTGCTTCCGGGCGGCGCACTGCGAGGCCAGCAGGATTCAAAGATCACCTCCCAGGTGAAACTGGTGACCGTGTACGCCACGGTGCGCGACAAGCACGGGAAAATCATGCCGAACCTGAACAAAGAAGATTTCGTGCTGGATGAAGACGGGCGCGCGCAGTCGATCAGCAATTTCGTGCGCGAGAGCGATCTCCCGCTGACGCTCGGGTTGCTCGTGGACACGAGCCTGAGCCAGCGACGCGTGCTCGAATCGGAGCGCAGCGCGAGTTACACGTTTCTCGATCACATGCTGCGGGAAGACAAGGACAAGGCTTTCCTGATCCATTTCGACCGGGAGGTGGAGCTGCTACAGGATTTGACCTCTTCCCGACCCAAGCTCCAGTCCGGGCTTCAGCTTTTGCAAACGCCGGAGCTCGATCGCGACGACGAAGAGGGCCGGGGGCGCGGTGGAGCAGGCACGCTGCTCTACGACGCGATCTATCTGGCCTCGAATGAGCTGATGAAAAAACAGCAAGGCCGCAAAGCGCTCTTCGTCTTGTCAGACGGCGTCGATAGAGGCAGCAGGGAGACGCTCGGGGATGCCGTTGAGTCCGCGCAGCGCGCGGATGCGGCCGTCTATTCGATTTACTTTACCGATGACGAACCGAATGAGCACGGCGGCGGACATGGCGGCTGGGGGATGGGGCATGGCGGTCCAATGGGTTGGCCCGGCGGAGGTGGGCCGGGAGGCGGTGGTCCCGGAGGAGGAGGTCCAGGCGGCGGTGGCCACTATCCCAGGGAAGAGCGGACCGACGGCAAGAAAGTGCTCGATCGAATCTCCACCGAGACAGGCGGACGAATGCTCCAGGCTTCGAAGAAACTGACGATCGATCAGATTTACGCGCAGATTGAAGAGGAGCTGAGGAATCAGTACAGCCTGGGCTACACACCGAATCCTCCGAACACGGGAGGGGGCTATCACAAAATCCATCTCAAGACGAAACAGACCGACCTGATCGTACAGGCGCGGGACGGCTACTACTCCGATCGATAGGGTGCTTAAACGATCTCGCGCTTGCCGGCGGGATGCGTTGCCTTGAGCACGAGAGCTACACCGACAAGCAATGCGGTGGCCGCATTGGCCCAGATGACAGCGGCGGCGTGCAGCAGCAGGCCATAGACGAGCCAGAGAAGAATTCCGGTGAGGTAGAGGATCAGCATGGGGTAAGAGAGGTCCTGTCCCCCTTGCCTCCTGATTTTCAGAATTTGCGGAACAAACGCGATCGTGGTGCAGACTGCCGCAACGCCGCCAATGTAGTTCACAAGTCCCATTTGGTCTCCAGCATCATTTGTCGCCGATCAACGGCTGTTTCTTCGAAGGGCTCAGTCAAATCAGTCATCGCTCGGTCAGGTTAACAGGATGCAAGTGCGTTGCAAGGAGGAAGGCGTGCGGACTTTTCTGCACAGGAGGGTTCCCATGAGAGACGCTGGTGCGGCTTATGCACGAACCCCGCGCCGAGGGGCAACCACTTTGCTTCCATACTCGTCAATTAACTGGACGAGTGAAAAGAAGGCGAGTGTGCCAACGTGAACGAATGCAGCCGACAGAAGCCTTTCGCCGGAGTGCGCCGCCCGGCCGAGCCGAGTCCGGACACGCATGACAGCCTGGCCCGGCGTCTGCGCCGGCGGAGCCGGGTCGCCGCCAAAATCTCCATTCCTCACCTGCTGGACACGGTTTGGGCGGCCGGTCTGGCGGCGGTTGCCGTGCTGGCGCTGAGCGCCTGCAGCTCCATGAAAGTCGGTTTGGGAATGAGGGTTAACCTGGCCAAGACGCCCATCGCGTCGATGAAGGCCAGCCTGCCTCAGGGGCCTGGAATCGCGCCCGGAGAGAAGCTGCCACTGGTCGTGACATTCACCGAGCCGAACGGCAAAGTGCTGGTGACGGAAGGGCAGGGCAAGGGAAAGGTCATGTGGACGGACCTAACCGTCGTGACGACCGTCGTGACCGTCAACCAGAAAGGCGTCCTGTCCCTCTCGAAGGATCCAAGAGTCAGCGATGGAAAAGTGCCGCATGTGACGATTACGGTGCCCAGCAGTCCGGGGCTTCGCGCAGAACTGGACGTTCCCCTCCGTTACGATTACAAATTTGTCGCGAATTTTTCCGGCAAACCCGGAGCGAGCGGCCTGAACGGACTCGATGGAAGCGACGGCGCGAGCGGAACGATGGGCTCGAACGATCCGAACAATCCCTCTCCGGGGGGAAATGGCTCGAACGGAACCGACGGTTCGGACGGGAAAGATGGAGAACGGGGAGGAGACGCGCCGTCCGTGGACGTGCGCGTCGCGCCCAAGTTTGAGGATCGTCCTCTCCTGCAAGTGAGCGTAACCGCCGCCGGAAATCGGAAGCTCTACCTCGTGGACCCGCAGGGAGGATCGCTCACGGTGAAGGCCGACGGGGGACCGGGTGGATCGGGTGGAAGAGGCGGCCGCGGCGGGCGAGGAGGCTCGGGTGGTTCGGGGACTCCTGACGGGATGAGCGGTAGCAATGGCAGCGACGGGCGAAACGGGTTCGATGGCCCGCCGGGGAAGGGCGGGCGCATCACCGTGACGTACGATCCGGCGACCAAACTCGATTTGGGCGCCCTCCATTTCTCGAGCAAGGGCGGTCCAGCGCCGACATTCAATGAAGAAGCAGTTGCTCCGCTGTGGTGAACGGCGGCTTGGCGGGTGCAGCTTGCAGCGCAATCCTCCTTCGCGATTTCAGGTCAATTGACAGCCCCGGCATGCCAGACTAGTATCGTTTTCTTGTAAGTCCGCAGCAGAAACACAGACAATTCATGGACCAGCCGATCGCGCCGAAAGACAAGCCGAAGTTCTACCTGACCACGCCGATTTACTATGCGAATTCGCGGCCGCACGTCGGGTCGGCGTACACGACGATCGTGTGCGACGTGATCGCGCGGTACAAGCGGATGTGCGGGTACGACGTCGCCTACCTGACGGGGACGGACGAGCACGGCGTGAACATCGAGCGCGCCGCCGAGAAGCAGGGGATCACGCCTGCGGAGCTGGTCAACCGGAACGAAAAGATATTTCGCGACCTGTGGAAGCTGCTCGGAATCACGCACACGGATTTCATTCGCACGACTTCGACCGAACATGCGCGGGCCGTGCAGCATCTCGTCCGCCGGACGATGAAGCGCTCGCCGCATGCGATCTACAAGGCGAAATACGAAGGGCGATACTGCATCTACGACAATCTTTACGTGAGCGACACGCCGGAGCCGGCGAACTGCCCGACGTGCGGGCGCCCCGCGGAGCTTGTCTCCGAGGAGAACTACTTTTTCCGGCTTTCGGCGTATCAGGAAAAGCTGCTGGAGCTATATAAAGCGCAGCCGCAATTCGTGCAGCCGGATTTCCGGCTGAATGAGGTGAGGAGCTTCGTCGAAGGCGGGCTGAAAGATGTGTCCATCAGCCGCAAGTCGATCAAGTGGGGCATTCCGTGGCCGGACGATCCCGAGCACGTTTTCTACGTCTGGTACGACGCGCTGACGAGCTACATGAGCGGGATCGGCTACGGCGAGGGCGAAAACGGGAGCGCCGAATTCCAGAAATACTGGCCGGCCGACCTGCACATGATCGGGAAAGAGATCATTCGATTCCATGCGGTCTATTGGCCCGCGTTCCTGATGGCGGCGGAACTGCCGCTGCCGAAGCAGATTTTCGCGCACGGCTGGCTGCTCTTCGAGCAGGAAAAGATGAGCAAGTCGAAGGGGAACGTGGCGTATCCCGAGCCGATCGTGAAGGTGCTGGGCAACGACGCGCTGCGGTACTACCTGTTGCGCGGGGTGGTTTTCGGGCAGGACGGCAATTTTTCGCGCGAGGCGCTGCTCACGCGATACGAAGCGGACCTCGTCAACGGGCTCGGGAATTTGGCGAGCCGAGTGCTCGCGATGATCGAAAGCTACTTCGAGAGCCACGTCCCGGAGCCGACTTCGGACAACGCCATCACGAAGTTCATTTCCGGCCCGATCGAATCGATCGCGCGAGAGCACTACGACGCCTTTCGATTTTCGTCCGCGGTGCAGGACATCTGGCGGTTCATCTCGCAGGTGGATGCGTATCTGGTTCAGGAGAAGCCGTGGAAAATTGCGAGCGACCCGATTCATCGGGGCCAGCTTCGCGAGGTGCTCTATACCGCCGCGGAGGCATTGCGAATTATCACGGCGCTGGCGCATCCGGTGCTGCCCGAGGCAACACAGGAGATATGGCGCCACCTTGGGCAGCCTGGGAGGTTGGAAGACTATCAGCTCAATGAATTGGTTTGGGGTGGATTGAAGCCCGGGACGCGCATTTCAAAGCCGGAGTCAATATTTCCGCGCATGGAGTACAAGCCAACGTACGAAAGGATTGAAACGATGGAACAGGAGATACGGAATCCGGGGGCCACGCAACCTGCTGCGGCTACGCCTGCGGCCGAAGGAGCCGCTGCGCCTGCGAGCGCAAAGATCGGCATCGAGGATTTTGCGAAGGTCGAGTTGCGCGTCGGCGTGGTCAAGTCCGCAGAGCGCATTCAGGGCGCGGACAAGCTGTTGAAGCTGATGGTGGACATCGGCGATGAGGTCCGGCAGGTGCTGGCGGGAATCGCGCTGGCGTACGAGCCGGAGACTTTAGTCGGACGCAAGGTGGTCATCGTCACAAACCTCGCGCCGCGCAAGATGCGCGGGCTCGAATCGAACGGGATGCTGCTGGCAGCGTCGGCGGGAGCGGACGGCAAGCCGGTGCTTTGCACGTTTGCGGAGGATATCCCCGCGGGCGCAAAAGTGAAATAACGATCCGGTCGGGATTTCTCGAGCAGCGGCGCGTAGCTGAAATGCGAGGCCAACACTTGCTGCGAGAAGGGCAGCGCAAAGGAAGGCGCTGCGCGCGGCGTTGTTTGCGGCGGGGTTAAACCCCCGCCCTTCCAGCCGCGACCCACAAAACGTCGTAAAGGCCACACTTGCAAATCATCGACTCACACGCGCATCTGGAATTCGCACAGTTTGACGAGGACCGCGCGGCGATGCTCGAACGCGCCCGCGCTGCCGGAGTGCAAACGCTGCTCGCGATCGGCAGCGGCACCAGCCCGTCGGAGCGTCTTGACGCGGCGATTCCATTTGCCGAGCAGCACGACTGGATCTACGCGACGGTCGGAATCCATCCGCACGATGCCGCGGTGGCGACCGAAGAGCATTTCGCGCGGCTGGACGAATTCGCGCGGCATCCGCGCGTGATCGGCTGGGGCGAAATGGGCCTCGACTACTTTTACGATCATTCTCCGCGCGACGTGCAACAGCAGGTGTTTCGGCGGCAGCTCGGGCAGGCAGGCGCTGCGAAATTGCCGGTGATCATCCACTGCCGCGATGCCTGGGACGATTGCCTCGCGATTCTCGAACAGGACTGGGGGCCAACGGGCCTGGGCGGGATTTTTCATTGCTTCACCGGGACGCTTGAAGAGGCGCGGCGAGGGTTGGACATGGGCTTCCTGATCTCGTTCGCAGGGAACGTGACGTATCCGAAAAACCAGCCGCTGCGCGACGTGGCGCGGGAGCTTCCCATGAATCGAATGCTCACGGAAACGGATTCGCCGTTCTTGGCTCCGCAGGGGCGGAGGGGCAAGCGGAACGAGCCTGCATTTGTGGTTGAGGTAGCGAAAGCCTTGGGAAATGTGAGAGACTTAGCCACCGAAGAGGTCGCGGCGATGACGGCCGCAAACTTCAGGCAACTTTTCCGGCTCGACGCCCGGCACGCTCCGGGCGAAACTCGATAAAGGGCGGGGCACGCAGAGCGCATGGCCTTCGCTGTCCAAATCGCAAAAGGAATTTTCGAACTCGTTCGCGACGATCTGGCGCTCGTCGAACAGGAGATTGCCGCGCAGAGCGGCGCGGCGATCGAGCCGGTCGCCGAGATTGCGGGCTATCTGCGCGAGGGCGGCGGCAAACGGCTGCGCCCGGCGCTGCTTTTGCTGGCGGCGGGGGCGGCGGGATATCGCGGGCCGGGCGCGATCCGGCTGGGCGCCGTGATGGAAATGATCCACAGCGCGACGCTGGTCCACGACGATGTGATCGACGGGGCGCAGACGCGGCGTGGGCGCCCGAGCACGAACGCGCGCTGGGGAAATCACATGAGCGTGCTCGCGGGCGACTGGCTCTACATGCAGTCGTTCGAGATGGCTCTGCGCGAGCGGAATTTCGCGATCCTCGACATCCTGATCAACCTGACGCAAAACATGGTCGAGGGGGAATTGCTGCAACTCACGCGGCTGGGGAGAATCGATTTGACGGAAGCGGATGCGACCGAGCTTGCGTATCGCAAGACGGCGTGCCTCTTCAGCGGATGCGCGCGGCTGGGAGCCGTGCTCGGACGACAGCCGAAGCATGTGGAGGAAGCGCTCGCCGAGTATGGCCGCAATGCCGGGCTCGCGTTTCAGCTCGTGGATGATCTGCTCGATTTCACGGCGTCGCCCGAGCAGCTCGGCAAGCCGGTGCTGAGCGATCTGAAGGAAGGGAAGGTCACGCTGCCGCTGATCTTTGCGCTGCAAAACGGAGCCGCACCGCAGACGGCGGACGGAAATTCCAACGGGCATTCGCTGCCGGAGGGGCGCCGCCTGGTCGCGAAAGTTCTCGAAGAGCGCGGATTCCTGAGCGTGCGGCCGGACCAGATTACCAAGCTTGTGGGAGAGACGGGCGCACTCGCCCGTGCGTCCAATCTCGCGAAAGACTACGTCAGCCGCGCGAAGGCGTGCCTCGAAGAGCTTCCCGACACCGAATACCGGCGAGCGCTACTCGCCGTGCCGGATTTCATCCTCGAACGCAAAAACTGATTTTCTCGTTTTGAAAACTTCAGGCAGTAGGGATGCTGGCGGACGTGTGCGGGCCGGCGCTGCGTTCGTTCCCCCGCTGCAACACCTGCGCGGCGTCTTGCAAGAGATCGGCGGGGCTCCAGGCGGAGTCCTCATACCACTTGTAGACCGTACCTGCGGGCGAGATGACGGTCGTGCTCATGGAATGGACGATCTGGCCCTCCTCCAGCGTGTAGGAAAATCCGAAAAAGTCCGTGACCTTTGACAAATCCTTTGCGGGCACGACGGCAAATTCCCAGCGGTCGAATGGATCGCCGCCGGTCGTTTTGCGGAAGGTCTCGGCGTAGCGCTTCAGGACCGCGGGCGTGTCGTTCGCGGGATCGAAGCTGACGCTCAGCAGCCGGATTTTGGAATCGAGCGCCGGGTCCTTTTTCAGCGCGGCGTAGATCTGCGCAAAATTCTTCGAGACGAGCGGGCAAAAATCGGGAAACGGGCATCGCGTGTAGATGAACGTGACGAGCAGAACGTCTCCCCGATACGAACGGAGATGGATTCGCTTGCCGTCTTGGTCGATGAATGCGAAGTCGGGCACGTTCTCGCCGGGCTGCGGCGTGTGCGAGCTGCCGGTCGGCTTGGCGCCGCCACTGCCTTTCTTGGTGACGACGATGTTTTCGAGATAGGCGCCGCTGTCCGTCACGACCACGTCGGCGGTGATCTCGTCTCCGGGGCCGAGCGATGCGAGCGCCTTCGCGTCACGAACGGGATACGGCATCGTCATGGCCGCCATGAAGCCGGGAATCTCCTGGCCGTCGACGTTGAGGGAGTTCTGCTGAAGGTCGATCGAGACGACTGTGCCGACAAGATGATAGCGTTTTGCCTGCTCCTGAGCCGCGGGCGGTGACGCTTTGTTGCTGCACGCGGTGGGAATGAAGGCGAAGGCCGCGAGAAGAACTAAGCATGCGATCTCGGACCGGTGATGCTCACGAATGTTTTTACGTCCCAGTGGCGGCACTCTAACTCCCTTCATGTTTTCTTATTGTACGGCAGCGCCGAAGCGCAGTACATCAGTAATGAAATCGGTAGCGGAACTCGACATAGATCTCACGCGGATCGTTGTAGTGGAATCCTCCGAAGGTCAGGCTGTTGTCGATCAGCAGGTGGCGATTCGCGACATTGAGGGCCGCGAGGGCCACCGTGTACTTCTCGCCGAAGGATTTTCCGAATGAAATGTCGAACGTGGTGTGTTGCGGCAGATAATTGCCCGGAAATTGCGCGTCCGGGGAGCCGTTCGTAAAGCCCGAGCCGTAATACACATTCGTTGAGGCGTAGGTTTGCCAGGGAAGGTTGGCGTCAAACCCCACATTGAGCGTATTCCTCTGATCGTGATCAAGTGGCCCGTATCCCGGAGGCGGCTCGCAGAGCGGGCTCGTCGGGGGGAAGCAGATCAATCCCCCGGTAAGCGGACCGCGAGCCTGTGCCAGCTGATTCGAGTAGGCGAGGTGCACGCGGCCTCGATTCCACATGCGCGGCGAACGAAGCGTCAATTCCCAGCCTTGAATCAGGGCTCCTTGAATGGTGACGGGAATGAAGATATTGGATTCTCCGACGTTGTTGTGGTCGAAGAAGTTATTGGCGCGCGTTTCGAAATTATCGGCATCGAGCGCCCAGCCGCGAAAGGGAATCGTGACTCCGAACTGATGCTCTTCGTCGCGCTCACCATGCAGGGCCACGAACTGGGTGGGCACACCCGAGAACGCCCCTTCAAAATCCACAAGCGGGCCGGATATGGAAACCAGCGGAGGCGCCTGGTAATAGTGGCCGTAGAACGCTCGGAAGACCCAGTTCAGACGCGGGATCTGTAACGTGACGCCGAACCTCGGGCTCACGGTGTCCTCCGAAACCGGACCTGAGAAGTGAGTTGGACGGATTCCCGCGATGAGCGTGAGCCAGGATGTGACCTTGAATTTGTCCTGCACGAATCCGGCAACGAGTCCGCCGGATACCGGCTCGAGCTCATGGATCGGCACGCAGACTCCGCCTTGCGGATCACTTTCGGTTGGCGGAGGGCACTGGTTTGGCGGGTTGAAAATGGCGCCGAAAAGCTGGCTGTCGTGTTGCCCGAATCCGTAAAGACCGGCCTCGATGTCGTTTTTCGCCACATGCGCACCCAATGTCGCCTGGAGGCCGGCATAGCTCGAAGCGCGATGATCTGTTGTGCTGACCGGCGTGTCGTTCGGCGCACCATCATAGTTGGCGCTGTTGTAGTGATAGAAGGGCGACACCGTTAGCAGCGTGTTTGTATTGATCGTCCGGACCCAGGAGAAGGCCACGACGGCGTCGGCTTCATGCTCTCCGTCACGAAGGCCATTGCTGGGAACCGATTGATTATCCGGATCGTTGGGATTGGGATCGTACGGAATCTGATAGTAGTCCCTGCGCAATGACGTAACGAGACGGAATTGGTCCTTCGAGTCGAGGTTGAACATGAGAGATCCGAAGCCGCCGAAACCGTTTTCTGTGTCGTGAAAAACCTGACCGATCGGCGTCTGTAGCCCGAGATTACTGCGATTGCCGTTCACGCTCGCAAAGTACGCAAATCGCTCCGTGTGGCTGCCAAAATTTAATTGATCGTTTGTTTGATACCAGTTTCCGAAACTGGTGACGAGCTCAGCTTCGTTGTTTCGCTCGAAGCCGCTTCGCGGGACGATGTTGAAAACGCCGTAGGTGCGGTCGCCATATCCGGCATCGTAGCTTCCACGCTGGACCTCAAGATAATCGATGTCTTTGGGATCGATCTGCGGGCCGAGATTGCTGGCGATATTCGTATTAGGAATTGGCACGCCGTCGATCAGCCAGCTCACCTGGTGGCCGCCGCGAATGTGCAGCTGGTCGTGTGTGAAATAGGAGCCGGGAACGTAGTCGGTAATCATTTGCAGACCATTGGTGCGATCGGCTCCGGGGGTCTGGACGATGTCTTCGCGGTCCAGAAGCGTCGTTGGCGTCACGGAGTCGGGATTCGCCACCTGTGCTTGCGCCGAAACGGTGGCCGTCTGATTCACGGCGGCAAGCGAGAGCATGAAATGAAGTACCGGCGATGAATTGGAAGCGACGGTCATACTTTCTTGCGATTTCTCAAAGCCGGATATGGTGATGGTGACTGCGTAGTCGCCGAGCGGCACAGCCGTAAACGTGAATTCGCCGTCCTGGTTGGTCTGTGTGATTTGAGACCAATCGGAGGTAGCTGATTTCAATTGCACCTTCGCGCCGTCAACAGGCCGGTGCTGCGGGTCGTGCACGATTCCGCGCACCGTGCCGAAGATTGTGGCTCCCGCGGACTGCCCGAACATAAGCAGTGCCGCCGCGAGCAGAAATACCAATGCTCTCCGCATGTACTCCTCTCCTTCTGACTTGAGTTACTGGACTGCGTTGGAAGGAGGCTAGGCGCGCGGAGGTTGAAGCGGTGCGGAGAGGAAACCCGAAACAGCCGATTGCGCATAGGACGACAGAAGCTGGCGATTCACTTCCGGCCCGAAGACGGTAACTCGCGGTGCCGGTCTCGTCGGAGTGATCGGAGCGATCAATCCAAAATCGGGCGCGCTGTTTCTCGACTTCGTCGAGCATTGGCAGGCCATCGGCTGGCCCGAATGCGAATGGGATGCGTGCATGGGGCAGCACATCGTGCACGCGGCTGCTTCGCACGCCATGCCCCGGGCTAGCAGCGCCAATGGCGTCGCGAGCAGCGCGAGAATGACGACGATGGCTCGTAGGCGTCGCATTGATGCGAGGCTAGCACGCGGACTTCCTCGAAGTCCATTTCACGTTCGCCGGCTGGGCGGAATGTGTCATGACGGGCACATTTGCGTTTACGAAAACTTCGCGATAGTCTCGGCAGACCGTGCTGCCATTCAAGTTGATCTACCACGAAGGCTACGATCTAAACCTCGGCGCTCACGTCTTCCCGTCGCAGAAATACCGATTGATCCGCGAACGACTGCTGGCGGACGGGATTGCCGGGCCCGAGGATTTCCTTGCGCCGGAGCCGGCGGCTGATGAAGATGTGCTGCGGGTTCATTCGCGAGAGTACGTCCACAAGCTTAAGACCGGCTCGCTCAGCCAATCGGAAATCTTGCAACTCGAAGTGCCCTATTCGGCCAAGCTGATTGAAGCGTGTTGGTTGGCCGCGGGTGGATCGATTCTGGCGGGACGCCGCGCTCTGCAAGACGGCTGGGCGGCAAACATCGGCGGCGGATTCCATCACGCCTGTCCCGATCACGGCGAGGGGTTTTGCGTGATTCACGACGTCGCCATCGCCATCCGGAAGCTCCAGTTCGACGGCGCGATCGGCCGGGCGATGGTGGTGGACACGGACGTTCATCAGGGGAACGGAACGGCGGCAATTTTCGGCGGCGACGAAACGGTGTTCACGCTTTCGATTCATCAGGTGCACAACTATCCGCACCCCAAGCCGCCCTCGACAATCGATATCGATTTGCCGGATGGGATCGGCGACGCGGACTATCTCGCCATTCTGGAAAAACACCTGCATCAAGCCTTCCACGACTTCGCGCCGCAGATTCTGTTCTACTTGGCTGGGGCCGATCCGTATCGCGAGGATCAACTCGGCGGGCTGGCGCTCACGATGGAGGGTCTCGCGCGGCGTGACGCGCTCGTTTTCGACTACGCGCGGCGACACGGGACGCCGGTGGCGATCACTCTTGCGGGGGGCTACGCGCGGCGCGTGGCCGATACGATCAGCATCCACGTGGGCACGATCGTTGCCGCTCGCGATGCTGCCCGAATTCCTTCGGCGTCCACGCCCTAGTGCCGTTCCAACTTTTCTGACCAAAGGAGTTCGATCTGGCCGGCACGCAAAGAGGCCACCGGGCTGGCAACCAAACTTTTCGAAACAATTTGGAACGGCACGAGTGCAGGGAAATGTCTCCCGAGGATGTTCGCACTTCCACGCGGGCCTTGCCGTCGCCAATCCGCGCACGGACCCCGTGCTTCTCGCCTTGCTCTTCGGTGGAGCCGGGAATGCCGCCGTCGAGCGAGCGCTCTAGCTCTTACTGGAAATCGAGGAGAACGTCCACCGTCGCGTTCTTAGGATCTTCTTGCAGGAAGCGGCCGATTTTTTCGTAATTGAAAGGAAGGCCGGTGAACGCTTGCTTGATTCCGCTCGAATAGAACTCGTCGTAAACGCCCTTGTCGAACACGGCGCCGGGGGCGATGTTCCATCCTGCGCGGATGCGGCGCTCGCCCTCGATTGAAAGTCCCGTGAGGACGAGCTTGCCCATGCGGTACTGCGGGCCTTCCGCGATGGACACAGCATACGAGACTTGCTTTGCGGTTTCGTCGAAGTGCGGCACTGGAGTGAGATTTACATCCAGATATCCGCGGTGCGCGTAGGCATCGCGCACGGCCTGCCAGCCGGCTTCGATCTTCACTCCGTCAGCCGCATTGCCCTCGTGCAGAGGGAACATCGTGTCCAATTCCAACACGCCGAACGCGGAGTTCCCCGTCCAGGTCGCTCTGTTCCATGCGTAGAAAGGGCCGGGCTCGATGGGCGCGGCGATCGTAATCCCGGAATTACTGGTGCCGGCCGGGATCCGAGCGGTGGGCGGGCCGAACTTTACACGGAGATAGCCATGGGAGAGATAGATGGGGCGAACCTGCTCGAACTCGAAAAGCTCGATGAGGCTGCGAGAGTAGGGTTGGCCGACGATATCGGGAAGGCGGAGGTGAATCGCGCGGTCGCTCTGCGCCAGCGCGTCGCTAAATTCGACGGCGGCGATATTCAGCGCCGCCGCGTCGGCGCGAAACTGCTGGACGCGTAGGTCGGTGGTAGGCGCTATCGCGATCGCGTGGGAAACGCTCGAATGGACGCTGCGGGATTCGAGCAATTTTCCCAGCGCATTCGAGATGTCATCGAGCAGGGTGCCGTGCTCGGGCGCCGTACCATCGAACAGCGGGATGGTTTTCTTCAGCTCGGCAGTCAGTTCATCGTCCGTGAACCATGGAAAATTGTCGAACCATACGGCTATGGCCGGCGCATCCGTGACTTGATATTCGGCTTCCACGCCTGCGTCCGCGGTCGCATAACGATATTGCACAGTCGCAAAGGTGCCGAGCTGCGCCAGGCGGTCGGCTCCTCGCTGCAAGTCGTCCTTCGTGATGGTGGCGCCGGGAGAAAGACCTGTCGAAGGGACGATTTGGTCGGAGTGGAATCGGGTCGAGCCGGTGACCTTGACGGAAGCGAGTTTCCCTGTGGCAGAAACATCAGGTGCCTGCGCGCGAGCCCTCGCGGGCAGAGCGACGGCGAGCGAGACAGCCGCGAGCGCAACGAGAGTGCGCCGAATGAAGGGGCGAACCCGCATGGCGTGCATTTTATACGCGCCGGGACGGATTGAGTAGGCTATTCGACCGTGACGGATTTCGCGAGGTTGCGGGGCTGGTCCACGTCGCAGCCGCGCCGCACGGCGATGTGGTAGGCGAGCAGCTGCAGCGGGACGATTTCGAGAATCGGCGCGATCAGCTCCGGCACCGAAGGAACTTCGATCACGTGATCGGCGGTCCCTCGCGCGAGTCGGTCGCCTTCGGTGACGACGGCGATCACGATGCCGTCGCGGGCCTTCACTTCCTGCAAGTTTGAAATCGTTTTCTCGTAGCGCGTCATCGACTCGTGATCGGATTCGTCGCGGGTCGCGATCATCACCACAGGCAGATTTTCGTCGATTAAAGCGTTCGGGCCGTGCTTCATTTCGCCGGCGGGATAGCCCTCGGCGTGGATGTAGGAAATTTCCTTCAGCTTGAGCGCGCCTTCGAGAGCGATGGGATAGTGAATGCCGCGGCCGAGGAAGAGAAAATCGGTGTGGCGGAAAAACTGCCGCGCGAGATCCTCGATCTGCGCGTCACGCTCGAGAATCGAGCCGATCTTGTGCGGAGCGCGGGTCAATTCCTGCATCAGGTGTTGTGACGTGGAATTCGAGAGCTTGCCGCGGACCTGGCCGAGATACAGAGCCATGAGCAGCAGCGCGGTAAGCTGGCCCGTAAACGCTTTCGTCGAGGCGACGCCAATTTCCGGACCGGCGTGCGTGTAGATCGTGCCGCTCGATTCGCGCGTCAGCATCGAGCCGACGACGTTGCAGATGGAGACGACCTTCGCGCCTTTCTGCCGGCCTTCGCGTTCGGCCGCAAGCGTGT
This sequence comes from Candidatus Acidiferrales bacterium, assembly GCA_035604415.1. GTDB lineage: Bacteria > Acidobacteriota > Terriglobia > Acidiferrales > UBA7541 > Palsa-295. The sequence goes on from DATNIN010000041.1 coordinate 21,692, forward strand.
CCGCCGTTTCGCCCGACTGGCTGATGGCGATGATCAGGCTGTGCTTGTCGAGAATCGGATCGCGATAGCGAAACTCGCTGCCGTAGTCCACTTCGACGGGAATGTGCGCGAGCCGCTCGATCATGAATTTGCCGGCCAGCCCCGCGTGCCAGCTCGTGCCGCAGGCGACGATCTTGACGTCGCGGAAATTGCGGAATTCCTCCTCGGTGATGTCCATTGTGTCGAGGAAGACTTTGCCTGTTTCCTGCGAGATTCTTCCGAGCAGCGTGTCGCGCACCGCGCGCGGCTGCTCGAAGATTTCCTTCTGCATGAAATGCTTGAAGCCGCCCTTTTCGGCCATGATCGGATCCCAGGAGATGTGCTGGGCCGGGCGGGTGATCGGATGGCTTTCGAAATCGCACAACTGCACTCCCTGCGGCGTGAGAATGGCCATTTCGCCGTCGCCGAGGAAGAATACGCTGCGCGTGTGCGCGAGGATCGCGGGAATGTCGCTCGCGACGAAAAATTCCTTCTCGCCCATGCCGACGACAATCGGCGGTCCCAGGCGCGCGGCGACGATCTTTTGGGGATCCCTGCTCGATAGTGCCACGAGCGCATAGGAGCCCGTCATCGCCTTGACGGCTTTCCGGACCGCTTCTTCGAGCGGCGCATTCTTCGAGAATTTCTCGATCAGGTGAGCGATGATTTCCGTGTCGGTCTCGGTGATGAACTTGTGGCCCTCGGCGATGAGTTGGTTCTTGAGCTCGATATAGTTTTCGATGATCCCGTTGTGCACGACGACGATTTCGCCGGTGCAATCGCGGTGGGGATGGGCGTTTTCCTCGGTGGGGCGCCCGTGCGTGGCCCAGCGCGTGTGGCCGATGCCGTAAATGCCCTCGAGCGGAGTCACGCGGATGGATTCCTCGAGGTTGCGCAACTTGCCCGGAGCCCGGCGTATCTCGAGCTTGCCGTTCTTGCCGACGACGGCGATCCCCGCGGAATCGTAGCCGCGGTATTCAAGGCGCCTCAGGCCGTCGAGGATCAGAGGGACGACGCTCTTAGGTCCGATATAGCCGACGATTCCGCACATTTGAGCTTGCTCTCCAGCGCCGCCAGGATGCGATTACCGGGCGCAATCTTAATATGCTAGCACAACGCTCGGGTCCGCCGATGGCCGAGGCTGCTCCGTGTTTCGGCACAATCACTTGCAGAATGAGGGCTTGAACCGGAGGCTAAGGACATGGCGCGGGCATAAAAGGACTGTAACCGGCTCACGGCGAAGGGCTTACATCGAAAACTCAGTACGTGATCAACTGCGAGGGTCAGTCGAGGATTTCGAAGCGGAATTCCTCGATGACGGGATTCGTGAGGACGTCTTTGGCGATGCGCTCGACCTGGCTCTGCGCGTCAGCGCGGCTCAGGCCGTCGAGATCGAGGACGAAGAATTTACCCTGGCGCACGTTCTGCACTTTCTCGTAGCCGAGCGAGGCGAGCGCTCGTTCGATGGTCTGCCCCTGCGGATCGAGGACGGTGGACTTCAGCATGACCCAGACATGTGCTTTCATCATTTTTCCCTGTGAAGGCGACCGATTATAGCAGGCCTGCGGTTTTCGCCGCCGCACGAAAGTCCTCGAGCAACTGGCGTTTCTCGATCGGCGGCAGAAATGCCGCATTGAAACTCTGCTCCGCGAGCTGAAGTAGCTGTTCTTTGGAAAGGCCGAGCGCCGCGGCGTGGGCGTATTCCGTCAGCAGGTCCGTATGGAACATTCCCGGGTCGTCGGTGGACAGCGTGACGAGCGAGCCTAGCTCGATGAGTTTCTTGAGCGGATGATCCGCGAGTGTCGCCTCCGCTTTCCCGGTTTGCTTCGCGAGCGCGCCCGTGGCCAGATTGCTCGTGGGACAAATTTCGAGTACGACGCGCCGCAAGGCGAGCGATTGGGCCAATGGCGGGTCGTGGATCAGGGCAATGCCGTGGCCGATCCGTTCAGCGCCGAGTATTTCAACCGCTTCGCGCACCGATTCGGGGCCGCCGAATTCCCCGGCGTGGCACACGATGCGCAATCCCTCGCTGCGCGCCAGATCGAACGCAGGGCGAAAAGTCACCGCCGGGAACGCGAGTTCATCGCCGCCCATGCCGAAAGCCGTCACGCCCGAGTGGTGCAGCTTGGAGGCCCATCGCGACGTTTCCATCACCGCGTCCGCCCCGAATTGCCGCACCGCATCGAAGATCCACGTTGTTCGAATCCGCCTGAAAACCACGCTCTCGGCGGCTTCGCGGATGGCCGTAAAATTCGCTTCCACGTTCTGCATGCGCCGCAGCATTACGCCGGCCGAAATAGTGATCTCGGCGTACACGACGTTCTGGCCGACGAGTTCCTCGAGCAGCTTTCGCGTGATGTGGGCGTAGTCTTCCGGATCGCGCAAGAGGGACGTGACCCACTTGAACGCTTCGATGAATCCGGCGAAATCCGTGTAGCGATAGCGCGCGGCGACCTGTTCCGGCGTGAGATCGACGCCGTGGCGCGCGGCCAATTCCACAACCGTCTCCGGCCGGATCGATCCCTCCAGGTGCAGGTGCAGCTCCGCCTTCGGAAGAGCGTCGAGGATGGTCGGTTGCCGCGTCGTTTGGGTCGCCACGTTCGTTCAATACGCCGGCAACTGTGGCCGGCCCGCGTTGATCCATGCGGTCATCCAGTACGATCCAACGTCGGTCGAGGCGTCGGAGAGCTGGCGGATCAGAACCGCTCCCGCCTGGGCGTAGAAGCGATCGTAATAATCGTCTTTGTAGCCCGAAAGGCCTTCGTGGGCGCGGCGGTCGGCGAGAAGAATGTTTTCGAGCCAGGAGTGCGCACTGAGCGACATATCGAACGCATGGTCGGTCGGATCGCGGATGAAAGCGGCTTCGTTCGGCTTCAGAAAAAAGAAGCGTTGATAATGATCCACGAGGCCGGAGCCGAAGCGCTCGTCGACACCCGGCTGGTTCGAAAGCGCGCCGTCGCTGTTCATCGTGGATTTGAAGGGATCGTGCGCCGCGGCGACATAGTGGGCGAGAATCGCAGCCGACAGCTTGGCGTCGTCCCAGTTGTGCGCGCGAAGCGCATCAGTCAGCTTCTGACTGTAGAGCCCAACTTGCCAGGGAAGCAGGCCGTGCGATTCGAGGGTGCGCTTCCCAAACTTCGTAACCGCCGCCGTGTAGGAGCGGGGAAGCGCCGCGAACGGGAACTGGCCGTAGCGATCGAGCTGAATGAAACTGTTGCGCTGCTCCGCGGGATTTCTTGCCTCGGACTCGACGGGATCGGTGACGTGCTGGACGAGAAACTGGCGATTGGCTTGGAAAAACGGCCGCATTTCATCCGGCAGCGTGTCCACCGCTTTGTCCACGATCATGCGCTCCCCGTTTTCGCCCCATCCGAAGGAGGATGGAGTCGCCAGGAGCAGAATCATCAGAAGAGTAAGCCCGGCGAAAACGCGGCGACGCATCAGCGGAGTCCTCCCTTGGCGGCGGCCTGCAACTTCGCAGTGGCGAGTTCGCTGTGCTTGCGACTATAGAATTGATACACGAAAAGCCCTATCACGAGCCAAACGAAAAACCGGATCCAGTTCATGATAGGCAGTCCGGCCATCAGCAGCAAGCAGGTCACGATCGTCACCACGGGAGCAAGCAACCCGCCGGGGGCGCGGAATGCCCGCGGGCGGTCCGGCTCGCGGAAGCGGAGGATGAGCACGCCGCCTGCGACGAGCGCGAAGGCGAAAAGCGTGCCGATGTTTGAGAGGTCGGCGAGAGTGCCGATATCAAGCAGGCCGGCCGGGATGGCAACCACGAATCCCGCGACCCACGTGGAGAAATCCGGCGTGCGGTAGTGATGATGGACCCTGCTGAAGATGGCGGGCAGGAGGCCGTCGCGCGACATCGCGAACCACACGCGCGCCTGACCGAGTTGAAATACCAGCAAGGAAGAGATCATGCCCATCAGCGCACCGATCAGCACGACCAGGCGGACGTTGCCAAAGTGCAGCCGCTTCATCGTGTTCACCACCGGCGCCGCATCGTCCACGAGCGATTGCCAGGGCACGAGGCCCGTCAGCACCACCACGACACCGATATACAGCACCGAGCAGATCACCAGCGTGGTGATGATCCCGATCGGCAGATCGCGCTGCGGATTCCGGCATTCCTCGGCGGCGGTCGAAACCGAGTCGAAGCCGATATACGTGAAAAAGATGATCGATCCGCCGGTGAGGATGCCCGGCCAACCATTCGGGGCGAACGGGTGCCAGTTGGCCGGATGAATGAAGCGAGCGGAGAATCCGATGAAAATGAGAATGGCGAGAATCTTCAGCAGAACCATCACGTTGTTGGTGCTCGCCGATTCCTTGATTCCGCGGACGAGAATCACCGTCAGCAGCATCACGATCACGAACGCGGGCCAGTTGAAACCAAAATGCCAGCCGGGATCGTAGAGCGTGTTGCCGGCGAAATCGCTGAGCCCGCCGGGCAGATACGCCGGAGTGATCCAGCGCAGGCTCGGATGAAAGCCGAACCAGTCAAACAGATCGACCACGTGCGCCGAGAAGCCGACGCTCACGGCCATGTTGGATACGGCATATTCGAGGATCAAGTCCCAGCCGATGATCCATGCGATGAGTTCGCCCATCGTGGCGTAGGTATAGGTGTAGGCGCTGCCCGCGATGGGAATCATGGCCGCGAGTTCCGCGTAACACAGCGCTGCAAAACAGCACACCACGCCCACGAGAGCGAACGAAAGCGCGATGGCCGGTCCCGCGCCCGGCCTGCCGAACGACGCGGAATGATAGATCAGATATTCGAGCAGGGGAGCGTTCAAAACCGACTTCACGTTGAGCTTCTGTCCGGCAATGGCGGTGCCGATTACCGTGAAAATTCCGGAGCCGATCACCGCGCCGATGCCGAGCGAGGTCAGACTCAGCCAGCCGAGCGACTTCTTGAGCCGCTTTTCCGGTCTGTCGGCGTCGGAAATGAGCTGGTCGATGCTCTTGGTGCGGAAAAGCTGTGGGTCCAATCGCCACCTGCCCCGTGCAGCTGGGAAAACTCTACCCTGCGCACGCCTTCGGCGCAACCTGTCCGTAAGTACACGCGCGACTTGAGAACATTCAAGCGAGCTGGAGATTTGCGTAGCGTTCGAGCAGTTTCTTCGGGCCGTGATCCTGGAAGCTGACGGTGAGCCTGCGATCTTCGCCATCGCCTTCGACGCCGATGATCGTGCCGATCCCAAATTTCGAGTGGCGCACGCGCGTGCCGACGAGTGGGTCTTTCGACGCGCGAGCTGCCGGGGCGGAGCGTCCGTATGGAGTCCGGCGGCGCTGGTAGGCGCGATCGTCGGAGAATTCCGGGTCGGACTCGTAGCGGCGCGTTTCGCCGGGCTCCGATTGCGAACCGGCGGCGGCCTCGATCAAGTCGGCGGGAATTTCGGCCAGAAAGCGCGAGGGAAGGGAAGCGCGCAAGCGATCCTCGCCGTAGTTGCGCCGATAGACCGCTCGCGAAATGGCGAGCGATTGCTTGGCGCGCGTCATGCCTACGTAGAAAAGCCGCCGCTCCTCTTCGATCTCCGCGGCCGTGTCGAGCGAGCGCCCGTGAGGCAGCAGACCCTCCTCGAGTCCGGCGAGGAACACGGCGTCGAATTCGAGGCCCTTGGCGCTGTGAAGCGTCATCAGCGAAACCGGAACATCTTCTTCGTATTCGTCCGCGTCGCTGACCAGCGCCGCGTGGTCGAGCAGGTCTTCGAGCGTCTGGCCCTGTTCGGTTGCCTCAGCCATGGCGTTGGAGAGTTCCCGCAGGTTTTCCGCGCGCGACGTGTGCTCGAGATTGTCCTGCTGCTCGATCCAATCGAGATAGCCGGTCTTGTCGAGGACGCGCTCGATGATCTGCGCGGGCGGCAGCTCGCTGCATTCTTCCTGAAGCATTTCGATCAATTCGCGGAAACCGTTCAGAGCGCCTGCGATCTTCTTGCCGGTCGAAATGTTCCCCGCGCGAATCGTGTCCCAGAGAGATTTTCCCGTCTCTTTCGCGCGCGCCTCAAGCGCGGCGACCGTTGTGGCCCCGATCCCGCGAGGGGGGACGTTCAGAACGCGCAACAGTCTCACGTTGTCTTCGGGATGAAATAGCAGGCGAACGTAGGCGAGCGCGTTCCGCACCTCGGCACGCTCGTAAAAGCTGAATCCGCCCACCACGCGATAGCGGATCCCCAGCCGGCGCAGGACCTCCTCAAAGGATCGCGACTGAGCGCCCGTGCGATACAGGACGGCAACGCGGGCATTGGGATCGCCGCGCACGAGCGACGAAAGCTCGCCGCAGATGAATTCTGCCTCCGCGACGGAATCCGGCGCCTCGAAGAATCGCAAGCGGCTGCCCGAGCCAAGAGTCGCCTGCAAATTCTTGCCAAGCCGGTCGGAATTGTTCTTCACGACCGCCGCCGCCGCATCGAGAATCGTTTGCGTGGAGCGATAGTTTTCCTCGAGGCGAATGATCTTCGCGCCCGGAAAATCCTCGGTGAAGCGCTTCAGATTTCCGGCGCGCGCGCCCCGCCAGCCGTAGATCGACTGGTCTTCGTCGCCGACGACGCAGACGTTTTTGCGAGCTCCGGCGAGGAGCCGCACCAGCTCTTCCTGCGCGCGATTCGTGTCCTGGAATTCATCGACCATCAAATACTGAAAGCGCGCGCTCCACGCGGAGCGCACGTCCGGATGGTCGCGGAGAAGCTCAACCGCGCGCAGCAGCAGGTCGTCAAAATCGAGCGCTGCGGACTTGCGGAGAATCTCGTTGTAAGCCCGAAAGACGTTCGACGCGTCCTCCCGGCCGCGATCGCGCATCTGCTTGGCCTGGGATTCCATCTCGTCCGGGGAGACGCCGTGATTTTTCGCGTGGCTGATCTGCGCGCGGAGGCTGCGCGGCGGATAGTCCTCGGTGGAAAGGCCAAGTTCCTGCAGCGCGCGCTTCACGGCCGCGGTCTGGTCGTCGTCATCGTAGATTGCGAAATCGCGCGGAAGACCGAGATGCTGCCCTTCGCGGCGCAGCAGGCGCGCGCAGAAGGAATGAAACGTGGAGACCCAGACGTCCGACGCATCGCGTCCCGCAGCGCGCAGCAGATCCTGAATTCGCTCCTTCATCACGCCCGCGGCTTTGTTCGTGAACGTGACGGCGAGGATCGCGCCGGGCGGCACGCCTTGCTCGACGAGATGCGCGACGCGATAGGTGATCACGCGCGTCTTGCCCGTCCCGGCGCCCGCCAGGACGAGCAGCGGCCCTTCGGTTGAGAGCACGGCTTCGCGCTGGCGTTCGTTCAGGCCGTCGAGGAGTGAAGTCATCTGGGGAGAATTGCTCAAGTACGAATTCTAGCTGACCGCGCGCGAATGGGCAATTTCGCCGCCTGCGCGCGCCGGGGGCCGCGCGAGAAACTCTGCTACAATCGATCGATTTCATCGGAGCTTCCGCGCGAGATGGACCACGTCAAGTTGCCCCACTGGCTGCAAGCCATCGTCGCGGTGATGGGCGGAGGCGGACTTTTCATCGTGACGTTTCTCGATTCCTCCGTGCTCAGTTTCCCGTTCATCCCGGACACGCTCGTGATCGATCTTTCGATTCAAAAGCCGGCGCGGATGCCCTACTACGCCGCGATGGCGGCGCTGGGCTCGCTGGCGGGCTGCATCTGGCTGTACCTGCTCGCGAAGAAGGGCGGCGAAGCGTATTTGCGCCGCCACGCGGGTGGAGGCGTGGAGCGAGTGAAGCGATGGGTTGAGAGAAATGCGTTCCTGAGCGCTTTTGTTCCGAGCATTCTGCCGCCGCCGTTTCCGTTCAAGGTATTCGTTCTTGCCGAGGGAGTGTTTCAGGTTCCGCTGCGGACGTTCGTGATCGCTCTGCTTCTGGGACGCGGGCTGCACTATTCGGTGGAGGGAATTCTCGCGGTGCGATACGGAGAGGCTGTCTTGCTTTTCCTGATCGCGCACAAGATCGGGTTTGCTCTTTCAATCCTCGCGACTCTCTTGTCGATCTATCTCGTCAGCCGGCTGCTGGTCGGCGGTTCTCCGGAAAAGTAGCGTGGCGCGCTCAGGGATTTGGGGACGACGCGAAGAGATAGTCTTCGTGCCTGACTTGAAGCGCGCTATCGAGATCGACGCGCACGAAGATGTTCGCCGGCCCGGTGTCGCCGGACGCGAAGCGCAGGTCGCGCACTTCGACGCGATAGCCGGCTTCGAGCCGCTGCACGCTTGCGAGCGGGAATTGCGCGTAGGCGAGAAAGCGCCTGGCCGCCGCCGTTTTCTCGCCGATGTCGAGCGCCGGTGAGTCTTCCGGCTTGTAGTGCGTGAGGCTGCGGTCGGGGCTGAATTCGTCGCCCGAGCCGAGCGGAACCTCCACTTCCTCGATTGTATCGTCCGTCACGACGAGGCCGCGCCATTCAAACGGCGCGGATGATACCGGAAACGCTCCAGCCGTCAGCGGGACGCGGCCATGATATTCGCGCGAGAGGAGCAGGTCGATCGCCTGGCTGTGCAGATAGCCGCGCGCGCCCAGGTAGGTGACGACCAGAAACAAAGTGACGATAGCCGCGCGGCTGCCGCCCGGGCCCTTCTTGCGTTCGCCGACTTCTTCGCTGACCAGACGAAACAGGAGTGGCAGCAGGAGCCCCGCCACAAGCAGGAGAAGAATCCACAGGTCGAAATCGTTCGCGAGGTTCGCCGCAGACCAGTGCGTCCAAAAGGGCCACAGCAGTTGCACGCCGGCGCCGCTCACGAGGTCGAGCAGAATATGGGAGGCCGCGCCGACGGCGCATACAGCCAACGCGGGGCCAAACGCGAGCGGCGCGAGTGCTCTTGCCCGAGGCGATTTTTCCGGTGGCAGTTTCTTGTCTAGCGCGCAGAAGGCTCCGGCGATCGCACAGGCCATCAAAGCCGAGCCGGCGACGGAGTGCAGCGCCGTGCGGTGAAGCCGCATAAAGGCGTGCGCGCCGCCGAGGTAACTCGCGTAGTCGAGATCGGGTGCAATACCGGAGACGATCAGCATCGCCGTGCCGAAGCGCGGTAGACGCTTTTGCCCGGCGCGCGCGAGGGCAAGCGACGTAAATGCGTGGGTGAAGGGTTCCACGGCCTTGTGATGTTGCGAGAATCCGATCTACTGCGTCGCCGGCGTGAGAATCGACAATGCATCCGGCACGATCCGGAACGCGATCGGCAGCATTCCGACCGGCTCGCCATCCACCTGAGCGAACACGGGATCAGGCCCGGCGGGTTCGCAGATCGTCTCCGTCGCCTTCCACGCCTCGATGCCGTCCATCGTGCGGAGCTTGCCGAGCCAGAGCGCGGGCAGGCACGCGAGATACGCAAGGCGGCTATGCTGTGAATTCGTCAGGAACTCGAACGAGTTCTCGAAAAGACTGGCGCCCGTCGTGATTTTGAACGGGCCGCCGTAGTGTGCGGTCCGCCCCGCGACGAGCAGTGTCACCATTCGTTCCTGCCCGGCGGAGCTTACTCTTATTTCGGGGAAACCGTACTGGAAAACCTGCCGGAAGCCCTCGGCCCAGTAGGCGAGAATCCCTGCGCTCTTCTTCAAGCCCGCATGCACGCCGTTGACGATTGCGCCGTCGGGCCCGGCGCCGGCGACGGAAACAAAATAGCGGCCCTTGTGAGGGATCGCACCAGAGCCGCTTCCATTCACCGGGCAAGCGAGGCCGAGCGCGATCCGCCGAATCGTCGCGCCGGGAATCAGCCGTGCGGCGTGAGGGATGTCCCACGGAATTTCGAGCTCTTTGGCGAGGATGTTGGCGGTGCCCGCCGGCAACACCGCCATGGGCACCTGACTTTCGGCCAGCCCGTTGACGATTTCATTGATCGTGCCGTCGCCGCCGCAGGCAATCACCATGCCGCGGCGTTGTTCGACGGCCTGCCGCGCGATCTGGGTCGCTGAATCGGGCCCGGTAGTTGGCGCGAGCTCCGCCGAAATGCCCGCGTCCTTCAGTATGCGCACCCCTTGCTCGATTTCCGAGAAACGGCTGTGGCGGTTCCGCCCGCTGGTCGGGTTGTAGATGAGGAGCGCGTCCTTGATTTCGTGTGGCATCGGCGACAGCGTACCCAAACAAACAGGCATTGTATAATACCGGCGACTTTAGACCGATTGCATCCCGCTGAGGTTTCCATGTCCCACGCCGGAATGGCGAAGAGCCGCAACGCCGCGAAAGAGATCGAAGCGCTGCGGGAGAAAATCCGCCGCCACGAATACCTCTATTACGTCGCCGACGATCCCGAGATATCCGACGCCGCTTTCGACCGGTTGATGGTCGAGCTTCAGAAGCTCGAGGCCGAGCATCCGGAACTCGCGACGCCCGATTCGCCCTCGCAACGGGTGGGAGGGGCGCCGCGCGAAGGCTTTCAGGAAGTCCGGCACAAGATTCCGATGGTGAGCCTCGACAACGCATTTTCGTTCGAGGCGCTCGCCGATTTCGACCGGCGCGTCCGGGAACTCACGGGCCGCGAGAAGATCGACTACGTTGCGGAGCACAAATTCGACGGGTTGAGCTTGTCGCTGCTGTATGAGAAGGGAACGCTGGTCCGCGGAGTGACGCGCGGCGACGGCACCACGGGCGAGGATGTGACGCCGAACGTCCGGACGATCCGCTCCATCCCGCTTGTCATCGAACCGGCGCAGCTGAAGAAGGCGGGGCTGCGGGGCGATTTCGAAGTGCGCGGCGAAGCGATCATGACGCGCAAGGCTTTTCAGGAATTGAACGAGCAGCAGAGCGAGCAGGGCGGGAAGATTTTCGCGAATCCCCGCAATGCGGCCGCGGGGGGCGTTCGCGTCCTCGACCCGAAAATCACGGCTGCGCGGAAGCTCGATTTCTTTGCGTACTATGTGCTGGTGGACGGCCGCGAAGCGAAGAAGCGCCTCTCGGAGGTGCTCGAGACTCTTTCCGTGTTGCGCTTCAAGGCGAGCGACGATTGGAAGCTCTGCCGTTCGCTCGAGGAAGTCGAGCGGTACATCAATAGCTGGGAATCGAAACGAGAGAAGCTGGCGTACGAGATCGACGGCATCGTCGTGAAGGTCGATGAAGTCTCGCTACAGAACGAACTGGGTTTCACGGCGAAGGCCCCTCGGTGGGCCGTCGCGTACAAGTATCCCGCGCACCAGGAGACGACCGTCGTCCGGGATATCAAAGTGCAGGTGGGCCGAACGGGCGTCCTCACTCCAGTGGCCGTGCTCGAGCCGGTGCAAGTTGGTGGCGTGACGGTGAGCAGCTCGACGCTCCACAACCTGGACGAAATCGAGCGGCTGGGCCTTCACGTAGGCGATACCGTGCTGCTTGAGCGGGCCGGCGAGGTGATCCCGCACGTCCTCAAGGTCGTCAAGCATGGGAAAGAAGAGAAGCGCTTTCGCATGCCGGAAAAGTGTCCGGAATGCGGCACGCGGATTCACAAGGACGAGGAGGAGGTGGCGTATCGCTGCGTCAACGTGTCCTGCCCCGCGCGACGGAAGGAGTCTCTGCTGCATTTTGCGAGCCGCCACGCGATGAATATCGACGGCCTCGGCGACAAGATTGTCGACCAGCTGGTGGACAAGGGGATCGTGAAGGACTTCGCCGATCTGTACAGCCTGAAGCTCGAAAAGGTAGCCGAACTCGAGCGCATGGCGGAAAAATCCGCGCAGAATCTGCTGGACGAAATCGCCGCGAGCAAGAAGAACAGCCTCGCGCGCCTCATCTACGCGCTCGGTATTCGTTTCGTCGGAGAGCGCACTGCGCAATTGCTCGCGGCGCATTTCGGCTCGATGGACAAGCTCGCCGACGCGAGCGAAGAGGAATTGACCGGCGTGACGGAGGTCGGCCCAAAGGTGGCCGAAGGCATCCTCGAATTCTTCTCCGAGTCTGCGAATCGCAAGCTGATCGAGCATCTGCGCGCCGCGGGCGTGAACATGAAAGAAGAGCGTGCCGCGCCCAAGAGCTCGAAGTTCGCGGGGATGACGTTCGTCTTCACCGGCACGCTCGCTAATCGCTCGCGCGAGGAGGCCGAAGCGCTCGTCGCCGCGCATGGCGGCAAGGCCGGTTCGTCCGTCAGCAAGAAGACCAACTACGTTGTCGTCGGCGCCGATCCCGGCTCGAAATTCGATAAGGCGAAATCCCTGGGCGTCGAAATCCTCAGTGAAGCTCAATTTGAAAAACTGCTGTCTGCGAAGTCATAGCCCCGCCTTAATTGTTTCTCCGTCGTCTGTGGGATTCGTTCTTTCAGAGCGAGGCATGCGATATAATAGTGGTTGGTGGATGAGCCGGGTGATCGCCGGCTCCGACAAGTCGGAGCGGGAGGAAAGTCCGGACTCCAGCCGTGGCGAGCTCGCAAGAGCCGGCTGCGGCAGGGCGACGCGCCTGGTAACGCCAGGGGGTTGCGCCGCGGGATAAGCGAAAGCGAATCCAGCGACGCGGCTACGGAAAGTGCCACAGAAAATAGACCGCCGGTGATGCTTGCACCTCGGCGGCAGGCTTTCGGAAAAACCGGGAGCCCGCCTCTTTCGGTCGAGCGCATTTGGCAAGGGTGAAAAGGTGGGGTAAGAGCCCACCGCCCGGGTGGCGACATCCGGGGCACGGAAAACCCCGCGTGGAGCAAGGCCAAATAGGAGGGGAGGGCTGGCCCAGCCCGTATGCGTTCCGCTCGCAAGAGCGAAGCGCTCTGACCCTCGGGTAGGCTGCTGGAGTCCCGGAGCGATCCGGGACCTAGAGGAATGATCGCCGCGCTGCGTGCGCCTCAAGCATTCCGAGGCAAATCGGAGTGCCGGTCGCGCAGCGGACAGAATCCGGCTTACAGGCTCATCCGCCATCTCATTTATTTTGTTTGTGTTACAAGGATGCTCCGCGTTTAGCGTCCATTTTCACGGAATTTTGGCCGGAGTAGCCACTAAGGCCCGGTCACTCCACTCACGTTGGTTGGGACCCACAGCGGTTGAAAAAGTCTCACTACAGCGCCATCGATACCGGTAATTCCCCTGAACTTGCCTCGGTCCATTATTGTATGTATACTACTCCATAGTTGGAGTGCTTATCGGAGACAGTGAGAATGGCGACTCTCAATCGACCTTTTGTGGGACCAGGGTGGGACAAACCAGCCGACCTATCTAGCAGGGATGTTGTGAGGCGGCTGAGCCCTTCGGCGGTTAAAGCGTTTCTGAAAATTGCAGCACTTTGGGAGCTTCGCGACGAAGACGCCAGACAGTTACTTGGCGGCATGTCGAACGGGGCCTTTTACGAACTCAAGAAAAAAGGTTCGAGAGTACTTGACCAGGACCGCCTAACGAGAATCTCTTTGATGACCGGCATCTTTAAGGCACTGAATATTCTCTATTCAAAGAGGCTTGCCGACCGCTGGGCTCAGCTGCCCAATACCAACTCGATGTTTGAGGGAGACACAGCACTCGCCTATATGATCAAAGGCGGCGTGCCCGCCATGCTGAGAGTGAGACAACTCCTCGATGCGCGCCGCGGTGGGCGGTAGGTGCTTCCAACTGTTTCGCGTGTTCTTCAAGATGACACTCATCGACTGATTCCGTCTGCTTACGAGGAAGAGACCGTACTCAACAGGCTGACTACAGATTCCGATGAGCTGACTGCTCTGTTCGAACTCGAGGGCGCAACCAACGAACGATTGCTGGGTGAGGCGGGCCTCCTGCCCGGAATCACGGTCCGGGAGCTTGTGTTCGGGCTTTCGTATTCCCACATTGTGAATGCGGCATTCACCCACGCCAATCCCTTGGGAAGCCGTTTCAACGGATCCGAACGAGGAGCGTGGTACGCCGGGTTCTCGCTGGAGACGGCCGGAATCGAAGTTGCGTTTCATAAGTCGGAAGAACTACGGGAGATCAACTGGCAGGAGCAGGAAACCTTCCTTTACACCGACTTCCTGGCAGACTTCCGCGGGGAGTTTCACGACATTCGCGGGGATTCGCGTTTTGCTGAATGCTTGGTTCCAGACAGCTACGCAGCCTCGCAGAAGTTTGCACGCGAACTCCTGGATACGGGATCGGCCGGTATTGTGTATCCGAGCGTCCGACACAACGGAGGAACTTGCATTGCATGTTTCCGGCCGGCCTTGGTGAATCATGTTCGAAAGGGAAGGCAAGTATCGGTGGAATTTGAGAATGCTCATGCCACGCCGGTAATCCGACCCTCACATTGAAACCGAATCTAGCTGCCGCTTTCGCTTAAGTGGGTGGCTCTGCTCTCTTCGCAAACTCTCGCAGTTCCTTCTCCCGCTGTGCTCCGCAAAAATTCGGTACGGCCGGCATTCATGATCGCAAATCGATCTGAAATGCAGGGTTGCTCATAAAAGGTCACCGTGGCATCCTCCGGTGGCATGAGATCTGCTCTGGTCCTGTTTCGCTTGGCCTCCAAGCTCCTCGTTCTTGCCCAAGACGGCCTCCGATTCCTGGTCCTCGGGACGCGTTCGAAGGCGGCACTCAAAGCGGAAAACATTTTCCTTCGCAAGCAGCTGGCTCTCTACCTGGAGCGGAAGGTCAAACCACGGCGGGCGACCGACGCGACTCGTCTGTCTATGGTTCTTCTCTCTCGCCTCTTTGCCTGGCAGCACGCTTTGGTCAGCGTCAGGCCCGAGACCTTCCTCGGTTGGCATCGAAAAGGCTTCCGCCTGCTCTGGCGCTGGAAGTCGAGGCCGCGAGGCAGGCCGCGATTGCCAGAAGAGATACAGGACCTGATCCGGAGAATGGCCCGGGAGAATCCCACCTGGGGAGAAGAGCGCATCGCTGCGGAGCTACTTCTCAAACTGGGTATTCAACTATCGGCTCGGACAGTCCGACGCTATATGCCGATCGACACGGGATCGGGGAAGCGAGTTCCTTCCCAGCGCTGGATGACGTTCGTACGGAATCATGCCCAGGTGATTTTGGCCTGTGATTTCTTCATTGTCGTGACGGCTCGCTTTCGTATTCTCTATGTGTTTGTGGCGATGGAGGTGGGAAGCCGCCGGATTGCTCACTTCAATGTCACCGCGCATCCTACGGCAGACTGGACGCTACAGCAGTTTCGTGAGGTCGCGAATGGTGAACAGCCCTATCGTTTCGTCCTCCATGACAGGGACAGTATCTTTTCGAGTGAGCTTGATTCCTGTTTGAAATGGATGGGAATGAGGGTTTTGAAGACTCCGTTTCGGGCACCGCAGGCGAACGCTTTCTGTGAATGGCTGATTGGCACGATGCGAAGGGAATGTCTCGATTTCGTGATCCCTGGGAACGAGAGGCACGTGCGGAGAATCCTGAAAGAGTGGGTTGCGCACTACAATCAGGGGCGCCCACATTCCAGCCTCGGACCTGGCATCCCCGATCCGGGATCCTGTTACCAAGCCGAACCCTGCCGACACCACCTTCCGATCGATCATCAAGTTGTGGCCAAGGCCATCCTTGCTGGACTCCATCACGAGTACAGGTTGGCGAGGCGGGCCGCATGATCCCGTCGAGGAGCAATGGAGTTGAGAAAATACCTTGGCATGGTCTGTTGATTTCCGTGCAGCCGCGGATTCGATTGGGTCGCTCGTTCGATCAGCGCAGCCACACGTATCTGGGTTACGCGCTCCGGGTGCGCGGCAGTATCGGAAGCGAGTCCCGCGAATTTCTCGTTGGCGTGGGCGAAGGCGCTCACGCCAAACACCAGTTCCGAGCGGTTAGCACGGTGTCCGGTGATGCGCTGCCGGTTGCCGATCCGCGTCTCGAGACCGTTGAGTTCTACAAGGTCAGCAATCTGGAAGTTACCGTACGTGAGGTTCAGGAAGAGACGCCGCCACCGTGGCGGGGTATTCCGCCGCCGCTTTCGATCTACCGCGAACGTGGCCACCGGCGACTCGCGACGCGAACGTTCGAGGAAAAGTGTACAACCTGCATCTGGGGATGCCATATGGCGGTCGAGATGATCATCGATCAGTGGAATCCGAGTAAACGCCGCTATCGAACCGAGACATTCTGTTATGGTCCTCGCTCCTGCCCTCTCTACCGATCTGGACCGGAGCGCAAGGTTCCGGGCCGTCGTGGAATGACGTATACAGAGGAAGATTGGGTGGACGAGGAAGCGACTTTACGCCGCGCCCCCGATGAGTAGCTGCGGCGCGATTGGGAATTGCCAGTGACCTCGTGGAGCCGGAGAAATGAGCGACCTGCGGAATTTTTGCGGGGCACAGGGGTTCTAGTGAGCTGCCGGGGAAGGGAACTCAAACGCCGTTCCC
>DATNIN010000042.1:0-6826 GCA_035604415.1 Candidatus Acidiferrales bacterium
ATACGAGCGCGCGACGAAGCCGCTCACGGATTATTACCAGCGGCAGGGCGTGCTTCACACGGTGGACGCCGCGGCGAACGTGGACGAGGTGAGCCGCGCGCTGAGCGAGATCGTGGAGCGCGCGGAAAGACGAGATGGTCATCTGTAAATCGCCGGCCGAACTCGAAAAGATGCACCGGGCCGGATTGATCGTCTGGGGCGCGCTGGAAAAAATGCGTGCGATGGTCCGGCCGGGGCTTTCGACGAAAGAGCTGGACGAATTTGCCGAGAAGTATGCGGTGGAACATCACGCGCGGCCGGCGTTCAAGGGCTACCGGGGATATCCGGGCTCGGTGTGCACGTCGATCAACAAGGAAGTCGTGCACGGGATCCCGTCGTCTTCGCGGAAACTGCGCGAGGGCGATATCCTGTCGCTGGATTTCGGCGTCGAGCTGGACGGGTATTACGCGGATGCCGCGCTCACGGTGCCGGTGGGCAAGGTGGCGCCCGAGCGTGAAAAGCTGCTGCGAGTCACTCGCGAATCGCTTGAGCACGCGATCGAGAAAGTCCGGCCGGGCAACCGTCTCGGAGACGTTTCGGCGGCGGTGCAGGAATGGGTCGAGGAGAACGGCTACTCGGTGGTCCGCGAGTTCGTGGGCCACGGCATCGGAACGAAGATGCACGAGGAGCCGCAGGTCCCGAACTACGGCTCGCCCGGGCAGGGACCGCGTTTGCAGGAAGGAATGGTGATCGCCATCGAGCCGATGGTGAACACGGGTGGTCCGGGCGTCCGGGTGCTCGACGACGATTGGACCGCGGTGACCGCGGACGGAAGCGATTCGGCGCACTTCGAGCACACCGTCGCAGTGACGAGCAAGGGACCCTGGATTCTCACGCGGCCAAAGGAAGCTACCGGGCCGTGCTGGTGAGCGGCCGGGGCCGGGTTCGATAAGGGAGCACATGGCAAGAAGGCCGTTCGAGGAAAAGAAGAAGCCGACCGACGGAAGCGGGAAGGAAGACGCCATCGAAGTGATGGCGACGGTGATCGAGCCGCTTCCGAACGCGATGTTCCGCGTCGAGCTCGAAAACAAGCACCGGGTGCTCGCGCACATTTCGGGAAAGATGCGGAAGAATTTCATCCGCATTCTGGCCGGGGACCGCGTGGCGGTGGAGCTTTCGCCCTACGATCTGACGCGCGGGCGAATCGTCTACCGGTATAAGTAGCGGCAAGGGAAACGGAGTTGAAGAGATGAAGGTTCGGGCATCGGTCAAGAAAATTTGCATGAAGTGTAAGATCGTTCATCGGCGCGGCGTGGTGCGGGTGATCTGCGTGAACCCGAAACACCGCCAGCGCCAGGGCTAGGGAGAAAAGATATATGGCACGCATTGCAGGTGTGGACCTTCCGCCGAACAAACGGCTGTGGGTCGGATTGACGGCGATCTACGGGATCGGGCAGCAGCGCGCGCGTTCGCTGTCCGAGAAGGCGAACGTGGACTCGACGAAAAAGATCAAGGACCTCACGGAGGAGGAAGTGACGCGCTTGCGCGCCGCGATCGAATCCGAAGGCGGCGTGGAAGGCGATCTCCGCAAGGATATGCAGATGAACATCCGGCGGCTGATCGAAATCCAATGCTACCGCGGCCTGCGCCATCGCCGGAATCTTCCGGTGCGCGGCCAGCGGACGCACACGAACGCCCGCACGCGAAAGGGCCCGCGCAAGGGCGCGGTCGCGGCGAAAAAGAAAGTGGCGGCGCGCAAGTAAATTTTGTAGGGGCGCTGCTTGCCGCGCCCCGGTGGAAAGACAGGAGAGGAAATTATCGTGGCAAAAGAACCTAAGGACGCGGCAGCGGCTCCGGCGGCAGGCGCAAAACCGTCGAAGCGAAAGAAGGAATTTCGCAAGAAGAAGGAAAAGCGCGTCGTGCCGCACGGACTGGTGTGCATCCAGGCGACGTTCAACAACACGATCGTGACGCTCACCGACCCGGACGGGCGCGTGGTGAGCTGGGCTTCCGCCGGGTCTTCGGGATTCAAGGGTTCGCGCAAGGGCACGCCCTACGCGGCGCAGCAGGCCGCGATGACAGCGGCGGGCGTGGCGCGCGATCAGTACGGAATGAAATCGGTGGAAGTGCGGGTGAAGGGCCCCGGAGCGGGACGCGAGTCTGCTGTGCGCGCGCTGGCTTCCTCGGGGCTGCACATCAACGCGATCAAGGACGTCACGCCCGTGCCGCACAACGGCTGCCGTCCGCCGAAGCGCCGCCGCGTATAAGCGTTAGATCGTTTGTTGCAGGGAAAAGGAGAAGCACTTGGCAAGACATCGTGAAGCAGTTTGCCGGCTGTGCCGCAGGGAAGGGCAGAAGCTCTTCTTGAAGGGCCTCCGGTGTTTTACGGAAAAGTGCGCGATCGAGAAGCGCAATTTCGTTCCCGGCCAGCACGGCCAGGCCCGGCGGCCGAAGATGGTGGGCTACGGCGTGCAGTTGCGCGAAAAGCAGAAGGTGAAGCGCACCTACGGGCTGCTCGAGCGGCAGTTCCGCGCGTATTTCGAGAAATCGGCGCGCGCGAAGGGGCCGACGGGCGGCAACCTGGTGATCATGCTCGAGCGGCGCCTTGACAACGCGGTGTATCGCGCCGGGCTTGCCGGATCGCGCGCGCAGGCGCGGCAGCTCGTGTTGCACGGTCACATCCGGGTGAAGGGCCAGAAGGTGAACATTCCCAGCTACCTGGTGCAGGTGGGCGACGATATCGCGCTCAAGGACAAGATGCACCAGAACACGATGGTGCTCGAAGCGCGCAACCTGGCGCAAAGCCAGGGAGTGGCGCCGTGGCTCGATATCGACCGCGAGAATTTCAAGGCGCGCGTGGTGGCGCTGCCGCGGCGCGAGGACGTGCAAACTCCGCCGATGAACGTACAGCTCATCGTCGAATTGTATTCGAAGTAACGCGGATTCGGATTTTCTTCGGATGGTAACGGGTCCGCCGCGGGCGGGCCGGAAGGAAGGACGAGAATGTGGAAAGGCTTTCAGAAACCAAAGCGGTTGGCGGCAGAACCCGAGTCACTGACCGACAAGTACGGAAAGTTTTCCGCGCAGCCGTTTGAGCGCGGCTGGGGAACGACGGTCGGAAACTCACTGCGGCGGGCGCTGCTGAGCTCGATTGAGGGCGCCGCGATCACCGCGGTGAAGATTGAAGGCGTGCTGCATGAATTCTCGCCGATTCCAGGCGTGGTCGAGGACGCGACCGACATCATCCTCAACCTCAAGCAGGTCCCGCTGAAGCTCAACACGGACCAGCCGAAGACGATCACGCTCAGCGTCGATACGCCCGGCCCGGTGACCTCCGCGAAGATCGAAGAGGACGCCGACATCGCCGTGCTCGACAAGAACGTCTATATCGCGACGGTGAGCGAAGGCGGCAAGCTCGAACTCGAATTACGCGTGAAGAATGGCCGCGGCTACGTGGCCGCCGACCGCAACTTCGACGAAGACCTGCCGATCGGCTACATCCCGATCGACTCGGTCCATTCGCCGGTGCGCAAGGTCAACTACGCGGTGGAGGCGGCGCGCCTCGGCCAGATGACCGACTACGAAAAGCTGACGCTGGAGGTCTGGACGAACGCCGCAATCACGCCGCAGGACTCCATCGGCCTCGCCTCGAAGCTCATCAAGGACCACATGAGCATCTTCATCAACTTCGAGGAGCAGCCGGAGCTTCCGGAAGAGGCGGTCGAGAACTACGCCGATCCGCGCCTCGAATTCCTGGACCGCTCGGTCGAGGAGCTCGAGCTCTCGGTGCGCTCCTACAACTGCCTGAAAAACGCGAACATTCAGAATCTCCGCGAGCTCGTGCAGAAGACCGAGTCCGAAATGCTCAAGACCAAGAATTTCGGGCGGAAGTCGCTGAACGAGATCAAGGACATCCTGCACAAAATGGGCTTGAGCCTGGGAATGAAGTTCGACGAGCACGGCCGCGTCATCTGGCCGCCGCTGCCCAGCCAGACCGCTCCTCCGCCGTCCGAGGAAGCGACGTCCATCTAAGCCACTCGAAAGGGCCACGGGTCGGAACATGAGACACCTAGTTTCAGGACACAAACTCGGACGCCAACCGGCGCACCGCCGCGCGACGCTCCGCAACCTAGTGACGAACCTGATCGAGAAGGAGCGCATCCACACGACGGTGCTCCGCGCGAAGGCGGCGCGCCCGATTGCCGAGCGCATGATCACGCTCGGCAAACGCGATTCGCTCCATGCGCGGCGACAGGCCGCCGCGTTCCTGATGACCCCGGACGCGACGAAGAAGCTCTTTGCCGATCTCGCGCCGCGCTTCGCAGACCGCCCCGGAGGCTACACGCGGATCATCCGCACCGGCTGGCGGATCGGCGACGGGGCGGAGCTCGCGATTCTCGAATTTATCGGCTCGGAACTGAAGAAGAAGGAAAAGAAATCGAAGAAGGCCGTCGCGGAAGAAGTGCCGGAAGAAAAGGAAGCGGCCGCCGCCCAGAAGTAGAAGCGATCCGTATCAGGATTACAAAGCCCGTCCCGATAAATCGAGACGGGCTTTTTCATTTCAGGCGTGTCCGCCCGCGCCTTCTTCCTGCGCTCGCCGTTGCCGGACGTGGACCCACAGAGCGAAGAGGGCTGCGATCGCCTGAGCGGCCACGCCGCCTGCCGTATCAATCAGCACGTCCCGGACGGCCGGAGTGCGCCCCGGCACGAACCGCTGGTGCAACTCATCGAGTGCCGCGTAACCCGCAACGACTGCGATGGCCGCGAGCGCCCAGGCGAGATGCGTCTCATGCCTTCCGGCGCGGATGCCTCGCAGGATCAGCAGGCTCAGAATGAAGTATTCGGTGAAATGCCCGCACTTCCGGATCACGTGATGCATGAAGCCGAGCGTCGCCTGCGAAGCGTGCGGAAATAGCCAGTGGAGGATCGGAAGGATGACGCGGCTGGTGTTTTCCGATGTGAACGCGCCGGTCGAAAAGATCGAGATGACCGCGGCCCAGACCAGCGCCGGCCACCACGTCCTGAGCCAGCGCATTCTAACGCGCCCCTGAAGGGCGATGCTTCATTACTCGAGCCTGTAGTTGGGCGCTTCGCGTGTGATGATCACGTCGTGGACGTGGCTTTCGCGCAGGCCTGCCTGAGAGATGCGGATGAACTTGCCCCGTTCCTGCAATTCCCTCAAGGTCGGGGTGCCGCAGTAGCCCATCCCGCTGCGCAGCCCGCCGACAAGCTGCTCGACCAGACCCGCCAGCGGCCCCTTGTACGGCACCTGGCCCTCGATGCCTTCAGGAACGGACTTGCCGCGCTCGGCGGTTTCCTGCGCGTAGCGGTCTGCCGAACCCGCCTCCATGGCGCCGAGGGAACCCATCCCGCGGTAGGACTTGAACGTGCGGCCCTGGTAGAGAATCGTCTCGCCGGGCGATTCCTCGGTGCCGGCGAAGAGGCTGCCGATCATCACCGCCGATGCGCCCGCGGCGATGGCCTTCGTGATGTCGCCCGAAAACTTGATTCCGCCGTCCGCGATGATCGGCACGCCGCTGCCGAGCGCGGCGCGCGAACATTCGGCGACCGCCGTAATCTGCGGCACGCCCGCGCCCGTGACGACGCGCGTGGTACAGATCGAGCCGGGCCCGATGCCGACCTTGAGGCCGTCGATGCCGAGCGCGATCAGATCTCGCGTGCCTTCCGCCGTTGCGACGTTGCCGGCGACCAACTGCAGTTC
Organism: Candidatus Acidiferrales bacterium; assembly: GCA_035604415.1. Classification (GTDB taxonomy): domain Bacteria; phylum Acidobacteriota; class Terriglobia; order Acidiferrales; family UBA7541; genus Palsa-295. The sequence continues at coordinate 5,702 of DATNIN010000042.1, forward strand.
CGGGAATTTGCGCTTCACCGCGCGAATCGCGTCCATCACGCGCGTGGTGTGGCCGTGCGCGGTATCGATCGCCAACACGTCCACTTTTTCGCGGGCCATCTCCTCGGCGCGCTCGAGAAAGTCTCCCGTGGCGCCGATAGCCGCGCCGACGCGGAGGCGTCCCTGCTCGTCCTTCGTGGCGCTGGGGAACTCGAGCTTCTTCTGGATGTCCTTGACGGTGATGAGGCCCTTGAGGTTAAAGTCCTTGTCCACGACGAGCAGCTTTTCGATACGGTGGCGCTGAAGGATGCGCTCGGCTTCCTCGAGGGTCGTTCCCACCGGCACGGTGACCAGGTTCTCCTTCGTCATGATGTTGCTGACGGGCTGGTCAAGGTTACGCTCGAAGCGCAAATCGCGGTTCGTGAGGATGCCCACCAGGCGCGGCCCCCGCGTGACGGGAAGCCCGGAAACCTTGTACTTGTTCATGATGTCCAGCGCCTGCCGGACGGACATCTCGGGCCCGATCGTGACCGGATCGACGATCATGCCGCTTTCCGAGCGCTTCACGCGGTCCACTTCCTCGGCCTGGCGGTCGATGGTCATGTTGCGATGAACGAAACCGATGCCGCCCTGGCGCGCGATGGCGATGGCCAGGCGCGCGTCGGTGACGGTATCCATGGCGGCGGCGACGATGGGGATGTTCAGCGTGATTTTGCGCGCGAGAAGAGTCCGCGTGTCCGCCTGCGCGGGCAGCACGGAGGATTTCCCGGGCAGGAGCAGGACGTCGTCAAACGTCAGCCCCTCGGGGATCGGACTGTCCATCATCCGCTCGCCGGCTGTCTCGTCCCTGGAAGCCACGAACAGCGCTTCTCTACTCATGGGCGTTTCCCCCCAGAAACACAAAAGCCCAGCGTGCTTCGCCGGGCTTGGAAAAGATTATCTTGTCGCGAAAGACCGTCATGAACCATTCGTAATTCTAGGCCCATCTCACCGCGAAATCAAGGAGGTGTACTCGTCCACATGATTAGTGACACTCGGCTTTCTTTTGTTGAGATTTCCAGCGATGGAGGAATTCGAGCGGAGTGAGATAGCGGAGCGCCTGGTGAGGACGCACGGTGTTGTAGATATGTTCCCAGCGGCGAAGCT
>DATNIN010000043.1:0-32684 GCA_035604415.1 Candidatus Acidiferrales bacterium
TCATCCAGGCCAACCGGAGTTGGCCAGTCCGGCTCAGCTCGCACCCAAAGCGCGAGAGCTCTCGCGCTTTGGGTATCCTTCCCCTTCGTATTTGCATAGCGACACTCTACCGAGTGTCACTAATCATTCTGAACGAGAACATAGCCTGAACCGGCCCCCCCAGGATTTCGATTTGAAACTGCACGTGAGATAATGCCGCGGGGCGGTACCGTGCCATCCCCCCGCAGATAAGGCGCTCTTCGCCTTTCCTCGAGGGACCTCAGGAGCCGTGGAAAGATGTGGATCGTCCGACTCGCGATACGCCGTCCTTATACCTTTGTCGTCGCCTCCATATTGATTCTCATTCTTGGCGTCGTCTCCATCGTCCGCACGCCTGTGGACATTTTTCCGGACATCAACATTCCGGTCATCACCATCGTCTGGCAATACACCGGCCTCTCCCCGGAGGAGATGTCCAATCGAATCATCTTCAGCTTCGAGCGGTCGCTGACGACGACCGTCAATAACATCGAGCACATTGAATCGCAATCTCTCAACGGCGTCGGCCTCATCAAGGTTTTCTTCCAGCCAAATACGAACCTTGCGGGTGCGATCGCGCAGGTGACTGCGATCAGCGAAGCCTCCGTGAAGAACCTGCCCCCGGGGATCACGCCTCCCTTCGTCCTGACGTTTGACGCGTCTTCCGTACCGATCCTACAGCTCGGCCTTTCCGGTCCCCAGCTCTCGGAACAGCAGCTATCCGACATGGGCCAGAACTTCATCCGCAACGCGCTGATCACCGTTCCCGGCATCACCCTCCCGTATCCGTACGGAGGAAAACAGCGGGCCATCATGGTGGACCTCAACACCGCTGCCATGCAGTCCAAAGGGCTCGCTCCGCTCGACGTCGTCAACGCGATCAACGCTCAGAACCTGATTCTTCCTTCGGGAACCGCGAAAATCGGCTCGTATGAGTACCAGGTGGAAATGAACGGCGCCCCGCGCACCGTCGCGGAACTCAACGATCTGCCGATCAAGACGGTCGGCGGCTCGACGATTTACATTCACGATATCGGATTTGTTCGCGACGGCTTCACCCCGCAGACCAACATCGTGCGCGTCAACGGATCGCGCTCATCCCTGATGTCCATCCTGAAGCTGGGAGACGCTTCGACTCTCGACGTGATTTCCGATGTACGCAAGGCGCTGCCGTCGATCGAGGCTTCCTTGCCGCTTCCTGTCAATATCCGCGCCCTGTCCGACCAGTCCATTTTCGTGAAGGCCTCGATCAACGGCGTGATTCGCGAGGGCGCGATTGCCGCCTGCCTGACCGGTCTGATGATTCTTCTATTCCTGGGAAGCTGGCGCAGCACCTCGATCATCGCCGTGTCCATTCCACTCTCGATTCTGACGTCGTTGATCGCGCTGAGCGCCCTCGGCCAGACGATCAACATCATGACGCTCGGCGGGCTCGCGCTGGCCGTCGGCATCTTGGTGGACGATGCGACCGTCACAATCGAGAACATCAATCGCAATCTCGATCAGGGCAAGGAACTCGTGCAGGGCATCCTCGACGGTTCGGAGGAAATCGCCATGCCCGCGCTGGTCTCCACGCTCTCCATCTGCATCGTCTTCGTGCCGATGTTTTTCCTTTCGGGCGTCCCCAAGTACCTCTTCGTGCCGCTGGCCGAGGCCGTGGTGTTCGCCATGCTGGCGTCCTATCTGCTCTCGCGCACGCTCGTGCCCACCATGGCCCGCTATCTGCTGGTTGAACAAACCGAAGACGAGCGCCGGGAACAGACCGAGGGATCTCGCAATCCGTTCGTCCGAATGCAGGCAAAGTTTGAAACGGGATTCGAACGCTTCCGGGCGGGATACCACCGGCTTCTGGAGGGGGCGATCCGCCACCAGAGGCTCTTCGTCATCTGCTTCCTTGCCGCCTGCGTGCTTTCCTTCGCGCTCCTACCGCTGGTGGGTCAGGACTTTTTCCCCAGCGTCGATAGCGGCGAATTCAAGCTGCATCTGCGCGCGCCCACCGGAACGCGAATCGAGGATGTCGCTGCGCTCTGCGATCGCGTCGACAACGAGATTCGGCGGGAAATACCTCCGGCCGAGCTCGGCACGATCATCGACAACATCGGGCTCCCGTATAGCAACCTGAATCTTTCCTACAGCACGTCGGCTCCGATCGGGCCCAGCGACGCCGATATTCAGGTTGAGCTGAACCCCAATCACCACCCGACCAACCAGTACGTTCGCGATCTCCGCATGAAGCTGGGGCGCGATTTTCCGGGAATCATGTTTTACTCGCTGCCGGCGGACATCGTCACGCAAATCCTGAATTTCGGCCTGCCCGCGCCCATCGACATTCAAATCATCGGACGCAATCTGGTCGCCAACCGGGAATTCGCCGAACAGTTGATCAACCGGCTGAAGTTTGTCCCCGGGACGGTGGACCTGCGGATCCAGCAGCCGTTCAACTATCCGAAGGTGCAGGTCGATGTGGACCGCACGAAGGCGAATCAGGTGGGCTTCACGCAGCGTGACGTCGCGCAGAACCTGCTGATCTCGCTCAGCGGCAGCTTTCAGACGGCGCCTGCATTCTGGCTCGACTACGGCACGGGCGTGACCTACAACGTCACCACCCAAACGCCGCAGTATCGCGTCAGCAAACCGCAAGACCTCGAAAACATCCCGATCGCGAACGCCTCCAGCGCCTCGAAAGCCCCGCCACAGATTCTCGGCGGGCTCGCTTCGCTCTCGCGGGGCGCGGAAATGGCCGTCGTCACGCACTACAACATCCAGTCCGCCATCGACATCTTCGGAGGCGTGGATGGGCGCGATCTGGGCGGAGTCGCGCGCGACATATTGCCGATCATCGACCAGAGCCGGAAGGATCTGCCCGACGGATCGCAGATTCTGGTGCGCGGCCAGATTCAAACGATGAATGCATCCTTCATCGGCTTACTCGCGGGGCTGGGATTCTCCATCGTCCTCGTCTACCTGCTGATCGTCGTGAACTTCCAGTCCTGGCTCGATCCGTTTATCATCTTGATGGCGCTGCCCGCGGCCCTGGCTGGAATCGTCTGGTTCCTGTTCGTCACTGGAACCACGATCAGCGTTCCGGTTCTCACGGGCGCGATCATGTGCATGGGCGTGGCCACCGCCAACAGCATTCTCGTCATCAGCTTCTCGAAGGAACGTATGGCCACGGGGAAGACGCCCGCGGAAGCGGCGCTCGAGGCGGGATTCACCCGGTTCCGCCCCGTGCTGATGACGGCTCTGGCCATGATCATCGGCATGCTTCCGATGTCGCTGGGGCTTGGAGAAGGCGGAGAGCAAAACGCGCCGCTCGGCCGCGCGGTGATCGGCGGCCTCATGTTTGCCACCGTCGCAACGCTCTTTTTTGTGCCGGTGGTCTTCACCGTGGTGCATGGCTTGCACCAGAAAGATTCGGCGACGGCGGCTTCCTCGTGAAACGAGAACGCGCCGAAAGTCATCTATGAAGTTACGCAGAAATGCAAAGAGAAACGCATGATTGACCGGAAAGAAACGGGAGCGTTGTCGCCGGAGAATCAAAGCTCGGCGGCCGGACAACCACGGTCAAAGCATACTGCTCTGGCGGTGATCGTTGCGTTGCTGATCGTTGCGGCGATCGTGGTCGCCGGCGTGATCCCCCGGTGGAACGCCCGAGCGGCTCTGAAAAAGGCAACGAACGATCTCGCGGTTCCCACCGTTTCCGTGATCCACCCGAAGCTCGGCGCCCCGCAAACGGAAATCGTCCTTCCCGGAAACATCCAGGCTTTCACGGACTCGCCCATTTACGCCCGCACCAACGGATATTTGAAGAAGTGGTACGTCGACATCGGTGCGCGCGTTTCGTCCGGCCAGTTGCTCGCGGATATCGAGACGCCCGAAGTGGACCAGCAGCTCGATCAGGCCCGCGCCGATCTGAATACGGCGCAGGCGAATTATCGCCTCTCCGAGATCACGTCCGCGCGGTATCAAGATCTTCTGAAGACCGATTCCGTATCCAAACAGGAAGTGGACAACGCCGTCGGCGATTTCGAGGCGAAGAAGGCCATGGTGGCTTCGGCCGATTACAACGTGAAGCGCCTCGAGCAGCTGCAATCCTTCGAGAAGATCTACGCGCCCTTCGACGGCGTCATCACGGCGCGAAACACCGACGTGGGGCACCTGATCAACTCCGGCGCCGGCGGCCCGGCCACCGAACTCTTTCACATCGCCGCGCTCCGAAAACTTCGCGTGTACATCAACGTGCCGCAGCAGTATTCGCAAACGGCCCGGCCGGGGCTGAGCGCCGATCTGACGCTCCAGGAATTCCCCGGGCGGAAATTTCAGGGAACCCTGGTTCGCACGGCCGAGGCAATCGACGTCGCGTCGCGAACTCTTCTCGTGGAAGTCGACGTTGACAATTCCCGGGGCGAACTTTTCCCGGGTGCGTACGCCGAGGTCCGTCTCAAGGTGCCCTCGGGCGCGCCCGCCTTCATTCTCCCGGTTAGCGCCCTGATTTTTCGTTCGCAGGGTTTGCAGGTCGGGACCGTTGAAAATGGCAACCGCGCCGTGCTCACCAATGTTGTTCTCGGCCTCGACATGGGCAACGAGGTCGAGGTGGTATCCGGTTTGAAGGCGGACGATTGGGTGATCGCGAATCCGCCGGACTCGCTGATTTCGGGAGAAACCGTCCGGGTCGCTGCGCCCGCGGAAAATGGACCGGGACAGGATTCGTCCGGAAGTCCGCAGTGATTCTCGCGCCGGCGGGAGATCGAGCAAGAAGCACGTCCCAGGAGGAATCCGTATGAAGCGCGTTCATCAAGGCCTCGCAATCGCTTTCTGCCTTTTGCTGCTTCTTTTCGTTGCGTCGCGCGCCGAGTATGCGGCGCCGCGCGGGGCCTCTCCGGCGAATGCGGAGGCCGCCGCTGACACGAGCCCGTTCACCGATTTTCACGGCGAGGCTCCCGGCAACGTCCACAAGATTACTCCAGCGGATTTGCCGGCGCCTTACGCGACCAAGTCCGCGGCGGTGTTTACGCCGCCGATTCCCAAGCCGGCCGATGCCTGGCCGAAGGCCCCGGACGGCTTCAAGGTGGAGCGCTACGCCGAGAATCTCAAGGCTCCGCGGTTGATCCAGACGGCTCCCAACGGCGATCTTTTCGTCGCCGCCACCAACGCGGGCGAAATTCTCGTGTTTCGAGGCATTACGAGCGACGGGAAGCCGGAGAAGACAGAGGTATTCGCCACTGGTTTCACGCTGCCGTTTGGCATCGCGTTCTATCCTCCGGGTCCGAATCCCAAATACGTGTACGTCGGGAATACGGACTCGATCGTGCGATTTCCGTATCAAAACGGCGATCTGAAGGCTCGGGGGCCGCAGGAAGTGATCGTCCCGAATCTCCCTCCCGGCAATGTTCCGGGGACGCCGCCGAAACCCGGCGCCGGCGGCCACTTCACCCGCAACGTGGCGTTTTCGCGCGACGGGAAGCAGATGTTCATCGCCGTCGGCTCGCGCGCCAACGTCTCCGATGTCGATGCGGACAAGACCGAGTTCCACCGCGCCAACATTCTGGTTGCGAATCCGGACGGCTCGAACCTGCGCGTCTATGCCTCCGGAATACGTAATCCCGTCGGGCTCACCGTGAACCCAGAGAACGGCGAAGTCTGGACATCCGTGAATGAGCGCGACGAGCTGGGCGACAATCTTCCGCCCGACTACATTACGCACGTCCAAGAGGGCGGGTTCTACGGCTGGCCCTGGTATTACACCGGCGGAAATCCCGACCCGCGCTTCCCGGGCAAGCACCCGGAATTGAAGGACAAGGTGATCGTCCCCGACGTGCTGATGGAACCGCACAACGCGTCCCTGCAACTGACTTTTTACGGCGGAAAACAGTTCCCGAAACAATACCAAGGACAGATCTTTGCGGCCGAGCACGGATCGTGGAATCGCTCGGTCCGCACGGGATACGAAGTGGTTTTCGTTCCACTGAAGGATGGCCACGCGACCGGCGAGTATCAGGATTTTCTCACCGGATTCGTCACCGAGAAGGGCGAAGTCTGGGGCCGTCCGGTGGGGGTCGCGGTTGCGCCTGATGGTTCTCTGATGGTGACGGATGACGGCTCGAACTCGATTTGGCGAATCAGCTACGCGAAGAAGTAAGCCGGCGGCGTTTCGCAATATCCAACCGGCTCGGCGGCGCTGGCCCGGCCGCGCCGGAGTCCTGAGCGTCGCGGCGCTTCTGCTCTCCGGCTGCTCGGTCGGGCCGAAATACGCCCAGCCCGCGACGGAAGTGCCGCCTGATTACAAGGAAGCGGGCCAATGGAAAGCGGCGCAGCCGAGCGACGCAATCGCCAAAGGGAAGTGGTGGGAAGTTTACGCCGATCCGCAGCTCAATGCGCTTGAAGAGCAGGTCAGCGTTTCGAACCAGACTCTGAAGGCCGCGCAGGCTCAATTCCTCCAGGCCCGCGCTCTCGTTCGCGTCGCGCGCGCCGGATATTTCCCGGATGTAACGGCAGGTGTTTCCGCCTCCGGTACGCGGCAATCGCAAAACAAGCCGATCTTTGGATCCACTTCTCCCATAACCTACAGCGACATTCAGTTGCCGGTGGACGTCGCTTACGAGCCGGACGTCTGGGGCCGCGTACGCCGCACCGCGGAGGCCGCGCGTTCCGAAGCGCAGGCGAGTGCTGCCGACCTGGCGAGCGTGGAGCTGAGTCTTCGCGCGGAACTGGCCCTCGACTATTTCCAGTTGCGAGGGCTCGATTCGCAGAAGCAGCTTCTGGATTCGACCGTCTCCTCGTACGAAAAAGCGCTCCAGTTGACTGACAGCCGCTATCATGGTGGCGTCGCTTCCGCAGTGGACGTGGCGCAGGCGCAGACGCAGCTCGAGACCACACGCGCGCAAGCTGCCGACGTGGACGTGCAGCGCGCCGCCTTCGAGCACGCCATCGCCGTCCTGATCGGGAAGCCGCCGGCCGAGTTCAGCGAGCAGCCTTCGCCGCTCACGAATCCGCCGCCGCCGATTCCGCCCGGATTGCCGTCCGAGCTGCTCGAGCGCCGGCCGGACATTGCCGCGGCCGAGCGGCGCGTTCAGGAAGCGAACGCTCAAATCGGCGTCGCGAGGTCGGCGTATTTTCCGCTCGTCGCGCTCGGGGGCGGGGGAGGTTTCGACAGCGGCAAGATCACCACTCTTTTGCAGGGCGCCAGCGGCTTCTGGTCCCTCGCTGGATCGGCCGCGGAGCTCATCTTCGATGGGGGCGCGCGCCGCGGCATTTCGGACCAGGCCCGCGCCGCCTACCAGCAGTCCGTCGACAACTACCGGCAGACCACGCTGACCGCGTTTCAAGAGGTCGAGGACAATCTCGCCGCCCTGAGCATTCTCCAGAACGAGGCGAAAACGCAGGACGCCGCCGTCGCGGCGGCGCAGCATTCGCTCGACCTTTCGAACAGCCGCTACAAGGGCGGCGTGGCGAACTATCTCGAAGTGACCACCGCGCAGAGCGCCGCACTCGGCGACGAGCGCGCCGCCGTGGACGTGCTCACGCGACGCATGGCCGCGAGCGTCCTGCTCATCAAGGCGCTCGGCGGCGGCTGGAACGTCTCGCAGATTCCCCCGATCTAGAAGTGCTCTCCAGGGTTTATCTTTAGCGCCGCGGTCTTCAGCGCGGCATCGCCCGCTCAGCTATTCATTGGCTAGTTTGTAGTCCGTCAACGGGGTTCGATGTACGATGCTGCAGCTTGCCATGATTCTCCGGATAAACTTCATAGCGCGCCTTTCGGCTGCGTTCTTCCTCATACTTACGAGTCTTACTCTCTGCACGTTTGCGGACTCGATCGCTCAGGAAAGTAAGAAGATTACCCTCCGCGATGGCTGGATGATTCAGTCTTCGTGCGAGGTCCCGTCCACGGGCGCGCAGATTTCCGTCCCCGGATTCCGCACCCAAGGCTGGCATGCGACGACCGTGCCTTCTACCGTGGTCGCCGCGCTCGTTGCGGACAAAACATTCCCCGATCCCTACTTTGGCGATAACCTGCGCTCGATTCCCGGCACGTCCTATCCGATCGGCAAAATGTTTTCGGTGCTCCCCATGCCGAAGGACAGCCCGTTTCGCTGCTCGTGGTGGTACCGCACCGAGTTTCGCGCGCGGGATGATTTCGAGGGCCGCCACGTCTGGCTGCATTTCGACGGCATCAACAATCGCGCCAACATCTGGTTGAACGGCCGCAAGATCGCCAGCGCGAGCGAAGTCGCCGGAGCGTATCGCACCTACGAATTCGACGTAACTGCGCTGCTGGCGCGCGGCCGGCCGAACGTGCTCGCGGTCGAGACCATCGCGCAGACCGAGCACGATCTCGGCATCAATTGGGTCGATTGGAATCCCACGCCGCCTGACAAGGACATGGGAATTTTCCGCGACGTCTATCTGCGCGCCGCCGGCCCGGTTGAAATGCGCTACCCGGAGGTGATCACGCATTTCCCCGGCGCGCCGGACGCCGAAGCCGATCTCACGGTTGAAGCCGAGCTGCGCAACGCCAGCGGGGAGAATTTTCCTGGCACTCTCGAAGCCGATCTCGAAGGTGTCACGCTTCGCCAATCCGTCACGCTCGCGCCCGGCGAGATTCGCACGGTGCGATTCACGCCGGAAAAGTTTCCTTCGCTTCGCATTCGCAATCCGCAATTGTGGTGGCCGCATCAGATGGGCGATTCTGTTTTGCACACCCTGTCGCTGCGTTTCTCGCGCGGCGATCAGATTTCCGACACAGTGGCGATCCGCTACGGCATCCGCGAAATCACTTCCGAGCTCGACGCGCGCGGCCATCGCCTGTTTCGCGTGAACGGAAAGAAAATCCTGATCCGCGGCGGCGGGTGGGCGCCGGACATGCTGCTGCGCGAGTCGCCCGAGCGGCTGAAGACGGAATTCCGCTACGTCCGCGACATGAATTTGAACGCCATCCGTCTCGAAGGACAAATGGAGACGGACGAATTCTACGATCTCGCCGACGAGCAGGGCATTCTGATCCTTGCGGGCTGGGGTTGCTGCGACTACTGGATGCAGTGGTCGAAGTGGAAGCCTGGTGATCTCGCGATTGCCACGGCTTCGCTCCGCTCGCAGATTGAACAAATGCGCAACCATCCGAGCATGCTTGCCTGGCTCAACGGCAGCGACGAGCCGCCGCCCGCGAATGTCGAGCGCGCCTACATCGCGATCCTCAAGGAACTGGACTGGCCCAATCCTTTTCTTTCCTCCGCAGCCGAAAGCGCCACGACCGTCACCGGCCCAACGGGCGTGAAGATGCGCGGCCCATACGACTACACTCCGCCGGACTACTGGCTCGCCGACACCGGGAGATATGGCGGAGCTTTCGGCTTCGCCACGGAGATTTCGCCGGGCGCGGCGGTCCCGCCGCTGAGCAGCCTGCGGAAGATGCTTCCGGCGCAGCATCTCGTGCCGGACGATCCTGTGTGGAACTATCACGCTGGGTCCGATCGCTTCCAGAATCTGCGGCACTTCGAAGGCGCGATGAACGCGATCTACGGCGCTCCGTCGAATCTCGCCGACTACGAACGAAAAGCTCAGGCGATGGCCTACGACGGCGAGCGCGCGATGTTCGAGGCGTACTCGCGCAACAAGTACAGCTCGTCGACCGGCGTGATTCACTGGATGCTGAACAACGCCTGGCCCTCGCTGATCTGGCATCTCTACGATTACTACCTGCAACCCGCCGGCGGATATTTCGGCACGAAGAAAGCCTGCGAGCCGCTGCACGTGCAGTATTCCTACGACGACGGGAGCATCGTCGTGGTCAACAGCACGTACGAGAGCGTTGCGGGATTGAAGGTCACCGCGAAGCTCTACGATGCCGCGCTGCATGAGCGATTCGCCGCCAGCGCAACCGCGAGCGTCGAAGCGGACGGCGTCACGCGCGTTGCGGCGCTGCCGGAGAAAGCGTTCGATCCGCCGTCTCCCGTGTACTTCCTGGAACTCGCTCTCGAAGACGCCGGCGGCAAAACGCTCAGCACGAATTTCTATTGGCTCTCGGCGAAGAAAAACATCTACGACTGGGCCGACAACAACGACGCGTTCACGCCGGTGAAATCCTACGAGGACCTCACCGCGCTGCAAAATCTTCCGAGCGCGGGGAAGATTCGCGTCTCGGCGCGCGTCGAAAAACCGGCGCAGGGTCCGCTGGTCCGCGTCCGACTCGAAAACCCAGGCGACCGTCTCGCCTTCCAGATTCGCCTCGCGATCCGCCGCAAGAACGAAGACGCGGAAATTCTGCCCGTCCTGTGGGAGGACAACTACGTCGAGCTGATGCCGGGCGAGTCGCGCGAAATTGCGGCGCAGTTTCTTTCGGCTGATGCTCTGGATGGCGAGGCGGAACTGAGCGTCACCGGCTGGAACATCGAGCCGGCGACGCTGCCGCTGAGCGAAACCGCGACGAGCGCCGTCAATTCAGGTGCCGCGCGCTGATGTCCGCGAGTCTGAGCGGACCGAGCAGCGGCGCGCCATCTCCGGCGAGCCTCAAGCGCACGCTGAGCCTGTGGCAATTGATCGTCATCGGGATCGTGATCATCCAGCCGATCGCGCCGATGGGCATTTTCGGCGTGATCAGCAACGAAGCACGCGGGCATGTGGTCACCACGATCCTGATCGCGATGGTCGCGATGCTGTTCACGGCCATCAGCTACGGCAAGATGGCTCGCGCGTATCCAAGCGCAGGCTCCGCCTACACGTACGTCGGCCGGGAGATTCATCCCGCGCTCGGCTACGTGACCGGTTGGGCCATGGTGATGGACTACATCCTGAACCCGCTCATCTGCACGGTGATTTGCAGCAAGCTCGCGCAAAACGTCTTGCCGGGCGTGCCCTACTGGGCGCTGGCCATCGGATTCGCGGGAACGTTCACGGCGCTCAACCTGCGCGCCATCCACACGTCCGCGCGGATCAACGAAGCGCTCGCGGCCGGAATGATGATCGTCGTGGTGATCTTTTTCGCGTTCGTGGCGCGCTCGCTCTGGGGACTGCACGAGTACGGCGCCGGCTTCTTCACGCAGCCGTTTTACAATCCGGAGACGTTCAGCTTTCGCGGCGTTTTTCGCGGCACGTCCATTGCCGTGCTCACGTACATCGGGTTCGACGGCATCTCGACATTTTCCGAAGAGGCCGAAAATCCGCGACGAAATATTCTGCTGGCGACGGTGCTGGTCTGCGTGATCACCGGCGTGCTGTCGTCGCTCGAAGTGTATGCGGCGCAGCTCGTCTGGGGAGCGAAGCCGTTTCCAGCGGAGATGGTGGAATCCGCGTTTCCGCTGGTGGCGCGGCAGGCGGGCGGATTTCTGCTGTTCCACCTGCTGAATTTCACGATTCTCATCGCGAACGTCGGGTCGGGAATGGGCGCGCAACTGGCGGCCGCGCGGCTGCTTTACGGCATGGGGCGCAGCGACGCGCTGCCGCGGGGATTCTTCGGCGCGATCGAACCGAAGCGGCGGATACCGATGAACAACGTCCTGCTGATCGGAGCCATCGCGCTGGCCGGGGCGTTTTTCATCAGCTACGAGCGGGGAGTGGAGCTGCTGAATTTCGGCGCGTTCATCGCGTTCATGGGAGTGAACGCGGCGGCGTTCGTCCGGTATTTCTGGCGCGCGAGCGAGAAGCGCTGGACGAATCTCGCGTTCCCGCTGCTTGGATTCGCGATCTGCTTTTTCATCTGGCTGAATCTGAGCTGGCCCGCGAAGATTGCCGGTGGAATATGGATTCTCGTCGGCATCGCCTACGGCGCGGTGAAGACGCGGGGGTTTCAGGCCAGTCTCGTGCGGTTCGATATGCCGGGTGATGAGTAGAAGGCATTCAACAGTGGCAACCCTGCAAGGGTTGTCATCCCGAGCGACCAACGGGAGTCGAGGGATCTCTCCTATCCATGATGCGCTTGAGGCACATTCGGTCGCCACGGCGACCTCAGCGCAAGCAAGTGGCGCAAAAGTGGCCAAAAATGCCACCACTTTGCGAACCCCCGTACCTCGTTTCCGCGCGCATCCTTGCGCATTGTGCCTGCCCTTCCGTAGCTTCAGCGTAGGAGGGCCTGCCCTCCATAGCTTTAGCGAAGGAGGAAGAGCGCGTGTCAAGGGTGCGCTCGTGTGGAGTTTATGAGTTTGCGGAAGGACAATGCCTGAGGACTAGTAAACGTCGTGCCAGTTGTTCCAAAAGGCTTCGGTTAGCAATTTGTTGTCTGTCACTACACGGACCGTCGTTTGCGTCAGCCGTTCACGAAGCAGGTAGTACGATTCTGCGCCCTCTTTACGAACAAGGTCGTATTCCATCGAATTAGTGAAAATTCGATCCAACAATTTTATGACATCGCCCACCTTGTACGTGACCATAGCTCCGTTAACAATCCCGGTCTTGAACTCGACCAATCTTGTTAGTGGGTGGCTGTTGCGGTAGAAGTCGTAAAGCTCGCGGCCTCGGGCATCATCTGGGCACAGGATTATCACTGGCTTCCCCAGGGTAAGGGCCATCGCATATTCGCTAACTTTGCCGAGACTCTCCTTGTGCTGGGCAAAATACAGGACGACTTTTGCCATTTTCACCATGAGGCACTCTATGATTCCTTTGTCTTCATGGTGCGAGGACGCGCTTATTCGCGCACAGTGTTCGAAGTAGCTTTACCTTCTTCTTGTTTGTCTCGTAGAGGTAGAAGTGACGCAACCATTTCGGCTTGCTCTGAAGTACTAAGCGTGCCGCCCACATCGATGGTTTTCCGGGCCATTGCGGACCTGCAAAGCCGTCGATGTAGGTCCCATGGTGGGTGATCATGACGAAGTAATACAAATATCGCTCGATTAGCTTTGCTTTGTACTCGGTCCAGACAGGGTGTTGAATTCGCGGGATGAGAATTTCTTTTGGTTTCCGCGGCAGGTTGTTGAATAGTTCTCCTTGCTCGTCGCCGGAAGGTGGGATTTCCTTGTCGCTTTCCATTGCTAAAGTGCTAGTGGAGAAAGCAGAGTGGACTGGCCGTCGTTGGGAAGTTCGTGTGCGAGATCGCGAGCGAGCTCAAGACGTCTCGCTCTGCTGACAACGGGGCGCGTCTCGCGTTTTGGCAACTCATTGTACGTGCGGCCATTCAATTCCCGACCATGGCGTTTCTTGTGAACGCCGCCCCACTGCTTGAAAAAGAAGGGTATTTTGGAAGCTCGGCATTGCCTTCGAATGCCCTCAACCCACTCGCGTCGGATTGGGCGAGCCCCTGGGCCGCTCTCTCCTCCGACTATTACCCAATCGATGCCCCTCAGGTCGAGGGTGCCCAAGTCTTCGAGCAGGGGTTCGATGGAAAGAAACCTCACTGAGGCGGGTGCGTCTCTCAGAACTTCAATTCTGGGACAGCCGTAGTGCCGATCTTCCACACTGACGCCCCACCAGATGTGCGTCAGGCCCGCAGCGAAGTTCAACTTTGTGCTCAGCAGGTGCTGCAATCGAATCGGACGCTTTGTGAGGATTTGAAAGGTGTGCCAATCCGCAGCCTGCATTACCCTGGCAACTGCGAGGATGTAATCGTCTGGAACACCGTCCTGGAAGAGATCGCTCATCGAATTCACAAATACCATCCTTGGGTCGGCCCACATGAGGGGTTCCGTCAGTTTCTCCGGCACAAGCCTCAGGTCGAATCCCTGTTCGTATGGGTGGCCGGGGACGCCGCGAAATCGCTCTGCAAATGCTTCCGCGTAACAGCGCTTGCAACCCGGACTGACCTTTGTGCACCCCCGAACGGGGTTCCATGTGGCGTCCGTCCATTCGATCGTCGATCGATCAGCCATCGGCTCCCCCAAACAGCTGTGCAGATTCTAGGCTTTACGCAGTTACCAAGGCAATTGGAAGTTACATCGTGTGCTTTGCGCGCCTGAACCGCGAAGCTGAACGTCGTAAACCGGGAACACAGGCACCCCCTGGGCTTCGCCGGACTAGGGCGGATGGGCGGCGCGAAGCCAAGGATGATCGCCCCTTCGCCACCTCACTCAGGCTAAAAGGGGCACGGTCCGCCGCGGCGGATGCCCCTACGAAGGAGAAACAAAGCAAACCCTGCCGGCCTTCCCGACACAGGTCGTCGGGACGCAAAGTGCGCGGAAGGCCGCCGCTACGAAGGCAAGATGCCGGTCTTCCCGATACAACCCATCGGGACGCAAACTGCGCGAAAGACCGGCGCTACAAAGGCAACAGCAGATCCCTCGGCTGCGATCGAGCGGGGCGGATGGCTGAAGCATAGCCAAGCACGTTCGCCGGGCACGGTCCGCCCCGGCGGATGCCCCTACGAAGGCGAAAGCAGATCCCTCGTCCCGCAGATTCATCCGGGACGCAAAGTGCGCGGAAGGCCGCCGCTACGAAGGCGAAGAGCACAGACAAGAGTGTCTGTGCCACGAAGGCAAAAGCAGATTCCTCGCCCCATGGGCTCGGAATGACAGCGTGGGGCGTTAATCGGGCTCTTGCGTAACGATGTGGACGTCGACGGCGGGGGCGTCGCGGAGGAAGCGGTTAATGGCGTTCATGTAGAGGAGCTTGCGCCAGCCTTCGACGGCGGTCCTGCCGAAGATCATCTGCGTGACGTGCTTCTCGCGGACGAACTGGGCAGCGGCGTCGGGGACGTTCTTGCCCTTCAGGCGCACCGCCGTGGCGCCGAGGCTTTCGGCGAATTGCAGGTTGGCGGCGAGCGCTTTTTCGTCGCGCGTATCGGTGCCGTTGCCGATATCCACGTGCACGGCGTAGAGCTCCGCGTCCATCCGCCGGGCCATGCGCGACGCGCGCGCGAGCAGGTATTGCGCCCGCGGGTTGGCGCTGATGCACACGGCGATGCGCTCGCGAACCGCCCAGTTTTCCTGGATTTCCTTCTCGTCCATGTAGGAGGAAAGGCTGCGGTCCACCTGCTCGGCCACCTGGCGCAGGGCAAGCTCGCGCAGGGCGATCAAATTGCCTCGGCGGAAGAAATTCTTCAGCGACTGCTCGACCTTCTCCTTGCCGTACACGTCGCCGCGCTTCATGCGGTTGGCGAGCGCTTCCGGCGTGAGATCGACCATCACGGTTTCCTCGGAGATCGTAAGCACCCAATCCGGCACGGTTTCGCGGACGATCACGCCGGTGATGGCGTGAACCGTGGGAGCGATGCTCTCGATGTGCTGGATGTTGACGGTGGAGAGGACGTCGATCTTGGCCTCGAGGATTTCGAGGACGTCTTCGTATCGCTTGCGATGCTTGCTGCCGGGAACGTTGGTGTGGGCCAGCTCGTCGACCAGGGCGACGGCCGGGCGCCGCGCGATCACGGCGTCCACGTCCATTTCCTCGAAGAGCGTGCCCTTGTAGTCCATCTTCTTGCGCGGGACCACTTCGAGCTGGGGAACGAGCTCGGCGATGCCTTTCCGCCCGTGGGTTTCCACGAAGCCGATGACGACATCCTCGCCGCGACTGTGGCGGCGAATCGCCTCGGTGAGCATGCCATAGGTCTTGCCGACGCCGGGGGCGTAGCCGAGAAAAAGCTTCAGAACGCCCTTCGTTTTTTCGGGAGGCGTGGTGACTGCCAGCCACTCTTCAGGAGTCTTCGGCACGGGTATATTCTCTTCGACGGGCCGCCGGAAAGCTACGATAGAATGCCACAGTGCGCTCGCCCATCCTGAAACGAATCCTGCACTTCGCGGCCGCCTTCGCCATCGTAGCGGGCATCGTGCTCGTGTACCGCCGGGTGCTTCCGGTGAACGTGACGACGGTCGCGCTCACGCTGCTCCTCGCTATTTTAGCCGTTTCCACGTTCTGGGGCATGGCTGTGTCGGTGGCGATGTCCGTCGTCGCCATGCTGGCGTTCAACTACTATTTTCTCCCGCCTGTGGGCACCCTGACGATCGCCGATCCGCAGAACTGGGTGGCGCTGACGGCTTTCCTGGTGGTGGCCGTGATCGCGAGCCATCTATCGACCACCGCGCGCCAGAGGGCGGCCGACGCGCTCGCCCGGCAGCGCGACATCGGGAAGCTGTATGCGTTCAGCCAGGGATTGCTGGAATCGCGCAACGTGATGGAGCTGGTGAATCGCATCCCCGCGCAGATCGTGAACGTCTTCGAGGTGGGAGCCGCGGCGCTCTATCTCGCGGAGAAGCAGAAAGTGTACCGCTCGGGCCCCGTGATCCCGCACCTCGATACCGAGAGCTTGAAGGCCTACATGACACGCGAGGAGCCGGTGATCGACCTCGCGAACAGCGTCTGCTTTCTCGCCGTGCGGCTGGGAGTGCATCCGGTCGGCACGCTGGGGATTTCCGGCACGATGCTTTCGCGGCAGACGCTCGAGGCGATCGGCACGCTCGTCGCCATCGCGATGGAGCATGCGCGCGCGCTCGAACAACTGGGGCAAACGGAAGCCGCGCGCGAAGCGGAAAAGCTGCGCACGGCGCTGCTCGATGCGGTGACGCACGCGCTGCGGACGCCGCTGACTTCCATAAAAGCATCCGTGACAAATCTGCTGTCGAATCCCAACCTGGCAGGCGACCAGAGGCAAGAACTTCTCACGATCATCAACGAGGAGAGCGATCGCCTTAACCGGCTGGTGGGCGAAGCGGCGGAAATGGCGCGGCTCGACGCCGGCGAGGTGGAATTAAACGTCGAGCCTCATCCCATCGATCACGTGATTACCGCCGCTCTGGAGCACTGCCGGAGCTCGCTCGGGAATCGCACCGTTCAGGTGAAGATTGCCGAGGGACTGCCGCGAGTGCGGGCGGACGTGGCGCGCGCGCGGGAAGTGCTGGTCCACCTGCTCGAGAACGCCAATCAGTATTCGCCGCCGGAACAGCCCATCACGATCACCGCCGAGGCGGACGGGAATTTCGTGGTCACGAGCGTGGCCGATCGCGGCGCGGGACTCGACGATCCCGAGCAGACGCTCATCTTCGAAAAATTCTATCGAGGCAAGGATCAGCGCTATAGTGTCGAGGGCACGGGGATGGGATTGCCCATCGCGAAAGCGATCGTCGAGGCGCACGGCGGATCGATCAGCCTGACGAGCCAGCGGGGGCAAGGCTCCGTATTCTCGTTCACGCTGCCCGTCGATCGCGGCCGCCCCTTGCATCCCCCTGCGCACCCATGAACACGGCAAAAATCCTGATCGCCGACGACGAGCCCCAGATCCGCCGGGTGCTGCTCACCACTTTAACCTCGCACGGCTATACCGTGGCCGAAGCGCGCACCGGCGACGAGGCGCTCGAACAGGTCCGCAGCGAGCGCCCGGATTTGATCCTGCTCGACGTCAACATGCCGGGGCGGTCCGGGCTCGAGACCTGCCGCGAAATCCGCAGTGCGAGCGATGTTCCGATCATCATGCTGACCGTGCGCAACACGGAAAAAGACAAGGTGCTCGCGCTCGACGCGGGCGCGGACGACTACGTCGTGAAGCCGTTTGGCTCCGAAGAGCTGATGGCGCGCATCCGGGCCGCGCTGCGCCGCGCGGCGCCCGCCGAAGCCATGCCGCCGTTCGTTTCGAGCGACCTGAAAATCGACTTCGAGAAGCGCGCGGTCCTGGTAAAGGGGCAACCCGTGCGCCTCACGCCGAAGGAATTTGAATTGCTGCGCCACCTGATTTCGAATCAGGGAAAGGCGCAGGGCCATCGCCGGCTGCTGCAGGCCGTGTGGGGGCCGGACTACGGAGAAGAGACCGAGTACCTGCGCGTGTTCATCAACCAGCTGCGCAAGAAAATCGAGCCCGACCCGCGGAACCCGCGCTACATCCATACCGAACCCTGGGTCGGCTACCGCTTCGAGCCGCCGAAGGAAAAACCTCGCGGCCACCGCTCGGAGAAGTAGCCGCGGCAATCCCCGGAAGGAGAAACCGATGGCACCACCTGTGATCAAACCTCCGTTCACTCTGGAGACCGCGAAGGCCAAGGTGCAGGCGGCGCAGGACGCGTGGAATTCACGCGATCCCGAGCGAGTGGCGCTGGCGTACACGGAAGATTCCGATTGGCGGAACCGCGATGAGTTTCTTCAAGGCCGCGAAGCGATCAAGGCCTTCTTGCGGCGCAAGTGGGCCAAGGAACTCGACTACCGGCTGCGCAAGGAGCTGTGGTGCTGGATGGAGAACCGCATCGCGGTGACGTTTCAATATGAATGGCACAACCAGGTGGGCCACTGGTTCCGGGCGTACGGAAACGAGCTCTGGGAATTCGACGACGAGGGGCTGATGCGCCGCCGGATCGCGAGCATCAACGACGTGCCCATCGCCGAAAGCGATCGGAAGATTCTCTGACAGCTTGTTGAGAAACTCCGCTACGAGGCTTCAGGGGTTAAAACCCCTAAAGAAGAGAAACTCCTACGGCGGGGTTGAAACCCCGCCCTTCCACCCAACCGACTGAACTGCGGAGCATGCATTAGTGTATCGGGTGGATGGCGTCGAGATCGAGATTCAGGTCGAGCACGTTGACGCGGGCCTCGCCGAGAAAACCGAACTGGCGGCCGAGCGTGTGCTTCGCCACGAGCGCGCTAACGTCCTGTTCGCTCATCCCCCGTTCCTTAGCCACGCGTGGCACTTGAAACTCCGCCGACGCCGGAGAAATATCGGGATCGAGGCCGGAGCCGGACGTGGTGACGAGGTCCACGGGAATTTGCGCGTTGGGGTTGGTCGGCTGAAGCTGCTGGACGCTCGCATTCACGCGGTCGATCAACGCCTTATTCGTCGGGCCGAGATTCGAGCCGCCGGATGCGGTGGGGTCGTAGCCAGCCGTGCCCGCCGCCGATGGCCGCGACCAGAAATATCCCGGCGCGGTGAATGGCTGGCCGAGCAGATGCGAGCCGACGAGCTTGTCGCCCACTTTGATTAACTCCCCGTTCGCCTGCTTTGGAAACACCACCTGCGCGATGCCGGTGACGACGAGCGGGTAGATGATTCCCAGCAGCACCGTGGTCACCAGCGTGAACCAAATCGAGATCAGGAGATTCTTTTTCATGGCTACCTCACACTATCTCGCCAAGGCGAGTCAATTCCCTGCAGTCGTGCCGGCAAGAACGCGCCACTTCAGCCACCACCGTCTGACGGCGACTACGGACCAAACCACTTCCACGAGACCAAAGGGCCACGCTCCCTGCAAGAATCCGTAGATCGACGCCAGAAGGCATGATCCCGCGAATGCCAAGACCAAGTGAACGTGCCGACTCTCCAGCGCGTAGCACACGACCATGACCGTAACCGCGAAGAGTCCGAACAAGCTGAGGGCCGTCATGCTGCGTCCTTTGCATTCTCATTTCGATTCATCCTGTTCAGGTCACGCCCAGCCAATGTGGGTAATGATCAGGTCGATCAGCTTGATTCCGATGAACGGCGCAATGATGCCGCCCACGCCATAGACGAGCAGATTCCACCGCAGCAGAGCCGACGCCCCGAGCGGACGGTAGCGCACGCCGCGCAGAGCCAGCGGAACGAGCGCGATGATGATCAGCGCGTTAAAGATGACGGCCGACAGAATCGCCGATTGCGGCGTCTTCAGCGCCATGACGTTCAGGACGTTCAACACCGGGAAGGCGCCCGCGAACATCGCCGGGATGATGGCGAAATATTTCGCCACGTCGTTGGCCACCGAAAACGTGGTGAGCGCGCCGCGCGTGATCAGCAGCTGCTTGCCGATTTCCACGACCTCGATGAGTTTGGTCGGGTTCGAGTCGAGGTCCACCATGTTGCCGGCTTCTTTCGCTGCCTGGGTACCGGCGTTCATGGCGAGACCCACGTCGGCTTGCGCCAGTGCGGGAGCATCGTTGGTGCCGTCACCGGTCATGGCGACGAGTTTGCCCTTCGCCTGTTCCGCGCGAATCAGCGCGAGTTTGTCTTCGGGCTTGGCTTGGGCGAGAAAGTCGTCGAGACCGGCCTCGCGCGCGATGGCCGCCGCGGTCAGCGGATTGTCGCCAGTAATCATCACCGTGCGGATGCCCATGGCGCGCAACTGATCGAACCGCTCGCGCATGCCGCCCTTGATGATGTCCTTTAGATGGATCGTGCCGAGCACCTTGCAATCCTCGGCTACGAGCAGGGGCGTCCCGCCGGCGTTCGCGATCGTCTTCACGGCCTCCTCGACCTCCGGCGGGACTGAATTCCCCTTCTGCATGCAATAGCCCACGATGGCGTCAAATGCGCCTTTGCGGATTTGGCGGCCATCGAGGTCCACACCCGACATCCGCGTCACGGCGGTGAAGGGAATGAAGGTCGCTGCGTAGGCCGAAAGCTCCCGGCCGCGCAAGTTGTACTTCTCCTTCGCGAGCACCACGATCGAGCGCCCTTCGGGCGTTTCATCCGACAGCGACGCAAGCTGCGCCGCATCGGCGAGCTCCGCTTCTGTGATGTTGGGCGCGGGGATGAATTCCGTGGCGCGGCGATTGCCGAGCGTAATCGTACCGGTTTTGTCGAGCAGCAGCGTGTCCACGTCGCCCGCGGCTTCCACCGCGCGGCCGGACATCGCGAGCACGTTGCGCTGCACGACGCGGTCCATCCCAGCGATGCCGATGGCCGAGAGAAGGCCGCCGATCGTCGTGGGAATCAGGCAGACGAGCAGCGAAATGAGCACGAAGATGGACTGCGGCGAGCCGGAATAAATCGCCATGGGTTGGAGCGTGACGACGGCGAGGAGAAAGATGATCGTGAGTCCGGAGAGCAAAATATTCAGGGCGATCTCGTTCGGGGTCTTCTGGCGCTCGGCGCCCTCGACGAGTTTGATCATGCGATCGAGAAACGTCTCTCCTGGATTCGACGTGATCTTGATGATGATTTCGTCCGAGAGAACGCGCGTGCCGCCGGTGACAGCAGAGCGATCGCCGCCGGATTCGCGAATGACGGGCGCGGATTCGCCGGTGATGGCGGATTCATCCACAGAGGCGACGCCTTCCACGACTTCGCCGTCACCCGGGACGAACTCCCCCGCCGCAACCTTGACGAGGTCGCCGGCGCGGAGCTTCGATCCGGGCACTTCTTCGATGGTGCCGCCGTTCTTGATGCGGTGCGCCACGGTTTCCGCGCGGGCCTTGCGCAACGTATCGGCCTGCGCCTTTCCGCGGCCTTCGGCCATGGCTTCGGCGAAATTCGCGAAGAGCACCGTGAACCAGAGCCAGAGCGTGATCTGAAGTTCGAATCCGAAGCCGGCGAGGTGCAATAGCCGGTCTCGCACAAGATCGTACGTCGTAATCACCGAGCCGATTTCGACCACCAACATTACGGGATTCTTCGCGAGCGTCCGCGGATTGAGCTTGATGAAGGAATCCCGCACGGCACCGACGATGATGCCCCCGGTCCAGAGTGATTTTCTTGTTTCTCGTGTGGTCATGGCGGCCTCAGAAAACCCTTCCGGCATGCATCAGCAGGTGCTCGAGAATCGGGCCCAGGCTAAGCGCCGGGAAAAAT
This sequence comes from Candidatus Acidiferrales bacterium, assembly GCA_035604415.1. GTDB lineage: Bacteria > Acidobacteriota > Terriglobia > Acidiferrales > UBA7541 > Palsa-295. The sequence goes on from DATNIN010000043.1 coordinate 21,398, forward strand.
GTAAGTGCGCTGACGATCAAGATGACGGAGATCAGCAGAAACGTGAAGAGCGGCGTCGTCACCGGAAAGGTGCCGACGGATTCGGGCACGATTTTCTTCCGCGCCAGGTTACCCGCGATCGCGAGGACCGGAATCACCATGAAGAACCGCCCCAACAGCATGTCGAAAGCTCCGCTGACGTTGTACCAGGGCGTATTCCCATTCAGCCCGGCGAACGCCGAGCCGTTGTTGCCTGCCTGCGAGGTGTAAGCGTACAAGACCTGGGACAGACCGTGGGGACCGGGATTCGTGATGGACGACGTGCCGAAAGGCGAGACAATCGCAACGGCAGTAAGGCCGAGAACGATGAGACAGAAAATGAGCACCGTCAGCATCGCCATCTTTACGTCATAGGCTTCGATCTTCTTCCCGAGATATTCCGGCGTCCGGCCCACCATCAAGCCGGCGATAAACACCGAGAGAATAATGAAAACGACGATGCCATAGAGTCCCGCGCCCACACCGCCGAAAATGACCTCGCCGATCATGATGTTGACCATCGGAATCATCCCGCCGAGCGGAGTAAACGAGTCGTGCATGCCGTTGACGGCTCCGCAACTGGCGTCCGTCGTCGTTGTCGCAAAAAGCGCGGTGCGCGGTATCCCGAAGCGGACTTCCTTGCCTTCCATGTTGCCGCCCGGCTGCATGGCGCTTGCATGCTGGTCAATGCCGTGCAGCAGCGGATTGCCGTGAGCCTCCATCGTGTAAATGACCGTGACGCCCGCCAGGCACAGAATCGCCATGGCGGACCACACGGCCCAACCGTGGCGCTGCGAACCGGTCATCCGGCCGAGCGTGTACGTGAGACCCGAACCGAGGGAGAGCATCATCACAATCTGCATGAAATCGGTCAGAGGATTCGGATTCTCGAAGGGGTGGGCGCTGTTGGCGTTGACGAAGCCGCCGCCATTCGTTCCGAAGATCTTGATCGCTTCCTGCGACGCGATCGGCCCCTGGGCGATCACCTGGTCGGTGACGATTTGGGTAGTCGTCTTGCCGTCGGCACCAGTGGTCTGGACCGTCTGCGGATTCAGGAACTTAGCCGTGTCGTACGGCCGCAGGTTCTGGACCATTCCCTGGGAAACGAATATGAGCGCAATTACCAGGCACGCCGGAAGCAGGACCCATAACATGCACCGCGTGACATCCACCCAAAAGTTGCCGATCGTCTTGGATTCTTTCCGCGCGATGCCGCGAATCACGGCGATTGCGAGCGCGATCCCCACGGCGGCGGAAGTGAAGTTGTGGTAGGCAAGCCCCGCCATCTGCGTGAAATAGCTCATCGTCGATTCGCCGCCGTAGTTCTGCCAGTTCGTGTTGGTGGTGAACGAAGCGGCGGTGTTGAACGCAAGATGCGCCTCCACGCCGGCGAAATGCTGCGGATTCCAGGGCATCCACTTCAGGCCCTGCACGCGCTCGATCAAGTAAAGCAGGAGCATCGAGACGAAGCTGAAAAGAAGCATCGCGATGGTGTATTCCTTCCAGTCCATCTCGCTCTTCTCGTCGATCCCCGTCGTCCGGTACACCAGGCGCTCGATGGGCCGGAGGACGGGATCGAGGAACGTTCGCTCGCCCGCAAACACTCGCGCCATAAAGACGCCGAGCGGCTTCGTCACAGCCAGGAGCACAACGAAAAACAGCCCAATTTGCAGCCAACCGTTCGCAGTCATCGTCAGAACCTCTCCGGCCACAGCAGGGCCGCAAGCAGATACACGCCCGTGAGGACGCAGATTCCCAGAAGCACAATGTTACCGAGCATGGATGTCGCTCCTTGTTACTTCAGGCGGTCGCACGCCCACACATAGGCGATCGCAACTATGAAGAAACCAACCGTGCAAACCACAAATATGACGTCCAGCATCAAGATGACCCCTTCGCGACTCGCTTCACCGCGAGACGTCCGGTTCCGGACGGAAGCACGGTGAGGCGGCTCTTGAGGTACGTTGTGAGCACTTTGCCATGCGTGGGTCTCTCGTCTGAGGAAGCGAGTTCCATGACTTCCGGGGAGGCCGGACCGTCAGGGGTTCCCCACGCACGGCCTGGATTCTCTTCATCCAAGCCAGCGGTTGCAGTGATGACGGTCACAGGCCCGGTCAGATGGTTTGAATTGGCGTGCCTGAGCCGCATTGCCTCCCGCCAGAACTGGCTCAGCGCATACAGCATGAACCAGCACGCGGGACCCATCGCGATTGCCAGGAAAATAAACATTGCCGTACTCCTTTACAAGCTCCACCGAGCGGCTAAGGTGCCCGCCTGTGGCTAGAGCCGAGCGCAGGCTACTCCCGTGGCATCAGGAAGGAATAAGAGAGCTGTAAGGATTTCGTAAGCGTCCGGAACTTCATCAAATGGGGTTGTTTAGCTGGGGCGGGAGCTCCGCGGCAGCGATCGGCAAATGCGGCAGGGCCGATTGAGGTACGATACCGCTGCTGGTCGCGGATGGTGACGCATGGCGGGTCCGCATCGGGTGGTGATCATCGGCGGGGGATTCGGCGGCCTGAGCGCGGCGCTGAAACTAAAGCGCGCGCCGGTTCAAGTGACGCTGATCGATCGCTGCAATTACCACCTGTTCCAGCCGCTGCTTTACCAGGTGGCAACTGGGGCGCTATCGCCCGCGAATATCGCGTCGCCGCTCCGCAATATCCTGAAGAAACAGAAGAACACGCGCGTGATTCTTGCCGAAGCAACGCGCATCGATGCCGCAAACAGGCGCGTGATTCTGAGCGACGGCACCGTTGAATACGACACGCTCGTCATCTCCGCGGGCGCAAGCCACCAGTATTTTGGCCATGAAGAATGGGCGCAGTTCGCGCCGGGACTGAAAACGGTCGAGGACGCCACGGACATGCGCCGGCGCATCCTGCTGGCATTCGAAACCGCCGAGCGCGAGCAAGATCCCGAAAAGCTGCGCGCATGGATGACGTTCGTGATCGTCGGCGGCGGGCCCACCGGCGCGGAGCTTGCGGGAGCGCTCGGCGAGATCGCCAACGATACGCTGCGCCGGGATTTCCGCGCCATCGATCCCTCCAAGGCGCGGATCATCCTCGTCGAGAGCGCCGACCGCGTGCTGCCGGTCTATCCGCCCAAGCTTTCCGCCGCAGCTCGCAAGATGCTCGAGCGGCTGGGAGTCACGGTCCGCACCGGCGCTCTGGTGACCGATATCCGGAAAGAATCGGTGACGGTGCGCGAAGGCGATCGGAGCGAAACGATTCCCACGCGCACGATTTTGTGGGCCGCGGGAGTTTTGGGGTCGCCGCTGGGGCGAATGTTGTCCGCCGAGGCGGGCGCCGCGCTCGACAAGGCGGGCCGCGTGATCGTCGAGCCGGACCTCACCGTGCCCGGCCATCCCGAGATTTTCGTCGTCGGGGATCTTGCCAACTTTAGCCACCAGACGGGAAAACCTCTTCCGGGCGTGGCGCAACCAGCCATTCAGGAGGGCAGGTACGTCGCCGCAGCGATCGAGCGCCGCCTGCGAGACGAAAAGTCTCCGCCCTTTCGCTACAAGGACAAAGGAAATCTGGCGACGATCGGCCGGGGTGCCGCCGTGGCCGATTTGAATTGGGTGCGCCTCTCGGGCCTGCCGGCGTGGCTGATGTGGATCTTCATTCACGTCATGAATATCATCGAATTCCAGAATCGCCTTCTCGTGATGGTGCAGTGGGCGTGGTTCTATTTCACATACGGCCGTTCGGCGCGCCTGATCACCGGAAAGAATCCGCTTCCACTCGATTTGTGAAGTCGCGCCAGATTCTCCAAGTGATTGTTCTCCCGCCGCCTGACGCGCCATATTACAATCGAGGTACCCAGCCGAGTCTCATGAAACGCTACGAAAAGCTGATTCTCATCGTTTTAGTTGCGCTGCTGGCCGTGTCGCTCGGCGCAATGTTTTTCACGCGCGATTGGCCCAACTATCGCGACCGGCTGCGGGCACTCCAGGGAAGCTCCAAGCGTGTCCAAGAACTGGTGGATACGCGCCCTCTAGAGACGGCGCAACAGTTGGCCCCTCTCGCGGTTACTCATGCAGAACAGAACTACGCAGCGGAAGCATTGCGGCTTGGCGATCGTTCCGCTGATCTGGCTTTTGCGGCAGCCATGCAGGATGCGGTGCAGAATCCGCCTCCGATGACGCCGCAGACGCGCCAGCTGACGACGCGCATCAAAGCGGACGAAGCAGCTGTAGCAGCAGACGAAAGTCGCATCACACAATTCACGCAGGTACTCGCGAAAACCCCCGAGAGCGCAAAAGACGACGTTCAGGGCCTGATCACCACGGCGCAAGCCCAGCAAACCCTCGATCAGGATGACCTCGACGCAGCCAAACAGGAACTGATCCTCGCAGGTGGCGACGAGCAGGCCAAGATTCAGCAGCTACTCGACCAGCACGAAGCGTCGGACGCGCATAGCACCAGCGTCAATGCCGCCGCGAGCTCGGCCGCCGCGACGCCTTCGATCGAACGGACACGATCGCGAAACATCGTGGCGGAATCGCAAGCGTGGAATTCGCTGCACTCGAAGGAACTACAGCTGATCCGCGCTCAGCAGGAGGCGCAAGCGCTCGTCACAACGCTTTCCGCCTCACGCGCCGCGCTCCAAAAGGAGATCGACGAGGGGCAGGTGGTGAAGAAGGCCGCTCGTGCCGCAGCGACTTCTGCTCTTCCTGCCAGTGCTGCCACTTCCGAATCCGCGCCGCCGGAGGAGCCTTCGGCTGTGTCCGTGCTTCGCAATCTGAGCGCAACTCAGAAGAACATCGGTGATCTTGGCAAGCGAGTCGACGTCGAACAACAGCTTGCGACGGTTTATGGCAACTGGATTACCTTCGCCGATGATCGTGAAAAATCCTTCCTGCACGAGATCTTCGTTTCGATTTTCTGGGCGCTATTGATCGCCGAGTTCATCGTGTTGGCGAACGCCGGCGTACAGCGGTTCTTTGCCGATGTGGCTCTCGAGCACCGCCAGCTCCGCACGATTCAAGCAGTGCTGCTCTTTTCCGTGCAGGCGCTGGGCGTGCTGCTTATTCTGCTCGTGATTTTCGGCGTGCCGGGGAATCTGGCGACGGTTCTCGCTCTGGCGGGCGCCGGCTTGACCGTGGCGTTGAAGGATTTCATCGTTGGATTCTTCGGCTGGTTCGTTCTGATGGGCAAGGATGGAATTCGCGCGGGAGACTGGGTTGAGATCAACGGCGTCGGCGGAGAAGTCTTGAAAGTTGGCCTGCTTCACACTGTGATGCTTGAAACGGGCAACTGGACGGACGCGGGGCATCCAACGGGCCGCAAAGTGACGTTCGTAAACAGCTTTGCGATCGAAGGCCATTACTTTAACTTCTCGACGTCGGGCCAGTGGCTGTGGGACGAGATCCAGATTCTGATCCCCGAAGGCGCCGAACCCTACGCGATCGCCGAGGCGATTCAGAAAATCGCCGCCGAAGAAACGGGAGCCAACGCGCGGCTTGCGGAAGAGGAATGGAACCGCGTCGCGTCTTCTCGCGCGAAACGCTCCTTTTCCGCGGCTCCGTCGATCAGCGTTCGGCCGAGCGCAACGGGGGTGAATGTGGTCCTACGCTACCTCACGCGGGCGAACGAACGTCATCAAGTCCGCGCGCGCCTCTACCGCGCGATCGTCGAGTTGTTGCACAAAAGGAAGATTCCCGAATCGGCTGCGCCGGTGAGTACTCCCGGACGCACCTAATCCCGGGAAGAGACGGCCCGCTAGAACGACGCGAAGATGTGGAAGCTCGCCAGACCGAGCGCGATTCCGATTGCGGAGCCCGCAAGCACGTCGCTCAGAAAGTGCATGCCGAGGATGATGCGCGAGGCCGCGATCAGGAAAGCCACGGCCAGCAGGCACGTCAGCAGGTAGGGATAGAAGAGTCCCAGCGTAATAGCCACGGCGAACGCCGTGATCGAGTGGCCCGAAGGAAAGGAATACTTGTCCGGAGGCAGAATCGAAGACCAGCAGTGGGGCTCAATTTCGCACGGTCTTTTTCGGCGGCTTGTGCGCTTGAGCACGCGGAACAAGAAGATCCCCGCCGCGGCGCTGGAAGCGCCCGCCCCGATGGCGGCGAAGCGCTGCTCTCCACCGTACAGTAACAGGATCAGGCCTAGCGTGTACCAGAGCCATCCATCGCCTCCCCGTGTGGCCACAATCATCAGAATGCGGAACCACCGCGGCGCGCGCCAGCGGTGCACGCGGCGCATCAGCCGGTAATCGTTGGATTGAATCTGTTCCCATACTGCTCTGGCTACTGTCATACCCATTCCTCCGCCGCAGGTCGCGGCACGGCGATCCAGCGGGAACGCTTGCGTGATTCAGGCTGATGAAGCACCTGCGCCGCCCAGAGCCTGCCGAAAGAGTTGTCGGCGCGATAATTCAGATACGTGACCGCTGGAACGAGCACGGCCAGCGGCGTGAGGAGCGTGGTCCAGGATTTCTCGCGCATCATCTCGAAAGCGATCAAGAAGACGTCCCGAGTCAGCCTCGAGAACGAGCCGGACTCGCCCCCGACGCGGCCCATCCCGGCCTTCAACCCCGCGAAGAACTCTTCTTTGTCGCGCGCGCCGGGAACTTCCGTGAAAGCCGTCCCGACGGACGCCAGGGCGTGCGCGTCGCTTCCGCCGATGGCGATCTTGTCCCATTGCCGGGCGAGTGCCGCAGCGTGCCCGTTCGTGCTCTCGAGCATGTGGCTGTTGTGCGTCTCGATCGCCGGAAAATACTCCTGAAACCAGGCGAAGTCTTCGCGCTCGCGCCGGCCGGTGACGCTCGAGAAAATATGGTTGATGCTGAAGAAAAGCCGCCGCTCGGTGAGGTACATCAGCAGCGCGACCAGGTCGTTGCGCCGCTGCTGGAGCTGGGCGTGCTGGCGCTCATGGAAGTCGTACACACCGATGTGGACTTCCGTACCGCTGGGCATCCGGCACGTCAGCTCCTCGCTCAGGAAGAAATCGGGATGCCGGCGGAGCTTTTCGGAGCCTTCGATCGAGTCGTGATCCGTCAGCGTGAAGAGATTCATGCCACGGCGCCCCAGAAGCGAGTAAACCTGCTCGGGATCGCTGTAGCTCTCGCGGCAGAAACGCCCCACAAACGGAGTGGTGCACGGTCCAGAAAAGTACGAGTGGACATGCAGATCGCATTTCATGATTTCCACAGTAAATTCACAGCGTTACACACAGATGACATCCCCGCTAAGATTCTGAAAACATAGGTATTTAACTGATTCGACACAAGATCCGGCATTTTAACAGTCCTGTAGCATTCGGTGGCCCTTGCAGTGCCAGAATGCGGCACTTATGGAGCACTTTTAGGTGCAGCGGGTAGAGTTCGTTTTCCACGACGCCGGCGGCGGCCACCGCGCCGCTGCCACCGCCCTCCAGATGGCAATCCAGGCGCAGGGGCGTCCTTGGGAAGTCCGGCTTACGAATCTTCAGGAATTGCTCGATCCACTCGACGTCCTCAAGAAATACGGCCGGATTCGCATCCAGGACATGTACAACACGCTGTTGCGCAACGGCTGGACGCTCGGCAGCCCGTATCTTTTGAAGGTCTTGCAGGCTGCCATTTGGACGTATCACCGGCCGACGGTCCGCCTGCTCGAGGCGCATTGGAAGGAGACGGAGCCGGACATGGTCGTGTCCGTGGTGCCGCACTTCAATCGCGCGCTCTGCGAAAGTTTTTCACGCGCATTTCCAGGACGCCCATTCGTAACGGTACTGACGGATATTGCCGACTATCCGCCGCATTTCTGGATCGAGCGGCAACAACAATATCTTGTCTGCGGTTCGGACCGCGCCGTCGCACAGGCGCGCTCGATGGGGCATTCGGACGACCGAATCTTTCGCGCCTCCGGAATGGTCCTGCATCCGCGGTTCTATGAAGCGCCAATCGAAGATCGCATCGCCGAGCGAGAGCGCCTGGGACTGCGGCCCGATTTGCCCACGGGGCTCGTGTTATTTGGCGGCCACGGCTCGCAGGTGATGCTCGATATTGCCGAGCGGCTGGATCGGTCGCAACTCGAGCTTCAGTTGATTTTCATCTGCGGGAAGAACGAAAAGCTCGCGAACGCGCTGCGCTCGCAGAAATCGCGCCTTCCGCGCTTCGTGGAGGGCTTTACAACGCGAGTGAACTACTACATGCACATCTCAGACTTCTTCATCGGCAAGCCCGGCCCGGGCAGCGTGAGCGAAGCCATGGCGATGCACCTTCCCGTGATCGTCGAGTGCAACGCATGGACGCTGCCGCAGGAGCGGTACAACGCCGAATGGATCCTCGAGAAACAGGTTGGATTGGTGTTGCGCGGATTCCGCGAAATCGGCCGGGCGGTCGCACAGTTGATCGAGCCTTCGGCCCTGGCGCGCTATCGGGCAAACGCCGCCGCGCTCGAGAATCGCGCGGTCTTCGAAATCCCCGAAATACTCAAGAAGATCTTCGATCAATCGAAGGGGAACGTCGCCGCAGACGCCTCCGCCCAGATGGCAGAGAAACTCGCCTGAATCGACGGAAATACCGGCTTTTCACGTGACAGGTGCCTGTTGCAAGAATTCTTGCGACCAAATGGCTGCAATCCCGTCTAATCCCAATGTAGGCACCTCCCTTGCGGTTCCATTGAATACATGAGGTTTAGGTCCGAGATAGAGGGCAAGTCTGTCCCTGCTCTCGACCCGGCTCTCCCCTTATGGCAACATCGCAGGCATACATAGGGTAGAGTGACTTCAAAAGGAGCATGCGGCCGTGGCGAAGGCGACTTTTGCGGCAGGATGTTTCTGGGGCGTAGAGGACGCGTTCCGGCAGGTCAAAGGCGTGACGTCCACGGCGGTCGGCTACACCGGCGGCAATACAAAGAATCCGACGTACAAGGAAGTGTGCGGCGATCGAACGGGGCATGCCGAGGCGGTCGAAGTGGAATTCAATCCCGATCAGGTTTCCTATCGCGAGCTTCTCGCCGTCTTCTTTCAGAGCCACGATCCCACGCAACTCAACCGGCAGGGTCCCGATTACGGCTCGCAGTATCGCTCGGCAATTTTCTTCCACGACGCGGAACAAGAAGCAGCCGCGCGCGATTCACAGGCGGCGCTCGAAAAGGCGGCCATCTTCAAGCGCCCCATCGTGACGCAAATCGTTCCCGCGCCAGAGTTCTATCGCGCCGAGGAATATCACCAGCAATACTTCGAGAAACAAGGCATCCGAGCCTGCCACCTTCCCTAACTCGAAGGCTGTTTCATTTACAGCACTTCGTTGACGCATGATCCACGGCTAATGTAGTATTGTAGGGTTTTGAAGGAAACGGGCGGCGCGCGCGAAGCATCATATTAGTGTATTTACAGGGCGCGGGGTAAGTTGGGCGCGAACGGCAAAGCTCGGCAGCGGGTTCAGGGGATCGTCTTATTCATCCGTCCAGACGTAACTAATTCAGCGGGACGCCGGGGTGTCTATCCCGGCTCTTCGTACTTGGGAACTCATATCGGCGCGCCGATTGACCTCGTCAGGGAGAGACATAGTGAGTTTGGCTCTTGAGGAAAAATACGATCAGGTAAGGCAGCTCATCGCGATGGGCAAGGAGCGGGGCTACCTGCTCTACGATGAGGTGAACGATATCCTGCCGGCCGAGGTTCACTCCTCGGAAGAAATTGACGATCTGCTCTCGACGTTCGAGCGGAACGGGATCGATGTGTACGAGGACCTCTCGACCGCTAAGGCTGCGCTTGCGGCGGCCGATTCCGCCGACACCGCAGAGCCGGCGGCAAAGGAAGAGGCCGCCTCGGAAGACGGCGATCTCGACCTCACGCCCGGAACTCTGGAAAAAACGAACGACCCGGTTCGCATGTACCTGCGCGAAATGGGCACCGTTCCGCTTCTGACGCGCGAAGGAGAAGTCGCGATCGCGAAGCGCATCGAGCGCGGGCAGCTGCTCGTGCTCAAGACCATCACGCGCGCCCCGCTGATCCTGAAGGAACTGTTGCAGGTGGGCGAAGACCTGCGCAACGGTTCCCGCTCGATCAAGGAAATCGTCCAGTTCGACGACGAAGAGCTGACCGAAGAAAAAATCGAAGCGAAGACCAAGGAAACGCTCAAGCAGATCGACAAGATCGCGAAGCTCTATTTGCTGGCGATGAAGCTGGCCGCGAAGCTCGAGCGCGTTCCGCGGTCGAAGAAGCGCCCATACCTGCGCGCCCGCTACGCCGTGGCGCGAACGCGCGTCGAGATGTCGAATCTCGTCCGCGAGATCGATTTCAACCTCCTCGAAAAGAAGCGCCTGATCGACAAGATTCACCAGACCGTCGAGCGCGTGCATTTCCTCGAGCGCGAGACTGTGAAGCTCGAGCGCCGCGTGGACGCGTCGAAAGCCGAGGTGCAGGCCGAGGCGCGCAAGGACCTGCGGGCTCGCCGGCAGGAGCTGGGCGAAATCGAAATCGCGAGCGAGGTGAGCCCTCCGGAATTAAAGCGCGCGCTCCAGGTGATTCTTCGGGGCGAAGCCGAAGCGGAACAGGCCAAAAAAGAGCTGATCGAAGCGAACCTCCGGCTCGTCGTCTCCATCGCGAAGAAATACACGAACCGCGGCTTGCAGTTTCTCGACCTGATTCAGGAAGGCAACATCGGCCTGATGAAGGCCGTGGACAAGTTCGAATGGCGCCGCGGGTACAAATTCTCGACGTACGCGACGTGGTGGATCCGCCAGGCCATCACCCGCGCCATCGCCGACCAGGCCCGCACGATCCGCATCCCCGTGCACATGATCGAGACGATCAACAAGCTCGTGCGCACGCAGCGGCAGCTCGTGCAGGAGCTCGGCCGCGAGCCCACCTCGGAAGAAATCGCGAAGCGGATGGATATTCCGGTCGCGAAGGTACGCAAGATTTTGAAAATCGCGCAGGAGCCGATTTCGCTCGAGACTCCGATCGGCGAAGAGGAAGATTCGCATCTCGGGGATTTCATCGAGGACAAAGCCGTCGTATCGCCTTCGGACGCGGTGATCAACCTGAGCCTGAAGGAACAGACGTCCTCGGTGCTGAAGACGCTCACGCCGCGCGAAGAGAAAGTGATCAAGATGCGCTTCGGGCTCGACGACGGCAGCGAGCACACGCTCGAAGAAGTCGGGCAATCGTTCGCCGTCACGCGCGAGCGCATCCGGCAGATCGAAGCGAAGGCGCTGCGCAAGTTGCGCCACCCGTCGCGCTCGCGCAAGCTCCGCGCGTTCCTCGAAGGCTCCGCCAACGATTACTGATCTTGCTTTGCTGTAGGGGCGGGTCTCGGACCCGCCCCT
>DATNIN010000044.1:0-10579 GCA_035604415.1 Candidatus Acidiferrales bacterium
CCGCCTGGGTACTCCCGAGGACATTGCGTCCGCCGCCGTATTTCTCGCTTCAGCGGACGCCTCTTTCATCACGGCAGCGGTGTTACGAATCGACGGCGGGGCCACGGTGTAAGGCGGGGCTTGAGGGCCATAGAGTAGTGCCCTAATTTCGAATCGCGCAGCGTATCCTTGGAAGCCTACATGACGACCGGGCGACATTTGAAAAAGTCCCGACGGCCAAAGGTCGTCACCCGCTTTCCAGGCACTTCTCGCGCGATTTCAGGCGCGTAATACGCCGTTCAACCATGTTTTAGGCCCTTTCAAGGCAGAAGATTGACAACCCCGAGCGGCGCATGCTAGCGTTTCTACTTTCGGTTACACCAAGAGAGCATTAGAACTCACTGATTGCCTTACATTTAGCCGGAGGACACTGTTTTGGCACACGCGCATGAGAAGTTCCTGTTTACCTCGGAATCCGTGTCGGAAGGGCACCCCGACAAGATAGCGGACCAGATTTCGGACGCCGTACTCGACACCGTGCTCACGCACGACCCCATGGGGCGCGTCGGCTGTGAAACCATGCTGACCACTGGTCTCGTGGTCATCGCCGGCGAAATCACCATCAAGAAGGAAGCCCGCGGCGTCCTCGAATACGAGCGCATCGCCCGCGACGTGATCAACGATATCGGTTACAACCGCGCCAAGTACGGCTTCGACGCCGAGACGTGCGGCATCCTCTCCGCCGTCAAGCCGCAATCTCCCGATATCGCCATGGGCGTGGACACAGGCGGCGCCGGCGACCAGGGCATGATGTTCGGCTACGCGTGCGATGAGACACCCGAGCTGATGCCCATGCCGATCCAGCTGGCGCATCAACTCATGATGAAGCATGCCCAGGTGCGCAAGGCGAAGGACGTCGATTTCTTCCGCCCCGACGCGAAGTCGCAGGTCTCGATCGAATACGTGAATGGCCGCCCTGTGCGAGTGGACACGGTCGTCATCTCGACGCAGCACAGCGACAGCGTCTCGCAGAGCGATCTGCGCGAGGCGGTCATCGAGAAAGTCATCAAGCCTGTCATTCCCGCGAAAATGTTCGATAAGGACACGAAGATCCACGTGAATCCCACGGGCCGGTTCGTCACCGGCGGTCCCATGGGCGATGCGGGCCTCACCGGCCGCAAGATCATCGTGGACACTTACGGCGGCTACGGGCGTCACGGCGGCGGCGCGTTCTCCGGCAAAGATCCTTCGAAGGTGGACCGCTCGGCTTGCTACATGGCGCGCTACGTGGCGAAGAACATTGTCGCCGCGGGCCTTGCTACCAAGGTGGAAGTTCAACTCGCGTATGCGATCGGCGTGGCCGAGCCCGTCTCTGTCATGACGGACACGTTCGGTACCGGCACGATCCCGAACTCGCAAATCACCGAGCTGATCCGCGCGTTCTTCAAGCTCACGCCCAAGGGAATCATCGAGACGCTCGATCTCCGGCGGCCGATTTACCGTGCGACCGCGGCCTACGGCCACTTCGGCCGCACCGGCCCGGGTTTCACGTGGGAGCGCACGGACAAGGCTGCCGCCCTCAAGGAAGCGGCCTCGCGCGGTTCCGTGGCGGTGTCGCGTTAGTTTTCGTCTCCAATCAAAATCGAAAGGGAGTTTATGGTCGAAACAGCAGCCAAGGTAAAGGGCGATGTGAAGGACCTTGCCCTCGCGGAAGCGGGGAAGCGCAGGATCGAATGGGCGAATCAGCACATGCCCGTGCTGCAATTGATTCGCAAGCGTTTCATCAAGGAGCAGCCGCTCAAGGGCATTCGCATGGCGGCCTGTTTGCACGTAACCTCGGAGACGGCCAATCTTGCCATCACGCTGCGTGACGGCGGCGCTGATCTCGTTGTGTGCGGCTCCAATCCGCTCTCGACGCAGGATGAAACCGCCGCCGCTCTGATCAAGGATTACGGCATCCCGACGTACGCGATCAAGGGCGAGGACCACGCCACCTACTACGCGCACATCAACGCGGCGCTGGACCACAAGCCACAGATCACCATGGACGACGGTGCGGACCTCGTCACGCAACTCCTCACCAAGCGCACCAATCAAATACCGGACGTGATCGGCGGTACCGAGGAAACCACCACAGGCGTGATCCGCCTTCGCGCCATGGCCAAGGACGGCACGCTGAAATTTCCGGTGATTGCCGTCAACGACGCGCTCACCAAGCACTTTTTTGACAACCGCTACGGCACGGGCCAATCCACACTCGACGGAATCATTCGCGCGACGAACCTTCTGCTCGCCGGCCTGAAGCTGGTGGTAGCCGGCTACGGCTGGTGCGGACGTGGCATCGCGATGCGCGCCAAGGGTATGGGCGCCGATGTGATCGTCACCGAGATCGACCCGACGAAGGCCATCGAAGCCGTGATGGACGGTTTCCGCGTGATGCCCATGAACGAAGCCGCCAAGATCGGCGATATCTTCGTCACGGTCACCGGCAACAAGTCCGTGCTCTCCCACGAGCACTTCGAAAGAATGAAGGACGGCGCCGTGATCAGCAATTCCGGGCACTTCAACGTCGAGATCGATATTCCGGCGCTCGAGAAGCTCTCCAGCGGCCACAAAGAGGCTCGCCCGTTCGTCGAGGAATACTCATTGAAGGATGGCCGCCGGGTCTATCTCCTTGGCGAAGGCCGCTTGATCAACCTCGCCGCCGCGGAAGGCCACCCGGCTTCCGTGATGGACATGAGCTTCGCGAATCAGGCGCTCTCGGCCGAATACATGGTCAAGAACGCGAAGGACCTCAAGGCGCAGGTCTATCCGGTTCCCGAGCACCTCGATAAGCAGATCGCCAAGCTCAAGCTCGAATCCATGGGCGTGCTGATCGACAAGCTCACCCCGGAGCAGGAGCACTACCTCGCTTCGTGGGACGAAGGTACGTAAACAACGGCGGTTGTCATCCCGAGCGAGTCCGCGCGTTCTGGCGGACGACGAGGGATCTGCTCTTCGATCTTTTAGGGACTTGAATTCAAAAGGCCTCGCGTCACCCGGCGCGGGGCTTTTCTTTTTCCACCAGTCAAGAGGAGGTTGCGATGCCGGAGTTTTGGTATGACGCTGATGGTGTGCGGCTGTATGCCGTTGAAGAAGGTCGCGGTCCTGTGATCGCCATGCTCCACGGCGGGGGCGCAGACCATCGTGCGTGCCTGCCAATTGTTGCGCCGCTAAGTGCCCGTTACCGCGTCATCACTCCCGATCTGCGCAGCAGCGGCAGGTCGCGGTGTGCAGATCACCTCACTTGGGATCGACTTGCCGAGGACCTCGAGGCGCTGCTGGACCATGCCGGCGCAGCGCGTGCCGTGGTCGGTGGCGTATCCTTGGGCGCGGGAGCCGCGCTTCGTTTCGCTCGCCGCTTTCCGGACCGCACAGCGGCGCTGGTGATGGTTTTACCCGTTTATCGCGGCGAAAAGCGGGGGTTCACCGAGCACCAGGCCGCCACGTTCAAAACGTTAGTTCCTGCGATCGCCAGGGCGCGCGATGAAGGCATTGAAGCGTTCCGCCCGCTCTACCAGCAGTCACCGGCGATGGAAGCATATTTCGACGCCATGATCGGTTCCGTCGACCTGGCAAGTTTTGTTGCGACGAACCAGTTCATGGCCTCTGGCGCCCAGCCCTTTGTGTCGGACGCTGACCTCGAAGCAATTGCCGTTTCCACGTTGTTGGTCCCGGGAAACGATCTGATGCACCCCGCTGAAGTCGCGGAACTTTACGCCGCCAGGATTCCGCGGTGCACCACGGCCGAGCTGCCGGACACCGCCGATTTCAATCGCCGCAATGCTGAGATCGCGGCCGCCATCGGCGACTTTTGTGAGCGGAGCGCCGCGTGGTAATCCGGTGTTGGGTCACGATCGAATTTGCCGCGGCGTTCTTCGCTTTTGCGTCAAAGACAGTCGCGTTCGCGGGAAGGGTGGGCCTGACCTTCTATTAAGTGAAATGGCCTGGTTAAGCCAACTGGCCACGAGAGCCGTTTGTCCGAATTTTCGCCCTAGAAAGAAGAGTGAAACTTCCGAGTTTTGGTCCTCGTATATGGTATAGGTCCCCAGCAAGAAGCGCGCCTAATTCTCGGTTGGAATAGACGTCCTCGCGGTCTGGAAGGTGTTCGCGCGGCAGGTCACGTTGAGTAAACCCATCGCGCGACGTTGATGTCACATTTGCAAGGGAGCCGAAGTGTCAGATCGGATCAGCATGAAAGCCGCCGTCTATACCCGATACGGCCCCCCGGACGTCGTCCGAATCGAGGACGTCGAAAAGCCGGTTCCCAAGGACAACGAAGTCTTGATAAAGGTTCGCGCGGCTTCCGTCAATCCACTTGACTGGCACGGCGTGCGAGGCAAGCCGTACGTCATGCGCATACTGGGCGGGCTGCGCAAACCAACGCACGCTCGGTTAGGCGTTGATGTGGCCGGCCAGGTTGAAGCGGTTGGCGGGAACGTAACCCGATTCAAGCCAGGCGACGAGGTATTTGGCGGTTGTCTGGGCCTGTGGACCTTTGCCGAGTATGCGTGTGTTCCCGAGCCGGCATTGGTCATCAAGCCCGACAACCTGACGTTTGAGCAGCAGCTTCTGTGCCTGTTGCGGCATTCACCGCATTGCAGGGTCTTCGCGACAAGGCACACATTCAGCCCGGTCAGAAGGTCTTGATTAACGGTGCGGCGGGAGGCGTGGGTACGTTCGCTGTGCAGATCGCCAAGTGCTTCGGCGCGGATGTGACCGGCGTATGCAGTACGAGGAATGTAGACATGGCGCGATCCCTCGGCGCAGATCGGGTCATCGATTACACGCAAGAGGATTTCACCAAGAGTGGGCAGCGTTACGACGCAGTTTTCGACTGCGTTGGGAACCGTTCGTTGTCAGCATACAGGCGCGTCTTGAATTCCAAGGGGACCTGCGTCGTCGCCGCTGGACCAGACGGCCGGTGGCTCGGCCCTTTGTCTCGTTTCATCACGGCGCTTGCATTGTCACCCTTCGTGAGCCAGAAACTGGTCCCGCTTATTGCGAGACCGAACAAAGAAGACCTGACCATTATGTGCGAGCTCATGAAGGCCGGAAAGGTAACACCGGTCATCGACAAGCGTTATAGGTTGAGTGAAGTCCCTGAGGCTATCCGATACCTGGAAGAAGGACACGCTCGGGGAAAAGTGATAATAACCTTGGAATAGAACAACAGAACCTGACAACATGCCGATCCTTCCCGTGCGCCGCGAAAGTCACTGTCGGATGGTCAGGTACTCGGAACTTGTTGGCGGACCAAGCGGCTAAGTCCTGATAAGTTGGATAATCAGAAACGGACCCACCGCCCCTCGTTCAGGTCTTTAGACCTGAGGTTCCTGCTGTTAGAATCCGGGCTTCCATGCGCCCTCGATACATCGCTCTCGCCTGCCTTCTTCTCGTGAGCATGAATCCGCTTCGTGCGGCGGCTCAGAAGAAATCCACGCTCGCTGCGAGCGAGGCCGCATCCGCTCTCGGCGCAGCGGAAATTCGGTTCACGGGTGAAGCGGTCCGCGGGCAACCGTTCGAGCGCGACATCGGGCACAATTTGACGTTTCGCCTCACTCCCGCGACTTCGGACGAGGGAGGCGGCTGGGTGATCGAGATTTTGCCGCCGGTGGAACAACCGGATGATCCCGTCGAATTCTCCGCGATCGCCACGCCCCCGTATCACGCCTATAACGACCGGTACGTTGCGGCCGCTTTCGGCTACTCGGCGAAGGAAGCCGTCCACGCCACGCTGCGCAAGTTCTACTTTGTTCAGTCTGTGAACGACGAGCACATCGCCGACGAAGTTGTGAACGCCGCACTCTACCCCAGCACGGTTTCCGACGGGGATAAGCTACGCATCGCCGCGGAAGCAGCCGGCGTCAAACTGGGCCGCGGCGAGCTTCGCATCCTCCACTCCCGCATCACGCCCGGAAAGGGCGAGCCGGATACGATCGCGTGGATCAAATTCGAGGTCGTGTTGAATTTCTCGCCCGGCATCACATTACAGGACGTACTCGCCCCGAAACCGCCCGACGCCCGTTAATCATCTTTCTCCGGTTTCAGCCTGCCTGTGCAAATGCCGTAGAATGGGGGCGACATGAGATCGTCGCGGCATATCTCCTGCGTGATGCTGCTTGGCCTGGCGTTCGGCTGCCCATCGCGCGCGCAGGATTCCCAGACCGGTGCAATTCGCGAAAGCTCCGCCCGCCCGGCGATAGACAAACTGATCCAGCAAAGCGGCGCCGATGTCTCAGTCGCATTCCGCTCTCTCGACGGCGCGCAGGAGCTTCTTATCGACGCCGACAAGCCATTCGAGGACCCGCTGGCGGCGAAAATCCCGGTCATGGTCGAGCTGTACGCGGAAGTCGAGGCTCGCGAGCTCCGCTGGAGCGATATTCTCCCGGTGCACGCGAACTTTCGAAGCGCCGCCGACGGGAGCACGTACCGCATCGACCCGAGCAGCGATCGCGATCTATCGAAGAGCGTCGGCAAGACGATGACGCTTCGCCGCCTCTGCGACGCGATGATCGCGGATGATAGCGACCTCGCCGCAGACCTGCTGATCGAAAAGCTGGGCGTCGACCGGATTCGCCAGCGCATCCACGCGATGGGCGGGGACGGGATGGAATTCGCCGGAAGTTTTGGCGATAGCGAAGCGGCTGCCAAGGGCCTGAAGAACCTCACCACCGCGCGCGCCTTAATGATCGTGCTCTGGGCTTTGGCAGGGAACCGCGACGTCAGCGCGGATGCGAGCATGCAGATGTTGGGTCTCATCGCTCATTCAGGATTGCAGGGCGGCGTCCCCGGCGTCACGCCCGCTCAGGCGCCTGCCCCGCGCAGGCCTCCCGCTCTTGACCGCCACGACGCGACCGTCATCATCGGCGCGCACTCGTTTGTTCTCGTTACCGATGTGCGTGGCATATCCGACCCGCAAAAGAGCGCGGCCCTCGTGGCCCAAATCTCCCACGCCCTCTCCGCCGCGATGTAAAGTCTTGACGCCGCATTTTCCGGGCGGCGCGTGTGCTATAAAGGCGAGCTGATTTCGAGACGATCTGCCGTCCAGAAAGCGGTGATGACTTGAGCTCTTTCCAACGGAACTTGCGAGTCGCCCATCTTTCCGAAACATTTGCTGGGTTCTTGTTTGTCGGCGCCATTTTGCTTTTCGCATCATTCCCGGCGGTTGCGCAACAAGCAGAACAGCCTCCGCCGATGATCGGCCCGCCGGCCCGCATGGCGGCTCAGGCGCTCTTCAACAGCCACTGCGCGAGCTGCCATCAAAATGTGAAAGCCAGCGCCGACGAAAACGACACGCGAATCAAGAGCGCTCCCAGCACCGAAACGCTCGGGCAAATGACGCCCGAAGCGATCTACGCGGCGCTCGCCACGGGCGCGATGGCCCAGCAGGCGCGCGAGCTGAGCGACGATCAAAAGCGGATCATCGCCGAATTCTTCGGCGGACGTCCGCTGGGAAATGTGGACGCGGGCGACGCGAAAAATATGTCCGGCCACTGCTCGGCCGATCCGCCTCTCGGCGATCCGTCAGCGCAGGCCGGTTGGAATGGCTGGGGCAACGGCTTGTCGAATACTCGCTTCCAGCCGGCGAAGGACGCCGGACTCGCTGCCGATCAGATACCTCACTTGAAACTGAAATGGGCCTTCGGACTTCCCGGCGGAGCGGAGGCGTACGGCCAGCCCGCCGTCGTGGACGGGCGCGTTTTCTTTGGCGACTACAACGGTTTCGTCTATTCGCTCGATGCTTCGACCGGCTGCGTTTACTGGTCTTTCCATGCGGATGCGCAGGTGCGCACGGCAATCATCGTCGGCCGCGTGCACGGCAAGGGCCCCGCGAAGTACGCTGCCTACTTCGGGGACAAGAAGGCCAACATCTACGCCGTCGATGCGCGGACCGGCAAGCTTTTGTGGCGCGTGAACGTCGAGCCGCGCCTGCTCGCGCACATCACGGGAGGAGCGGCGCTCTACGGCGGGCGCCTGTTCGTGGGAGTCGCGGGTTCGGAGGAAATTACATCCATGAATCCGCACTACCCGTGCTGCACCTACCGCGGCAGTCTTTCGGCGCTTGATGCGAACACTGGGAAAACCATCTGGAAGACCTACACGATTCCCGAAGAGCCGAAGCCGACCAAGAAAAATTCCCTTGGCACGCAGCTCTGGGCGCCGGCCGGCGCTTCCATCTGGACCACGCCGACCATCGACCCGAAGCGCCGCGCCGTTTACGTGGGAACGGGAAATGCCTTTGCGGGGCCCGCTGCGAAGACGTCAGATGCCATCGTCGCTTTCGACCTGAAGACTGGGAAAATAATGTGGTCCTTTCAAGCCCTGGAGAACGACGTTTCTCCCGCAGGCTGCGGAGGCCCCGGCCCCCGAGGCGAACAGTGTCCGGAGAATCCGGGACCGGACTGGGATTTCGGCAACTCCCCGATCCTGCAAACGCTGCCCAACGGCCGTCGCGTTCTGGTTGCGGCGCACAAAGGCGGCCTCGTCGTCGCGGTCGATCCTGACCGCAGCGGCGCGCTCGTGTGGAAGACCGATCTTGCCGAGCCGAATGCGGGCGCGGCGATTCAAATCATGTGGGGCGGCGCGGCGGACGCGCACAACGTCTACTACCCGCTCAAGTCCGGCGGCGTCGCGGCGCTGCGCTTGACGGATGGGACGCGGGCGTGGCTCGCGCGGATCGAGCCCGCCGTCATCCCTTCGGAAGCGGGCCGGCGTCCCCGCCGCGGCTTGGACGCAGCCGCCACCGTGCTGCCCGGAATTGTGTTCGCGGGCGGCTGGGACGGCGTGCTTCACGCGCTCTCGACCGAAGATGGTCATTCGCTCTGGGAATACGAAACCGTACGCGAGTACGCGACCGTCAATGGCGTCCAAGCGAAGGGCGGATCTCTCGGCGCGCCCGGCCCCGTGATTGCCGGCGGCATGCTGTTTGTGGGATCGGGTTACGTCGGCACGGGAAACGGCATTCCCGGCAATGTGCTGCTTGCCTTCTCCGCGCAATAGCATGGCCTCACGGGCCAGTCGTGGGTCAGTGTCCTGTTACAGCAGGCACGTGGATTACTTCCGGATACGCCGTGATCCGCCCGCAATCGGCAGCAAGCTCCAATTGGACCCTCCAACTTCCCACAACCGGACTTCTGGCCCGGAACAACTTCCGGTTAGGCCGTCATCCGCCCGCAATCGGCAGCAAGCTCCGAATAGAGCTTCCGACTTCCCAGAGCCGGGCCTGTGGGCAGTGGCAATGGTTGCATTGGTCCGATAAGCTCGGCCCCTGTCCAAAGACTTGGAAGCAGGAGTCCAACCCGCTACATCCTCGCGACATCTGTTTCGCCCACTCCCAATAGGAAAGACGAGCTTATCGCGTGTCGGCTCGAATCGAAAAGACGAGTGCGGCCCGTTCTACGGCTTCAGTCTGAGCTTTCACTTTGGCCGGGACGCCCGACCCAAGCATGGCGGTGTCTGTCGCGGATTGTTGGCACTGTGCTAAATCGGACTGTATTTCTTCGGTCTCGATGTCATCATGGATGTGCGATGAAGAAGAAATCCAAGAAAGAATTCGGCGAAGCAACACTTGCCAGCGTCAAGAAAGAAATGGCGAAGCCGCGCCTGGCAATGTCCGCACGCGAAGGAGAAATAGATCTAGCCGCGGGGCGAATGGTGCCGGTTAAACGAGGAAACGCCAAACTGCAGTTGGATCCGTTTCCTCTTCTGCGGCGTGCACGGTAAAGCGCTAGCGTATCCTGGTAAAGTCTTGCATAATCCAGAACTGCTTTTCTAGAGAAGCAGTCTATGAAGGGAACGAGTGACCCCTTTGGACGCCCTTTGGTAAGGACGATCCCGCGAGGAGGGGCCATGACGCCGCCATTGCCAACCTACCGTAGAGCGCCCGGATCAGGACAAAACAAATGACACAAAAACAGAAAGCAACGCAACCATCTTCCAAGACGCTGCCGAAAGCGCCGACCGGAATCCAGGGGTTGGACGAAATCACGGGGGGAGGGTTGCCAAACGGGCGTCCCACTCTTGTCAGTGGAGGCGCCGGTTCCGGAAAGACATTGTTCGGACTGGAGTTCCTGGTTCGGGGCGCCACACAATACAACGAACCAGGTGTGTTCATGTCGTTCGAGGAAACGATCCCGGACCTGACCCAAAACGCCGCTTCACTGGGTTTCGACCTGGACCGTCTGGTGGCCGAGAAGAAGTTGTTCCTGGATCACGTGCACATCTCGCGAAGCGAGATTGCGGAAACCGGGGAGTATGACCTCGATGGCCTCTTCATTCGAATTGCCGACGCTGTCCAGAGGGTCGGGGCGCAGCGAATCGTCCTGGACACCATTGAAGCGCTATTCGGCGAGATGCCAAACCCAGGTATTCTGCGCGCCGAAATCCGCCGCCTGTTCGACTGGCTCAAGCAAAAAAAATTGACCACGGTCATTACCGCCGAGCGGGACCGGCCGGACAAGCTAACTCGGCACGGCATCGAGGAGTTCGTCTCGGACTGCGTGATCGTCCTGGACCATCGCATCCGGGAGGAGATCTCGACCCGGCGCCTGCGCGTCGT
>DATNIN010000045.1:0-15727 GCA_035604415.1 Candidatus Acidiferrales bacterium
CCCGCCGAGTTTCGCCGCCGAGCTGAAACTCGACGCCAGTCGCACGGCGATTCTCAACGATGACGCGCGTGACCAATGCCCCGGTTAACACCCCCAGGTTTGGCCTGTTCATTGCGGGCTTGAGGAAGGCTGTCACTCCGGATTCGCGATGGCCGCCTCTGATCGTTGCCTGGCGTGGGCCATATCCTTCTGTATCCGCACCGTTGAAGTCATCGCGGCGGCGAAATTGCAGAGATTGCATCGCTTCGAGAAAAGCAGCATTGAGCGGGTTGGGCCGTTTGATGCTGATGACATTCATCGGCCCCGCTTTGCCGTGATAAGGAGAGCCGTCGAAGGCTTCATTGTTCTCGGAACGGGTGAAATAGGGGAGCACCTCCGGATAGCTCCAGCCGCGGTTTCCCGCCGCAGCCCAATCGTCATAGTCCCTGGGATTGCCGCGCATATAAACCATGCCGTTGATCGAGCTCGTGCCGCCAAGGACGCGCCCCCTTGGAACCGGAATCGTTCGTCCATTCAGGTATCGCTGCGGCGCTGTCCAGTAGCCCCAGCCCAGGCTCGGCGTCGCGAGCGCGGCGCCGACCAAGGCCGGCACGTGGATGAAGGGATGCCCATCCTTGGGTCCCGCCTCAATGAGGCAGACGCGGATCGCCTTATCCTCGGACAGCCGGTTGGCAAGCACGCAGCCCGCCGTCCCGGCTCCGACGATCACATAGTCGAACAAGCGCTCGTTATCTCGGCTCGTCATTATTGTGCTGGTTTCTTGTGTTGCCTCACATGGCCGCTGATCAGTTCAACCTGCAATTCACCGACGCCGAGTGCATCAGCGCCACGCGCCCTTGCTTTAAAGCGCATAGCAAATACGACCAGTCTGGCCCTTTTGGAAAAGGCCTCGAACGCACGGCTAAAATACCACTGAATGGCCTAATCCAATTCGATCTTGCTGCACGTATCCCGGTTGACTCCCGATTAACGGGGTAACCGGAGAAGTGTCGCTGAACACGATTGGGTTCTTAAAACTGACCCATTACCGGAAGGCGGCCCGATTTGCGAAAAGCAGCCCTGTGTCGCGCGCGGTTACGCCGCCTCGCGGCGGTGGAGGAGGTAGGCGCGGATGAAGGGGTCGAGGTCTCCGTCGAGCACTTTCTGGACGTCGCCGCGCTCGAACTTCGTCCGGTGGTCCTTGATCATCTGGTAGGGCTGCATCACGTAGGAGCGTATCTGGCTGCCGAAGCTGATCTCAGGCTTGGAGGCGTCGAGCTTGTGGGCCTCTTCGCGGCGCTTTTCGAGCTCCTGCTCGTACAGGTGCGAGCGGAGGAGCTTCATGGCCGTTTCGCGGTTCTTGTGCTGGCTGCGCTCGCTCTGGCACTGGACGACGGTGTTGGTGGGCAGGTGCGTGATGCGAATGGCCGTTTCGACCTTGTTGACGTTCTGGCCGCCCTTGCCGCCGGAGCGGAAGGTGTCGATGCGGAGGTCATCCGGATTGATCACGATCTCGATGCGGTCGTCGATTTCCGGGATCACAAATACGGAAGCGAACGACGTGTGGCGCCGCGCCTGCTGGTCGAACGGCGAGATGCGCACGAGGCGATGCACGCCGCTCTCGCCCGCCAGCATGCCGTAGGCGTTCTCACCCACGATCTGGAGCGTCGCGGACTTGATGCCCACTTCTTCGCCGGGCGACGAATCGAGCACCGTGGCCTTCATACCTTTCTGTTCCGCCCATCGGAGGTACATGCGCAGGAGCATCTCGGCCCAGTCCTGGGATTCCGTGCCGCCCGCGCCGGACTTGATCGTCACGATGGCGTTGAGGGCGTCGCTCTCTCCGGCCAGGAGCGTTTTCGTTTCGAGGTCGGCGACGTATGCGTCGGCGGCGGCGAGTTCCTTCGCGAGATCCTCGAGGATCGAATCGCGCTGCGCGTTGTTGGATTCTTCCTGGGCGAGATGGAAATAGGTGTCGATGTCGCTCATCTTGCTATCGAGCGCGGTCGCGCCATTGGCGCGTTCCTCAAGCACCTTGCGCTGCTGCAAGAGGGATTGCGCCTTCTCCTGGTCTCCCCAGAAATCGGGAGCGTTTATCTTCTGTTCGAGCGCGGCAATCTGTTTGCGTGCGGAGTCTGCGTCAAAGATAGCTCCGCACGAGCCCGATGCGTTTCTGGAGCTCGGCGTAGCGTTGCTGGAGGTCTTCGATGTGTTCAGCCATATCTAAATTCTACTACATACGGAAAGCGAAATTCGAAAATCGAAACTCGGTAAGACATTCGCTGCCGCCGAGATTTGGATTTCGAATTTCGCCCTCAGCGTGCTCGCGGCACGATTGCCCAACCAAGAAGCAGAACGGAAGCGGCAACACAAAGCCAGGCGAACCAGTCGCCGAAGCGCGCGTAAAGCGTGCGGTCGCTGCGGAAATCGTAGGGCGCGTCAAGCTCGCCGCGAATGTCGGTCGGAAGCGCGGCGGCGAACCGGCCATAGGGATCGACCGCAACAGTGAAACCGTTGTTCGTGTCGCGCAGCAGCCAGCGGCGATTTTCGACGGCTCGCACGCGCGCCATCATCAGATGCTGCGCCGGAGCGGCCGAGCGACCGAACCAGCCGTCGTTGGACATATTGATCAGCAGCTCGGCACCGCCCGTCGTGAAGCGGCGCACGCGCTCCGGGAAAATCGCCTCGTAACAAATGAAAGCGCCAAAGCTGCCGCCGGGAAGATTGCCGACGCTGTACGAGGTGCCCGGAGTGAAATCGCCGATGTCAGCCGTCAGCTTGCCCGCGAAAGTGAGCCAGCTCCGCAGTGGAACGTATTCTCCGAAAGGAACCAGGCGCATTTTGTCGTAGGTGAAAATCCTCTGACCGGAAGGATCGAGAAGCACGGCACTATTCGTCGCGATCCACTTCCCCGCTGCGTCCTTTTTCCAATCCTCGACGCCGACCAGAAAATCGACGCCGGAATTTCGCGCGATCCGCTGAGCGCGCACCGCGAACGTCTGGTCCTGAAGGCTGAACGGCGCGGGAACCTCCGGCCAGACGATCAGGCCGGGCATTCTTTTCGCGGCGTCCACGCTGATCTGCTCGAGCTGGTCGAGATCGCCCGCGTGCGAAGGCATCCAATCGGGCGGATATTCATACGATTGAGCGAAATTCGTCTGGACCAGATGCGCGACGTAATGCGCTTCCGCCGAAGGCACGAAATACTTTCCTCCAAAGGCGATCAGGATCAGCGCGGCCGTGACGGCGAGCGCCGTCTTCCACACGCGCTGCCTGCCCGCGAGAACGGCATACGCGACGAGCGATCCGTACGCCGCCAGAACGAAGCTCAACCCGTAGATTCCCGTGACGCTGGTGAGCTGCACGAGCGCGAGATTTCCGCTCGCGGCGTAGCCCGTGAGATTCCAGGGGAACGCGATGATCGGTAAATGCGCGCGCGCGAATTCGACCGTCACCCAAAGGAACGGCGCCAGCACGCAGGCGAACTTCCCTCCCCTGCTCGACGCCAGCGCCACGCCCCAGGAAAAAATCGCGCAGATGATTCCGCCCGCGATGCCGATCAAAGCGAGCAGGCCCGCCGACGTCCAGAAGCCGACGTTGCCGTATTGCCGCACGACGACATCGATCCACGGCAGGCAGATCGGGTAGAAAACCAGCCCGTGGAGAAAGCCATAGAGCGGCGCGACAGCCGGCCGCTCACCAATGGATGCGAGGACCAGCATGCCCACCGCGACCCAGGCCAGCAGCGAGAAATTGTAGTTGGGAAATGAAAACGCCAGGGCGGCGCCGCTCGCAAGGGCGAGCAGCACCCGCATGTGCCATGGACAATTCATTCAGGGGGTCATTCAGCGCTTGATGATAGCCTTGAAACCAGCCCGGTCAAGCGCGTTCCGGGCGGACTCGGCGGCCTTCTCGTCCGGATACGGGCCGACCTGCACGCGGTAGAAGCTGTCATTGGAGGGCGTCACGACAAAAGACGGAAAATGTTTCTGCTGCAACACGTCGGCCATCGCCAACGCGTCGCTTTCATGCGTCAGCGCGGAGATCTGGAGCACCACGGATCCCTTGCCCATCTTCGGCGCCTGAAAACGCGCCGAAACCGGCACGGACTTGGCGCTTGCGACGGGCGCGGGGGAACTCGTTTTCGCCGTTGCGGTCGAGACGGCGGGCGCAGGCGCCGCAGCGGGCGCGGACGTCTTCATGGCGGGATCGATATGGTTGTTGTTGCTCTTGGCGTAGAAGTCCCATTCGCTGTTCGCGGGCGCGGCCGGCGAGGGCGAAGTCTCGGCGTCCTTCGGCTTCACCGCATTGCGAATGGCCGGCGCGATCTTTTCCAGAGAGTCCGCGGCGTGCACCGGCCCGCCATACTGCGTCTTGCCCATGACGTAGCCGAGCGTGAAGAAAACACCGCACAAGAGCACGACGCCCAGAAAAAGACCCACCAGATGCCTGCTTTCGAGCACCCGGTCACCGCCGCCGCGCCTTCCGTTTCCAGCCATTGAGTTCTACTTTCTTTCTGAGAACGCCTTCACCCACTGCGAAATGATGTCCACCGGCAGCGGAAACACGATCGTCGTGTTTTTCTCGACGCCGATCTCGGTCAGCGTCTGCAAGTAGCGGAGCTGGATCGCAGCGGGCTGCTTTTCCAGGATTTCCGCCGCATCCGCCAGCTTCGCCGACGCCTCGAATTCGCCCTCGGCGTGAATGATTTTCGCCCTACGTTCGCGCTCGGCCTCCGCCTGCTTGGCGATAGCGCGCTGCATCGACTCCGGAATATCGACTTGTTTGACCTCAACCTTCGTTACCTTGATACCCCAAGGCTCCGTATCCTGGTCAAGGATTGATTGCAGCTTGGAGTTTACCTTTTCGCGCTCCGACAGGATGGAGTCCAGCTCGAACTGGCCGATAAGGCTGCGAAGCGTTGTCTGCGCGAGCTGCGAAGTGGCGTACAGATAGTTTTGCACCTGCGAAAGCGCCCGATTGGCGTCCACCACGCGGAAATAGCAGACCGCGTTTACCTTCACGGAGACGTTGTCTTTCGTGATGACGTCCTGCGGCGGGACATCCAGCGTCTCGATGCGCAGAGACATTCGCGTGAGCTTGTCGATGGGATAGAGCACGAGCTGAAGCCCCGCGCCCTTGGCCTCCGGAAGCATGCGCCCGAGACGCAGCACCACGCCGCGCTCCCATTCCTTGATCACGTAAATGGAATTGAAAAGCCAGAAAAGAAAAATGACGACGGCGATAGCCAATGCAATTGTCGTTGGATCCATGACTGCCTCCTCCGGTGCCTCTCTTACGAACTCGCCGATTGCAGCGGCTTGACAGCCTCTACCTCAAGCGTCAGCCCGTCGATCGCGCGCACGCGCACACGCGCGCCCTCCGGAATACTCTGGCCCGCCGGAGCCGCGGCGCGCCACAGTTCGCCGTGAACGCGCACAAGACCCGTTCCAGCGCCCGAACCGACCGGCTCGACGGCCTCTCCCTCTTCCCCGACCAGCTCTTCCTTGCCCGCCGCTTGCTTCCACGAGCGCGACCGCAGCACCAGCCGCATCAGGATAACGACGATCACGGCGAAAGGAAGCGCCACGCCGAGCGCGACCGCCAAGCTCACACCCATGCCGGTCAGCGGCGAACGAACCAACAGCAGGGCGCCTAGAACCATGGAAACAATTCCCCCCACCCCGAGCACACCGTGAGTCGGGTATTTTGCTTCCAGGACGAACAAAGCCAGCGCGAGGACAATCAACAACAGCCCGCTCAAATTCACGGGCAGCATGTGCAGGCCAAACAGCGCGAGCACGATCGCGATCCCGCCGATCACACCGGGCGCGAACATTCCGGGGTGCGTAAACTCCGTGTAAAGACCCAACACGCCCACAATCAGGAGAATGAAGACAAGATTGGGCTCGACGATGCGCGAGAGGAGCCTTTCGCGGGCGTTCATGCCCACCGGGACCACGGAGGGATGCGACAGCGAGAGCTTCACGGTCGAGCCGTCGAAGCGGGTGATGGTGCGTCCGTCGAGCTTCGAAAACAAATCCTCAGGTGACGAGGCGACGAGATCGATGAGCTTGCCGTCGAGCGATTCTTTCTCGCTGAAAGCCTTCGCGTCGGTGACCGCCGTCGCAGCGAGTTCGGTATTGCGGCCGCGCTTGGCAACGTAGCTGCGAAGATAGGCCGTAGCCTCGTTCAGGATTTTCCTATTGAGCGTGTCGTCAATCTTAACGGGCTCACCGAACATTTCCATGATCGGCGAGGCCGCTCCGGTGTCCGTGCCCGGGGACATCGCTGCGACGTCGGCCGACAGCAGAATGAAAAATCCAGCGGAAGCGGCGCGTGATCCCGTGGGGTTCACGAAGTTCACCACGGGCACCGGCGACTGCAAAATCGCCTGAATGATCGAGCGCATCGACGTGTCGAGGCCACCAGGCGTATTGATCGTGATCAGCACGAGGCTCGCGTGTTCGCGGCCGGCCTCCTCGATGCCGTGGACGATGTATTCGGCGAGGATCGGCTCGATTTCGCCGTCAATCCGGAGCTCGAAGACTTTGGCGGGAGCGGGAGAATCGGACGCCGCAGCAGGAGGCGCAGCCGCGCGCGCGGCAAAGGCGAGTGACATCCCGGCGACGGCACATACAACGGCCAACCGACGCCGCAATGACGGGATAGTCATCTCGGTCGCGTATTATAGCAACAGAATCGCTCCCAAATCGGAATTTAGAGCCCCCAACTGGTTCGGAACTAACCGCGACCTGTGGGCGGGCACCGCAAAAGAGAAAATCTCCGCCTGTCACGCTAAATTCTTCTTCCCGGTACAGACAATTCACGCCGGATTTAATCGGGAATAACACGGCGCGATTACCATCTGGCTCCCAAGCCCAGACCGTCCGGAGGAGACAGATGAGACTTTGTGGCTGCGTACTGAGCGCGCTCGTGCTGATCGTGCTGGCCGGCAAGCCGGCGCTCGCGGGAGATCAAACGGTGCCGGGAGCCGGCAATGCAAACGCAATTGCCCTCGCGAAGCAATCGCCGATGGTGCAATCGGCCTATCAATTCATCCAATCGCAAGCCTCCAAAATCAAAGACGTCAAGCTGAGACAGGAAACGCTCGATGCGATCGGAAACCCGCAGACTTGCGTTACGCACCGCGCGCATTTGACCGACGCGCAGAAGAGCGCCATTGTTCAGACGTTGGTCAGCCAGGGACTGCTTAATCTGTCGGATGCGGCCAGCATCCAGGGCGGCGCAAAGGCCGGAGTCTTCCCGCCCGTGCTGGACGACGGCACCTCCTGTCCCAAACTGCCGCAGGCCTTCTTTTCGGCGCCGGGCAGTACTTCGG
Source organism: Candidatus Acidiferrales bacterium (assembly GCA_035604415.1). Lineage (GTDB taxonomy): Bacteria > Acidobacteriota > Terriglobia > Acidiferrales > UBA7541 > Palsa-295. The sequence goes on from DATNIN010000045.1 coordinate 7,322, forward strand.
TCTTTGGCCACCATTCCTATCCCGGCGGGCTGGTGATTCACGAATCGAACAACGACATCGCGGACGTGCACCTGGCGGACGAATACCGCACAGTGTATGGCCATTCCGGCCGAAGCGGGTTGCCGACGATCTCCGGCGATGCGACCGGGGACGGCCACGATGGCAAGCACGATGGCGATAGCAATCCGGATATCTTCATCGACGAAGACATCATCGTCGGCGCACCGCTGTGGCACGACTGGGCAAAGACTCTCGTATTCCAGTGGAACGCCGACGGTTCGGAGTTCATCGAATTGAATTTCGGCGGTACGGGCTCCAACGACAACTACGGAGCCGCCGGGGACTCCAGGACCGGGGCGCATCACATCATCACGATTGCGGAGGAGATGAAGCGCGGCTTGAGCCCGGCTTTCGTAATCACGATGGCATGCGCCCATTCCGCGCCGACCAGCGGGAATGAGTTCAAGGTGGTGAATTGGCTGCGGGCGGGCGCCATCATCGCTCAAATCGACCCGGTGGCGCGCGGCTACCTCTACGTCGATTCGAAAGGCAACCTGCGCCTGCCGCCGCTCCGGCAACTGGGGAACAACGTCAACCTGAACACCGGGGGACAAACCAACGTGCTGGCGGAATACACGCTGCACAATCTTTCGGATGCCGACTTCACCTACTCGGGCCCAGCGGTCGACGCCGTAAACGTGCTCCTGCAATCGATCGCGCCGCAATTCGGCGTCAATCCGTCCGATCCCAATTACCTCAATCGATTTCGGAATCCGATTCTGAGCTTCTTCACGGGCGAGCGTCTGCTGATGATCTACTCGAACGAAGGTATCGGCGGCGTCAGCGCGGAAGTCCAGAAACTCCGGGACGCAGGGCTAATCTAGGGCCGCTCGAAGAATTAGCTGTAGATGACGGAAGCGCCGCCGTACCGAGCGGCGCTTCCGAATCGAACGCTCGGACTACTCTAGTTCTGTACGGGTTTCGCCGGTTCCGGGGCGTAGGGAGGACGGACGCGCAGCACTTCCTGCACGCGCGGATCCTTGATCACGCGCGCGAAGTCCGGGTCGTTCTGCGCCGAAAGAAAGTCCTTGTAGCCCTCGTCGCGACACATCTTCAGGTAGCGAGCCGCGCCCTCGGCTTCCCCTGCCTTCGCGTACGATTTTGCGAGGTAGAAGTGCAGCGCCGCGGGATCGGGGGCGGAGCGCTGCTGAACGACCACTCCGCCGCTGCCTCTCCGCTCGAAAACTTGGGGATCGATCGCCAGGGCCTTGCTGAACGCCTCCATCGCTCGCGGGTAATCCTTGATCCCGCAATAGGCGTAGGCGAGATTGCTGTAAACCGCGGCCAGACTATCCCCTCCGGCGATCGCCTTCTTGAAGTACTTGATCGCTTTGCCGTAACGCTCCCGGGCGTATTCAACCGTGCCGAGATTATTGATCGCGCTCCACGAAGTCTTGTCCGCGCGCATCGCCTTCTTGTAGAAGCGCTCGGCTTGATCGGGGTCGCCAATCAGTTGATACGCCAGACCGGTTTTGTTGAGGAGCACAGCATTCTTCGGATCGTCCTTCAGAAGATCCTGGTAGGCTTTGGCGGCCTCGCCGTAATCCTTGCGCGCCATCAGGATGTCCGCGCGCATCTGGGCGATTTCCCGCGGCGTCATCCGAGGAGTATTCGCGGCCTGCGCCTCGGATTTGTCCTGCGTGGTGCCGATCGGTGCGTTGGGAACTTGCTGAGCTCGGCTCGTGCCGACCGCGAAAAACGACAGGATGGCGAAGAGGACCAAGCGCTTCATGGCCGGTCTCCTTGGCACCCGCGCCTGTGCGATTTCGTCTATTATTGGGGCTTCGATTTGTCCGCGGGTTGCTTGCTTCCTCCGAAGATACCAAATATCCGGTCCAGGAGTCCTTTTTTCTTCTCCGGCTCCTCGGACGGCTGTGTGGTGGATTCCTCCCCGGGCTTCGCGGCGGGAGGCGTCCCCTCGGGTGGAGTCTCCCCCTTGCCGAACAAATGCGTCAGCCACGAGCCCTGGCCGGATTGCGCCGTCGCTCCGCCATGAAGCTGGCAATACTGCGTGGGCTCGCTGCCGGCGACGAAATATTCGTTGGCCGTCTGAGGACACGAGGGCGTCGCGAGCTGGCCGGTCTGCGGATCGATCGACTCTTCCATGATTCCGGGCGGCGCTTCGAACGTCTGGGTGTTGCGATACGTCGGCAGGGCCACGGCCCGCTTCATGAACTCGCCCCAGATCGGCGCGGCCGACTGCCCGCCGGCGAGTCCGAGGTCACGATTGTCGTCGAAGCCAACCCAGACCACGCAGAGCAGGTTCGACGTGTATCCCGCGAACCAGCCGTCGCGCGAAGTGCCCGTCTTGCCGGCAGCCGGCGCGTTGAATCCCATCGCCCGCACCGGATAGCCGGTGCCGTGGTCGATCACGTCCTCCATCAGGCTCGTTACCAGATACGCGACGCGCGGATCAAGCACGGAGTGAGTCGCAGGCCCGTATGACTCCTCGACATTTCCCTCGGCGGAAACAACGCTGCGGATGAAGAGCGGCTCGGCGCGGACGCCGCCGGCGGCGAACGCCGTGTATCCCGCGGCGACGTCGATCGGCGTCATCTCGTACGCCCCCAGCGCCACGGCCGGCGTGGGCTGGATGTTGGTGCCGAGCCCCATCTGCCGCGCGAGATCGACCACACGCTGATAGCCGATTAGCTCCGCGACTTTCACCGTCGCGACGTTGAGCGAATGCATCAGCGCGTCACGGACGGTGACCGGCCCGTAGTACTCCTGGCCGAAATTGTCCGGCGTGTACTCCTTGCCATCGAATTCGAATGTGGTGGGGCTGTCGTCCACGATCGTCACCGGCGTCACGACGGGCTGAAAGCCCTGCACGGCGTTGTTGAACGCTGCGGCGTAAACAAACGGCTTGAACGCCGACCCGGGCTGCCGCCTTGCCAGCGCGTGGTTGAGCTGGCTTTCGCCGTAGTCGCGCCCGCCGACGAGCGCGCGAATCTCGCCTGTATGCGGATCGAGCGCCACGACCGCAACCTGCGCCTGTGGAACCGGCTCACCCTTCTTCTTCCATTCGGCAGAGCGGTGCGCGAGAAGCTTGTCCACCGACTGGATGCCGATCTGGACTGCGTCGCTGGCCGCGCGCTGGAGGTCTGGATCGAGCGTCGTGTACACGCGGTAGCTTTGGTTCTCGAGGTCGCTCTCCGAGTATTTTTCGAGCAGGTGGTCCTTCACCATGTCTACGAAATATGGCGCCGAACTGCTGCCGAGGCCGCCGTTGACGAACTTGAGCTTGGCATGTTTGGCGGCGGCCTCTTGCTCGGGCTTGAGGTAGCCATCCTCGACCATCTGCCCGAGCACGCGGTCGCGCGCTTCTTCGGCGCGGTCCATGTGGCGCTCGGCGGCCGAGTAGCGATTGGGCGCGCGGATGATCCCGGCGAGAAACGCCGCTTCGCCGGGCGTCAGCTCGCGCACGTCCTTCCCGAAATACGCCTGAGCGGCTTCGCCGAAGCCGCGAATCGCGAAGCTGCCGCGATTGCCGAGGTAAATGTCGTTGGCATACAGCTCGAAGATCTGCTGCTTCGAAAATCGCTCGTTGATCTCGGCGGCCATCAGGATTTCCTTCAGCTTTCGCCGCCACTCGCGCTTGGTCGAGAAGAAGAAGGTGCGCGCCACCTGCATGTCGATCGTGCTCGCGCCCTGGGCCTTCTGGCCGCGGCTGACGTCGTAGAACGCTGCGCCGAACACGCGGACCATGTCGAGCGCGCCGTGCTCGAAGAAGCGCTTGTCCTCCGCCGCGAGCACGGCATGCACAAGCACAGGCGGAAGGTCCTCAAACCGGACGACGCGGCGCTTCTCGCGCGAGCTGTCGAACAGGTTGGTGATCAGCTCCGGCTCAATCGCCGCGGAATCGAGCGGCGTCCCGTCGGAGAGTTGCGCGATCTGCGAAATCTCCGTTCCCGAAAAATTCACGCGCAAGGCGTTTTGGCCCCGAAAATAGGAATCGGAAGACGGCCGAACTTCGACCGTGGAATTCGTTGCGTGGAACTGTCCCGGCGAGCCTGCGACGGTGCTTTCCTGATATCCGGCGCGCAGCAGGTAACTCGCGAGGTCGCTCGCGCGCATCGATTCTCCGGTGAAGATGTGTCCCGGAGCGGAATAGAGGCGCGAGGTGTTCTGAAAAATCTGCCCGGTGAGCCGCTCGTCGATCAGATGGCCGAACTGGATGTAGTAATAGGTGAAGACGGCCGTGGCGCCCACCAAGGCTGCGAGCAGCACCGCAAGAAGCGCCATGCCGGGCCGGGATGTCAAGAAACCGCGGGCGATTCGAATCCGCAATCCGTTCTCCGCTCGATCCTGCTGAATTCTATGATGCGCCGGAAGCCGCGGCTGGGCGCACGCGGCACAGAGGGGCCCGGACTTTGCCGGTTCCGGACGAATGACCCTGTCCCGTCACAATACTATCCTAAATGGTGTGGTTGTCCGCGTGGGGATGAAACTGCAGCGTGAATTGATAGACCTTCAAGTCGATGGGCACTGAGTAGTCGAGCCCGATGTCCACTTTGCCTTCGCTCACGACCACGCGAATATCGTCTCGCTTGGCCGGAATTTCGAGCTCCTGCACCTTTTTCCAGATGTCCTCGCGAATGTCCTCGGTGCTCTTCTTGGGATAGCCGGTCAGTGCGAAGCGGGATTCGTCCTGAACCGCGTCCTGAAACTGATAGTTCGCGAAATAGACTGGAACGACCTTGTATCCCGTAAAGCCGAGGCTTCCCAGGACGAGAACCATCAACAGGAAGCTAATCTTCGCGCCCCCGCGCTGTCCGATATGGTCTGCCGGTGCCATAGAAACGACTTGTCCTCCCAAACACATCCCCGGGCGAAGCTATGTTTTCAAGCTAACACGACGCCTAGCCGACGGGTGGGCCGAGAGGGGCGCTTGTTCGCGATGAGTAAACGCGGAGTGACTGCGGCGCGGCCGCCGGAGATTCCCGGGCGGGTTTAGTTGAACTTCCCGGCCAGCATTCGTTTACGCTGCGCGGCTGGGAAGCGTTCGATGGCGTATCGGAGGGTCGTCCGAGGAAGCGCGGAATAGTGTTTTCGCAGGAAGGCCACGAGCGACGCGCGGGACACCTTATCGGTCTCGCGCAACGCCCAGCCTGCGGCTTTGTGGATCAGGCCGTGCTCGTCGGAGAGCAATTTTTTCGCGATTCGGAAGGTGTCGCCGATCTCGCCGGCGCGGATCAGGGCGAGCGTCGAGATAATGGCGATGCGGCGTTCCCATAGACTGCGCGACGCCGCCAGACGGTCGAGCAGCTGCCGCGGGCGCGTCTTGAGATGCTCGCCCAGGATGTACGGCGCCGCCGTATCAACCAGGTCCCAATTGTTCATCGCGCGCGTATGCCGAAGGTAGAACGCAACGATTCTCTCCCGGCGATCTTCGTCGCCGCGCTCGTATTGAGCGACCAGAATCTCCAGCGCGGCGACGCGATGCTCGTGGATGGGGGAGGCCAGCAGTCGTGTTAGGTCGTCGAACTGAAGGGCTACGTAGCGGTGCGCGATCTGTCGCAGCACCGGAACGGTAATGCCGAGAAACCGGTCGCCCTCGCCGTACTCGCCTTTGCCGGTCTTGAAGTACCCAGCGACGAACGCGGCGCGCTTTGGATCGGCCACGGAGGCAAGCTCACGCTCGAGCTGCTTGCGGCTTGGTGGCGGATCCGGAGCATGCGCTGCCCCGGAGCGCCCTGCGTCGCGCTTGTGCTTTTGTTTTCGAATTTCTCTACGTCCTGAGTGCTCTGTGGCGTGAAATCCGGAATCTAGTACGCCTTCGCGAAAATCGCCTTTTCGGTAGCAGCCGCGCCGCAATAAACGCACTTCCCGGAGCCGCCGGGCTGCTCGAGCGGGATGCAGCGCATGGTGGCCTTCGTCTCGTCCTTGATCTTTTCTTCGCAGCTGCTTTGGCCGCACCACCAGGAGAACGCGAAGCCCTTCTCGACGGCCGCCTTGAACTCGCCATAGTCGGCGGGCTCGACCGTGTTCGCCTCGCGAAACGCGAGCGCGCGATCGAAGAGCGCTTTCTGAATCTCTTCCAGCGTTTGCTTCACGGAGGCGGCAATGCCCTGCTGCGGGACGAACGCCTTCCCTTCCTTCCCAGGGCGGTCGCGCCGCGCCAAAACCACCGAGCCCTTTGCCACATCTTTCGGGCCGATCTCCATGCGCAGCGGCACGCCGCGCATCTCCCAGTCGTTGAACTTGAAGCCGGGGCTCATCCCTTCGCGCTCGTCCATCTTCACCCGGATGCCTGCATCCACCAGTTCGCGCCGCAATCGCTGCGCGTTTTCGAGCACGCTGGCTTTCTCTTCATCCGTCTTGAAAATCGGCACGATCACGAGCTGAAACGGCGCAAGCCGCGGCGGCAGGATCAACCCCTGATCGTCGCCGTGAACCATGATGATGGCGCCGACGAAGCGAGTCGAAAGCCCCCACGATGTCGTCCAGCAGTGCTGCAACACGCCGCCCTTATCGAGATAGCGGATCTCGAACGCCTTGGCAAAATTCTGGCCGAGGTTGTGCGACGTCCCAGACTGCAAAGCTTTGCAGTCGCCCATCATCGCTTCGATCGAATACGTCTGATCGGCGCCCGCAAAGCGCTCGGCCGCCGACTTGCGCCCCGGAATCACCGGAATTGCGGCTTCGCGCACGGCGAAGTCCGTGTACACGTCGAGCATCTGTCGCGTCTCGGCGTCGGCTTCTTCGGCGGTCGCGTGCGCGGTGTGGCCTTCCTGCCAGAAAAATTCGAGCGTGCGCAAAAACAACTTTGTGCGCAGCTCCCAGCGCACCACGCTGTTCCACTGATTGATCAGCACGGGCAGGTCGCGATAGGACTGTATCCATTTCGCGTAGGCGTAGCCGACGATCGTTTCCGAAGTCGGGCGAATCACGAGCGGCTCTTCGAGTTTTTCGCCGCCGCCGTGCGTCACCACCGCCAGCTCCGGCGAGAATCCCGCCACGTGCGATTTTTCCTTCTCGATGAAGCTGCGCGGGATCAGCAGAGGAAATGCCGCGTTGACGTGGCCGGTGGCCTTGAATCGCTGGTCGAGCGCCGCGGTAATGTTTTCCCACAGCGCCCAGCCGTACGGCCGGACGATCATGCAGCCGCGGACCGGCGCGTAATCCGCCAGCTCTGCCCGCAGGACAAGCTGGTTGTACCATTCCGAAAAATCTTCCGCGCGCGTCGTCAACTTCAGGTCCGACATGCTTTTCCCTGGCTCTTTTCCGTGCGGTATGAAGGCACGCTTGTTTGTTAGCGCAAGCAGCAGCGCTGTGAACGAGTTAGGTTAGGGGACTCTCCCATCGAAGTCAATCGACGCACATGCGGTTTGAACCTTGACAATGACAAAAACGCGTAGTAGTAAATGCCCACCACAAAGCGCCCGGGGGGCGCAGTTCCAATCTGCATTTCAAAATTCAGGGGGGTGGGGGATGCACTCACGATTTGCTGCATTGAGGATCGCATGTGCACTGGTGGTTTGCCTGGTGGCGCTGTTCACTTGCGTTTCGCCGGCTCTGGCGCAAAGCGCTACAACGGGAGCGCTGACCGGAACGGTCACTGATCCTTCCGGGGCCGTGATCGCCGGGGCGAATGTCGCCGCAACGAACGTCGGTACGGGCCAGTCACGCGGAACAGTGACGGACGCTGGCGGTTTGTACAAGATTTCTCTCTTGCCGCCCGGCAATTACAGCGTGAAATTCTCCGCATCGGGCTTCAAGACCGTCGATGTCCCATCGATCACCGTGGACGTCACGGAGACGCTGACGCTGAATCGCGCCCTCGAGGTTGGCACGCAAACCCAGGAAATCACGGTCGCGTCCACGGCGGTAACCGTGCAGACGGAGAACGCCACGGTAGGAGGGTTGGTCGCCGGAAAGACTGTCACGGACCTGCCCCTGAGCACGCGCAACTATACGCAGGTGATTGACCTCTCGCCCGGCGTGGTCGCCAACGTCGCGACCGCCACGGCAGTCGGAAACGGCACGATGGACATCAACGTAAACGGTTCCGGCTCCGATCAGAACACCTACATGATGGACGGTGTCATCACCACGAACTACGGCAGCGGCGGCGCGGCGCAATCGGGCAGCTATGCCGGAATTCCAATTCCCAATCCCGACTCGATTCAGGAGTTCAAGGTTCAGACCTCGCAATACGACGCAGCATATGGCCAGAACCCGGGCGCGAACGTCAACGTGGTGACCAAGAGCGGCACCAATCAACTCCACGGAGCGGCGTGGGAATTCAACCGCAATAACTTTTTCAACGCCAACGACTTCTTCTACAAGCAATCAGAGCTGGCCGACAAGCTGCCAAACAAGCCGCCGACCGTGAAACAGAAC
>DATNIN010000046.1:0-16704 GCA_035604415.1 Candidatus Acidiferrales bacterium
AGCTTCGCCGCTGGGAACATATCTACAACACCGTGCGTCCTCACCAGGCGCTCCGCTATCTCACTCCGCTCGAATTCCTCCATCGCTGGAAATCTCAACAAAAGAAAGCCGAGTGTCACTAATCATGTGGACGAGTACAGCTGGTTGACTTTGCCTTTGTTTTGTGTTAGCATGTTTAGGCCGTGACACCACGGCTATTCCGGCATACGCCGAATTGGAGAAAAACATGAAAACCGTAATAACGCTCCGCGTTAGTGACACCGATTATTGCAAGCGCATCAAAGACCCATTCGATTCAAACCTTCACCATCTGGAAACGCTCCTCCCCTTCAGTGAAGTTAACAAGTTAGTCCGAGGTAATGCCAACGTCCGTGCCCCGAAAGAGAGCAGCAAACCGTTCAAAAGCATGATCGAATCCGTGGAAAAGAATCCACGGGCGTTTCACGTCAAAAACCGAGGGATCACTTTCATTTGTGAGGCATTCGAACTGACGCAGACCACCAACGGCGTTCGTCAGTTAAACATCACACTCGCGGACGATGGTGAAGGCGATTATGTTGATGAGGAAATCTCAGACGCGCGAAAGGTGGGAATCGGTGACGGTGGTCACACTTTCGCCGTCGTCTCCAACACCATGCAGCGGATAGATGCGCTCAAGGCGATCGAGGACTGGACAGAGCCTTTCGTGCGGGTGCGGTTCATCACGTCCAAGGCAGCGTTCGTCGTTCCTGAGGAGATGGTCGAAGCTCTGAACACCTCTACTCAGGTTAAAGAGCATACGATGGACGAATACCGGAACGAGTTTCAACCGCTGAAAGACATCTTCAGCCGCGCCGGCTTCGACATCAGAAACATCTCTTTTCGAGAGAATGACACAGGTGCTTGGGACATTCGAGACATCCTACAGAGGCTAGGATGTTTCTTGAAGGACAAGCAGGCACTTGGCCCTCAAATGTACAAGAGCAAGCAGAAGGCCCTGAAACTCTATATCGACCCAAAATCCCGCGAAGAATTCCTAGCGCTCTCCGAGGTGATGGTCGACGTAGCATTTCTGCCGGAGTACATCGAGGCGCAGTTCAGCAGCAAGGAAAACCTCAAGAACCGGAATCGATTCGGTGGCCTCCGGGTCGTAAAACCTCTGAAGGAGGATTACGTATATCCGGGTATAGGCCTAAAGACTCGCCACCGTCTCGATCTCGCAGCAACCCTTCCTTTGGCGGGCGCGTTCCGAGAACTGCTTCAAACGGATCCCAAGACGGGGAAGCAGGTCTGGGTGGTGGATTGGAAGGAGGCATTTAAGCGAACGGCAGATGAACTGTATCGTTCGTTGACAAACAATTTGGCGAGCGTCAGTCCTGTTGCCAGCCTTGGCTCAGATCCGGCCTACTGGACCACAGCGGCCAACGTAATCCTGAGAGTCAAATCAGAAATGCTTCAGGAACGCCTATTGCAGCCAACCAACTAGAGCATGATGTTTACGTGGAGAGCGCAGAGCTGGCCCGGCGGCTCTGCGTTCTCTTCTTCTTCCCCGTTCGCCGCAACATTCTGCTAGCAACGTCGGCGGGACGCTATCCTCGTCGCCCTCTCCGCAACCCGGCGCATCCGCAATTCTTTACACCAACAACCGGATGAAATCGCCCTAGGATCGTGCTACGGTAATCGGCGGTCGAGAAGATGATGGAGAAAGGAAAATTCGGCAGCAGGGAGCCGCGAGACATCAGTCTCGCCGCTGAAACGATGACCCGACTAGGGTCGTCGTCCCGAGCGAGTTCGCTGCGGCAAACGAGCCGAGGGATCTGCTTTTCGGCACCACCAAGGTGTCACACCTCGCCACTTACTTGCGCCTCTAAGTCATTGAAAACAAACAGTTGTGACACATTCAAGTCGACACACTTTTCGAGGATGCGCTCGACCGCATTCGAGCCCCTGAACTAGCCCAAATCGATCATGGAAAACATTCAAATCACGCTGCCGGATGGCTCGACGCGCGAGGTGCCCAGCGGTACCACGGCCGCGCAGATTGCCGGCCAGATCGGGCCGCGCCTCGCCAAGGACGCGCTCGTCGCGCGCGCCGATGGCGAGCTCGTCGATCTCGCGCGCCCGCTCGATCGCAATGTAAAACTTTCGATCCTCACCGCGAAAGATCCCGAAGCGGTGCAGGTGTTCCGCCACTCGGCCGCGCATCTGCTCGCCGCCGCCGTCCTCGAGCTTTACCCGGACGTAAAACTCGGCGTCGGCCCGCCGATCGAAACCGGATTCTTCTACGAATTCCTGCGCGACCAGCCGTTCACGCCCGAGGACCTCGAAAAAATCGAGGCCAAGATGCGCGAGCTCGCCGCGAAGGACGTTCCCAACGAGCGCAAGCTGATTCCCAAGCCCGAAGCGATCGAGCTCTATCGCAAGTCGAATCAGGAATTCAAATGCGAGCTGGTCGAGGAAAAAGCCATCGAGCCGATGGTCTCCTTTTACACCACGGGGAGATTCATCGACTTCTGCCGCGGCCCGCACATTCCTTCCACCGGCCGCATCAAGGCGTTCAAATTGATGAGCGTCGCCGGCGCCTACTGGAAAGGACACGAAGGCAATCCGCAGATGCAGCGGATTTACGGCGCGTGCTTCGTCGAACAGAAAGAGCTCGACGAATACCTGCACAAGCTCGAGGAAGCGAAGCGCCGCGACCATCGCCGGCTCGGCCAGGAGCTCGACCTCTTCAGCATTCAGGACGAGGCCGGCCCCGGCCTGATTTTCTGGCATCCCAAGGGCGGAATCATCCGCCGGCTGATGGAAGATTGGCTCCGCACCGAGCTCACCCGCCGCGGCTACGATCTCGTCTATACGCCGCACATCATGCGGCTCGACCTGTGGAAGACGAGCGGCCACGCGAATTTCTACCGCGAGAATATGTTCGGCCCGATCGAAGTCGAGAAAGCCGATTACCAGCTCAAGCCCATGAACTGCCCGGGCCACATCCTGATTTTCAAATCGCACTTGCGCAGCTATCGCGAGCTGCCGGTGCGGCTCGCCGAGCTCGGCACCGTCTATCGCTACGAGCGCTCGGGCGTGCTGCACGGCCTGATGCGTGTCCGCGGCTTCACGCAGGACGATGCGCACATCTTCTGCATGCCGGAGCAAATCGAAAAGGAAGTGCAGGACTGCGTCGAATTCGCCTGGGAAGTGCTGCGCGTCTTCGGCTTCAGCGATTACGTCGTGGAGCTTTCCGGCGGCGACACAACGCATCCCGAGATTTATGCCGGCACTCCCGAGGAATGGAAGCGCGCCGAGGATGCGCTCACCAACACGCTGAAGCGCATGAACGTCCCGTACAAATACATTCCCGGCGAGGCCGCGTTCTACGGACCGAAAATCGACGTGAAGCTCGTGGACGCGATCGGCCGCCCGTGGCAGCTCACCACCGTGCAGTTCGATTTCAATCTGCCGCGGCGCTTTGAGCTCGAATACGTCGGCGAGGATGGCGCGCGCCATCAGCCGCTCATGGTGCATCGCGCGCTCTGGGGCTCGGTCGAGCGCTTTTTCGGCGTGCTGATCGAGCATTACGCGGGCGCGTTTCCCGCGTGGCTCGCTCCCGTGCAGGCGTCGGTGCTGCCGCTGAGCGAGAAAACAATTGAGTACGCGCGGAAGGTCACGCAGCAGCTCAAGGACGCGGGCTTCCGCGTGCATCTCGACGACCGCAACGAAAAGTTGCAGGCGAAAATCCGCGACGCGCAGATGCAAAAGATTCCGTACATGCTCGTGATTGGCGGGAAGGAAGCCGAAGCGGGCACCGTCGCCGTGCGGCACCGCTCGAAGGGCGATCTCGGCCCCCGCCCGCTCGATCAATTCATCGCCGACCTTCGCAATGAGGTAGAATCCCGCGCGACGCAGTAGCCGGCGGAAAAATGAAAGCTTTCACCGTGAAACTCGCTGCCGTGGCGATTGCATTCGCGCTGATCGGGCTCTCCGCCCGGCCGCAGGCGGACGCCAACCGCGGCTGGACCGACAAGCATTTTGCGGCCGCGTTTGACGAGCTCTTTCCCATCACCCACGGGGAAGGCGACTTCATCGCCGTTCGCGCGCACCAGGACGGCGAAAATAACGCGCTCGAATTTTCGCTCGTGCTCGAAAACACGCAGGATGCCCGCGCCATCCGCGCCTCGCTCCGCGAGGCACAGGGCCAGCCGCTCTATCAGCAGCTTCTGGCTCTTCACACCAAGGATGCGTCGCGGACCTACCAGGAGATGAAGCCGGATTTGAAAATGCGCGAGTGGACCTTTTCCGCCGAACAGTGCCCGGCCATCGCGGCGCAGTTCAAGGCCTTCAACAACATCGTATTCGTCCGGCCGCGCGACGAGGACGAAGTTCCCGAGCATCCCATCCTTTACCAGTTCCACGAATCCGTCGGGGGAAGCGATTCCGAAGTAGTCGAGTTTTTGGAATCGCGTGGTTTCCCTCGATGGGCCAATGAGACGCACAAGGCGCTCGATTCCTGCGCCGCCTCCGCGCAACCAACCGGCACAAAATAGCCGCGCAGCAGCTCGCCCCTTGCGGGAGTGCCCGATTAGTAGTATTAGTTTGCCGCTCTCGAAGCGAAGGAGGAAACCCATGCGAGCAAGGATTCTAGTGATCGGCGCAACGTGTTGTCTGGCCGTCGCGATGATGGCCGGAAAGTTCACGCCGACGGTCTCTGCCACAGGCCCCATCCCAATCGATTGCGATCGCGCGTGCCTTGAAGGACTGGCCACTCAATATCTGGCGGCGCTCGCGGCGCACGATCCAAAGCGCCTGCCGCTCGCGGCCGACGTGAAGTACACCGAGAACGATCAGGTGATGGACGTCGGCGACGGATTCTGGGGCACGGCCACGCAGGTCGGGAGCTACAAGCACTGCTTCTCCGATCCCGTCGCCGAGCAGATCGGCTGCATGGTCACCATGCACGAGGGCGACCATCTGCTGATCATGGGCCTGCGCCTGCGCGTGCAGCTCGGCCGGATCACGGAAATCGAGACGACCTACTACCGGCAGGGTGGTGGCGGCCCGAACAACATCGCCGGTCTCGACACGAGCCAGGCGGAGCCGCTCTGGTTCAACACGATTCCACCGGCGCAGCGCGTTTCCCGCCAGCAGTTGATCCGGACGGCCAACATGTACTTCGCGGGGCTCGAGAACAACGACGGGAAGGGCGATTATCCGTTCGCCGACGATTGCGACCGCATGGAAAATGGAATCCATACGACGAACAATCCGACGCTTTCGCCGACCGCAGCCTTCAATGCCTTTGCGATGGGCTGCCTGGCGCAGTTCAAGAGCGGCTACTACGCGGTGGTCACGCGAATTCATCACCGGCGCTTTCCGCTCGTGGATGAAGAGCGCGGCATCGTATGGGCGTACGTGATCTTCGATCAAAACGGCACGGTGCAGACGATCCATCTCACCAATGGCCAGGACGTTTCCATGAAAGGTTTCAATCGGCCGTCGAGTCTCGAAGTCACCGAGGCGTTCAAGATTACGGACGGCAAGATTCGCCGGATCGAAATGGTAGGGTCCGGCTTGCAGTATCATCTGAATTCCGCGTGGGGCGGTATCAGCGACAAATAGGTTTCACTCTGGGGGGACCAGCGTGACGAGAAAATACGTTTGCGTTGCGGCGACGGCCGCGATTTTGGGAAGCCTCGCCTGGGCCGGCGCGGCGCGGGCGCAGGCTCCAGCACAAGCTCCAGCGCAAACTCCGCCGCCCGCGGGTGCGAATCTCGCAACGGGAACGGAAACCGGCATCGGCACGTTCCAAACGCATTGCATGGGTTGCCACGGAAATCCGAACCTGGAGCGCGTGCCTTCACCGGACACAATCCGGCAGATGTCCCCGGAGAGAATCTACGACGCGCTGACCACCGGTGCGATGAAAGCCCAGGGAGACAGCCTGACCGACGACCAGAAGCGCATGCTGGCCACCTTCCTGAGCGGACGGCCGCTCGGCAGCTTGAAGGAAGGCGACGCGAAGGACATGCCGAATCATTGCGCGGCGAATCCGCCGCTCGCCGATCCAGCCTCCGCGCCGTCGTGGAACGGCTGGAGCGCCGATCTGACCAACACGCGCTTTCAGACCGCCGCAGCCGCGGGAATCACAGCCGATCAGGTGCCGCACTTGAAATTGAAATGGGCGTTCGGTTATCCCACCGGCCTATCCGCGTTTGGCCAGCCGGCGGTCGTCTCGGGACGCATTTTCGTCGGCACGGACATCGGCTACGTCTATTCGCTCGACGCGAGCACCGGTTGCGTCTACTGGTCGTATCAGGCGAAAGGCTCCGTGCGCAGCGCGGTCAGCGTGGCGCGCGTGAAGGGCCACGGCAAGACGAAGTACGCGGCCTTTTTTGGCGACGCCCACGCGAATGTGTACGCCGTGGACGCGCAAAACGGCCAGCCGCTCTGGACGACGAGAGTGGACGACCACTTCGTGGCGCGCATCACCGCAGCTCCCAAGGTTTACAACGGCGTCGTGTACATTCCGGTCTCATCGTCGGAGGAGTTCTCGGCTTCGAACCTCGACTACTCCTGCTGCACCGGCCGGGGAAGCGTGGTCGCGCTCGACGCGAACACCGGCAAGCAAGTCTGGAAGACCTACGTCGTGGACACGCCGAAGCCCGTCAGGAAAAATTCGAAGGGTGTGCAGCAATACGCGCCGTCCGGGGGCTCGGTC
Organism: Candidatus Acidiferrales bacterium; assembly: GCA_035604415.1. Lineage (GTDB taxonomy): Bacteria > Acidobacteriota > Terriglobia > Acidiferrales > UBA7541 > Palsa-295. The sequence goes on from DATNIN010000046.1 coordinate 6,692, forward strand.
TGGAATTCACCCACGATCGATGCGCAGCGCCACGCGATCTACTTTGGAACCGGCGATGGGCAGACCGAACCTGCTCCGGATACCACCGACGCCGTGATGGCGCTCAATCTGAAGACCGGCAAAGTTCTGTGGTTCTATCAGGCGCAAGCCGGCGACGCGTTCATGGGCGGATGCAACGGACCGGATAGGACCGACAACTGCCCTTCGGTGAACGGTCCCGACCAGGACATCGGCAATTCGCCCATTTTGCGAAAGCTTCCTGACGGCAAGAGCGTCGTCGTTTTCGGAATGAAGGATGCGACCGTCACCGCTCTCGATCCCGACCGGAAGGGCGCGGTCGTTTGGAAAGTCCATGCGATCGAAGTCCCCAAGGGTCAGGAGAACAGCTTCTTTGCACGGCTGAATGGAGTCGTGTGGGGCGGCGCGGCGGACGATCAGAATGTTTACTACGGATTGCAGTCCGGCGGGATGATCGCACTGAAATTGGCAACGGGTGAGCGCGTGTGGAAGACTACCTTCCCGAAACCGGAAACTGCGCGCGTGTCGAACTCCGCCGCAGGGACAGCGATGCCCGGCGTGGCGTTTGTAGCCGGCTCGGATGGAAAGCTGTTCGCGGTTTCGACCGCCGACGGCAAGATTCTCTGGGAATACGACACGGCGCAGCCGTTCGAGACTGTCAATAAGGTCGCGGCGAAGGGCGGCGCCATCAACTCCATCGGCCCCACCATTGTGAACGGGATGCTCTTTATCGGCTCGGGCTACGCCGTCACCGGCAGCAATTCCGGCAACGTGCTCCTCGCGTTCTCCGTCCAATAGCGAGTGGGAGGGCTCCGCGCGCCCAGTCCCTTCCCGGCCCGCCAACAATATCCGAAACGGAATCCGGACTTGCGGACGGGCGCGAAAGCCGTGCTATACTTTTTCGCCTGTCCCCTCCGGGCGCGTTTCTGTAGACTCGGGAGACAGGAAATCGGGTGGCGAACACAGATTTCGCCGGCCCGGGAGGTGGGTTTATCGCAGAACGGGGTTCGAGCGGTCTCCGGGTCAACGAGCGTATTCGCGCTCGTGAGGTCCGTGTGGTTGATGAAGCAGGGAATCAGCTCGGCGTGATGACCCTGTTCGACGCGATGAAGGCGGCGCGGGATGCTGGGCTGGATGTGGTGGAAATCTCGCCGAGCGCCGTGCCACCGGTCTGCAAGCTCGTCGATTACGGAAAATTCCTCTACGAGCTGAGCAAGAAAGCCCACGAAGCGAAGAAGCATCAAAAAAGCTCGCACATCAAGGAAGTGAAGTTCCGGCCCGCCACCGCCGAGCACGATTATCAGGTGCGCAAGAACCAGATCATCCGGTTCCTGGGCGAGGGCCACAAAGTGAAGGCCATGATTTTCCATCGCGGCCGCGAGATGGCGCACCAGGACGTGGGCCGCGCCAAGATGGAGCGGCTGCTCAAGGACATCATGGAATACGCCCTGGTGGAATTCGGGCCGAGGATGGAAGCCAATATTTTGCTCGCGCTGCTCGCGCCGAAGAAGGGTGGGACTGTCGCGGCGCCGGTACGTCCCGCGTAAACGATCGCGTCCGGACACGCCTGCAACATTTTTCGGAAGAGGGAATCGTGAAGAAGAACAAGAAAATGAAGTTGAAGACGCATCGCGGCGCGGCCAAGCGATTCAAGATCACGTCCACCGGAAAAGTGATGCGGTGGCATTCGGGCAAGCGCCACCTGCTGGGCACGAAGAAGCCGCGGCGGCAGCGCAAGCTCGCCGGCGACGTGCAAGTGCATCCTTCGAACGTGCATAACGTGCGCCTCGCATTGCCATACGGCCTGAAGTAGCGGCCTCTAAAGAATTTTTGAGCCAGGCAGAGCGAAACCCGCCGCGGCGGGCCTGCCGGCTCACCCTTCGTCGCGTTATGGCGGCGAAGGACAGACAAGCCGGAATCTCCGGCTTGCTTTGCTCCCGCTCCCGAGTAACATCGGGTTGCCGGGGCCACATGAACACGCCGCGGAGAAAAGCGCAGTGCAATCTGCGCCGAGTCCCATTTTGGGGGCGGCGCAGCGCTGTGCACCCTCTCCGCGTAACCCAGGAATTTTTCGCAATCATCACAGGAGACGAGAACCATGGCTCGAGTCAAACGAGGCACGAAGCGCCGCGCCCGGCGCAAAAAGCTGCTGAAGCACGCGAAGGGCTTTTTCCTCACGAAGGGAAAGCTGTTCCGGTCGGCGAAAGAGGCGGTAAACCGCTCGCTGCGCTACACCTATCGCGACCGCCGCACGCGCAAGCGCGATTTCCGCACGCTTTGGATTCAGCGCATCGGCGCGGCCGCGCGCGCGAACGGCACCACGTACAACCAGCTGATTCACGGGCTGAAGGTCGGCGGGAACGAGATCGACCGGAAGATGCTGGCGGACATGGCCGTGCGCGACGCCGAGGGATTTTCGGCGCTGGTGGCGTCGGCAAAGCAGCATCTCGCGGCCGCGCCCAAGCCGCAGCCCGCGGCGTAGCGCGCGTTTGGTATTGGCGCCGGTTGCGTAGCGGCGACCTTCAGGCCGGCGCATTTTCTTTGTAGGGGCGGGTCTGAGACCCGCCCCTACGGCCTAACATTTTCAATGACAGCGAACGATCCCACCACACAGACTCTCGCGCGGCTCGGCGACACGTCGCCCGACAAGGTTGTGGCGCGCTTCGCGGAAGTCAGCCGACGATTCGACGAGCAAAGCACACGTCATTCCACGGACCCTGAGAGCTGGCGGATTTTTGTCGTCACCTGGACCGGGCGGAAATCCGGCGTGCTGTCGCTGATCACGGACAACTGGCTCAAGCCGGCCTCGCCGGAACTGAAAAAGGCGGTCGGGCAGGAGCTGAACAAGCTCAAAGCGCACGTCGAAGCGGCGCTCGAAGAAAAGCGCAAGCAAATTGAAGCCGGGGCGGAACAAGCCGCAGCGGCGCGGGATCAGATCGATCTGTCGCTGCCGGGCGTCGAGCGCGCGACCGGCACGCGCCATCTGATTCACCAGACCTACGAAGAGCTCGAGCGCATTTTCCTCTCGATCGGATTCAGCGTGGTGGAAGGGCCGGAGATCGAGACGCCCTACTACAATTTCGAGGCGCTCAATATTCCCGAGCACCATCCCGCACGCGACAACATGGACACCTTCTACATCCACGGCGCGCGCGGCGGGCATCTGCTGCGGACGCACACCTCGCCGATGCAGATCCGCACGATGGAAAAGGAAAAGCCGCCGGTGCGCATCATCGTCCCCGGAAAAGTCTATCGCCGGGACAATCCCGATTCGACGCACGGCTACATGTTCCACCAGATCGAAGGGCTGGCCGTCGATACGGACATCACCTTCTGCGATTTCAAGGGCACGGTGGAATATTTCGTGCGGGAATTTCTGGGGCCGAAGGCGAAGACGCGCCTGCGCCCCAGCTATTTCCCGTTCACCGAGCCTTCGGCGGAAGTGGACGCGACCTGCCACGTCTGCGGCGGGAGCGGCTGCCGCGTGTGCAAATTTTCCGGATGGATCGAGCTTTTTGGCGCGGGGATGGTCGATCCCGCGGTCTATGGCTTCGTGAAGTACGACCCGGAGAAGCTTTCCGGGTTCGCGTTCGGGATGGGCGTGGACCGGCTGGCGATGATGAAGTACGGCGTCACCGAGCTGCCCGTGCTCACGCAGAACGACGTGCGCTTCCTGCGGCAATTTCCGTGATGATCCGATCAGGATTGTCATCCCGAGGGCGCAACGCGCCCGAGGGATCTCTCTTCGGCGATAAGCGGCGGCGAGTTCGGCACACGAAGAGAGATTCCTCGGCCAAATACGGGCCTCGGAATGACACGCGCGCAGCGTAGGCCGAATCAAGTTGGTGGATGCGAAAATGCTGGCAACAGACTCGAAAGAGCGTTTTTCGAATCGCGTGAAGGACTACGTCCGCTACCGGCCAGGATATCCGCGCGCGGTTCTGGATCTGCTTCGCGAGGAATGCGGCTTCGCGCCGGAGTCCGTGGTCGCGGATATCGGTTCGGGGACGGGAATCCTGACGCAGATGCTGCTGGAAAACGGGAACGTCGTCTATGGCGTCGAGCCGAACGCGGAGATGCGCGCAGCCGGCGAGAGTCTTCTGCAAAGGTACGCGCGGTTTCGCAGCGTGGCGGGATCGGCGGAAGCCACAACGCTGCCGGATGCCGGCGTGGATTTTGTGTTCGTCGGGCAGGCGTTTCACTGGTTCGAGCCAAAGGCGGCGCGCGCGGAATTCGAGCGCGTGTTGAAGCCACGAGGCTGGGTTGCGGTGATTTGGAACGAGCGCAAGCAGAATGAAACGGCGTTCCTGCGTGAGTACGAGACATTTTTGCGCACGTTTGGAACGGATTACGAAAAAGTCTCGGAGAAGTACCCGCAGGACCGTTCCATGAGGAAGTTTTTCGGCGCAGGCGCGGGCGGGAAAAAATCGTTCGCCAACGAGCAGGTATTCGATTTCGACGGATTGCGCGGGCGGCTGCTAAGCTCGTCGTATTCGCCGCCAAAAGGCCATCCGCAACATGAGCCGATGCTCAAGGCGCTCGAGAAATTGTTCGCGGAGCACGCACAAGACGGTCGCGTGCGGTTCGAGTACCTAACGCACGTTTATCACGGGCAGTTGGGATAGGCGTGGAAAAGAAAATGGTTGTCATCCCGAATTCGCCGCAGCGAATGAGCGATCTCTCCTGGAGCGGCCGGGTGGCGAGGACTTCACGCGAAGAGAGATTCCTCAGCCGACTGAACGGCGTCGGCTTTCGGAATGACAACGCGGAAGAGTCAGGCAACAGAGAGCGATGAAGATTGTCTACAACTGGCTGAAGGAGTTCGTGGACGTGACGGCGCCGGCGGCGGAGCTGCGTTCGCGGCTTTCGCTTGCGGGCGTGGCGGTGGATTCGGTGGAGGAATCGGCGGCAGGGCCGGTGCTCGACGCGGAAATTACCGCGAACCGTCCCGACTGCCTGGGCCACTACGGAATGGCGCGCGAAGTGGCGGCGATATACCGGCTGCCCGTGAAGCCGATGGCTCCGAAGCTGAAGGAAGCGGCGATCAAGGCATCGGACGCGGCGCGCGTGGAAATCGAAGCGCCGGAGCTTTGCGGGCGCTACACGGCGCGCGTTTTGCGCGGCGTGAAAATTCAGCCGTCGCCCGATTGGCTGCGCCAACGCCTGGAAGCGATCGGACAGAACTCGATCAACAACGTGGTGGACGTGACGAACTACGTGATGTTCGAGCTCGGGCAGCCGATGCACGCGTTCGATCTCGACAAGCTCAGCGAACGCCGCATGGTAGTGCGTCGCGCGCGCGCAGGCGAAAAAATCCGCACGCTCGACGGGGTGGAGCGCGCACTAACGAAGGACATGTGCGTGAACGCTGACGCTTCGCGCGCGGTCGGAATCGGCTGGGTGATCGGCGGATCCGAAAGCGAAATCAGCTTCAGCACCCGCAACATTCTGCTCGAGTCCGCCTGGTTCGATGCGATTTCGGTGCGGCGCACGGCGAAGGCGCTGGGGCTGCGGACGGAGGCGTCGTATCGCTTCGAGCGCGGCTGCGATCCGGAGATGGCGGAGCTGACCTCGCGCCGCGCCGCCGAGATGATTCAGCAATTGGGCGGGGGCGAAATTCTATCGGGCGTCGTGGACGTCTATCCGGGCCGCGCGGCCGCGCCGGCGATCGAACTTTCGCGGAAGGAACTGCTGCGCGTGATGGGCGCGGATGTGCCGGACCGCGACATCGAGGAAATTCTGACGGCGCTCGGGTTTCGTCCCGCGCGGACCGACTCGCATCAGGGGACGCCCGGTTCGCTGCTGGCGGTTTGGAAATGCACGCAGCCTTCGTGGCGGCGCGACGCCTCGCGCGGGATCGATTTGATTGAAGAGGTCGCGCGGCACTACGGATACGACAAGTTCCCGCCGCAGCTGCCTCCGGCAAAGCAGCCGGCGCATCGTCTGCCGCACGCCGAGGCGCAGGATAGGCTGCGCGAGCGAGTGGTTGCGCTCGGGTATCAGGAAATTGTGGCGATTCCGCTGGTGGATGCGCGCCGCGACGAAATTTTCCGCGCGGTCGGCGTTGCTCCCGCGGTGATCGGCAATCCGCTGGCGGAAGATGCGTCGGTGATGCGCTCGACGGGAATCGTGAGTATGCTGGGCGCTCTGGAGTGGAATTTGAATCACGGGCAGCGCAATCTGCGCCTGTTTGAAATCGGCAAGACGTACGAGCTGCGGGACGGCGAGCCAGTCGAGACGCCGGTGCTGACGCTGGGCGCGACCGGCCTGGCACGCGAGAAGACGATTCACGAAGCGGCGCGCGAATTTACGTTTGCAGATTTGAAGGGCGACCTCGACGGCATCGGCGCACTTGCTGGAGGTTTTTCTTGGCAAGCGGGCGGGCCGGCATGGCTTGCGGGCGGGCGCGCGGCACGGCTCTCGATGGGACGGAACGGCCAGCAGCACGACGGCTCGACGCTCGTCGAACAAGGGATCGCGGGACAACTCGCGCGACGGATTGCGGACCAGATGAAGCTGCGCCAGGAGATCTTCGTTGCGGAGCTGCGACTCGAGCCGCTGCTGGCGAGCATTGAAGCGGCGAGGGCGACTCAGAAATTCGCGCCGATTCCGCGGTTTCCGGCGGTCGAGCGCGATTTCTCGCTGGTGCTCGCCGATGGCGTGGCGTTCGCGACAGTCGCCGATGCGATTCGCGCGCTAGCGATTCCGGAGCTGCGAAGCATCGAGGCCGCCGATGTGTTCCGCGGCGGGAAAATGCCGGCGGGAAAATTCTCGTTGATGATCCGGGTGACGTTTCAGAGCGGCGAGACGACGTTCACCGACGCGCAGATTGCGGAATTTTCGGCGCGGATCGTCGCCGCGCTGGAAACCAAATTGGGCGCCACGCTTCGCGCCAGCTGAAGTCGATGCGGCGCGTCTCTGATCTGTCATCCCGAGGGCCGATCTTGCCCGAGGGATCTCTCTTCGATTGGCCACGAGGCGAATGCGTCACACGAAGAGAGATTCCTCAGCCCGACTGAACGGCGTCAGGCTTCGGAATGACAGCTACTCTAATATGCGTCTCAATAGAATCTGAGGCGATTCCGATGCCTCGAACATACTACGTCTATATCCTCGCAAGCCTCTCGGGTGTTCTCTACACCGGCGTCACAAACAACCTTCACAGCCGCGTTGCTCAACATCGGCTCAAGCTGATTTCGGGCTTCACCAAGAAGTACAACGTAACCAGGCTCGTGTACTTCGAAATGTTCGGCGACGTGCGCATGGCGATTGTGAGAGAAAAAGAGGTCAAGGCATGGCGGCGGGCGAAGCGAGTCGCTCTCATCGAATCGATGAATCCGAAGTGGGCGGATTTGGCAACCGATTGGTTTCCGAGCGTAATGCCGCAATAACTGTCAATTCGAGCGGGAAGTAAATGGATTGTCATCCCGAAGGCCTTTAGGCCTGAGGGATCTCTCTTGGAGCGACCGGGTGGCGAGCGCTTCACACGAAGAGAGATTCCTCGGCCCGATGGACAACTCGGGCCTCGGAATGACAACCACGTTTTGCATGCGCGACTGCCAAACGGTGGTTGCGCGCGTGGCGGCGATGGCCGACAATGGCGGCAGCCCAGCGATCCAGGAAACGGGGAGCGCGAACGTGAAAATCGAAATTTACGATCAGGCGTACAACGTCAACGCGGATCAGAATGAACAATATCTGCAGGAACTCGCGGCGTACGTGGACGGCAAGATGCGCGAGATCGCGTCGGCGACGCGGATGGTGGACTCGCTGAAAGTGGCCGTGCTCGCGTCCCTGAATATCGCCGACGAGCTGTTCACGCTGCGCGGACGCCAGCAGGAAATTGACGGCCCGCTGCGCAAGCGCGTGGAGAAGTGCGTCGCGCTGGTGGAAAAAGCTCTCGAACAATCGAACTGACGCGGCCCACCGGCGGTCTCTTTCGATCAGCGGAACACCCCCTGCCTTGCAGTACACCTTCGGGCGCAACCCATTGGACGGGGCCGACATCTGCTATATGATCGGTGTTGGGGTTACGGAAAGCCTCGGTCAGGCATGCAAAATCGAAGGGCAACACGGTATCTGGCGGTCCCGGTAGCGCTCCTCGCGCTGCTGTTGATCGGTATGACGCTTGGAAGCGTCGTGTGGCATCACCACACCGGCTCTGCCGAAACGACCTGTCCGATCTGCCACCTGAGCCACCAGCCAATTGACCGGCCGACTGCGACAAATCACGCGCCGACTTTTGCATTGGTAGCACCGACGCCGGAACCACGCGACTCCGGCCTGGCGCCGAGCCCCGCCGTTCGGCGCGTTCCCGCACGAGCTCCTCCCACCGCGTAAGACCTCGCTTGTCCCGTGCCAGCCGCGGCACACCTAATCCACATCCGTTTCGTCAGCTGAGGATTAACTTCTATGCGTATACGAAAATTGCATTTTGCGGTTTCAGTGATGGCAGTGTCGATTGCCGCCGGCAGTTCGCCCGCGAACGCGCAGGCGACTTCACCCACGCAGGGACCGGTGAAGATCACGCTCGACGACGCGATCCAGATGGCGCTGGCGCACAACCACACGCTGGCGGCCGCGCGCTCGACGATCCAGCAGAGCGAAGCCCAGGAAATCACGGCCAACTTGCGGCCGGACCCCGTGCTGTTGGGAGACGCGCAGTTTCTGCCGCTCTTTCATCCGGACCAGGCGAGCGCGGATTACGTCAACAGCGCGGCGCAGTTCGATCTAGGGGTCAGCTACCTTTTCGAGCGCGGCAAGAAGCGGCAGCACCGGCTGGCCGCGGCGAAGGATCAAACCGCCGTGACGCGCTCGCAGGTGGCGGACAACGAGCGCAGTCTCGCGTTCCAGGTGGCCACGCTGTTCACGAACGCGCAGCTCGCGGAATCGGTGCTCGATCTGGCGGAGCAGGACCTGAAAAGTTTTCGGAATACAGTGGACATCAGCAAGGAACGTTATCGCGCGGGCGACATCAGCGAGGGCGACTACCTGAAAATCAAGTTGCAGCTGCTGCAGTTTCAGGCCGACGCTTCGCAGGCGAAGCTCGCGCGCGTGCAGGCGCTATCGGACCTGCGGCAGTTGCTCGGCCGCGAATCCGTGCCGCTCGATTACGACGTGGCGGGCGCGTTCGATTACCAGCCGCTCAGCGCGAAGATGGAGGATCTGCAAGTGAAGGCGCTGGCGACGCGTCCCGACCTACGCGCCGCGCAGCAGGGCGTGACCACCGCGAACAGCCAGTACGAACTCGCGAAAGCGGACGGCAAACGCGACGTGACAGCGCAGATCAGCTATACGCACACGGCGGCCGTGAGCACGGCTTCGCTCTTCGGGCAGGTCCAGCTACCGATTTTCGACCGCAATCAGGGCGAAATCGCGCGCACGCATTTTGCCATCACGCAGGCGCAGGAGCAGGAGAAGGCGGCGAGCGACCAGGTGTTGACGGACGTGGAGGACGCGTACGAGGGCCTGCAGTCGAACGACCAGATCATTCAGCTCTACCGTTCGGGCTATCTCGACGAAGCGAAGCAGGACCGCGATATCAGCGAATACGCGTACAAGCGCGGCGCCGCGAGCTTGCTCGATTTCCTGGATGCCGAGCGGAGCTATCGCGCGACCGAGCTGGCGTACCGGCAGTCGCTCGCGGCGTACTTGCTGGCGCTCGAACAGCTCCGCGAAGCCGTGGGAACGAGGAGCCTGCCATGAGCACTCGAAAATTCATGCACGGCAGCCGCTCGCTCGCGATCACCGGGACACTTGTGTTCGCGGGCGCGCTCGCGGGATGCAGCTCGAACCGCAGCGCCAGCGAAATGACGTCGTATTCCTCGCAGGCGTCGAAGTCCGCCACTCCGCAACTTTTCACGATTCCGCAGGACCAGGTATCGCACGTGCAGGTCGTCACGATCGCGCCGACGAAAATCACGCGCACGCTGCGGCTGACGGGAGCGGTGGCCTACAACGCGTTCAAAACCACGCCGGTGATCACGCAGGTGGGC
>DATNIN010000047.1:0-88680 GCA_035604415.1 Candidatus Acidiferrales bacterium
CGGCGATGACGTGCTCGCCGTGCTCGATGCCCTAAAGCTCGATCGGCCCATTCTCGTCGGCCATTCCATCGCTGGAGAAGAACTAAGCTCCATCGGTTCCCGCCATCCCGAGCGCGTCGCAGGCCTCGTCTATCTCGACGCCGGCTATGCCTATGCCTACTACAACAAATCGCTCGGTGATTTTAGTATCGATCTCGCGGAGTTAAAAGCAAACCTCGATCAGTTCAAGGTGGGCATGAATCTCGATGACGAAAAGCACCGCATAAGCGAACTTCAGGAACAACTGCCGCGTTTTGAAAGTGATCTTACGAATTTGCGGGGGCGTCTGGACGTCACGGGCGCGAACAGTCCTAACCCAAGCCCGGCTGATCTCGCGAGTGTCGCGGCGTTTCAATCTTGGGGAAAGGCCACTTTCGGCTATGTGGTACCGGAGGCGGAAATCCGCGAGCAATTCGAGATTACGCCTACCGGAGGGCTTGGCAAACACCGCGACGAACAGGCCGCGAGTCTAGCGATCATCGGCGGCGCGCAAAAATACACGGATATTCGCGTTCCCATTCTGGCCATTTACGCGGTAGGGCACAGCCTGGGGCCTTACGCGGACAAGGATCCTGTCGCCCGTGATGCAGGCCTCGCTCGTGACGAAGCAGACGACGAAGCCATCGCGGATGGATTCCAGAAGGGCTTGCCTTCTGCCCGTGTGATCCAGATACATCACACGTATCACAACATCTTCATCACCAACGAGGCCGATGTGCTTCGCGAAATGCGCGCATTCCTGTCTACCTTGAAGTAGGAATGAGATTCAAGTTCCGATTAGTCGGATTACCGGAAAAGTGGATTCTAGTACCCGCATGTCCGGTTGAGCTGGCACCGTTTATCGGTACGAATTTTCCAAGGTTCTCAGGAATGTGATGCGCGATTACCAACCCACTTGGCGCATCCGCTCCAGGATGAGTCCACTATAGCGCTGCATGTGATCGGGCCGTCGCTTCAGGGGCAACGGCAGAATTGCGGCGAGTTTGGCCGACTCTTGCCGGTCGATATTCCGGGCCGAGGATTGGTAGTAGTAGCGGCACGCCGACTCCGCGCCATAAACACCAGGGCCCCATTCGACCACGTTGAGGTAGAGTTCCAGAATGCGCTGCTTGCCGAGGACCAGTTCGGCCACCGGGACAAGCGTGAACTCGGCGCCCTTGCGGAGGATCGAGCGGCCGGTTCCGAAGAACAGGTTTTTCACCAGTTGCTGCGTAAGGGTGGACCCTCCGCGAATGCGGCCGCCTTCCATATCGTCTTCAGCAGCGATTTCCATCGCGTGCCAATCGAATCCGTGATGCTGGTAGAAGCGTGCGTCTTCCGCGGCGATGACAGCATGCTGTAAATCGGGCGAGATTTGGCTGAGCGGGACGAATTGGTATCGTTCGTGATACGGCGTGTGGTGAATCCAGGCGCGCAAGCGGCGCTCCATGTGCACCGCGGTGGTGGGTGGGTCGATCCAACGGGCAGCCACAAGTATCACCACAGCAAGCGACCAAAGTAGCGCCACTCCGATGAGAAACCATCGAACGAAGGATCGGACAGAGCCTTTCCGGAGCGGGGTCTTGGGGTGTTTGTCTGGATTTTCAATCACACTTCAGAATAATCGTTTGGGCTGGATTGACATAGTGCCTGATAAGTCGGGAGCGATTGCACAGACAAGAGTGTTTGTGCCACGGCGGATTGACGCGCCAACATGCGCATCAGAAGATCCAGGGAGCGATTCGCCCGTTTATGTACTTCCCTCGGCGAGAGTGGCATAGTCGCGAGCGATGGATCGCGAGCGCTCGCACGAAAACGCAGAGGCAACGCAATTGGCAGCGATGTTGAAGATGAGACGGCTGTCGGTGAGATCAGCAGGGCTCGCCGTTCTGTTGGCAATCCTGTGCATGACGGGTGCTGCCGGGCGGCCGCAGTCGAGTGCGATAACGATTACGCTGGCGGGGCAATCGATGATCCGGTCGGATATCCGCGCAACCGCACCTGCGGCGGTGCCGGTGATCCAAGGCCTGCTGAAGGGCGATGTGGCGTTCACCAACCTCGAATCCGCAGTCGCAGAAAAGGGCGAGACGGTCCACGAGGGAAGGGGATTTCTCACTCCGCCGGAAGCGCTCGATGCGCTGACGACCTTCGGTTTTAATTTGCTGTCGCTCGCCGGCAACCATGCATTCGATCTGAAAGCGACGGGCATCATGAATACGATCCGGGAGGCCGACAACCGGAAGATCGTCCATGCGGGAACTGGAAACAACGCGGCCGAGGCTGTAGCGCCGGGTTATCTGCACACGCCGAAGGGCACGATTGCGCTGATCGCGAGCGCGTCGGGCCTGATTGCGCCGGGAGGAAGCGCCACGGCAAACCGGCCGGGAGTGAATGAGCTTCGCGTGGAAGCCGGCGACAAAGAAAATGAAGCGACGGACGACCTGCCCGGCGCGCCCGGGAACACGCCCAATCCGGAGGATTCGGAGCGCATCCTCCAGAGCATTCGCGACGCCCGCCAGCACGCGGACCTCGTGATCGTGTACCAGCACAACCACGTCTTCGGGAATCACTCGTTCTCGACAATTTTCATGGAAGGGATGCAGGAGCGGCTGGCCCCGAATGACTGGCTGAAGCGGTGGACGCACGCGGAGGTGGATGCCGGCGCGGACATCGTGGTGATGCACGGCGCGCCTCTGCTGCACGGGGTGGAGATCTATCACGGCCGGCCCATTTTTTACGATCTTGGCAACTTTATTTACAACGTGCCTCCGACGCTGACATACATGGATGAACCGATGAGTTGGGAGAGCGTAGTCGCATACGTCCAATTCCAAGGGAAGAATCTGAAGTCGATTTCGTTCCGGCCGATCGCCTTGAACAACCTGGGCGAAGGCCAGCCCGATGTTCACAGCGAGTACACCAACAATCAATTTCTCGATACGCGCGGCTTGCCCTCGCCGATGACGGGCGCGAGGGCGGGCTATGTCCTCCAGCGCCTGGCCGACGCGTCAAAGCCCTTCGGCACGGCTGTTGAGGTAAAGGGCGACATGGCGGAAATCATTCTGAAAGCGCGAAATTGACGCGCTAACCGGGCAAGTGGAGTTTGGCACGCGCAGAGCTTTTATCGTGCTAATAGAACGCGTCGTCCTTCCACGCGGACACGACCTTCGAGCACAAGCTTCACGGCTTCGGAGTAGATGCGATGCTCCTCGCGCAGAATGCGCTCGGCGAGCGTTTCAGGCGTGTCGCCATCCTCGATCGGCACAACGGCTTGCAAAATGATCGGCCCCGCGTCGAGGTTTTCGTCCACAAAGTGCACCGTGCAGCCCGAAAACTTTGCGCCGTGTTCGAGCGCCTGGCGCTGCGGCTCGAGTCCCGGAAACGCGGGCAGCAGCGACGGATGAATGTTGAGGATGCGATTGGGAAATGTTTTCACGAAGTACGGCGAAAGCAGCCGCATGTATCCAGCAAGACAGACGAGATCGACGTTCTTCTCCTGAAGCGCCGCCACCACCATCTTGTCGTACGCCTCGCGCTCCAGCCCCTTCGACGGAATCACGCGGACTTCGATCCCGCGCGCGCGCGCCTTCTCGATTCCCGGCGCATTTTCGCGGTTGCTCACCACGATCGAGATTTTCGCGTTGGGAATGCGGCCCGCGGCAACACTTTCCGCCAGCGCCTCGAAATTCGACCCGCGCCCCGAAAGCAGCACGCCGATGTGCTTTTTCATGAGTAAGCGAAATTAGCATAGATCGGGGAAACGGAGAATGGACGCGGCGAAAGAAGATGCAAAGACGCCCGCCTGAAAGGCGGCCGCTACGAAACCAGCGCCGGCGCGCCTGCGAGTGAGCATAGTTCGCGCGATCAGCGAAGGGGCCCGCACGACGCTCCGAAATCCTTGACACCGCACTTGAGCCGAGGCATCTTCCTCCCGCACAGCTCGACCCCGAGGAGGACTTTCAATGTCACGAAACCGCGCGTTGCTCGCGTTCGCTTCCACACTGGTTGCCTGCATTGCCGCCGCATGCGCCCAGCCGCAGCCTGCTGCTCCCGTCGCGCCGCCCGATACGCGCGAAACGGATGCAGCCACCATCCGCGCCGCCGACGCCGACTTTGCCAAGTTCGCAGCCGCGAAGGATCTCGACAAATGCATGTCGTATTACGCGGACGACGCGGTTGCATTCGCGCCCGGCCTGCCTGCCATGGTGGGCAAGGACAATATCCGCAAGTTCATTCAGGGGATGATCGCCGCGCCCAACATGCAAATGACTTTCACGGATCAGACCGTGGACGTCGCGCGCTCCGGCGATCTCGCAGTGGATAGCGGCTCATTCCATGCCACGGTCACAGACAAAAAGGGCAAGGCGACCACGTCGAACGGCAGGTTCGTTCTCGTCTGGAAGAAGCAGGCCGATGGATCGTGGAGAATCGCCGCGGACACCAGCGCCAACGAGAAGTAGCGACGGCGCGGACAGGATCGGCGTGGCGGAAGCGAATACTTGCCGCGGATAAAGCAGCGCATTGGTTCCGCGCTCCGCGCGGCAGTTTCCGTCGCGGCTGAAGCCGCGACCTACACCCGTCAGAGCGGGAGTTTCCCCGAATAGGTCACGTGAGGCTTGCCGCGAGAGGACCGCTCAATCCGGCCGATGACGTAGAATTTTTCTCGCCGGCGCTTCAATTCCGATTCCACGCGCGCAATGTGCTTTGCCGGGACCACCAGAATCATTCCCACGCCGAGGTTGAACGTGCTCAGCAGCTCGTCGCGTTCGATCTGGCCGAGCTGCGCGAGGTAGCGGAAGATCGGAAGGACGGGCCACGAGCCAAGCTCGATCACGGCCTGCACGTTGCGCGGCATCGCGCGCGGCAAGTTTCCCGTGATTCCGCCGCCCGTGATATGCGCCATCGAAGAGACCCATCCGCGCGCGAGAATGTTTTTCAACAGCGGCCAGTAGGCGCGATGCGGTTTCAGCAGCTCCGGGCCGATCTTATTCCCGACTTCCGCGACGTACGTATCGGGCTCGAGCTTCGCCACGCCAAAGACGAGCTTGCGCGCCAGCGAATATCCGTTGGTGTGCAGTCCGCTCGAAGGAAGAGCCAAGAGCACGTCGCCGGGACGCACGCGGCGCGGATCGAGAATTCTTGCCCGCTCGACGGCGCCGACGATGAATCCCGCGAGATCGTATTCTCCGGGCGTGTACATGTCGGGCATCTCGGCGGTTTCGCCGCCGATCAGCGAGCAGCCCGCCTTCTTCGCCGCGCGGCTCATCCCCTCGATCACCTGCTCGAGGACGTGCGTATCGAGCCGGCCCATCGCGATGTAGTCGAGGAAGAAGAGCGGCTCGGCGCCCTGCGTCAGAATGTCGTTCACGCAATGGTTGAGGATGTCCGCGCCGACGGTGGAGTGGATGCCTGCCGCGCACGCGACTTTCAGCTTCGTGCCGACTCCGTCGCAGCTTGCAACCAGGACGGGATCGCGCCAGCGCTTGCGGTCGAGCTGGAAGAGCGAGCCGAAGCCGCCGATCGGCGCGAGCACGCCGCGGCGAAACGTCTTTCCGGCCATCGCGGCGATGCGCCGCTTGGCTTCATCCGCGACCGAGATGTTGACGCCAGAATCGGCGTAGCGCATGAGAGAAACTCGTTCCCCGAAAAGGCAACTGCTGTGCGTCGCGCGGGAGAGCCAGATAGCCGACAGTACGCCAAGAAATCTTGCCGGGCATCCGCCGCGGCGGATGCCCCTACATAAAACGCGGGGCGGGCCGATTCGCGATTTCTAGAGCGTATGGAAAAGCCGATTCCACCGGATAATCCCCGGATGGATCAGCGCGCTGGCGTACGTCCCGAAGCGCTGCACTGCTTCGCCGGGTCCCCAGACGCCATCCGGCGCGTCGATCGACATGTAGATGATCAACGGCGTGCCAATAATATTCTCGCGCGGGACAAAGCCCCAGAAGCGGCTGTCGTTCGAATTGTCCCGGTTATCGCCCATCATGAAGTACTCGCCCGGCGGCACCACCAGCTCGCCGTTGACGATGTGGCTGGCCATTTCCTCGGACCATTCGGGCCTGGCGCGGCCGTCGAGCGTGTAATTGTCCGCAGGCGGATAGTTCTCGGCCGAAGATCCCGCAGCGTACTGGTCGCGATACGCGTAAGGCTCATTCAGGCGCGTCCCATTCACGAACACTTGCCCGGCAACGATCCTGATATGGTCGCCCGGCACGCCCATGCACCGCTTGATGAAATCGGGATTGCCCTGCTCGGGCAGCGGCGCGCGGAACACGATGATCTGCTGCCGCTTGGGAGAGCGCCACAGCGGCACGTGGTAAGGCGTAAACGGAATTCCCGCGTCGTAGCCGAGGCGGCTGACGATCAGATGGTCGCCGACGAGCACAGTGCGCTCCATCGAGCCGCTGGGAATCACGCGCGCCTGCACCAGCGTCCCTTCAATCAGCAGGAACGCGAGGATCACCCAGCACCACGAAACCACTTCGCGCCAGATGCGATCGTTCATCGTGGACGCAGCGGGATGCTTCTTCTCTTTTTCAGCCGCCACCGCGTCTGTCACCGCGTCAGCTTTCACGATGAGCCTCCACTTCGAGTTGCACGAGCTCGGTCGGATAGTTGCCGGTGTAGCAGGCCGTGCAGAATTTCCCTTCGGTGTCTTCCACGGCCTCGCGCAGCGATTGCAGCGAAAGAAATCCGAGCGAATCGGCGCCGAGGAATTGGCGGATTTGCTCCACGGAATTGTGCGAGGCGATCAGTTCGTCGCGCCGCGGCGTATCGACGCCATAGTAACAGGGCGAAATCGTCGGCGGGCAGCTGATGCGGACGTGCACTTCGGTGGCGCCGGCTTCGCGGACCAGCCGCACGATCTTGCGGCTCGTCGTGCCGCGCACGATCGAATCATCCACCAATATCACGCGCTGCCCTTCCAGCATCCGGCGCACCGGATTCAATTTCAGCTTCACGCCGAAATCGCGGATCGCTTGCTCCGGCTCGATGAACGTCCGCCCCACGTAGTGATTGCGGATCAGCGCCATGCGGAACGGAATGCCAGACTCCGCGGCGTAACCCACCGCGGCGGGCACGCCCGAATCGGGCACCGGCGTCACGATATCGGCTTCCACCGGATTCTCGCGCGCCAGCAGGCGTCCCAGGCGCTCGCGGCTTTCGTTCACCGGGCGGCCGAAAACCACGCTGTCCGGCCGCGAAAAATAGACGTGCTCGAAAATGCAATATTGGTGCTGCTTCTCCGGAGCGAACCGGATCGACTCCACGCCGCTGCGCGAGATGCGCACCATTTCGCCCGGCTCGATTTCGCGGACGTATTCCGCGTCGATCAGATCGAACGCGCAGGTTTCGGAGCCGGCCACCCACGCGCCGTCGATGCGGCCGAGGATCAGCGGGCGGAAGCCGCGCGGATCGCGGATGGCGTACATCTCGTCGGCGGTGAGCACCAGCAGCGAATAAGCGCCCTCCACCTGGTTCAGCGCTTCCGCCAATGCGCCGGGAAGATTCCGCGCCGAGCTGCGCGCGATCAAATGCACGATCACTTCCGTGTCGCTCGTCGTCTGGAAGATCGAGCCGCGGTGCTCGAGGCGCCGGCGCAGTTCGATCGCGTTGGTCAGGTTGCCGTTGTGGCCGAGCGCGAGTTTTCCCTTGTTGCAGTCGATCATGATCGGCTGCGCGTTGACTAGCACGTTATCGCCGGCCGTCGAATAGCGCGTGTGGCCGATCGCCGCCTGGCCCGGGAGCTTCGCGATCGCTTCCGGCGTGAAAATCTCTTGCACGTGGCCGAGGGCTCTGTGGAGATAAACGTCGGCTCCGTCGGAGGAGGCGATGCCCGCCGATTCCTGCCCGCGATGCTGGAGCGCGTAGAGGCCGAGATACGCCAGCTTGGCGGCCTCGGGATGACCGAATACGCCGAACACGCCGCAGTGATCGTGGAAATGATCGTCGCCGAGTGTGTGCAGCCTGCTCATGATGCGGCCTCGATGGCTTTGCCGAGCGATTCGCTCCACGTCCGGCGAAACGAATCCACGTCGCCTCGTATCACGGGAGCACCCTTATATTGGATGCGGAATTCACCGCGTGTGACTCGACCGACCTGCTGCGCCCCGAGCTTGTATTGTGCCGCAATTGCGGTGACGCGGGCAAGCGATGCGGGCGCAAGCGATACCACCGCGCGCGCGCCGCGCTCGCCGAAAAGAACAAACTCCGCAGGCGATTGATCCTCAGGGCCTGAAGGCCCTTCTTTTTGCAGCCCTGTTTTGTCGGAGCTAAAGCTCCGACCCCCTAAACTGACGTCCGCCGAAAGGCCGCCAGTATCGAAGCACGATTCCGCAAGCGTGACGGCGATGCCGCCGTCGCTCACATCGTGCGCGGAGAGAATCACCTTCTCGGCGGCGAGCTGAACCAGGCAATCGATCAGGCGCTTTTCGGCCGTGAGATCGATCGCCGGGGGCGCGCCTGCGACCACACCGTGAATCGTCTTCGCGTATTCGGAGGAGGAAAATTCGCCGGCCTGAAGGCCGCCGCTACGAACCCCTTCGGCACCCGCGCCATCGAGCAGCAAAATGACATCGCCCTCATTGCGGAAGCCGGAGCCGAGCGCGCAGTCCACATCTTCGAGCAGGCCGAGGACGCCCAAAACCGGCGTCGGATAAATCGGCTTGCCGAGCGTCTCGTTGTAGAAGCTGACGTTGCCTCCCGTGATCGGCGTTTCGAGCACACGGCACGCTTCGGCGATCCCGTCGATCGCTTCGGTGAACTGCCACATCACCTCGGGCTTTTCCGGGTTGCCGAAATTCAGGCAGTTTGTCGCGGCGATGGGCCGCGCGCCGGTGCACGCCACGTTGCGCGCGGATTCGGCCACGGCGTGCATCGCTCCCAGCCGCGGCGAGAGCACGCCCCAGCGGCCGTTGCCGTCCGTCTTGATCGCGAGCGCGCGCTTGGATTCTTTCAGCCGCACGACGGCCGCGTCGCCCGCGCCCGGCCCGACGCGCGTGTTCGTGCGCACCATCGAATCGTACTGCTCGGTGATCCAGTATTTGGACGCGATCGCGGGCGAAGCGAGCAGCCGCTGGAAATTTTCGGTGAGGTCGCTGCCTTCTCGCCCAAACTGGACAAGCGGAGAATTCGTGGCCGGCGCAACGGCGGGCTTGGCAATCGGCCGCTCGTAGCGCGGGCCTTCCTCGGCGATGGCGTGCGCGGGAATTTCCGCAGCCACGCGGCCATGATTCAGCACGCGCAGCTTGCCATCCTCCGTTACGCGGCCGATTTCGACGGCATCGAGTCCCCACTTGTGAAACACGTCGAAGACTTCGCGCTCGCGGCCGCGCTCGGCCACCAGCAGCATCCGCTCCTGCGATTCGCTGAGCATGATTTCGTACGGCGTCATGCCCGTTTCGCGCTGGGGCACGCGCGCGAGGTCGATTTCGATTCCCGCGCCGCCGCGCGACGCCATCTCCGAGCTCGAGCTAGTGAGCCCCGCCGCGCCCATGTCCTGAATCGCCACCACCGCGCCGGTGCGCATCGCTTCGAGACACGCTTCCAGCAGCAGCTTTTCCATGAATGGGTCGCCCACCTGCACATTCGGGCGCTTCTGCTGCGATTCCTCGCTGAATTCCGCCGAAGCGAGCAACGACGCGCCGTGAATGCCGTCGCGGCCCGTCTTCGCGCCGACGTAGATCACAGGATTCCCCGCTCCGTGCGCGCGGGCGAAGAAAAGCTCGTCGCGCCGTGCGATGCCGAGCGCGAGCGCGTTGACCAGCGGATTATTCGAATAGCACGGCTCGAATCCGACCTCGCCGCCGACGGTCGGCACGCCGAAGCAGTTGCCGTAAAATCCGATGCCGCGCACCACGCCGTCGAGAATGCGACGATTGCGGGCAATCTCTTCGGAAGTGACATCTTCATTCCTCAGGGGTTGAAACCCCTGAGTAGACGAGGCCGGTTTGTCGGAGCTGAAGCTCCGACCCCCCAAACTGCCCTCGCCAACGGCAGCGCCGCGAGCGGCCGAAGCGCCGGGTGAAATCGGTCCGAAGCGCAGCGAATCGAGCACGGCAATCGGCCGCGCGCCCATCGTGAAAATGTCGCGCAAAATTCCGCCGACGCCCGTCGCCGCGCCCTGAAAGGGCTCGACGAAGCTCGGATGATTGTGCGACTCGATCTTGAAGACGGCCACCAGCCCGTCGCCAATATCGACCACGCCCGCGTTTTCGCCCGGCCCCTGCACCACGTGCGTGCCGCGCGTCGGCAGTTTTTTCAAATGCACGCGCGAGGATTTGTACGAGCAGTGCTCGCTCCACATCACGCTGAAGATGCCGAGCTCGGTGAGATTGGGATCGCGCCCCAGGATCTTCTGCGTGCGCGCGTATTCTTCGGGAGTGAGACCGTGCTCCGCCGCGATCTGTGGGGTGACCTTAATTTCGGTGTCGATCATCGGCACGAATACTAGAAGAGTGAGGGCAGATTTTCGCAGCAAACGGCGCTACGCGCAAGATAAGGATGCGCTAGGCGGAGACGCGTTCGGCGGCGCGGCGCGAGAGACTCTCGACCATCGAGCGCAAAATCACGAGCCCGTCGGTCGAGCCGAGCGCGGATTCAACCGCGCGCTCCGGGTGCGGCATCAGCCCGGCGACGTTTCGCTCGCGATTGCAAATCCCGGCAATCGCCGCAAGCGCTCCATTGGGGTTCGCCTCGCGGTCGTGCTCATCGACGCCGCCGTCCGGCCTCGCGTACCGGAAGATGATCTGCTTGTTGCGTTCGAGTTCGGCAAGCGTGGCCGGATCGCAGAAGTAGTTCCCTTCCATGTGCGCGATCGGCATTTTCAGGATTTGCCCGGGGCGCGCGGCACAGGTGAACGGCGTATCCGTGTTCTCCACGCGGACGTGCACCTGGCGGCAGAGGAAACGCAGCCCCTGATTGCGCGTCATCGCGCCGGGAAGCAACCCCGCCTCGAGGAGAATCTGGAATCCGTTGCAGATGCCCAGCACCAGCCCGCCCGAGCGCGCGAACCGGCTGACCGCTTTCATTACAGGAGAGAATCGCGCAATCGCGCCGGTGCGGAGATAGTCTCCGAAAGCGAATCCGCCGGGAAGGACGATCGCGTCGAAGCCCGAAACCTGCTCCGACTGGTGCCAGATGAACTCGACCGGCTGCCCGATCACCGAGCCGATCGCGTGGTAGGCGTCGTCGTCGCAGTTCGAACCGGGAAATACCACCACTCCGAATTTCATGGGAACTGTATTTTAGCACAACGCTCAAAATCCTTGAGACATGGGCGTGTTCCCTCGATGGTTCCTATCGAGATCTCCCGGCACAAAAAGAAACGGCCGGCAGTTTGCGTTGCCGGCCGTTCCCACTGCCCCTGGGGTATGAAGTTAAGTATGAAACTTACCTACGTCCGCCACCGTGGAAACCGCCTCCGCCGTGGGAGCCACCGCCACCACCGTGGGATCCACCTCCACCATGGAAGCTGCCTCCGCCGTGAAAGTTACCGCCGCCATGAAAGCTGCCGCCTCCGTTGAAGGAGTGGAAGCCACCACCTCCATGGAAGCCGCCTGCCGGCCCGCGTCCGCCCCAGCCGCGCCCGCGATCATCAAAGTCGCGCCTGAAGCCGGGTCCGAAGCCCCGTCCGCCACCAACAAACGGTCTAAATCCGGGCCGCCCATAAAAGCCGTGGAACCACGGGCCGGCGCCGATGAAGACACCGCTGGAGAACCAGCTCGGACCGTAGTAGCCATAGGGGGCACACGCGTAGGGAGAATAATCATAGTAGCCGTAGTCGCACACCGGAGCCGGACCAACGTAGGCTGGACCCACGTAGGCCGGGCCGCCGATTCCAATGCCGATCGCAACTCTTTGCGCTTGCGCGTACGACGCCGGAATCAGGAAAACGCCAAGTACAGCGAGAAGTTTTAGGTATCGCATTTTGGGACTCCTTACGAGATCCATAAAACCGATCTCGAACTCAATCCCTTCCAACACTCTGGTCACGCATGTTCGGTGACCCTCGCCTTGAAGGAATGCACAAGCATGGCCAAACGACGCCCTCGGCCCGCGAATCCCCAAAGCTGCCTAGTTTCAATGGGATGCCCTGCGCGGCCTTGATTTGTGGCGACGCCCGCCGAACGCGCTCCGGTGGTGGTTTTCAATCGCGCCCGGTGCTTTTCAGCCAGGGCGCGTCGGCGAGATTGTTTCTGTCTTCGTGCGTCGTGACTTTAGCTGCGGCGGGACTTTGCGGGACGGCGCGATTTCGATTTCGTACGGCGAGACGTGCGCCGTTTCGGGCGAGATTTGGCCTTACCGTGCGTGGCGTGCTTCAACTCGGCGCGCCGCGCCTTCGCCCAGCCAAGCTTGTTGACCTGGCGGCCGCGTGCGATGGCGAGCGCGTCTGGCGGCACGTTCTCCGTGATCACCGAGCCGGCCGCGACGTAGGCGCCGTCACCGATGCGCACCGGCGCGACCAGAGCGGTATCGCTCCCGATGAAAACGCCCTTGCCGATTTTCGTTTCGTACTTTGCGACGCCGTCGTAATTGCAGGTGATCGTCCCGGCGCCGATATTGGCGCCCGGCCCGACGGTCGCATCGCCCAGATAGCTGAGGTGCTGCGCCTTCGCGCCCTCATGAATCACGGACTGCTTCACTTCGACGAAATTCCCGATGCGCGCGCCCGCGCGAATGTCCGCGCCCGGACGCAGCCGCGAAAATGGTCCGACCTGCGCGTTCGGGCCGACGCGCGAGGAATCGATATTCGAATGCGGGCCCACGATCGCGCCGTCGTCGACGCGCACGTCGTGCAAAATGCTGCCGGTGCGAATCTGGCAGCGCGCGCCCACGCGCGTTTTGCCGAGCAGTTGCGCGCCCGGTTCGATCACGGAGTCCGGTCCAACGGTGACGTCGGGATCGATCAGCACCGTTTCCGGCAGATAGATCGTCACGCCGGATTCCATCAGCTCGGCGGCCTTGCGCGCGCGCAGCACGCGGTCCGCGTAAGCGAGGTCCGCGCGCGTGTTGCAGCCGAGAACTTCGTCGGGATCGGGCGCGATCTGGGCGAGCACGCGTTCGCCGCGCTGGCGGAGCAGCGCAATTGCGTCGGTGAGATAGAACTCGCGGTGCGCGTTATCCGGGCGCAGCGCGCCCAGGCACGGCCAGAGTTTTGCGAGCGTGAAGCAATAGATCGCGGAATTTATTTCGCGGATGGCGAGCTGATCGGGCGACGCGCTCTTCTCCTCGATGATCGACTGCACGCGCCCTTCGGCGTCGCGCACGATCCGGCCGTAGCCCGCCGGGTCGGGGACTTCGGCGCTGAGAATCGTGGCGGCGGCTTCCCCGCGGCGGTGCGTATCGAGAAGGGCGGCGAGCGTTTCGGTGCGCAGCAGCGCCGCGTCGCCGACGATGACGATCGCGAGTTTCGCGCTCTTGCGAATCGCGCGACGAGCAACCTGCATGGCATGGCCGGTGCCGCGCTGCGGCTGTTGCACGATCACCTGGGCGCCAAGCTGCGTCGCCACCGCGCCGACTTCTTCGGCCTGGTGGCCGACGACGACGAGAATTTGCGCCGCCTTAAGCGGCTGGCACACGCGCACCACCTGCTCGATCAGCGGGCGTCCTCCGGCGCGATGAAGGACTTTCGTGAGGCCGGAACGCATGCGCGTCCCTTTTCCCGCAGCCAGAATGACGATGGAAGTATCGGAAGCGGCCATGCGCGTCAATTGTTACCCCGCCCTTCGCGCTTTGGCAATGGAAACACGGCGGTCTCGTGCGGCAAACACCACCCTAAATCCGGGGGCTCTCAGGAGCCGAGCCAGTCATGGAATGGCACTAGTCGGCTGGGACGCCGGGGGCAGCGGGAATCGAAGCGGAAGTGTGGTCCGAGGCCGGGGCTGGGATGCGTTCCGCAGTGGTCTCAATCCACAGCGAGCGGTCCCGAAGCAGGCGCGTGACGAGCTGTGTGTGCAGGGCGTGGCCCGCTTTGTGCGCCTCGATTCGCGCCTGAAGCGGCCGGCCGATCAGCGCCAGGTCGCCGATGAGATCGAGCGCCTTGTGGCGGCCGAACTCGTCGGGGAAGCGCAGCGGCCCATTCAGGATGGACGTGTCGTCCATCACGATGGCATTGGCGAGCGAGCCGCCGCGAATCAGGCCCATTTTCTGAAGCGCGAGAAGCTCTTTCACGAAGGTGAACGTCCTCGCCGGGGCCAGCTCGCGGCTGAAGGATTCGCGGTCCACGGTCATCTCGATTCCCTGCGGGCCGGCGGCCGGGTGGTGGTAATCGACGAAACAGTGAATGCGGAATTCATCCGCCGGATAGATGCCGATGCGGCGGTCGCCGTCGGAAAATTCGAGCGGCTTCACGACGTGGATGTAGCGCCGCTGTCGGCGAAGGCGGCGCGTCCCTGCGTTCGCGAGCAGATCGATGAAGGGCTTGGATGAGCCGTCGAGAATAGGCAGCTCGAGGGCATCGAGCTCCACGTAGATGTTGTCGATGCCGCAGCAATACAGCGCCGCGAGCAGGTGCTCGGTGGTCGAAATCAGCACGCCCTGCTTCATGAGGCTGGTGGCGTAGCTGACGCGGGCGACGTTTTCGACGCGCGCCTCGATTTCGAAATCGTCGAGATCCACGCGGCGGAAGACGATTCCCGTATCCGCCGGGGCCGGCACCAGCCGCAAATGGCTGCGCACGGCCGTGTGCAGACCGATGCCTTCGATTTCGACCGAGTGTTGAATTGTGAGTTGCTGAGCCATCTGAGAGAGGTATAAGTGGGGCACTTTCGGGGCCGTAGTACGATTGATCTATGCCTTCATTTACAACGGCTTACGGATACAATTTGGTTAGTAAAAGGGAGAGCGTGGTAATTGTACAACAAAACACGGCTTCGACATGTGGCTCAATTCAAACAGGTTGTCCTCGGAGAGAAGGGCATCTGGCGATTCAGCAAAGCGGATTGTTTCGAGCGTCTCAGATGCGTAGAATGAGTTGAGTTTGCGCCATGGCTGCTCCCTTCAACATACTTCCGGACAATCCAGCGCCGCCGCCGAGCGGGCAATCACGTCCGCCTTGGCTGAAGGTGCGATTCTCCGGCGGGCAGAACTATCAGGAACTTGACCGGATCATGCGCACGCTCGACCTGCACACCGTGTGCGAGAGCGCGCGCTGCCCAAACATGGGCGAATGCTGGGAACATCGCACGGCCACGTTCATGATCCTTGGGAACATCTGCACGCGCGCATGCGGATTCTGCGCCGTGCCGAGCGGCAAACCTCTCGGCCCGCCGGAGCAGGACGAACCCGAGCGCGTGGCGGAAGCAGCCCAGCGGATGGGCCTGCGCTATGCGGTGGTGACTTCGGTGAATCGCGACGACCAGCCGGACGGCGGCGCCGCGATCTTCGCGCGCACGATCACCGAGATTCACCGGCGCATGCCGGAATGCAAGGTCGAGGTGCTGATCCCGGATTTTCGCGGCGACTGGGGCGCTCTCGCTACGCTGATGGCCGCGCGGCCCGACGTGCTTAACCACAATATGGAAACGGTGCCGCGGCTCTACCGGCGCGTACGCAAGGGAGCGGTGTACGAGCGGTCGCTCGAACTGCTGCGGCGCGCGCGGGAAATGTCGCCCGACGTGCCGACGAAGACCGGCATGATGCTCGGCCTCGGCGAGACGCGCGAGGAAGTTTTACAGGCGATGGAAGAAATCGCCGCGCAGGGCACGCACATTCTGACGCTCGGACAGTACATGCAGCCGACGCACGAGCATTTGCCGATCGAGCGGTACGTCCACCCGGATGAATTCGCCGAATACAAGCGGCTGGGCGAGCAGATGGGATTCAAGCACGTCGAAGCAGGGCCGCTGGTTCGTTCCTCGTATCACGCCTTCGAGCAGGAAGAAGCCGCGCGCAGCTGATTTTCCGCACAAGATCGATTTCGCAGCTGTGATTCGTTCAGTTCGAAGATCCCCAGCCGGAGCATTGCCAGCAGGGGCAGCCAAGCGTATATTCTCGCTCGACCGGCAAAGCAACGATGGTTCCCGCCCTCATTTGCGAACTTCCAGTGGCGACCCGACGCTGTCACCGATGTTCCGGGCGGTAGGAGGCTAAATAACATGACCAGGAAGATTTTGTCTCCGGGAATGGCGGCAGCCAGCATCGCCGCATTGCTTGCCGTTTCGCTCGGCAGCACGAGTGCGAGGCAGACTCGCGGCGAAGGGATCCGAATCGACAGCGACGACATCGGCGGGACCGTCACAAGCTCGAGCGGACCAGAAGCGGGAGTATGGGTGATCGCGGAAACAAGCGATCTGCCCACGCACTACATTAAGGAAGTGGTGACCGACGATCGCGGCCGCTACCTGATTCCCGACCTGCCGAAGGCCAAATACACAGTATGGGCGCGCGGCTACGGATTGGCGGATTCACCAAAGGTCCAGACCGAACCGGGCAAGCTGGTGAATCTGAAGCCGACCGTAGCGCCGGATGCAAAGACCGCCGCGCAATACTATCCCGGCAATTATTGGTATTCCCTGCTGGAGGTGCCCGGGAAGAACGATTTCCCCGGCACCGACGCCGCCGGAAACGGCATTTCACCGAACATCAAAAACCAGGGTCAGTGGATTCACCTGATCAAAACCGATAGCTGCGAATCGTGCCACCAACTGGGCAACCAATATACCCGGACGATTCCGGCAATGTTCAGCGATCTCGATCCGGCACAGGCATGGGCGCGCCGCGTGCAATCCGGACAGGCGGGCGGGATCATGATGGGCGGGCTGGCCCAACTCGGCGTCAAGCGGGCCACCGAGTTGTTCGGCGATTGGACGGCACGAATCGCGAAGGGCGAGTTGCCGACGGAGGCGCCGCCGCGTCCGCAAGGCGTCGAGCGCAATGTTGTGATCACGCAATGGGACTGGGCCGATCCGAAAGCCTATCTGCACGACGAAATCTCGACCGACAAGCGCGATCCGCGCGTGAACGCCAACGGCCTGATCTACGGGTCGCCCGAGGAGAGCCGCGACTATTTGCCCGTGCTCGATCCGGTGCACAACACGATCAGCGAGGTCAAAACGCCGTACCGCGATCCGGACACGCCCGGGCAACCGAAGCCGCTGAAACCGTCTGCGGTCTGGGGCGATGAAGCGATCTGGGACAGCCACACCACGGTTCACAATCCCATGTTCGACGAGCGCGGGCGGTTATGGTACACGGCGCGAATCCGTTCCTTCGACGACCCCGCGTTTTGCAAGGCAGGTTCGGAGCTTCCTTCTGCCAAGCTCACTCCTCTTGAAAGGTCCGGCCGCCAGTTGGAGATGTACGATCCGGCAACCAAGCAGATCGCGATGATCGACACTTGCTACGGCACACACCACTTGCAGTTCGCTACGGACGCCAACAACACTCTGTGGACCAGCAGCGGCGGTGGCGGCGGAGTGGTGGGATGGCTGAACACGAAGATGTGGGACCAGACGCATGACGCGGCGAAATCGCAAGGCTGGACCGCTCTGGTGCTCGACACCAACGGGAACGGCAAGCGAGACGCCTACGCAGAAGGCGAACAGCGAGTGGCCACGACGCCCGGCGGCGAAAGTCTGGGCACGTCGTCCGCGCTCAATGCAGCGGCGGACTCGACGAAGGACACGCGCCTCAACGCCGCGTTCTATGGTTTGGGAATCGGCACGGACGGGATGATCTGGGGCACGGTGCTGGGATTTCCGGGCGGTATCGTACGGTTGAATCCGGGAACGAACCCTCCGGAAACTTCTCTGGCGGAATATTACGAAGTGCCATGGAACGAGCCGAAAGCCCCCGTTTGGGGTTACTCACCGCGCGGAATGGATGTCGACCGCAGCAACGTCGTCTGGGTGGCGCTGGGGAGCGGGCACCTGGCCAGCTTCGACCGGCGCAAATGCAAAGGTCCGCTCAATGGCCCGGCTGCGACCGGGCGGCAGTGCCCGGAAGGCTGGACGCTCTATCCGACGCCGGGACCGAAGTTCAAGAACGTGACGGACTCAGGCAGCGCCGACTCCCACTATTACGTCTGGGTGGATCAGTTCGACACGCTGGGGCTCGGCAAGGACACACCGATGATTACCGGCAATTCGTCCGATTCGCTGCTCGCCCTGGTGAACGGGAAATTCGTGATCCTGCGCGTGCCCTATCCGCTGGGCTTCTTTGCGAAAGGGATGGATGGGCGCTTCGACGATCCGAAAGCCGGCTGGAAGGGGAAGGGAGTCTGGACGACCTGGGGCACGCGCGCGCCTTTCCACAGCGAGACGGGAAAAGGGACGAGTCCGAAGGTAGTTCACTTCCAAATTCGACCCGATCCACTCGCCGATTGAATCAATCGTCCCGTGCCGACAAGAAAACCGATCCGGAAGACAAGAAGGAAGCCGCGCGCAGCTGATTCTCCGCGCAAGACGGATTCCGCAAATCAGATTCGAGCGATCAAGAGTTGCGTGAAGGCTAAGGCTCGGCCCGAACCAGGTGCGGGTATTCGGGAGCCCACTGTGTGGCGGCGATGCGATCGCGCAACTCGTCGGGTGATGTGGGCTGCGCAACGCCAGCGTGCTGCGCTTCGACAGCTACGTCAAAAGCGATTTGTCGCGCAATCGTCGGGAGATCCTTCAACGAAGGAAGCAAGCTAGCTCCAGAATCAGACAGCGCGGGCGAGTTCTCGCCCAATGCGCGCCCGGCCGCCATCATCATCCGGTCCGTCACTCTCCGCGCTCCGGAGGCAATCAAGCCCAGGCCAACTGCGGGAAAAACATAGACGTTATTGCACTGGGCAATTGGAATCTTCCGGCCCGCAAAGTCTACCGGCGCGAACGGAGAACCTGTGGCGACGATGGCGCGGCCGTCGGTCCACCGCATCAAGTCTTCTGGAATGGCTTCGCACCGGTCCGTTGGATTCGACAGGGGGAAAATGATCGGCCGGTCAACCTTGCGCGCCATTTCTCGCACGATCGATTCGGTAAAGGCACCGCGGAGAGTTGATAGACCGATCAAAATCGTCGCGTCGACGTTGCGGATGACCGTATCGAGATCAATGGCGCCAGACGAAGGCCGCTGCCATTGCGCGAAGCGTTCCACTGGCTGGGCGTAGACGCGTTGCTCGGGCGCCAGGTCGGTTCGATCCGCGTGCAGGATACCGCCCCGGTTGACGATCCAGAAACGTCTCCTGGCTTCTTCCTCAGAGAGGCCGCTGTCCACAAGCGCCATGCGCAAATAATCCGCGACGCCAATGCCTGCGGCACCCGCTCCGTAGAAGACGATCTGCTGGTCCTTCAAGCTTCTGCCAGATACTTTGATCGCCCCTGTGAGTGCGCCGAAAACGACCGTCGCTGTCCCCTGAATGTCGTCATTGAAGGTCAGCAATTGATCGCGGTACCGGTCGAGGAGGGGCCGGGCGTGGGGATTGGCGAAGTCCTCCCACTGAAGGCAGGTCCGAGGCAATTCCTGCTTCACGGCCTGAACGAAGAGGTCGACGAATTCGTAGTAGGCATCGCCGGTGATACGCTCGTGCCGCCAACCGAGATACTCTGGGGCTTTCAATCGGTCCTCGTTGTTCGTTCCCACGTCAAGCACCACCGGCAAGGTTCGGGCCGGGTGAATGCCGCCAATCAACGAATAGAGAGAAAGCTTGCCGATGGGTATCCCCATGCCTCCCACGCCTTGATCGCCGATTCCCAGGATGCGCTCGCCGTCCGTCACCACAATGACGTCGACATCCGGGTACGGCCGGTTCCGCAAGAGGCTGGGAATCGAGTCGCGAAGCGGGTAGGAGACGAAAAGGCCGCGCGGGCGGCGGTAAATGCTGCTGAATTGCTGGCAGCCCAGAGCAACCACCGGCGTGTAGACGATGGGCATCATTTCTTCGATATGGGCGCTCAGCAGTTTGTAAAACAGGATTTCATTCCTGTCCTGCAGCGCACGCAGATAGATGTGACGTTCGAGATCGTCCGTTTTGCGGCGATACGCTTCATACGCGCGTGACGCCTGCTCGTCCAGCGATTCGATCTGCGGTGGCAACAAGCCATGAAGGCCGAACGCGGACCGCTCTTCGTCGGTGAAAGCGGTGCCTTTGTTGAAGACGGGTGTATCAAGAAGATGCATGCCACGAAGGCTCATCGGAAGGCTCGGAACGCTCATAGCTGCCTCAAGGGAAACAGTCCGGTCCGCCAAATGCTCAACGGAACGCCTGTAGCATACAAGAGCTCCGCCCCTTTGCTTCATGCTTTCGATTGAGATTTTCGATCGCGGACAGCGGAGGCAACTCACGAAACTGCAAGGTTTAATGCAGCGAGCCGAGGAAGGAATTCGCAAGGTCGCGGACGCGCGCGGCGCATTCCGGGTCGGGATCGGATGAACCGAGCGCCACATGAAAATATTCCGCAGCTTTCGCGTTGCGGCCTAGCTCCGCGTTCAGATTGCCCGCGAGAAGCTGAAAGATTGGATTGCGGGGATAGCGCGCGACGAGCGGCTCGGTGACCGACAGCGCATCCTCGTAGCGCTGATCGAACGTGCGCAGATTCCTCGCGAGATAAAACCGCGTATCGACCGCCAAAAACACGCCGCGCTCCGCTCCGATCTTCATCTGGCGGATGCCCTCCTGTTTGCTGCCTCCGGGAATGCCCATGAAGAAACGCAGCACCTTCGCGATCGCCGAGAGCGTGTCCACATAGTAGTTGTAGAGACCGACGCCGGCCGTTGCATCGGCCATATCGGGATCGAGCTGCAAGGCGCGGAGACATTCCCCACGCGCCGCGACGCCCGCGCGGGCGGTGTTGCGCCGCTCCTCGCGCAGGCTGTAGAGGCGAGCCTTGAGTCCGAAGCCTAGAGCGGCATATAGGTGCATGTCGGCGGTGTCAGATTTTTCGAGCTGCGCGCGGGCCAGCGCGATCGCTTTGTCTGCCAGCGCAAGATAGGCGTCGTCTTCGGGCTTCTTCGCGCGCTTCCAGGCGTCGAGCTGGCCCCATTTGATCTCGCATGCGGCGCAGTAGGTCTTCCACCACTCGGCCTCGCCTTCGAGCAAGTAGCCGACCGGGCTTTCCGGCTGCGCCTGTTCGATTGCGCGCGCAATGGGGATCGCCGCATCCGGATCGCCGCCGTAGATTTGGTCGAGCGCCTGCGCGGCCTGGGGCGAGAGCGTGATGCCGCCGGCGCGAGCGGGAACTGCAAATACTCCCGCGATCAGGAAACAGATGACGCCAATGAGAAAAGTGCCGCGGCGCATATGTAGGTCCATCAGAACATAGCAAGGAGTGGTTGTGCCACAGGACAAGTGAACCTGGCTTCAGGGGCCAAAGCCCTTTTGTTTGGGGCGCACACGGCGGGGCTGAAGCCCCGCCCTTCCAGGTGAGCCATCTATGAGACGGCGTCCAGTCTCGGCGTTTATGTTAGCGCAGTTCCACGGAGTTTTCGGGGGGCGGCGCGCGGTTTCTTGCTATGCTCTGCCTGCCTTGGCGGCAGGAAATGCGGTGAGCGAACCGGAAAAACTCGAACGCGGGCTGGGTCTGATCGAAGCGACGTCGCTCAACATGACGTTCATGGTCGGAATCGGGCCGTTCGTCGTGATTCCGTTCGTGATTCAGGCGATGGGCGGGCCGGGAAGCCTGCTCGCATGGGCGGCGGGAGCGGCGCTGGCCGTTCTGGACGGCTGCATCTGGGCGGAGCTGGGCGCGGCGATGCCGCAGGCTGGAGGCAGCTACGTCTATCTGCGCGAGGCGTACGGGCCGGAGCGCTGGGGACGCTTGATGTCGTTCCTATTCATCTGGCAGACGCTTTTTCAGGGGCCGCTCAGCATCGCTTCGGGAGCTCTCGGATTTGCGACGTACTCGCGTTACCTGGTGGAGAAATCGAGCCGCCTGGCGGGCGCGTTCGCGGAGCTGGGGACGCATGGCAACAATGTGATCGCGGGAGCCGTGATCGTCCTGGTCGTGGTGCTGCTTTACCGGCGGATCGCGGAGATCGGGCGAATCTCGATTGTCTTCAGCGTGATCGTGATCGGAACGATCCTGTGGATCATCTGGGGCGGCGCGAGGCACTTCGATGCGCACCGCGCGTTCGATTTTTCAGGCCAGAACTGGAATATTTCGTGGCTGCTCTTCGGGGCGCTCGGTCACGGGACGGTGCAGACGATCTACAGCTACCTCGGCTACTACAACGTGTGCAATCTCGGCGGCGAGATGAAGAGTCCCGAAAAAAATATTCCGCGCGCGATCTTCATTTCCATTCTCGGGATCACGGCTCTGTATCTGGCGATGCAGGTGAGCATCCTGGGCGTGATTCCGTGGAGAGAAGCCGGGCAATCGAGCTTCATCGCGAGCACATTTATTGAGCGCGTGTACGGGAGCCAGTGGGCGACCCTCGCGACCGCGCTCATCCTGGTGACGGCGCTGGGTTCGGTGTTCGCCGCGATGCTCGGATATTCGCGCGTGCCATACGCCGCGGCGCTCGACGGAAACTTTTTCGCGGCCTTCGCGCGCGTGCATCCCACGAAACGCTTTCCGCATATTTCGCTCGTGGCCGTGGGAGCAGCGGCGATTGTTTTCAGCCTGCTCTTCAGTCTTTTCTCGGTGATCCGCGCCATCCTGGCGATGCGCTGCATCATCCAATTCGTCGGCCAGGGGGTGGGGCTGGTTCTGCTGCGGCGGCGCTGGGGAAGCGGGCGGCGGCCGTTTCGCATGTGGCTGTATCCGGTCCCGGTCGTGGTTGCGATTGCGGGCTGGATATGGATCTTCAAATCGACCGGCACGAAGCCGATGCTGTGGTCGCTGGCAGCGGCAACGGCCGGAATTCTTGTATATTTGGTGCGCGC
Source organism: Candidatus Acidiferrales bacterium (assembly GCA_035604415.1). GTDB lineage: Bacteria > Acidobacteriota > Terriglobia > Acidiferrales > UBA7541 > Palsa-295. The sequence goes on from DATNIN010000047.1 coordinate 22,826, forward strand.
GCGATGGCAGCGCCAATGGCCGTTTGAGGAGATTTTTCAGTGAAACGCACAACCCAAAGATGGAATTTGATCGTGCTCGCGGCGCTTTTGGCGGCAGTGGCGGCATTGCTGCCGGTTGCGCGCGCATCGGCGCAATCTTTGCCGGAAACAGTCGAGGCGATCAACAAGTCGCGCGTCGCGACGCGCATTCTCTTCATCACCGCGCATCCGGATGACGAAACGGCGAGCCTGCTCGCGTATCTCTCGCGGGGCCTTGGAGCGGATGTGGGGCTGCTGACAATCACCCGCGGCCAGGGCGGGCAGAACGCCATCGGCCCGGAGCAGGACGCTCCGCTCGGAGTAATTCGTACCACCGAACTGCTGGCGGCGGACGAGCACTACGGCGTGCATCAATTTTTCACGCGCGCCGTGGACACGGGATTCTCGAAAAGCCCCGAGCGCACCATGAAAATCTGGGGCGACCGGATTCCGCTCGAGGACATGGTGCGCGTGATTCGCACGTACCGGCCGCAAGTGGTGATCAACGGATGGGGCGGCGTGCGGTTCGGCCATGGGCAGCATCAGGCGAGCGGAATCTACACGCCGCAAGCCGTCGTAGCCGCGGCCGATCCGACAAAGTTTCCAGAGCAGATTGCCGAAGGGCTGCCAGCGTGGAAGGTGACGCTCGAACTCCGGCCCGGCGGTTTCGGCTTTGGCCCGGCGCCGCCTCAAACGAGCGCCGGCGCGGTGCAGTTGCCGGTGAACGATGTTTCTCCGCTGTGGGGCAAGAGCTACGTGCAAATGGGAATGGAGGGCCACGAGCAGCACCGCTCGCAAGGGACGCCATCGCTTTTCGGCAACCCGTTTTTTCGCCGTCCGCCTTCTCTGGTGGTCGAGCGCGGGCAGGATGCGGTCGCCGGATTCGATGCAAAGCTTCTGGCCGAGCCGATCGCGGCGCTCGCGCAGAGCTTCCCGGCTTACCAAAGTGTGATGGCGCCGGCGCTCGCGTCCGCGGACGATGCGCTTGCTGCAGCTGCGAAATCGACCCTGGCGCTGCACCGCGCAGCGGCAGCGAAATCCCTCGCCGAGGCTGGCACGGACATCGCGGCGGTGCGCGAGAAGATTTCGAGCACGGGCGGCGACGAAGCCAAAGCCGCGCTCTGGGAGCTTGATGGCGTGCGCGCCAGGATCGATGCCGCGCTCGCGGACGACATCGCGCTGCCGATCGATACGCAGGCGGACCGGCACGAGCTGGTGGCTGGTGAGAATTTTTCGGTCAGCGTCAATTTTCTCGATCAGCCCGCTGTGCCGGTGAAGTGGACGGTGAATCAGTCGAGCTTGCTGCTGCCGGAAGGATGGACTGCGACGCTCGATGACGCGAAGGCCGGCGCCGCGAGCTATCGTTTCCACGTCGCAATTCCCGCCGGAGCGAAGCCGCCGAGTTCGCCCGGGGATGCGGTCCTACCGTTTCCGCCGCCGCTCGTGAAGCTGGCGCTACGCGTCGCGGTGGGAGATTACGAGTTCACAATCGAGAAGCCGGTCGAATCGGCCATGGCCAAGACGACGGGCATCGAAACGTATCAGCTCGAACTCGTTCCGGCGGTGACGCTGACGGTTGAGCCGTCGCAGGTAATGGTGCCGGCGAAGCGGGCCGCAGCGCCCGTGGAGCTGCTGGCGCGCGTGCGCTATCACGGGACGAAGACGGCGACCGTGGCCGTCGGACTCGACGCGCCGGAAGGATGGAAGGTGCAGCCGATTTCTCCGCTCAATTTCTCGGAGGCGGGCGACCAGCTCATCCGCTACGTGGTGACGCCCCCCGCGAAGATTACGCCGGGACCTTACCCGCTTCGTCCCTACGCGCGACTCGGCGATGAAGCCTTCCGCACGTCGCTCGAGCCGATTCCCACGCTACCGACGCGCGATTGGAGCCGACCGGCCGACGCGACCGTTCACGTGCTCGATCTCACCGTGCCGGCGGGATTGCACATCGGATATATAGCCGGCGATAACGATCCGCTGCCGGAGACGCTGCGGCAAATCGGCAGCCAGGTGGACCTGCTCGATGAAGTGGCGCTCGCGTTCGGCGATCTATCACGCTACGACGCGATCGTCGCCGGCATCCGCGCCTACGAACTGCGTCCCGATCTGCCGCGCTCGAATGCGCGGCTGCTCGACTACGTGAAGAACGGCGGAACGCTGTTAGTGCAATACGAGCGCGACTTCGCCTGGAATAAATTGCTGCCCGCTCCATTCCCGGCGAAAATGGCGGACCAGGCGGTGCGCGTGACGGATCAAAATTCTCCGGTGCGGTTTCTCGCGCCGGATAATCCGCTGCTGAATTCGCCGAACAAGATCACACTCGCCGATTTCGAAGGCTGGAACCAGGAGCGCGGCCTCTATTTCTGGAGCACGTGGGACCCGCGCTATCAACCCGTGCTCGGGCTGACCGATCCGGGCGAGCCGGAAGCGACGGGCGGTCTGGTGTACGCGCGCGACGGGAAGGGCGTATATATCTACACGGGGCTGTCATTTTTCCGCGAGCTTCCCGATGGAGTGCCGGGCGCGTACCGGCTGTTTGTCAACCTGTTGAGCCAGACGCGGCATGCTGCACCGAGGCAGTAAGAGGAGGGTCTAGCGAATGACGAAAAGGACTGGGGGATTCAGTTGGGTGCGCGGCTTCGTCTATTTCCTGGCTGCCGCTTTGGTTTTCGCGGTTTCGCTCGACGCCTCGGCCGGGCAGAAACAAAAGAAGGGGAAAAATAAGGATGCGGATCAGTCCGGCCAGGTCCCCATGCCGGCCCTGCCCGACGTGGAACAGATCGATCATGACATCGGAGAAATGCTGGCGGGCTTTCAGCTGGGCGACGCCGAAATGATGCATCAGTATTATTCCGACAACGTCGTCTTCGTGAGCGGCGCGTACGAACCCCCCGTCGTGGGCTGGCAGAATTACGTCCCGCTCTATCAGCGCGAGCGCGCGGCGTTTCAGGCAATGCAGCTGAACCGGCGGAACACGCTCATTTTCACGCGCGGGGATGTCGCTTGGGCGTCGTACCAGTGGCGGTTCGATGCCATGTTCAACGGGCAGCCCTACTCAAGGCGGGGTCAGACTACGCTGGTGTTCAACAAGATCGGCGGGAACTGGCTGATCGTGCACAACCACACGTCGGAGGTGACTTCGGCGAGCGCGCCTGCACAGCAGGCGCCTGCGGCGAACCCGCCCGCAAGCGCTCAGCCGAAACCTTAGGGCCGGACCACGCGGCGATCAGAAGTTCTGAAAGCCCTGATAGAGCCATAGCCCGGCAATCACCGCGAGCAACACGCCTGAAACGACCATCAGCGCCGCGATCGGGCGGCCCAGCCTCTCGATCCGCGCCACGATCGCGCGCTGCTCGCTGGCCATTCTTTCGCCGGCAGCGTCGAGGAAGATCTGGTCTTCCTCGCGGGTTTCGAGAGTGCTGCGATAGATCATCACGCAGATCAGTACAGCGGTAATTACACCCCAGGTCAAAAGCATCATCTGAAGCGTTCCCATAGCTACCTCCCCTGCCCGCGGGTCGTGGGGACTGCGCCGGATGGTGACCGGCCCGTGCGGGCCCCTTGGGTCGATTTTGCGGGGATTATAGCACTACAGGCGGCAAAGGGGTGTCAAGCCGGGCGGAGCTCGTCGGGGAACTGGACGCCCCAGAAATTGCGCGCGGGGTAGAGGATTTCAACGCCCAGATCGAAGGGGCCATGCTCCTTGCGGTCCCGCACGCAGACGACGCGGAACTCGCGCACCTCGTGCGATGCGCCGTTCAGGATTTCGATGCGGGAACCCAGGTCCGGCAGGAACGGCAAGCGGAGCAGCGCTCCGGTGCGGCTGACGGAGAGGACCTCGGCGGGCGCGTCGCGCAGTTCGCCGCCGGGTTCGCGGCGGAGCACTTTCACGGGGATGCGGATCCGGACTCGGCTCGAACGGCGGCGCTCCAGCATCGCGCGGGCAGTTGCCATGGGGATGCCCTCCTCGTTTTCCGCGATCCCAACAAAAATACTGTAGGTGCGGCTGGGGCGCGGGTCAATGGTACTTCGCGCGGGCGTGCTTCGTTGACAAACCACGGGCGGCGCGGCAAGATGGTTTTGCCTCGTTTTACCCGCGATGTGCCCAAGTGGCGGAATTGGCAGACGCGCTAGCTTCAGGAGCTAGTTCTCGCAAGGGAGTGGAGGTTCGAGTCCTCTCTTGGGCACCATTCTCTAGATCGGCCATTGTCTATCTACCTTTGCTATCTGCGAGCAGGCGTTCTGCGTAAAGGGCGCCTTCGGGGGTGTCTTCGTGCTTGAAGTAAACGAAGACGTCGCCGCGCTGCGCTGCATCCGCAACCTTCGCGGCAATTGCTTTACGGACGCGAGGTGAATACTTCTCCTTTCGTAAGCGGAAGTACGTGAAGTCGGCGGTCGCCACGTCAGGCGTCTCGATCTTTTCGCTTTCAGCCTGGCACAGGGCGACGTTCGCGCGGCCCAGCCTTTCATACACATCGTCCGTGAACCAGGAAGAGTGGCGGAATTCGATTGCGGCACGCGTGTCTCGCGGCAGTTGTTCCAGGAACTCTTCGAGGCGCGTGAGGTCGCACTTGAAATTCGGAGGCAATTGAAACAGCACGGGACCAAGCTTGCCCGCTTCGCGCAACGCGTCGAGCGACGCGAGGAACTTCGAGGTCAGCTCGGATGCCCCGCGCAGGCGCTTGATGTGCGTGATCGACTGGTGCGCTTTGGCGGCAAACTTGAAGTCCGCGGGCGTGGCTGCGATCCAGCCCATGAGCAGTTTTTCGGTGACCTGGCTGCGAAACGTGTAATTCACTTCGACGGAGTTGAGGCGCGTCGCGTAGTGGGCGAGAAATTTCGCGGAGGCGAGCTTCGCCGGATAGAACTCCGGCTTCCAGCTCGCATACGCCCATCCCGAAGTGCCTGCGTAGATCTTCCCCACTTGCGTTTCCCCGCTCAGCGCTCTGTTTCACGCGATCCTAATTCTTGGCCGCCCGAAGGTGGAAGTCTACAACACGCGTTGCCACAAATTGGGATAGTATGCGGCACAGCGCTGGAGGTTTTCGCATGCTCCCCTCGTTCGCCGCGTTCGCGATTCACGCCATCGAGCCGCACGTCAGCTTTCCGCAGGGCGCGGTGGCGAACGAACAGATCGCGCTCCGCTGGATGCATTTCGTCTCGGGCATCATCTGGATCGGACTGCTTTATTTTTTCAACCTCGTCGCCACGCCCACGATGAAGCAACTCGACGCGCCCGTGCGGATGAAAGTATTTCCGGCGCTCATGTCGCGCGCGATGTGGTGGTTTCGCTGGTCGGCGCTCGTCACGGTGGTGGCCGGCGAACGTTATTTCTGGCAGCTTTTGGCAGCCGACGCGCGCAACGCGGGCGATCCCGCGCTTGCGTTTCGATGGATGGGCGAATCGCTGCTCGTGTGGCTCGTGGCGTACGCGCTGATCTATCCGCTGCAATTGCCGGGCAAGGGGATTCTGGATAATCCATGGTTGCGCGCGATTTCGATCGCCGCGGTGACGGCCGCCGCGTCGTGGGCCGCGCTCGTGGTGAACGCGAACGCCCAATCATCGAATGCGCATCTCGCCATCAGCATCGGCGGCGGATTGGGGCTGCTGATGCTGCTGAACACGTGGGGCGTCGTGTGGCGCGCGCAGAAAACACTGATCGCCTGGACGCGCGCGAGCGCGGAGCAGGGCGCGCCGATGCCTCCCGAGGCCGCGCGGCTGGCGCGCTGGGCATTTCTCGCGTCGCGCACCGGATTCTGGATGTCGCTGCCGATGCTCTTCTTCATGGGCGCTGCGGAACACTATCCGTTCCTCATGGGCGTCGCCAATTGAGCAGAAAACACATCGGTCGCTTTTGCGACTAGCGAGGAAAAATGAAATCGCTCGTCTTCGTTTCCTCTGCGATCTCCGAATTTCGAGAGGAGCGGAGAATCGCGAAAATCGTAATTGAGAGCTACCCGTTCCTTGAAGCATGGGTGTTCGAGCAAGAAGGCGCTTCGGGAGCGCCGCTGGAAGAAGGGTATCTGCAAAAGGTTCGCGACTGCTCGATTCTAGTTGTCTTGCTAGGTCAAGAAATCACCAAGCCAGTCCGAAACGAATTCCTTGAAGCCAAGGCCAATGGTAAACGCGTTTTGGTCTTGATAAGGAAGTCAGAGTCATTGTCCCAAGATGTGAGTCAATTCATTTCTCAGGCGGACGCCAAGTATGGATCTTTCCAAGGTTCCCTCGATTTCGAGTCTGCGCTTCGGCTCGCTCTCGAAAACGAACTCTGGCGGGCATTGAGCGAACCGGCTGAGAGACCTGTTTCGAAGCGTAAGGAAACTACCCTTCGTGAGTTGCTGGCAGGCGGTAAACCAGTGCTTGTAGCGCCTGTATTTCCACAGACGCAGAGTCGTGCACTTTACAACATCCGGGAAGTCGGCCCTGAGGAGGTACTCCTTCAAGAGAGTTCATCGGAACACCAAATTCACCTGCCCTTCGACAAGATCCGTGTAGTGGCAGCTGTTGGCGGCAGGCCGACCACGATCCAGCTAGACGGACGCCTCCAACTGCTCAGCGCCAAGCGCCAGTGGCAGTACTTCCCAGAGCATCCGATCGACGGATACGGCATTCCGAAGCCGGGTTCACCTGACGGACCGGATGTATTGGAGTTCCGGGCTCGGCTGGAGCGAATAGGGATTTCGTCACAGTGGAACCCGGCACACGAGGCAACCTCTGGACGGTATTCTGTGGTGTACGACGATGACGGCCGATACTACAAGTGCGACGGTCGGATGCATCGAGGTTCAGTCGAAATCCTCGCTGGTAACGGGCAGTGACCGGATTGCATCGAACTGAACAGCACTCGGAGGCCGCCATGAAAGCATCCGGCCGTTTGGCGCTCTCGATTCTTCTTTTGGCGGCGACCGCCGCTCAGCCGCTGGTCGCATTCGACTATCCGCTTTCATCCGAAGCGATCCGCGAAGCCTATTTCCTCGGCACAGCGAACTCGGACAAGAGGCAGGCGTTCTTCGAGAAGTACCGGCACAATCTGCCGGTGCCGAAGAGCGGAGCCGACGTGGCGCTGATCGAAGTCGAGACGCCTTTCGTTTGCGTTGTGGACGCGATCGCGCAGGCGCCGATGAACTATTTCGCCCAGGAGGCCGAGCAGGACTATCTCGGCAAGCCGGGCAAGTTTCGCGTGCACGTGGAGATCTACTTCACGCCGACCTATCCCAAGCCGGACGATACAGCCGTCACTCTCGGCGATTTCTGGCGCGATTTCAAAATCCACCTGAAACAGGACGCCGAAATTCCGCCGCTATCGGTCCACGGCCAGCCGATCTACAGCGAAGACACAATCAGCGGATACATCGGGGCGACGATCGACGTGGAGTACAACGTGAAGAAGATCGACGCCGGCGGATTCACCACCGTCGAGGTGGATACGCCCGACGGGCAGCAGGTGGAAACAACATTCCAGCTCAACAACCTTCGCTAGGGTGAAATCTCGATCACCCGGCCGCTAGCGATCCGGGCTTTGCTCCTCGATGAAATGGAAGGCGTCCTCGACCGCTTTCGCCGGTGCGTGCGACCCCTTCGCGTCGGTCGAGAACTGAGGGCGGCGTCTCGGCGAAAATTTTCCCGGATCGAATGATCCGCGCTTCATCCGGAATACCCAGACGAACTCGTACCGCGCTTTTTCGAGCTCCGACGCGGACATCAGCGCCGTATCCATCGTCGTGATCGGACTGAAATCGGAGAATCCGTTGCGGTCCGTGTGAACGGGCGCGGGCATCGCGGAGAGATAGGAATCCGAATCGTGCGCGAAGAGGATTACGTAATCCACACGCGCCACGTCGGGTGCGGGGCAGATGCTCGAGTATTGCTTCCGGCGATTGTCCACGAGCCACTTGTACTGAGCCGGAGCGAGTCCGTATGCCGAGAAAAATACGCGGCAGCTCGGATCGGCGCTTTCGTTTTCCGGCTGCGCCAGAGGGTAGTCCTCTGATTCAGCGAGACGAGCGGAAGGCGGCGGATCCGCGAGATCACGCGACGGCGCGACGCTCGTGGCCTTCGGCTCGATCATCGCGGCGACGGGCGTAACGGACGCTTTCGCGGGGACGACAGCGGAGATCGGCGCCGGTCCGGCACCGTAGGAACTCGACGATGTTGGCACCACGGTCGCGCTGGTCGGCGGAACGCTCACTTTGTTCGCGACAGTCGCCGTAGGTGGAGCGGGCTGCGCGGCGGCAACCGGGCTGGTGCTCGCCGCAGGACGCGAAACCGCCTCGGCGGGCGTCTTGTCCTTATCTTCCAGCGGAGGCAAGTCCGGGAACGCGCTTTCCGGCACGTAGCCATCGACGCCATTGGCGGTGCGAATCCGCACGAAGCCCTTCACGCGCGAGACGATCTCGACTGTCTCGCCGCATCGCAGCTTCGCTTCCACGTCGAAACTGGAAAGCGAGTCGAACACCCACACGCGGTCCTGATTTCCGATGCATTTCACGCTGCCGACATCCGAAGCAAAAGCAGGCAGAGCCGATGCGAGTGCGATGAAGAAAAGAAATGACCGAGACACGGCAATCCTCCCGATGAACCCCCGAGAAAAAGACGCCGAAACCGGCTATACAACTATCGCGCGCGGCGGCAACGGCAACAACTGGACGCAAGGACAAGATTGGTGCAGGGCAAGAGAAAGCGAAGACTGAGAAAAAGCAGATCCTTCGTCGTCCGCCGAAAGCGGGCGGACTCGCTCGGGATGACAAGCTCTTTGTGAGTGGGCTAGGAGCGCCAGCGGAGGGTGACGGGGCCGGAAACCGGGTGGCGCATCGGCTGTCCGGTGCGCTGCGATTCGAGGTGCGCGGCCTTCAGCTCGAAATACCAGCGCGCCTGGCGGTCGGCGTCGTCCACCAGCATCATGCGGTCTTCGTGCTTCAAGCCGAGCGCCTGCTTTTCGATCACTTCCGTATCCTGCCGGATGAAGCGCGGCCCCAGCACGCGAATGATGAACGAGACGACCGGGAACCACGGAAGAATGTTCCACGCGGCGACGAAATCCAGCCGGCAGAGATCGCGGCGCACGGGCGTGACGGTGGTGCGGCTCGAGAGCCAGTAGCGGCCCGCGCGGATCTGCTCGAAGCGCTGGTTCGGCAGGACGAAATCGATCGTGGTGGTGGCGGGCTCGCCAGTGATGAGCTTCAGGAGTCTGTAGGGCGCGCTATTGGCCGAGGGCGCGTGCGGGCTCATGCGGAAGCCGTTGGGGATCGGCTCGAACTGCTTGGCTTTGCCGCGGATGCTGCGCCGGGAGCGCCACCACCACGCCTGGTGCACGAAAGGACCATGCGCGGGGTCCATCAGTCCGATGATGCCGTGGTCCACGCTGCAAGGCAGATCGGCCCGGAGATGCGCGATCGTGTAGCGCGGGCTGAACGTTGTCAGCGCCGGCGGGGGAGGCAGCTCGGGCGGAGGAGGCGGAGGCGCGGCGTCAGACAGATTTGCCGCGCGGCCTTCTGGATTCGTCATGAACGCCCAGATGTAGCCGTCGCGCTCCTCGCAGGGAAAGCTGCCGGCGGAGATTCGTTCGCACTTGAGCTTCGAATCCGCCGTGAGCGAAGGGATGTGGCGGCACTGGCCGGTGTGCGCGTCGAATTGCCAGCCGTGGTAGGCGCACTCGACCGATTGGCCGTCGAAGCGGCCGAACGAAAGAGGAAACGCCCGGTGCGGGCAGATGTCGCGCAGCGCGAAAGGCTTTCCGGCGGCGTCGCGCCCGAGCACGAGAGGAACTTCGAGCAGCGTCGCGCGCGCGAGCTTGCGCCCGCGCAATTCGGCGCTCCGCAGCGCGGGATACCAGAATCCCCATAGCATGTCGCTCGTGGGATTGCTGGGTTTCAGAGGAGTGGCTTCGCTCATCGGCGGGCGGCTATCGTAGTACATTCGCCGCCTGCGCCGCCACGATTGCCTTGATGCGGCCGAGGGCGAAGAGGGCGCGAATGGCGAAGGCGGTACTTTCGTACCGAGCCGAAATGAACCCTTGGGCCATCGACGCTGGCACTCGCTCCCGGCAGACTGGCAATGGATCCGGGGCGCAAGCTCCGGGTTGCACCTCCATCACCCCCATGCCCTGAGCGGCCGGTCCCCCCACCGGCCGCTCCCCCTTTCTGCATCCGGTGTACCGCACCAAGACCCTTGTGGCATTGCTCGCTTCGAGCATTCTCGCAAGCTGAAGAGAGATCCCTCGACTGCGTCCCGCGCCCCTCAAACCGGGAGGCGAAAAACGAGAACGCGCGGGACTCCGCTCGGGATGACAGGCGGTGTGGGAGTTGCGAGCAAAGGAGAAGGCCCGAATCGCCCCGAGATCATCGGGAGCGCTTCGGGCCTTCTCTGTCGTCACGTCCTCGAAGAGGCCTCGCCGGGGACTTGGCCGGCCTCGACACACGGGGAGGGACGTGCTCGCCGCCTTCAGCCGGGCAAATCGCGGAGCTGGGGCCGCGAATCGCCGCTTGGCAGCTTCAGCGCGGACGCCGGGCCGGGCGATAACTCGCGAGCGGCCGGGGCCGCATCCGAAAGCGCGGCGCGAGGGGCGGCGGCACGTTGTGAAGCGGCGCGCCGCAGTTGCTGCAAATCTCCTGCGGCAGACCCTCCACGCGCAGCCAGTGACCTCGCGCGGGACACTCCGGAGTCAAACACTGCACCGTCCAACCGGGCAGATATTGCATCCTGTAGCCTCGCAGAAAAAGAAAGAGTGAGAAACGCCCCGTAAAACAGGCGAGATTGTGCGCCGTGGCGTCTAGTGTGTCAAGGGAAATATACACAATTAGTAGGGGTGCGCTTGCCGGAGGGTGCGGAGAGGGCCAAAAGGCAAATTTTCGGGGTGAAGAACTACTGCGCGGGGGGCGCGCTCTCCTTTTTCGGCTCGCCCAGCTTAGCTTGCATGTCGTCGAGCTTCTTCTGTGCGTCGGCCAATTCCGCTTGCTTGGCGTCGATCTGGCTCTTTTCGTCCGCGAGCGCGGCGGCGCCGGCTTTGTCGGAGGCGTAGCCGGTCTTGCCGTAGTAGGTCTGCTGGTCGAGCGCGTACTTGCGCTGGAGAATGTCGAGGTCGGTTTTCATGCTCTCGAGCTGCGCCTTCGTCGAGGAGACCTCGCCTTCGAGGGCGGCTTTCTCTTCGGGCGTTGCGGGGGTGGCGCTCTGCTGCTCCGCGACGGGCGGATTCTCCGCATTTTCACCGGGCGCCGCAGTCTGCCCCACCACGTTGACGTTGCCCGGCGTGCTCTGGATGTTGTCGTTGTCCCAGACCTTGGCGGGCTTGGGCTGATCCTTCTTTTTTTCTTGCGCGCGGCGCGCGGCCGCGGCGAGCGGATCAGTCTGCTGTTGATCCGGCGAAGAGGAAGTCTGTTGCTGCGCGTGCGCCGACGCGGCGCCCAGCGGCGATACCAGCAGAATCATGAGTGCCCATCGTGCGATTCTCATCGTACTTCTCCCCGGTCGGCTACGATTCACCTGTCCATAGTAGTCGCGTCAGGCAGTCCGCGGCAAATCGCGTCCGCCGGGGCATCCAAAAAGGCAACTGTACGTCTCCGGTGGACTTGGAGTTCACCGATGATCCGGTGAGGTCAAAATACAGCTCAACCCCCGCATCGGCTAAGAAGGGTGCTACTCGTGCAGGACCATACCGAGAAGAGAATTGTGAACCCGCAATCCCCCGTTGTATTCAATGAGGCCCAATTTCCTGAACTTGTTCATGAAAAAACTGACTCGTGCACGGGTTGTTCCGATCATTTCAGCCAGCGTTTCCTGGCTGACCTTGGGGATATCAGCTTTGGGCTCACCCTGATTGCCATAGTGTGCGATCAACAAAAGCGCACGGGCCAGCCGTTTCTCGCTTGAGTTGAAAAGTTGATCCACCAAGTCCGCTTCAATCCGAATGTTGCGCAAAAGCACATGTCGTATGAAGAAGTCAGAAAACGTGTGCTGGTCGTGGAGAATGCGCACCATCTCTTTCTGTCCAATCGAAAGCATGGTGCTGGGTCCCATCGCGGTCGCAGTCGCCATGCGCACATGCTGACCTGCCAGGCATCCTTCGCCAAAGAAGCTATCCGCGTCCAGAATTGCGATGACCGCTTCCTTGCCGCGTTCGGACAAGACCGAGAGCTTCACCTCACCCTTCTGAATATAGAAGACAGTTTTGGCGGGGTCCCCTTGTGAGTAGACGGTTTGCCCCTTACGGTACTCTAAAGCGGTAGATGACGAGGCGACTCTGGCAAGAAACGTATGCAGATCGAAGGACGAACTTCCTCTTGGCGGCATAGGCCACCTCCGCGCTAAGAACTCGCGTGAACGCCCCTAGGTATCACGGAGGTTACCACGGCCTTCCTCAAGCAGCAATCGACGAACTCTCATGCTCGGTGAACTGAGCGGGCATTCTGCGAGTGCCTAAACTCTCTGGGGTCGCCACGGTACTGGATACGCAATCTCCTTTGAAAATCAATGACTTGCGAGAGGCATCTCACACGGAATCGGCTTTGCATCTAGTCCTGCCCTTCTCCGTTTGCAGGGATTGAATACTTCCATGCGTTAACGTATACGACACGTCCAACGATTTATTTCGCCATCACTTTGAACAATCTCTCGCTGACTTCATCCGAACTCGCAGTCTGACGCGACCTTATCTCGTTAAGGATTTCGTCGAGGAAGCCGATGAACTCACTGGGCCGCATCGCCAGAGAGCCCCAGCATGATTGGCCATTCTTGACAGCTGGCAACCACCAGCAACCAGTTTCCACCGGATAAGAATAAACCAAAGTCGTACTTGACCCGATAAGTGAAGCCGCCAACGGATAGGGACTGCCGTCCCACAATCTAAATTCGCTCAGCACCAGGTCGAATCGCTGGTTGCCAACGAACGCATTCGCCTCTTTGCAAGACGATGCAAAATGGATCTCGCACGCCCACTTTTTCAAGCGTGCCGCCAAGAAAGACATGCCCATTGGACTTGCAGCGATCAGGAGAATCTTTGGAGTTTTGGCCGCCATAGTGACCCCCAGGACTTGTCAGGCTGCGCCGAGAGCGAGAACGCGTCTGTTCAATTCTGCACAGCGATAACTCTTACGTCACATTGCGGAGCCGTGTCGTATGCGATAACATGTGGATGAAAAGTGTCCTGTATTGAACATACGCGCGTGATCCCGTGAAATAGCTTAGCTATGGGATGGCATGAACAGGACCGGGGGCCAGTAGGTGAAAGGGGCTGGCTCCCGGGGTCTGACTGGAGCTCCAAATGCCTGCAATCTCGCGAGATCACGTCAAGCAAACTGAGCTATTCCCTCGACTGAAGGGGGCCGTAAGCAGAGGGCGACCCCTACGCATCCTATTTGTTCATGCCGACGATGCGGATATAAAGCGTTGCGTGCGGGAACTCGGCGATGCAAATTTCAACGTCAGCTCGGATGTGGTTATGACCTCCGAGCAGTTTGCCGAACGCCTGAGATCAAGGTTCTATGACATTGTTTTGGCCGAACACCCCGCTCCCAACTGGCAGGGAACGCCGGCTCTGGAACTCCTGTACCAGATGGAGAAGCGCATCCCTCTCATCTTTGTGGCCGACCAAATGCCACTAGAAACCGTGGCGGAGCTCATTACGAACGGCGCTGCCGATTGTATTGAAATGGGTCACGTCGGCCACCTTCCGGTGGCCGTTCGTCGAGCGCTCAGTGAGAATAATTTGCGCGCGGAGCGCGACCGCGCGGAAAAAGATTTGCGACATTCGGAGGCACATTACCACGCCTTAGTAGGAAACCTAGTCTACGGGATGTGCCACTGCAGTGTGGAAGGCAAGTTTCTGGATGTCAATCAGGCGCTGGTGACGATGCTTGGCTATACCTCAAAAGCGGAACTACTGGCAGTCAACCTTGTAAATGACATCGTCTGTGATCCTCACAAGCGGACGCAATTGTTGGGGCACGCCGGTGTGGAAGGGCAGGCCGATCCCGTAGAAATTGACTGGAAGCGGAAGGACGGCACGGCCATGAAGGTCCGGCTCAGCGCGCGGGAAGTCAGCAGCAGCGAAAGCGAGATGGACGGCTACGAAGTCATAGCCGAGGATGTCACCAAACAACGCGAGTTGGAGGATCATCTCCGTCAGCAGGCGACCAAGGATCCCCTCACCGGTCTGGCCAACTACCGCCATCTGGTAGGCGTGCTCGACAGCGAGATTAAGCGATCCGAGCGCACGAGACGAGAGTTCGCACTGTTGTTATTCGACCTGGACGGATTGAAACAAATCAACGACCGCTACGGCCATCTGACCGGCAGTCAGGCGCTTTGCCGCCTGGCTGACATATTGTCTATCAATTGTCGGGAGATCGATACTGCCGCGCGTTTCGGCGGGGACGAGTTTGCACTTGTCCTGCCGGAGACAGGCGGGGAGTCGGCCAAACTGGTGACTCACCGCATCTGCGAGAGCCTCGCGAATGATGGCAGGAAACCGAAGCTATCCGCCAGCGTAGGCGTTGCCCTCTATCCGATAGATGGCGAAAAACTCGACACCCTTTTGGGCGCAGCGGACGTGGCACTATACTCGATGAAAGCCAGAATACACAGCCATGCCGGAAGCGCTCAAAAGGGGAAGCAGGCAGCTGCGCCATAAGACGACAGGGGCGAAGCGCGCGAGCCGCAGTGCCTGTTTTGGACGCTGGAGGCCGGGAGTTCGATGCTGAGACCCTGTCCACCATTCGCTGGCGAGAAGGCAAAAGCCCCACGCTCACAAACCGGGCATGGGGCACCCGAAAAAACCCAAACGCCAGAGCCACCCGTCCACCCTTCGGCTGATCCGCTGCGGCGGACTCGCTCAGGGTGGCAATCCTTATCGGATTGCCACTAGCATTTTGCCTGTGTTGTCGCCTTGAAGGACGCCGATGAGGGCACGAGGCGCGTTCTCGAAGCCTTCGACGATCTGTTCGCGGTGCTTCAGCTTGCCTTCCTTGAGCCATCGGGCCATCTGGGCGACGCCTTCGGGGAAGCGGTCCATGAACTGGGAGACGATGAAGCCCTCAGCTCGGGACTGCTTGCTAAGCAGAAAGATGTAGGGCCGCACGCCCGGCTCGGGCTTCGCCGAGTTGTACTGCGAAATCTGCCCGCAGACGGAAATGCGCGCGCGGACGTTGAGCACCGGCAGCACCGCGTCGGTGACGGCGCCGCCGACGTTGTCGAAATAGCAGTCGATGCCCTTGGGGCAAAGTTCCCGCAGCTTGGCGACGTAGTCTTCGGTGGTCTTGTAGTTGAACGCGGCATCGAAGCCAAGTTCGCCGGTGAGCCACGCGACCTTGTCGTCGGTGCCGGCGATTCCCACGGCGCGGCATCCCTTGATCTTCGCGATCTGGCCGACGAGTGAGCCGACCGCTCCCGCCGCGCCCGAGACGACCACGGTCTCGCCCGGCTTCGGCTGGCAAATGTCGAGGAAGCCAAAATAGGCCGTCATCCCCGGCATGCCGAGCACGCCGAGCGCGGCCGAAATGGGAGCCAGGCTCGCGTCGAGCTTCTGCAAGCCTTTGCCGTCCGAGACGGCGTATTCCTGCCAGCCCCAGTAGCCCGCAACGGAATCCCCCACGTGGAATGCCGGATTCTGGGACTGCACCACTTTGCCGACCGTGCCGCCAACCATCAACTGGCCGATGTCCACGGGATCGGCGTAGGTGCGAATGCCGTTCATCCGGCCGCGCATGTAGGGATCGACAGAAAGAAAAAGCGTGCGCAAAAGCACCTGACCGCTGGCGAGCGCGGGAATCGGCGCCGATGCGAGCCGGAAATCGGATTCCTTCGGCATCCCCACGGGACGCGCGGCGAGGACAAATTGGCGATTGACGCTGGGAAGCGGGCTTGCTGTGCTGGCTGTCATAATGGGCGCATTATGCCAGAGTTCTGCGCGGGCGCGATAGGCAGGGAAAAGCAGGTCCCTCGTCGTCCGCCGCGGCGGACTCGCTCGGGTCCGGTGTCGGGACTCCGGTGGAGTCCACCGGACTCCTGAAACCGGAGATGACAATCCTTATCGAATTGTCAGAGGACGATGCTCATCGCATCGTCAGAAAAGCTTGCACGTATCCCCTTGCTAACGAGATACTCCCGCGCAACGTCTGATCCGGCAATAGGGGGAATATGAAAAAGCTGCCGCTCGTCCTTTCGGCTCCGGCCCTTGTTCTGGCTCTCGCGCTCTGTTCGAATCCCACGTTGGCGCGCGCGCAGCAGCAACCGGCTCCTCCCACGACTCCGGCAGCGGCGCCCGCCGAACAGGCGCCGCAGAAAGTCACGGCCTATACGCTTTCTCCCGAGCGCTATCAAAAGGCGCGGCACCTCGCGCAGATCGCTTTCTGGGGGCAGATCGGCGTATTTTTCTATTCCGTCGTCATTCTTCTGCTGGTCCTGAAATGGCGGCTCGGCCCGAAGTATCGCGACTGGGCTGAAAAGGTATCCTCTTCAAGATTCGTTCAGGCCTTGATCTTCGCCCCGGTGATTCTGGCAACGCTCGCGATTCTCAACATACCGACCGACATCGCCTACCAGTGGGTATCCCGCAAATTCGGCATCAGCATTCAGGGCTGGGGCTCGTGGACGTGGGATTGGACGAAGAATCTATGCGTCTCACTCATCATCGGGACGATCCTCATCATGATTCTCTACGCAGCGATTCGAAAGAGCCCGCGGCGCTGGTGGTTCTATTTCTGGCTCGCCTCGCTGCCGATCATCGCCCTGTTGGTTTTCCTGCAACCGCTGATCATCGATCCCCTGTTTCACAAGTTCACGCCGCTCTCGCAAAAGGATCCCGCGCTTACGGCCTCGCTCGAACAACTCGTGCAGCGCGCCGGCCAAAACATTCCCCCCGAGCGGATTTTCTGGATGGGAGCGGCCGAGAAATCCACGGCGCTCAACGCCTACGTCACCGGATACGGCGCGTCCAAGCGCATCGTCGTGTGGGATACCACGATCGCGAAAATGACGACGCCGCAGATCGTCTTCGTGACCGGCCACGAGATGGGCCACTATGTCCTGCATCACATTCCGAAGGATCTCGCTCTGCTCGCAGTGGTCTTCTTTGTCTTGTTCTATGTCGGCTATCGGGCGATCGGCGGGCTGCTCGCCAAGCGAGGCGCAGGTTGGGGAGTGCGCGGCGTGGATGACTGGGCCGCCCTGCCGGCTCTGCTGGTCCTGTTCACCATTTTCTCGTTCATAGCGAACCCACTCACGAACGCGATCAGCCGCTATTTCGAACATCAGGCGGACCAATACGGCCTCGAAGTAACGCACGAGCTGACGCCGGATTCGGGACAAGTCGCGGCGCAAGCGTTTCAGGTGCTGGGTGACGTGGACCTGGCCGATCCCGATCCGATCGCGGCGGACATTTTCCTGTTCTACGACCATCCGGCGATGCCGGATCGTGTTCGTTACTGCCTCACATACGATCCATGGTCGAAGGGCGGGACGGGCGAGTTCGTGCACTAGTTTGGTGCGTTGTAGGGGCGGGTTTGAAACCCGCCCCTACGGGCTCGCAACGGATCACGCCCGCGCGTGGAGCGTCATCTGGATGCCGTGGCGGGGCCGCAGCGTGACGAGCGGCTCGGGCACCACCGGATGGCCGGGCACGAGGCGGAAGCAGAATTTCTGCGCGAGCGTTCCGATCACGATCGCCGCTTCCAGCAGCGCGAATCCCTGGCCGATGCAGCGGCGCGGGCCGTCTCCAAACGGAAAATACGCGCCGGGAGGCAGGCGGTCTTGCAAGCCTTCCAGCCACCGCTCGGGGCGAAACGTTTCGGGATCGTCGTAGAAGCGCGGATCGCGGTGCATCACCCACTGCGAAAAAATGATGGTCGATCCCGGCCGGAATTCGTAGCCTCCAATCTCACATGGCTCGACCGCTTCGCGCGCCATGATGTACGCGGGCGGATAGAGCCGCAGGACTTCATTCATCACGGCTTGCAGGTAGGGCAGGCGCGGAAAGTCCGCGGCCTCCATCGGTCGCGCGCCCAGCACGCCGTGCAATTCTTCGTGCAGCCGCGCTTCCGCCGCCGGATTCTGGCTGAGCGCGTACCACGTCCACGCGAGCATCTGCGCCGTGGTTTCGTGGCCCGCGAGAAACAGCGTCATCGACTCGTCATGAAGTTGCTGCGGCGTCATCTGGCTGCCGTCTTCGTCCATCGCGGCCATCAGCAGGGCGAGCAGGTCGTTGCGGTGATTGGAATTTCCCTCGGCGCGCCGCTCGGAAACCATCCGATAGACGAGCGAGTCGATGAATTCGAGTTCCCTGTTCGCGCGCCGGTTGGCGGGCGTAGGCCAATTCTCCGGAATGCGAAACGGCAGCCGCTGGCGCCGGAGCGAGTAGCGCATCAGAAATGTCATCGCCTGGCCCACCTGACGGGCCTCGCCGGGCAGCGTGGTGCCGAAAAGCGTGCGCACGGCAATGTCGAGCGTGAGCGACGTCATTTCCTGCGCGATGTTGCGCGCTTCCCCGTCGCGCCAGTCGCGGATGTGGGCCTGCGCGAGTTCGAGCATCGTGGAGGCGTAATCGTTCACGCGGTTGCGATGGAACGCCGGCTGCGCGAGCCGCCGCTGCCGCCGCCAGAACTCGCCTTCGCTGATCAGCAATCCCTGGCCGAGCATGCGGACGGTGATGCGCCGCGTCAGCTCGCTCTTGTGGAATTTGCTGTGCTGGACCACAAGCACCTGATTGATCCAATCGGGATGGTTCAACAGGATGCGGTCCTGCATCATCACCTGGAAGTAAACGATGTCGCCGTACTCGCGGGTCATCTGCCGCATGCCGGCCAGCGGATCGCGGCGCAGGTTCAGCGCCATGCCCACAATGGGCAGGCCTTTCGGCCCCGGCGGAACTCGATGTCCGTTGGCACTCATCATTCGCACGCGCTCAGGCGCGATCCATTCTACAACCGCCGCGCTGCTTTGGCGCTTTCGCGGGAAGTTGGGTAAGATAGCCCCTCGCCGAGCAGCGCCGCAAAAAGAGACTCCCGTGGACATCCAACAGCCGGAATGGCTCCTTCAGATCGAGGGCATCCTCGAAACGTTGAACGAGGGTGTGATGATTTCCGACGACTGCCACAAGATTCTCTTCATCAATTCGCACCTCGAAAAGATGCTCGGCGTACCCGCCGAGGAAATCATCGGCCACGAGAGTTCACGCTTTTACTCGCCGGAAGAGTACAAGGTCATCCGGGCGCAGATCGCCGTCGGAGAACAGGAAGGGCAGAACCGATTCGAATTCGTCGTCCCCCAAAAAGACGGCAGCCGGCTGCCGGTAATCATCAGTTCGCGGAGGATCGAGGACCCCGACGGCCGCGAATTCGCGATCGTGACGTTCACCGACATCTCCGAGCAGAAGCGCGCCGAAGCGCGGCTGCGCGACGCCAACACGATGCTCGAGGAGCGCCAGAGAGAAATCGACGAAGACCTGACGCTCGCCGCGCGCGTGCAGCAGAGCCTCGCGCCGCAGTCGCTCGCCTGGGGCGGCATGCGCGTGGAAACGCATTTTTGCCCCGTGCGATCGATCGGCGGAGATTTCGGCCTCGTCAGCCCGCTCGGCGAGGATCACCTGGACATGCTCGTGTGCGACGTTTCCGGCCACGGCATCGGCTCGGCGCTCGTCGCCAACCGCATCTACAGCGAGACGATGGCGCACTTGAGGAATCGGATGCCTCTCGGCGAAATGTTCCGGCAGCTCAACCGCTTCGTCATGCAGAACATCGGAAACTCGGCCTTCTTTTTCACGGTGGCCGCGGCCAGAATCGACCGCGGCGGGCGGCGCATGGTGTTCGCCGGCGCGGGACATCCCCCGGCGATGATCGTGCGGCCCGGCCAGGAACCGCGGCTGCTCGAATCGCGAAGCATGGTGCTCGGCGCTCTGCCCGGCGCGGTCGCCATGGAAGCGGCGCTCGACGTGGATCTCGAGCCGGGCGACCGCGTGGTGCTCTACACCGATGGAATCACCGAGGTCTTCGACTCGCGCGGCGAAATGCTGGGCGTTTCGGGCATGCAAAAATTCGTGCGCGAGACGTCGCTTCTGCCGTTCAGCGAAATGAAGCAGGGGATTCTCGACCGGGTCGCCGCGTGGAGCGAAGGGCCGGCCACGGACGACGTGTCTCTCGTACTCCTCGAAGTCCAGTGACCGGCCGCCTGGCTCGGCGTGGCGGCAACTGAAGTCCTCGTTCGAAAGCGCTATAATCGATGTTGCCGGCGATCGCAGGGGAGAAAATCTCGGTGGCGGAAACGATTCGGTTGACGACTACGGCAAAGGCCGCGGGCTGCGCTGCCAAGCTCAGCCCCAGCATCCTCGAAGCCATTCTGAAGCGCCTGCCGAAGCAGGCCGACCCGAACGTCCTCGTGGGCTTCGAGACGAGCGACGACGCGGCCGTCTATCGCCTCACCGACGATCTCGCGATCGTGCAGACCGTGGATTTCTTCACTCCGATTGTCGATGACCCCGGCCTCTTTGGCCAGGTGGCGGCTGCGAATTCGCTGAGCGACGTCTATGCGATGGGCGGGCGGCCAATCTCGGCGCTCACCATCGTCGCGTTTCCCGCTTCGCGTCCGCCGGAAATTCTGGAGGAAATCCTGCGCGGCGGCCTGGAGAAGATGACGGAAGCGAACTGCACGGTGGTCGGCGGGCATTCCATCCGCGACGAAGAGCCGAAGTTCGGCTACGCCGTCACCGGCTTGATCCATCCCGGAAAAATCTGGCGCAACGTCGGCGCGCGGCCGGGGGATACGCTGATATTGACCAAGCCGCTCGGCACGGGAGTGATTTCGACCGCACTCAAGCAGGAGCGCGCCAAGGCGGAATGGGTGACCGCCGCAACCGCTTCGATGACGCGCCTCAACCGCGACGCGGCGGACGCGCTGCACGAAATCGACGACGCAGCCGGCAGCCAGAACGGCGGCCAGCGGCCCGTCCACGCCGTCACGGACGTGACCGGCTTCGCGCTGCTCGGCCACGGGCGCGAGATGGCTCTCGGCACGAACGTCTCCCTGAGGATCGACCACACGCGCATCGCTTATCTTCCCGGAGCGATCGAAGCGGCGCGCGGCGGATTTCTTTCGGGCGGCCTCGCGAACAACCGGGAATTCCTCGAAGGCTGCGTCGGCTTCGCGCCATCGGTCCCGGAAGAGTTTCGCGCGCTGCTATTCGATCCGCAGACTTCGGGCGGGCTGCTCGCGGCCATTGCGCCGGGCTCTGCCGCCCAGTCGATGGCTGCGCTCGAACGCCGCGGCATTTCCGCCCGGATCATCGGAGAAGTAGTGCCGAAGCGCTCTCCGCTGGTCGAGGTCGCCTGAGCGAATCAAATCATGTACACTCTCCGCGTTTTGAACACTTCATGGACCCAATAACGCACGGAATCACAGGCGCTCTGCTCGGCAAGGGATTTTTTTCCAAACGCCAGACTAAGGTTGCGATTTTCGCCGCGACTCTTGGCGCAGTGGCTCCCGATGTGGACATCGTCGCCGAGATTTTTTCGCGCGATCCTCTCAGCATCGTGAAATACCATCGCGCGATCACGCACTCTTTCGTGGCGCTGCCTGTGTTCGCCGCGCTGCTTGCGGCCCTGACGCCTGTCATGCTGGCGCTGCTGAGGCGGTGGTTCGCCGCATTTCGTGACGCCGAATCGCCGTCGTTCGGGATGCTGACGCTGATCTACGGCGTGGGGATCGCGAGCCACATCATCCTCGACGGCATGACGTCGTTCGGCACGCGCATGTGGTATCCGATTTCGAGCGTGCGCGTGGCCTGGGATTTGCTCTTCATCATCGATTTTACGTTCACGACCATTATTCTTGTCCCGCAGGTGACCGCGTGGATCTATAGCGATCCCGTTAGAAGCCGTCGCCGGGCGTGGCGCATGTGGGTGATGTTCACTCTGAGCGCATTTCTGTTTTGGGCGCTCGCGCGGGTAGCGGGGTATCCGTTCCATCTGTGGATCGCGGGAGTGGCGAGCGTGGTGATGGCCGTTCTGTTTTTCGCGCCCGCGAGCGGCGGCTGGGGATTCCGCGTAACGCGGCCCCAGTGGTGCCGGGCTGGGACGTACGCCATGGTCGCGTACCTCGTCGCGTGCGGGTTCGCACATCACGCCGCGATTCTTCGGACCAAGGCTTTTGCGGATCAGAACCATATCGAAATCACGCGGATGGGCGGGCTGCCAATCCCGCCTTCATTGCTCGACTGGGGAGGCGCGATCCGCTCGCCCAACGGCCTGTATGAAAGCGAGTTCGATCTGCGCGATTCGAAGCCGCCGGTGTTTCACTTCACTCCCGATTCTCCGCCCGATCCGTTCATCGCGCGCGCGTTCGAGCTTCCGGAGGTCCATCTCTACTGGCAGTTCGCGCGGTTTCCGTCGATCCTCAGTTTCGACGAGGGCGACGATCACGTCGTCGAGCTCGGTGAGAACCGTTTTTCCGGGGGCCGGCGCCGCAGTCCGCAGCCGTTCACGTACCAGCTGGTCTTTGATTCCGATGGCGACCTGATCGCGCAGGGCTGGCTCACCAACGGCGTCCTCCAGCAGCACATGGAACGAATCGCGCCGCGGCGCATGTCGCCTCCGCCACCGGCGGGCAGCGCGCCGTGAAAATCCTGATTTTCAGCGACATTCACGGCGATCTACCCGCGCTCAGGCGAATCATGGCGCAGCCCGCCGATCTGTACATCGCCGCGGGCGACCTTGCGACATTCGGCAAAGGGCTCGAGCGCTGCGCGGAAGTGCTCCAGCCTCTCGGCGAGCGGCTCTGGATGCTGCCCGGCAACCACGAGACGCACGACGACACGCGCGCAATCTGCAAACGCTTAGGATTCGTCGATTTCCACCGGCAGGTGAAGCAGCTCGGCGCCACGCAGTGGGCGGGCCTCGGCTACAGCAACATCACGCCGTTCAAAACGCCCGGCGAATATACCGAGGGAGAAATCGCAGATGCGCTCGCGGCATTCGATGGAATCCGGCCGCTCTATCTCGTGATTCACTGCCCGCCGCGCGATACGAAGCTCGACGAATACGCTCTGGGAAAACACGCGGGCAGTCCGGCGATACGCGCATGGGTGGAGCGCGAGCAGCCGCTGTACCTGTTCTGCGGCCACATCCACGAAACCGCAGGCCTCACCGATCGCCTCGGTCCAACGCAGTGCATCAACGTCGGCCCACGCGGCCACACGATCGAAATCTAGCGGGAAGTGTCCTACCGTTTGCTGTTTGTCACGGGGTAGATCACAAGCTGGCGGTGGTCGCCGGAGCCTTCGCTCATGGTGCGGACGCCGGGCGCGCCGTTCAGCTCCAGGTGAACGATGCGCCGTTCGCGCGAGGACATCGGGTTGAACCGGTGGGGCTGGCCGGTCTCGCGCACGCGCTGCGCGGCCACGCGCGCCGAAAGCTTCAATTCCGCCAGGCGCGTGGCGCGGTAATCGCCGCAATCGAATCGCACGCGATCGTGGAGCCGCGGATCGAGCCGCAACCAGCGGTGCGCGATGTGCTCGAGCGCGAGCAGCAGCTCCGCGTTCCGCTCGAGCAACCAATCCTGATCGGCGCCGCGAAACTTGACGACAACTTCTGCTTCCTCGCCCTCGGGCGCGGAGATTTCAAACTCCACGGCGAGGCCCATTTCGCGCACCGCGAGGCCGAGGAATCGACCGATCTCCGCAACGGCGCGCTCGCGATCGAGGCGCGGCACCGGTTGCGTGTCCTGCCGGCGGGGAGCATTTCTGGCCGGCGGCCGGTTCGCGGCTGGGTTGCGTTCGTCGCTCATTCTTTCTTCTTCTTGAACTTGCTTCGGGATGGCAACGGCTGCGCGCGGTTCAGATACCACTGCTGGGCCACGCCGACCACGTTGCTGGTGAAGTAATAGAGGTTCAGCCCGCTCGAGAGATTGAAGAAAATGAATCCGAGCATCAGCGGCATCAGCATCATCATCTTCTGCTGCGCCGGATCGACCGTCGCGGGCGTCGGCGTCATTTTCGTCATCAGATACGTGGTGATCGCCATCGCAATCGGCAGCACGTAGTACGGATCCTTCGCCGAGAGGTCGTGAATCCACAGGATAAAGGGGGCGTGGCGCAGCTCGATGGCTCCGGAGAGCGTGCGGTAAAAGCCGATCAGAATGGGAATCTGCACGAGCATCGGAAGGCAGCTCCCCACCGGGTTGATCCCTTCCCGCGAATAGACGGCCATCACCTCTTCGTTCATCTTTTTCTTGCGCGGATCACGCATCGAGTATTTCTTGTAGCGGTCCTGGATGGACTTGATCTCCGGCGCCACCGATTGCATCTTCCGCGCCGAGCGGAAGGTCCACACGCGGATGGGAAGCAGCAACATCGTGAGCGCGAGCGTAAACACGACGATCGACCATCCGTAGTTCGGCACGTAGCGGTGCGTCCATTGCAGGACGAACAGCAGCGGCTTCGCGATTATGCCGAACCACCCGAACTGCACCAGCTGCTCGAGCGACGGCTGCACCTTGCCGAGCAGCACCAGGTCCTTCGGCCCCACGTACATGCGCACCTTCAGAGTTTCCGGGCGCGCCGCGCCGGCGGCCATCTCCGCTTCTGGCTCGCTCGACGTCTGGTTGTCGATCGTGACGTTGTGATACTGCGTCCAGTGCCAGAGCGACAGGTCGGTGCCTTCGGGAATAAACGCCGCCGCGAAAAACTGGTCCTCGATGCCGGTGAACGCGAGCGGGCCGGCCAGCTGGGCCGGCTGGCTCTGATTGCCGGAGACGCCGAGCTTCTTGTACTGCAGCAGGTTCATGCTGTCGCCCTGCTTGTAGAAAACGTTGACGAGCTGCGACGCCTTGTAAACCGCCTTGTCGCCGAATCCGCCGCGCCAGGCGAGGGCGGGAGCAATCGGCTTTCCGTCGAGCGTGGCCGAGACCTCGATCGAGACCTGGTAGTCCTCGGCGAACTTCAGTTTCTTCGTGACGTCGAGATGGCCGTCGCTCCAGTGGAACGCCACTTCAGCGGGGGCGGTGAGATCTCCCGCAGCGGGCGTGACGTCGTAGAGTCCCGCATTGGCCTGTTCCTGCAACTGCGCGTCGGAAAGCGTCAGCGAAAGCGGCCAGCCGAGCTGACTGGAGGCGTTCGCGTTGACGAGATCGAGCGGATGCGGCGGCTTCTGATCGTCGAGATACTTCTTCAGCTTCCAGCTCCGCACCACGCCCCCGCGATTCGAGAGCTCGACGCGATAGAGCGAGCTTTCCACCACGATGGTTTTTTCCGCGGAGGCCTCGACCACGACGTTTCTTGCGGGAAGGGCTGCAGCGGCGCCCGCGGCCTGCGTCGCGCCCGATTGTCCGGGAACTGCGCCCGCGGTTTGCGCCGTGGATGTCTGCGACGCGGGTTGGCCGGTCTTCTGTGGCGGTGGAGCAGGAGGCTGAAAGAAATGCAGCCAAGCAAACGTGATCGCGACGACCAAAACGACGAAAATGATGCCGCGTACTGTGTCGGACATTTCCTTCACTGCAAATCACCGTGAGATGTGTCCGGCACGAGATCGACGCCGCCGCGCGTGAACGGATGGCAGCGCAGCAGGCGCTTCGTTGCGAGCGTGAGCCCGCGCCGCGCACCGTGCCGCGCGATCGCCTCCTGCGCGTAATTCGAGCACGAGGGATAGAACTTGCACGTGCCTCCGAAGAACGGCGAGAGGAATACGATGTAGAAGCGGACGAAGGCGAGCAGCAGCGCCGCGGGAAGCGATCTCGGCCCCGAAACTACTCCGCCGGCTTCTCGCGGGGCAGCAGCTTCAGCAATTCCTGTGCGAGCGTCGAGAATTCCGCCGTGGCCGCCGAGCTGCGCGGATGAATCACGATGTCCCATCCCGGGGCGATCTCCTGTCGGTGCAATCTGACAATTTCGCGGAGCCGGCGGCGAATGCGGTTGCGCCGGACCGCGCTGCCCAGCGCCTTTTTGATGCTCCAGCCGAACCGGCTGAGACCGAGGCTATTGGGGCGTACGAAAATTGTGAACTCGCGGCCCGCCCGCCGGCGTCCGAGGCGATACACCGCGTCGTATTCGGCGCGGCGCACCAGGCGGCAGTCGCGCGGGAATCCAAGCCGCGGTGCTTCAGACGCGCGTGAGACTGTGGCGTCCTTTCCTGCGGCGTTGCGCAAGCACTTTGCGTCCACCCGGGTTCTTCATGCGTGCGCGGAAGCCGTGTTTCTTGTGACGGCGGCGCACATGCGGCTGAAAGGTGCGTTTCGGCAACGATCTCTCTCCTCTGCTGGTTGGCCTTTGTCAGCGGCGGACTGCGCGTATCGGATGCGCTTCGCGGCCTCAAGCGAATTACGTAGTGTATGCGACCGCCGCAGCACGGTCAAGGAAGCCTCGCGAGTTGCCTGGCTGGCAGCCGCGCGCCCCGAACGCGCCAGCGCGTGAGGAAATGATATTCGTTGGTCACGATCGAAACTAGCCGCTGGTCGCGCCAAACGCCTGCTTCACGTGCGGCTGGAACAGATAGACCAGAACCCATACGTCTAGCCCCAGGACGGCGGCTCGCCAGATGAGAAAGATGACGTGGAAGCTCATGAGCGGGCCGAGAATTCCGAAGCCATTGACGAGCAATCCCAGAGCGGCCAGCACGATCGTCAGAACGCGCCCCCAGCTCTGCAACTTCCACAATCCCAGGCCGACGACCAGGTAAAGAGCCGCGAAACCCAGGCACACGATGCCGAGAATCGCGCTGCCCATCCCCGCCATCATTCCGAATCGCGGGAACGCACCCATGCTCGACATCATCGCGCCGCCGAGGAGGAACATGAGCCCCGCCAGCGCCACGCATCCCGATCCGATGAAGGCCAGGATCGCGAGAATGCTCACTCCGGTGGGACGTTCCATAAGGCCTCCTGTTCCCGGGAAATGCGAATGGCGCCCATCGAGCCCTGCTAGGACCAGCCATAGTATAGACGCGACGGCCGGTTTTCGCGCGACGGTACGTCAAGCCCCAAGGGAGGTCAAGAAAAAAAGAAATTGAAGCTTGCACGGTGAGTTCGATGTAAACTCCCGCAAGCCTGAGCAAAGGACCATCCCGGTACTACCGCCCTCGGTGTCCTTTGGGAGTACCAGATGAACTCGCCTGCGGCACGTCGCCTTCGATTAGCTGTCGGCATCCTTTTCGGGATTCTGCTGGTTTGGGTGGGTGCCGGGCAGGTTGCGCCGTTGAAGGCGCAGTCCTCGCAGAACGATCCGGCTCCGCCGTCTTCGCAGGGTGCTCCCCCGGCGCAAGCCCCCGCCGCCGACGTGCCCGAGATGAACACGCACGACATGCCGGTTCCGCTCGAGTCGCGCGTAAACCTGGTTCCGGTTCGCGTGATCGTGCGCGACGCGAACGGGCACGCCGTCGCGAACCTCCGCAAGGAAGATTTTCAGCTTTTCGAGGACGGCAAGCCTCAGGTGATCTCCAACTTTTTGCTGGAGAAGCTTCCGTCGGCTCCCCAGCCCGCCACCGGGTCGCAGCCGGAATCCGGTGCGGCCAAGCCTGAGGAAGCGCACCCCGCGGCTTTCCTGCCTCCCTCACGCTTCGTGGCGCTGCTTTTTGATGACCCGGGCCTCAACCAAGAGGATCTGATGCAGGCGCGAAACGCCGCCAACCGGTACCTGAATACATCGGTCGCGCCCACTGATCGCGTGGCTGTGTTTACCGTCTCCGGCCTGACGCAACTGGACTTCACCGATGACCGCGCCAAGCTGAACGAGACTCTGGGCCACTTGCAGACGCGCACGCTTACCGGAGTCCCCATGGTCACCTCCACCGATTGCCCTCCCATGGAATACATCGAGGCCGACCTGATTCAGAACCAGCACGACCCACAGGCACTCGCCGTCGCCACCCAGGACGACCTGGCCTGTGACCCTCCGCCGCCGAATCCGAATGCCACCGCGGCTGACATCGCTATTGAGACCGAGAGAGCAAAAGAGGCCGCGGAAACAATGGCAGTTAGCAAGGCCGAGTTGGGCGATTCCCAAACGGTGGCCATCTTTCGCCGAATCACCGAGGTGATTCGGCGAATGGCAGTCCTGCCGGGCCAGCGAAACATCGTGCTGATCTCTCCGGGATTCATTTATCCGAACCGCGAAAGCGACTTTTCGAAGATTGTCGATAGCGCCATCCGCGAAAACATATTTGTCAGCACCCTCGATGCGCGGGGTCTGTACACCCCCGATCTCGGCGGCGACATCAGCCAGGAAACGGCCGTCGCGGATCCTGCCACAGCCGGCTACAGGTCGACGTGGCGCACCGCCGGGCAGGCGCGGCAGACCGACACGCTGATCTATCTCGCGATGGACACGGGAGGATACGCTTTCCACGGTAACAACGATCTGGGCGAGGGGCTTCGGCAGGTCGCCGGAGCGCCCGAGGCCTACTATTACATCGCATTCGTCCCGCATAATCTGAATTTCGATGGGCGCTTCCACTCGCTCAAAGTGACTCTTGTCCCAAAGGAAAAATTCAGCGTGCAGGCGCGGCGGGGATATTACGCTCCCAAGCACGGCGAGACCCCGGCAGAGGCGGCCAGGCGGGACATCGATGACGCGCTGTTCTCCCAGGAGGAGCAGCACGGCCTTCCCGTTGAGCTTCAAACGCAGTACTACAAGACCAACGCGACCGACGCGAAGCTGGCTATTCTCGCGCACGTGGATCTGGCGCACGTTCGCTTCGATAAGGCCAACGGCCGCAATCAGAACGATCTCACCGTCGTGACCGCGATTTTCGACCGCAACGGCAACTTCATCACCGGAAATCAGAAAATCGTCGAAATGAATCTGCGCGACGAAACGCTCCAGAGGCTGAGCCACACGGGCGTGACCGTGCGGACGAGCTTCGACGTGAAGCCGGGAGACTACGTCGTGCGCCTCGTGGTGCGGGACTCGAAGGCCTCGGCTCTCTCCGCCGAGAACGGCTCGGTTGAGATTCCGTATTAGATGGGTACGAAGGAAGGTGAATCATGAGACTCGGGCAAATCACGCGAATCGCCGCCGCCGCGCTGCTCTTGCTCGCCGGAGCATGGGCTGCGGGCCGCGCCGTCCTGGCACCGGCCACCGTTCGCGCCCAGGATTCCGCTCCGGCCGCGCAGGCGCCCGCGGGCACGCCCGTGCTGCGCACCGAGTCGCGCGAAGTGCGCGTGGACGTGATCGTGACGGACAAAAAGGGCAACTACATTCACGATCTGACTCCAAAAGATTTTCGCGTCTTCGACAACGACAAGGAGGAGCCGATCGTCAATTTCTCGTTCGGTTCCGCACCGGGTTCGTCCGGCGCTCCCGACCGCCACTACATGGTTCTCTTCTTTGACGACTCGACGATGGACCTGGGCGATCAGGCGCGCTCTCGCCAGGCGGCGCTGAAATTCATCGATGCCAATACGGGACCGAACCGCGCGATGGCCGTGGTGGAATTCACGGGCGCCCTCCGGATCGCGCAGAATTTCACCACCGACGCAATTCGTCTCAAGCAGGCCGCCGCGAGAGTGAAAACCTCGGCGGTCTCGCCCAATGATTCGTCTCTTAATTCGTCCGGGGCTCCGGATTTCGGCACCGGTTCGCCCGCTCTCACGAACGCGCAGAACGATTTCGGCGTTTACACGCTGCTGCTCGGTATTAGGAGCCTGGCGAGGAATCTTACGAATGTTCCGGGACGCAAAAGCCTCATTCTCTTCACGAGCGGTTTCCCGCTCACGCCGGAAGGACAGGCCGAGCTGACCGCCACGATTTCCGCCTGTAACCAGGCCAATGTCGCCATCTATCCGCTGGATGTCCGAGGCCTGATCGCTCCAGCTCCCGGCCCCGGAAGTCAGCTCCTCCCCGAAAGCAGCACGAAGGCGCGCAGCCTTCTCGCGTTACGCGGACGGGCCGGCGATGCCCCGAACACGCGGCCGCGACTTGTCTTGGCCTCCTATCCCGCAGCGCTTGCTGCTGAGCCAGCGGACCCACCGCAACATGGCGGCGGAGGTACCGGAGGAACAGGAGGCGGTGGAGGGGGCCGCGGAGGCGGTGGTGGCACTGGTGGCGGCGGTGGCTTTGGCGGCGGAACCGGTGGAAGCGGCGGGGGAAAGGGCGGCGGCACGGGCAGCGGGACTCCGGGCGGCGGTTCACCTGGGAGCGGCAAAGGAGGATTGCCGGGCGGCACTGGAGGCGGAGGTGGAGGTATGCCGGGGAACATGCCCGGCGGTATGCCTAACGCTTACGGGAATTCTCCTTGGGGCAACACAACGCCCCAGATGATCCTGCCGACCCTTCCCGACACAGGCACCGCGAACCAGTCGGTGCTCTACGAGCTTGCGGCGGGAACCGGCGGCTTCCCGATCATGAACACCAACGATCTGCTGGGCGGTCTCGACAAGATCGCGCGCGAGCAGGATGAATACTACTTTCTCGGCTATTCCCCATCCGAGGCGTCGGACGGCACGTGCCACGCGCTGCGAGTAAAAATGGAGCGCGGCGGCATGAACGTTCGCGCACGCAGCGGATACTGCACCGCGAAACCGAAGGACTTTCTCGCCGGCAAGCCCATTGTGAAAGATCTCGAGGGCCATGCGACTGCGGCGGTCCCGGGAGGCATACAGGGTTCGCTCGAAGCCCCCTTCTTCTACACGTCGCCTGACGAGGCCCGCGTGAACGTGGCGATGGATGTTCCCTCGACGTCCCTGGACTTTTCGAAACAGAAGGGCAAATACCACGCGGACGTCAACATTCTCGGCATCGCGTACCGGCCGGACGGCTCGGTCGGCGCCCGGTTCAGCGACGAGTTGACGTTTGACCTTGAAAAGGACGAATGGAAGCAGTTCACGCAGAAGCCGCTGCACTACGCAAATCAGTTCGAGATCGCGCCGGGACAGTACCGCCTTACCGTGGTGCTCTCCGCGGGCAGCCAGAACTTCGGAAAGTACGAGACGCCGCTGGCCATCGATCCCTATGATGGAAAGACGTTCAGCCTGAGCGGCCTCGCTCTCAGCAACGATGTCGAGCAGTTGCAAGGCCTGGGCGGCGCGCTCGAAGCGGATCTGCTGTCCGATCGAACTCCCCTGGTCGTCAACAACATGGAAGTCGTTCCCTCCGGCAGCAACCACTTCAAGAGGACCGACAACGTAGCTCTCTACGCGCAGATTTACGATCCCGAACTGGCCGGCCCGAATCCACCGGCTGTAAAAGTCTCGTTCAATATCGTCGATGTGAAGACGGGAGAGCCGATCGCCAGTGCCCATGACCTCGCGCCGGCGCCTTCCAACGAAAAGGGAAACTCCGTGATGCCGGTCGGGCTCAAGCTTCCGCTCGACCAATTTCCCCCGGGATTCTATCGCCTGGACATGCAGGCTTCCGACGCAAACGGGGCACGCTCGACGATTCGCACGGTACTTTTCGAATCGGAATAGAATTGCCGCGCGGCGCGACGGGCGCCTGAAGTCCTACATCGAGTCCGGCGCCTATAAGACGAAATCCAAGCAATAGCGAGCCTTTCCGCTGCCGGTCGCGTCCGGGCTTTGGTACGATGTGTGCTCGCACATGCGGGCGCGCGCCTGCCGGGATTTTTCGTGGCGGCGTGCGAGTGGGCGACATTCGTAACGAGGGGATCGGCCGTTGGCGAAATCGCGATCGACCAAAAGTAAGAAGGCTGCGAGGACACCCGCCGCGAAGAAAGCCGCGAGCATTGGCGCGAAGTTGAAAATCGCGCTCGTCGGCTTCGGCACCGTGGGCCGCTCGGTGGCCAAGATTTTGTCCCAGGACACAAACGGCCCGCTGCTGCTCACGCACATCTGCAATCGCAGCATCAAGAAGAAAAAAGATGCGTCGCTGCCCAAGCACATTCGCTGGACCGAGAACTTCGACGATGTGCTCGCGTCGGATGCCGATGTCGTCGTGGAGCTGATCGGCGGCCTCCAGCCCGCGGGCGACTGGGTGCGCAAGGCGCTGCGCGCCGGCAAGTCCGTCGTCACCGCCAACAAACTGCTGATCTCCGAAGCCGGCCCCGAGCTGCTCGACCTCGCGCGAAAGATGGGCAAGCGGCTCGAATTCGGCGCGTCCGTCGCCGGAGGCATCCCGGCCATCATCGGCATCCAGGAAGGCCTCGCTGGCGACCGCCTCTACAAAATCGCGGGAATTCTAAACGGCACGTGCAATTTCATCCTCACGAAAATGGAAAAAGACGGCACGAGCTTCGACGCGGCGCTCAAGGAAGCGCAGGCGCTCGGCTACGCGGAAGCCAATCCGAGCGCCGACGTGGACGGCCTCGATGCGCGCGCGAAACTCGTCATCCTGATACAGGCCGGGCTGCGCCTGCGCGTGCGCAGCGAGCAGATTCTGTGCCGGTCGATTTCCTCGGTTGCGGCCGTCGATTTCATGTATGCGAGCAGCCTCGATTCCACGATCCGCCAGATCTCGCTCGCGCAAAAAGAGACGAACAAGACCGTGCGCCTCGCCGCCGCCGTCCAGCCCGCGCTGATTCCCGCGGCTTCGCTGATGGCTCACGCGCAGGGGAGCCAGAACATCGTCACGGCCACGGGCGAATTCGGCGGAAAGACGATGTTCTCCGGATACGGCGCGGGCGGCGATCCCACGGCGGTGGCCGTGATTTCCGATTTGTATGCGATCGCTCGCAGCGCCGCCGCTCCCACCGAAACGCTTCCGGGCGCCCCCGAAGTCCCCGATTCGGTGAGCGGCGATTTCACCGTGCCGCACTATCTTCGCTTCATCGTGCGCGACCGGCCTGGCATCGTCGCTGCGCTCGCGGCGATCCTCGCGAAGTACGACATCAGCATCGACGCGCTCCTGCAAAAGCCCGGCTTCCCGCATTCCGCGCTTTCCTTCGTGATGACGCTCGAGGCCTGCGACAGCGCCGTGCTCAATCGCGCGCTCGAGGAAATCGGCCGCCTCGATTTTCACGTCGAGCCGCCGCTCTGCCTGCCCATCTTCCTCGACTAGCGCCACCCGCTTGCGCGCGATTGACAGCGCCCCGGGCCTGGTATATCGTGCGTCCCTGTTTACTAGCCCATGAGTTCCATCTTTAATTAAGCTCACGGAGCCGAGTCATGGCCTCACCTGAGTATCAGGCGCCCCCATTTGGCTTGAAAAACCCGCACCAAGCCATCCTGGTGATTCACGGGATCGGCGAGCAGAATCCTTACGAGACGCTCGATGGTTTCGCGCGCGGCCTTTTGACCCATTTTCGCAGCCACGGCGCTAACGCGAAGCTGTGTCCCGTCGAGATCGCCCACAAGGACTGGACGCAAGTCGGTATGCGGATCGGATTCTTCGCCGCCGATCGCGACCTCCCTCCTTGCCGCACAAAGGATCAGGTCGTGAACCCGGCCAATGAACCCAGCGCTTACGTGGACGTCTTCGAGTATTACTGGGCCCCCGAGACGGAAGACAAGCTCAGCGCCGCAAACACGCTGAAGTGGGTGCTGAAGACCGACTTCACGCCGCTGCACTACTTCGCCGATAACCTCCAGGAAATGATCGGCGGCCAGCACCTTGGTCCCCTGCGCGCGCTCTGGAGGTCCCTGAAACTCTATTGCCGCGAGCTGCTGCGCGTCGTGGTTCTCTACCTTCCGCTCGCTCTGGGTGTGGGGTTTCTCCTGGCATGGCTATCGAAGCAGCGCCCGTGGGGAACGCCCTTGCGGAATATGGGAACGGCCCTTTGGCGCTACATTACGTGGCCGCACGGCATGACGCACGGGTTGATTCTCTTCCTCTACTTCCTGTGCGCGCTCACGATATGGTTTGGCCTGCAAGCGCTTCCCGAGTTGCGGACAAGTCCGGGCAAGTCGATCGAGACGGTGGGAGAAAAAGTCTGGTTTGCCATGGACGTTCTTCTCATCCTTGCGTTCTTCACCATTGGCCTGGCGATCGACCGCTGCACGCGTAGCCACGCGCTCTGGCACCTGAAGAACGTCGTGATGCAAAACGGCAAGCTGTTGTTGGGCGCGGGCATCGCCTGGATTGTTTCCTACGCGCTCACGGCGTACGTCGCCGACGTGGCCGTGTACACAAACATGGATGCGAAATCGAAGGACTATCAGGCGCGCAACGCCATTCTCAAGGGCTCGACCGCCGCGCTGAAACAGCTTCTCGCAGACCAAAAATACGCCCGCGTGATTCTGGCGGGCCATTCGCTCGGCAGCGTGATCGCCTACGACACGATCAACGAACTGCTGGCGGAGCGCAACGCCGATCCGGGTCCCGCAGGCGACCGCCCTGCTCCTCCTCTCGACCCCGCGGACCTCCGGAAGCTCAAGGGGCTTGCGACGTTCGGCTCGCCGCTCGACAAAATCTACTACTTCTTCCGCGAGCACGTGAAACGGGACCAGGCCGTCCGCGCGCAGATCCTCTCGATGTTGCATTCTTTCCGCAAGAAGCCCTCAGGACGCGACTACGGCGAATTTCAATTCAACTACTCGTTCGGCCAGCTTGATGGTGCGGAAGGCCTGGTTTGGATCAATGCATGGGCGCTGATGGATCCGGTCAGCGCCAGACTGAAGTTCTACGCTCCCGACCACCAGCAGCAATTTTGCTACTGCGCGCCGGTCCTCGCGCACCTGCGCTACTGGAGCGACCCCGCCTTCTACGACTACTTCAAGACGAGGATGCTGTAGCAGCGGTTCGGGCTCGCGGTCCCCTTGTCACAAGGTTCCGGTCAGGCCGCGGCGGGCTTGCCCTTGAAGAGCGGAAGGAACACCTTCTCCACGAAAGTCTCGAACGAAGTCGGCGTCGTATTCTCCGCCGAGCGCGGCTCGAGCGCCGCCATGTGCCCCGAGTTCAGGGCCGCCGCCATCGCGAGGATCAGGTTCGCGGTGTCGAGCGACATTCCCATTTGGATCATCGAGGCGCGGATTTGATCGTCGGGCAGGCGCGTGTACGAGAGGTGCGGCCTGCCGAGCGCCCGGCCGATGATCCCCGCGGCCTCGGCCATGCTGATATTTCGCTGGCCCAGCAGCTCGCGGGTGGATTGGCCGGTGAAGTCGAGCTTCAGCAGCGCGTCCGCCGCGCAGGCGCCGATATCCTGCGTCGCGATCATCGGCAGCTCGAGCTCGCCGCGCAGCGGTCCCGCCGTCACGCCCATCGCCTTGATGATGCCGATCTGCGCGAGCGTGTTTTCCATGAAATACCCGGGCCGCAGATGCAGCGCGTGCAGCCCGGTGATCCGGTTCAGCCTTGCCTCGAGCTTGTGCAGCCCCACGACGGGGCCGGTTCCTTCATACTTCTCCGCGCCGAAGCTGCTGAGGGTGACCACGTGCCTCACGCGCGCCGCGTCGAGCGCCGCCGTAACCGCGTCCGTGATCTGATCCTGGTGCGCGCGATAGTTGTCGCTGGCCGGGTCGGGGGGAATCATCACGTACACGCCGCGCGCTCCCTCGAAAGCCTTCGCCAGCGCCGCGCGGTTCGTCAGATCGCAGACGTAAGGCTCGGCTCCCTTCGCCACAATCGGCTGCAAGCGCTCGGCGCTCCTGCCGATTGCCCGGACCTTCTGCCCCTTGGCCAGCAATTTTTCTGCGACCACGTGGCCGCTGTTTCCCGTGGCTCCTGTGACGACGTACATGGCAGCCTCCTTTTGTGCTGATCGCTGATCTTGGCTTCTGGACTGATGACTATCGGATGTGCGTTGTGGCCGAAGGATGCTTCGCGTGCACGGGCGGCGCGGTCAAGCGACTGCGCTTCGCTCGCGATTGGGCCGGTAATGGTCTCGCCGAGGGCAGGATGGGAGGCGTGACCTCCGCCATCTTGGCCCCGCGTCCCCGTGCAGTCAAGCCCATGCCGTGCGTCGCGATTTTCGGTGATGGAGCGCGTCATCGTGACCTTCGGATCTGTGTCGATTAGAAGTGTCCTCCATTGTTTGTTTTCAGCCGCTTGCGGCCGTTTCTAATCGCCGGAGTGTCGATTAGAAATGCAGCGATTCGCGGGAAGGCGCGATCGTGACCTCGAAATGTGTGTCGAGTAGTTTTGTCGTCGTCGTTTGTTTCCAATGAGTTGCAGCCGCAATTAGGTGCAGGGTGTGTCGAGTAATTGTGGCGCGTTGCGATAGAAACTCGGCTGACCTCTCCTGCAGCCACTTGGCATTGCGACCAGGCCTTATCTCGTAGCCGTATCCGCCTGAAAACTGGATTATCGTCGAGTTTACAACCTCCAGTGCCTCCGCATTAGCAAGATCGGACAATACTTCGGCATCGAACGGGCCGTAGGAATAGAGAGTAAATCTGTACTCAAGTGGAACGTCTCGAAGTGTTTGCAAGAAATAAAGGAACTTCATTACCCCCGTCCGCCCAACGGAACCTTTGGGTGAACGCTCCGCCAGAATGGAAATCAGCGCCATGCGCTCCTCATGCAGATCTGTCATGTTCCCTCACTTCGTCGACAATCTTCTTAGCCCTTGGAACGTCCTCACTTTTGGCATAAAGAAGGATCTGACTGTTGGTCTCAAGGTTTTTGACAACATGGGAATAGTCCGATAGAGGTTTGACAGTCTTTTCGTCGAGATCGTCGACAACCGGAATATCGGTCGGCCCTGTCTTGTACCAGCTCTTGGATGCGGCTTCCTCAGCTGCCAATAGCCCGCCCAGCATTCCCTTGATGGTTTCAAGCTGTTTGAGATTCTTCTCATCTGGTACTTCCTGGGTGCGATAGACCAGTCGATAGTGATCTCGTGCTTTCAGACGCGCGCCGTGTTCCCCGCCCTTTCCATCGCTCAGGAGTCCCAGAACCTTCCAATCGTCCCATTTGAGAAACTCCTGCAATTCTCCATCCACTAGATTCGGGAAGCAACCGTCAGGTAGGAGCTCCTTCAGTGTCTGTCGCAGGTACACATCATATGCCACCCGCGTCTTATGGAAATAGACCTGCGTGAACATAAAATATCGGGCAAGAACAAGCGCTTCAGCGGCATGCCACCCTCCTTGGGAAATGCCAAGTCGGGGCGCCCTGCCGTCGTAATAGCGTACGGGTCTAATTGTTGAGATCAAACGGTGCAGATCGAATCTCCCGTATTGGACTCCAGCATGATACGAATCCCGCAGCAGGTAGTCCATGCGGTCCGCGTCCATTTGGCCGCTTATCAAATCCTTCCAAAAGATGCCCGTCTTAGCCCTGGGACTACCTCCAACCAATGCCGCGACATCATCCGCCCGAAACCCGTAGTTTGCACCGTTGAGTGGATGATCCTCGATGGCGCTGCGCAGTTCCGAGCGAATGATTGCGATCGAGTAATCTTCATGTTTATACCTCTTGCCGCTTTCTCCCTTGGGAAACAATTCTTCAGATGCGTGTGAGAACGGAGGATGCCCCAGGTCGTGCAACAAGGCAGCAAACCGAACCAACTGTCGACCGCGTCTCAGTCCTGCTTCGTCATACGCAAGTTCTGATGCCAAGACGTCCTTCGAACTTCTTACGATGGCATCGTATAGGAGCGTTGCGGTGTGCATGACGCCCAACGAGTGCTCGAATCTCGTGTGCATTGCCCCGGGATAGACATAGTCCGTCCAAGCGAGTTGGCGTATCCTTCGTAGACGCTGGAACGCCGGTTGGGCGATCACATTCAGTTCCCAATCGTTGAGCGTAATGAATCCGTGGATCGGACACCGTACTTCGTAAATTCGGTGCACATCAGGCATCGACGTTTTCATCCTAGGCGAATAAAAAGAGAAAGTCTATTCGTTTATCCTTGATAATACTGCTCTAGATAACACACATGGAAACGGCGACACAACCGCCCCCATGGACCACGGTGGCCAGGCCCTCATCGGTCGGACGCGTTTGACCCACCTCCCCCCGTCCCCTAGAATGAAAACCGGCGCGGCGAAACCCGCCCTCGCCCAAGGCTACGGCGGGCAGGCAACGAAGAGAAACCAGAATGTTTGAGACGCTAACTGAAAAGCTGCAGCGCACATTCAAGAATTTGCGCGGGCAGGGAAAGCTCACCGCGGAGCACCTGGACGCGGCGCTGGGCGAAATCCGCGACGCGCTGCTCGATGGAGACGTCAACGTGGGCGTGGCGGACGAGTTCATCGCGCACGTGCGGGAGAAGGCGCTCGGGTCGGAAGTCCTGTTGCAGCTTTCGCCGGAGCAGCAGGTAGTCAAGATCGTGCGCGACGAGCTGGCCGAGTTGCTCGGGCGCGAGGCGAAGCCGCAATATTCGTCGCGGCCGCCGTCGGTGTGGCTGATCTGCGGGCTGCAAGGCTCGGGCAAAACGACATCGACAGGAAAGCTCGGCAAATGGCTCGCGGAGCACGGGCACCGGCCGATCGTGGTTTCGACGGACGTCTATCGTCCCGCGGCGCGCGAGCAACTGGCGCAGGTGGCGAAGGCGACGGGCACGCCGGTCTGGCCCGGCGCGGGAACGGACAAGCCACTCGAAATCGTGCGCGGCGCGACGCGCGAAGCAAAACTTTCGGCGTGCGACGTGATTTTGGTCGATACGGCGGGGCGGCTGCACATCGACGACGAGCTGATGGAAGAGCTTTCCATGCTGAAGCGGGAGCTCAACCCCGCGGAGATTCTGTTCGTGGCGGACGCGATGATCGGGCAGGACGCGGTGCGGTCGGCCGGGGAGTTTCACAAGCGGCTGGGCGTGACCGGCATCATCCTGACGAAAATGGACGGCGATGCGCGCGGCGGCGCGGCGCTTTCGATCCGCAAGGTGACGGGCGCGCCGGTGAAGTTCGTCGGCGTGGGCGAGAAATACGACGCGCTCGAGCCGTTCGTCCCCGACCGGATCGTCGGGCGGATTCTGGGGATGGGCGACGTCCTCGGGCTGATCGAGAAGGCGCAGAAGACGGTCAATGAAAAGCAGGCGCGCGAGCTCGAGCGCAAGCTGCGCGAAAACGAATTCACGCTCGCGGATTTCCGCGACCAGCTCCAGCAGATCCGCAAGATGGGGTCGATCGAGCAGTTGATGGGGATGCTGCCCAAGGTGGGGCCGTTCGCGAAGCTGCCGAAGGACGCATCGATCGACGAGAAGCAGCTGAAGTCGATCGAGGCGATCATCAACTCGATGACGGCGGCCGAGCGCGCCAACGACAACCTGATCGACGGGAAGCGCCGCAAGCGCATCGCGCGCGGAAGCGGCACGTCCGTACAGGAAGTGAATCAGGTGCTGAAGCAGTACGCCGACATGCGCCGGATGATGAAGCAGTACGGCAGCATGGCGAAAATGAAGATGCGCGGCATCGGCAAGCTCGCGGGGCTGAAATAGCGAGCTGAGCTATTCCCATGCTCGAAAAGGAAGAATCGCGCCAGGTTCGCCGCGACCCCAAAGTACTTGCCGCAAGAGAGACAGCGCATAGGAAGGCGCTTCGCGCCACCTGTTTTTGTCGGAGCTTCCCGACAAACGGCGTCGGGACGCAGACGACGCGAAAGCTCCGACCCCTTAAAAAGCTGCGGACGCTTGAGCCTTCGGGCGTTGCGTCGGATCGAAGTACCAATGTGATCGTGCCCGGCGCCGCGGCTGCTAGCTTGACGAAAGGCGCACAGACAAGAGTGTCTGTGCCACGGAGATTGCGATAGGCGAATCCAGGGGGCGTCCGCTATACTGATGAGACCAAATTGAGGAGGAATTTCGAGTGTTAACGATTCGGCTGGCGCGGATTGGCAAGAAGAAGCACCCCTTTTATCGCGTGGTGGTGACCGAAAAGACGCGCCCGCGCAACGGCCGTTTTGTCGAGATCATCGGGACCTACGACCCGTCGAAGAAGCCCGCCGCCGTCAAGCTGGATGGCGAGCGGGTGCAATACTGGCTCGGCAAAGGTGCCCAACCAAGCGATACCGTCCGTAGCCTGATACGCAACCCCAAGCCTGCCTGAGGCGTCCTAGTTCCACAGAAGGCCCAGTTCATAGTTCCCGTACAAGCTCGAGCGAGTTTCTCCGCTGAGCCGGGCAAGCTGTGGAGGAAACGCCATGAGGGATCTCGTGGAAGCGATTGCGAAAGCTCTCGTAGATCATCCGGACCAAGTGCAGGTGAATGCGGTGGAAGGCGAACAGGTGACGGTGCTCGAGCTGCGCGTCCATCCCGAGGACCTGGGCAAGGTGATCGGGAGGCAGGGACGCACGGCGAAATCCATCCGCACGCTGCTGGGCGCGGCCGGGATGAAGCTGAAGAAGCGGTTCACGCTCGAAATCCTGGAATAAGTGGCCACGCAGGATTCACAACGCGCACCAGACCCGCCAGCCTCGGCGGGCATCACCGTGGCGCGCATCGTGCGCCCGCACGGGCGGCGCGGCGAAGTGGCCGCCGAAATCCTCACCGACTTTCCCGAACGCCTCAAGAAACTCGCTTCCGCGCAATTGTGGGACGGCCGGTCCCAGCCGCGTGAGGTGAAGGTGCGCTCGTGCTGGCTGAGCCAGAGCCGAGGCGGCCAGGCCATCTTCCATTTCGAAGGCTCGGATTCGATTTCGGACGCTGAAACGCTCGTCGGGCTCGACGTGCAGATTCCGCTCTCGGCGCGCATGGAGCTGCCCTCCGGTAGTTATTTCGTGACGGACCTGATCGGCTGCGAAGTGCGCGAGAAAGACGGCGCGGCGATCGGGCCGGTGCGCGAGGTGCAAATTACGGGCGAGGGCGTGGCCGGGACGCCGATTCTTGTGGTCGATTCGGCGAAGGGCGAGCTGCTGATTCCGCTCGCGCAGGAGATTTGCGTGAGCGTCGACACCGGCGCGCGCCGGATCGAAGTGATTCTCCCCGAAGGCCTCCGCGAGTTGAACGGGTAGGACGGCGCTCCTGCCTGCGGTAGGATTGGCAGCAATGCGATTCGACATCATCACAATTTTTCCGGAATTTTTCGGCGGCCCGCTCGACTACGGGATCGTGCGGCGGGCGCGCGAGTCGCGCCTGATCGAGGCGTGCATCCACGACTTGCGCGATTTCGCGCACGACCGCCACCGCACGGTGGACGACCGTCCGTTCGGGGGCGGTGAGGGAATGGTGATGAAGCCCGAGCCGCTGTTTGAAGCGGTCGAGTGGCTGGTGTTCGGGGGAAACGAAAAAGGGAACGCGCCGCCGCCGGAAGGAACGGCGATCGTGCTGCTGTCGGCGGCAGGGAAACTTTTCCGGCAGGAGACGGCGCGGCGATTTGCGCAGCTCAAAAGGATCGTGCTGCTGTGCGGGCGCTATGAAGGAGTGGACGAGCGCGTGGCCGAGAATCTCGCCACCGATGAAATCTCGATCGGCGATTTTGTGCTGTCCGGCGGAGAGCTGCCGGCGGCGATGGTCGTCGATGCGGTGACGCGGCTGATTCCCGGGGCGCTAGGCAATGAAGATTCGGCGGTGAATGAGTCGTTCAGCGAACTGATTGGGGCTGACAGAGTGCCGACAACCACGAGTCAGCCGTTGCGAGCCACGAGCCTCGGCATTCTGGACTATCCGCATTACACGCGGCCGCAATCGTTTCGCGGATGGGATGTTCCGGAAGTGCTCATCGGCGGG
The DNA here is from genome assembly GCA_035604415.1 of Candidatus Acidiferrales bacterium. Classification (GTDB taxonomy): domain Bacteria; phylum Acidobacteriota; class Terriglobia; order Acidiferrales; family UBA7541; genus Palsa-295. Next base: position 64,249 of record DATNIN010000047.1, read on the forward strand.
AACCACGAAGAGATTCGTCGCTGGCGCCGGCAAAAGGCGCTCGAAAAGACGCAGCGCAATCGGCCGGACTTGCTCGAAGGCAGCGCGGCAGAGCGAAATTACTAGCGGCTAGGAGTCTAGGCCGAAGACTTTTTCAGCATTCGACTGGTAGAGCTTTTTCTTGTCGGCATCGCTGATCGGCAGATCGTCGGTGACTTTCACTTCTTCCGGTACGAACTGATAGGGATAGTCCATCGCGTAGAGCACGCGGTCCATACCCAGCACCGATTGGCAGTAGAGAATCGGCGGCTGCCAGGCCATGCCGCTGGTGGTGACGTAGACGTTCTCCTTCAGATAATCGCTCGGCTTCTTTTGCAACTTCTTTACGTTCGCGTACCGGTTCGTGGCCACGTTGGCTCGGTGGAAAAAATCAATTCGGAAAAACCAGTAGGGCAGGCCTTCCCCGAGATGCCCGACGACCATTCGCAGATTGGGGAAGCGATCGAACACGCCGCTCAAAATGATTCGGAGCAGATGCAGGCTGGTTTCGACGGCGAAGCCGTAGATCGCTCCTTCGAGTCCCCACTCGGCAAACGGGGCGTACATGCGAGAGGAAGGCGTGCTGGGATGCAGGTAAATGGGGACATCGAGAGACTCCGCGGCCGCGAAAATGTCCCAGAATTTCGGATCGTCGAGGTATTCGCCCTGCGTGTGGGAATTGACGATCGCGCCCTTCAACCCCAATTTCCGCACGGCCCTCTCGAGCTCCTTGGCCGCGGCCGCCGGATTCTGAGGCGCAATGGCCGCCAAGCCGGAGAACCGGTCCGGATGCTTCCGAATCGATTCCGCCAATTGATCGTTGAACGACGTCGCCAGAGCGGTTCCCGTGGCGGCGTCGAAAATCTGCACACCTGGGTTGGTGAGGGAAAGAATCTGGTGGGCAATGCCGGTATGGTCCATGTCCTGGATGCGCTGCTCGCCGATGTCCTGAAGCCGCGATGCGATGCCGGCGGCACGCTGGCTCGACCCCAGAAAATATCCCCACTGGCCCACAAAGCCGGGATCGAGATTCCCGCCCTGCTGAAGCATGGCTCTCCAACGCTCGAGCAATTCGGGCGGGGCGTACGCTTCTTCCGTGGCTATGCGAAGGTAGCTCACGGGTGCCCTTATATCACGGGTTGCCGGGCGACTTACGCGACGCCCTTGTTCCAACCCCCATGTGCTCGGTACGGCGGCGCAAATCTAATTTCGGGTAGGCAGAATCGTGGCGAATTCTGTATAATCGCGGATTGTGCGTTGTGTGCTGGCCCCACCTGAGCGGGTCTGCCGGGAAAAAGAGCCATGAAACCGATTGTCCGCAAGGTGCAGGAGTCCCAGCTTCGCAAGGACCACCCCGCGTTCCGGCCGGGTGACACGATCCGCGTACACGTCCGGCTGAAGGAAGGCGACAAAGAGCGCATTCAGCCGTTCGAAGGCGTGGTAATGAGCCGGCGCGGCGAGCTATCGGGCGAGAGCTTTACGGTGCGGCGCGTCAGCTTCGGCGTCGGCGTGGAGCGCATCTTCCCGGTGCATTCGCCGATGATCAGCTCGATCGAAGTGGTGAATCAGGGCCGCGTGCGCCGCGCGAAACTGAATTACCTGCGCGCCCGCAAGGGCAAGGCCGCGCGCATCAAGCGCGCCGAGACGGTCGAGACGGTGGCCGCGACCAGCCCCAAAGAATAGTGATCTGAGCTCTATCGAGTTATTCCCCAGCTATCGGCAAGTGTTATCTTTCCCCAGTTTTTTGCAGGACTGACCATTGAAACAGGAACCGAAAGGGTTCTGGCGGCGAGACATAAAGTCTCTCGGCGTCGCCTACGCGCTTTTCGCACTCGTATTCCTGGGTTTTGTTATCCAAATTGCCGGTATTTCGCTGACAGATGAATACCTGCGGCCCGTCCTAAAACCAAGCCGAATTTGGGGCTTCGTTGAAGCCGTTGGAATCGGCATTACTTTCTTCGCGCCGTTCATCTCACTCGGCGCACTATCGATGGTCCGCTCCGGCGCTGCACAGATCGCCAGATCGAGTAAGAGGATCCTTGTCTGGACTCTTGCCATTTTCGCCGTTGTCCTGTCATTCGCGGAATTCATTTGGAGTTGTGGTGGCCATCCCACTTGGATTCAGGGCTACCCGTATTGATTTCCAACCGCACGTAGGTCCTTCTCAACCAGAGATGTTTCTTCGGGCACGGACGCCGACAACTTCGTGGACCGCAACTGCGGACCAACTTCACAAAGAGCCATGCTAGAATTCGTGGCCGATGGGACGGCTCTGCTCCGCAAGGCACGAGCGCGACGCGCGACAGCGCGGATGGTTGCGCATCGCCGGACTGGATGAAGCGGGCCGCGGATCGCTCTTCGGGCCGGTGGTGGCGGGCGCCGTGGTGCTCAATCCGAGGCGGCGGATCGTCGGCCTCGACGATTCGAAGAAACTGACGCCCGAGCGGCGCAGCGAGCTCGCCGAACGCATACGCGACCACGCGCTCGCGTGGGCAGTGGCGGAAATCGACGCGAGTAGGATCGACGCCTGGAATATCTACCAGGCGAGCCGCCAGGCTATGGTCGCGGCGATTTCGCAGATCAATCCCCTGCCCGATTTTCTGCTGCTCGACGCGATCGAACTCGATTTGCCGATCGAGCAGAAGGCGCTGATTCACGGCGATGCGCGGTCGGTCTCGATCGCGGCGGCTTCGATCCTGGCGAAGGTGGAGCGCGACCGCCGGATGGAGGAGTTCGACCAGCTCTATCCGCAGTACGGTCTCGCGCAGAACAAAGGCTACGGCACGCCGGATCACCTGGAAGCGCTGCGGCGGCACGGGCCGTCACCGCTGCACCGGTTCTCGTACGCTCCGGTGCGCGAATCGCGCTGCTGGGCCGCGGGAGCGGAACAAACGCCGCTGCCGCTCGGGATTCCGTCGAACGCCCCGGTTCGGGTGAAAAGAATCCAATTAGGAGAGGAAGCGAAAATGATCAAGGTCGGCGTGTTTTACCCGTACAAAGAAGGCAGCAAATTTGACATGAAGTACTACGTCGAGAAGCACATTCCGATGGTTCGGCAAAAGATCGGGCCGTCCTTAAAAGGCGTTGCCGTGGAACAGGGGCTCGCCGGCGGAACACCCGGCGCTCCGATGACCTACATCGCCATAGGCCACCTTTTGTTCGATTCGGTGGACGCATTTCAAGCAGCGTTCGGGGCTCAGTCGGCGACGATCCTGGCGGATATCCCCAATTACACGAATATCGAGCCCATCATCCAGATCAGCGAAGTGAAACTGTAGCGGCCGCCGGGGCCCGCGCCGCTCAAACCCCGCCGGGCGGGTTTCCGGCTGTTATCCCCTTCGTCACCACCCCCGTGGGGCTTCATAGACCCCCGTTTTCCGCGCATGCTAACCTTTCGTCTTGAGCCGCACTTGCGGTTCAAACGGGCTGCCCAGGCGAAACGGGGCCGGGGCACGCGAAAATATCCATGGCCTTCAATAAAAACAAGGCGCTCGAGAGCGCGCTGAAGTTCCTCAACCAGGGCAAGGTCGCCCAGGCCATCGGCGAATACCAGCAAATCCTCCGGCAGGATCCCAAGGACCAGGCGACATTAATGACCGTGGGCGATCTCTTCGCCCGGCAGGGGGAGATGCCGCAGGCCATCGAGTATTTCGAGCGGCTCGCGCAGGTCTATCTCAGCGACGGCTTCAACAGCAAGGCCATCGCGATCTACAAGAAAATCGCCAAGCTGGCGCCGGCGGAACTTCCGCCGCTCGAGCGGCTCGCCGATCTCTACGTGCAACAGGGAGTGCTGAGCGAAGCGCGGCCGCTATTCCTGCAAATCGCCGAAGCGCACCTGAAGGCGAACCACGCTCCGAAAGCGGTGGAGGTGCTGAACCGCCTGCTCGAAGTGGAGCCGGAAAATCCGCGCGTGCAGATGCGCCTGGCGGAGCTCTACAACGTGATGGGCCAGAAGAAAGAAGCGGCCCAGACGTACCTTTCCTACGCGCAGAGGCTCTTCGACCGGGGCGAAGGCGATGAAGCGCAGAAACTGATCGAACGCGCGCTGGGAGTGGATGCCACGAATGCACCCGCGCTGCTCCTGAAAGCGAAAATTCTCGGGATGGCCAACAAGAACGAGCAGGCCATCGCGATCCTCGACACTCATCCGGAAGCCGACGCGGGCGGCGAGGTGACGAACCTGCTGATGGACCTCGAGATCAATTCCGGCCAACTGGCGAAGGCCGCGGACCGCGCGCGCCGCCAATTGGCCCGCGGAAGCGCCCATTCGGGACCGCTCCAGCGGGTGGCCGATTCCTTGATCGAGGCCGGACAGCCCGATCAGGCTCTCCCGCTGCTCCGCGAACTTCGCGAGCCCATGATCGAGACGGGCGAGCAGGACCGATTTCAAAAGCTGCTCTCGACCGCCGCGGAAAAACTTCCGGGCGAGACCGAGCCTCTCGAAATGCTCGCCGACTTCTGCCGGCATACGAGCGATCCCTTCCCCTTGAACGCGGCCCTGAGCCAGCTCGTGGACGCCTACGCGGCAGCCGGAAACTTCACGCGCGCCGAAGAGGTGATGCAGGAGATGCTCGAACACAACAAGGGCGACGAACGACTGGTCGCCCGGTTCGATCAACTCCGCGCGCGCCGCAGCGGATCGCCAGAGCCTGTCGCGCAGGCAGCGCCACCGCCGCCGACGGATGTGGGAGAAGCCACCACGGGCGAGGAACCGGCAGCGGAGGCAGGCTCCGTGCAGGCGACGTTTGTGGAGTCCGCGCCTTCCGCCGCCACGCAAGCCGCCGATGATACGTTTGACGACGAGACGCAACGCTACATCGCGCAAGCGCTGACGGATGTGGACCTCTTCTCGAGCTACGGACTGACGCAGAAGGCCACGCACCTTCTCGAAAATGTCCTGCAACGCGCGCCGCGGCATACGCCCACACTCGAACGCCTGCTCGATCTCTATCTCGGAGCGGGCAACGAGCGCCGCACGGCCGAGCTGGCTTCTCAGCTCGAGCAGATTCACCGCGAGCGTCAAGATACGGTCAACGCAGACCGCTTTGCAGAGCTTCGCCAGAGATTCCAGAAGCTGTCAGGGCTGACAGCCGAGGAACTGGCTCCAACGCCAGTCGCACAGGTCCAAGCGCCTGAGGCGGAGACGGCCGAACCGCCAGCGACAATTGAGGCAGCATCCGCAGCTGCCCCTGTAGAAGAAGCATCCGCGCATCCGGCACCCGTGGAATTCGAAATCCCGCTCATTCCCGTCGAGCCGGAGCCGGCTGTGGCGGAGGCCCCGCCGCCCGCCGCGGAGCCAGAACAAGTTCAAGTGGAAGCCGCGCCTGTTGAGCCGCAACCCGTGGCGGCCAGCGAAGAAGTGGACCTCTCAGATGAATGGGAGGCGATGGCGCAAGAGGTGGCCGAGCCCGCTGCTGCGGAACCCGCGGCTCCCGAGCCCGTGCAAGCGGAAGCAGAAGAGGAAAGAATCGAGATCGAAGTTCCTCAGGAAGAGGAGCCGGTTCAAGCGCAGGAAGTGGTGGCCGAGCCAGCGCCTCCCGAACCGTCGATTGAACTCATCGAGGAGCCCGCCGAGGCGGCGCGCGCTCCGGAGACTGTGGCTGCGGGGAACGGCGAATTCGAACTCGAATTGACGCCGGAACCAGCGGGAGTCCAAGGCAAGGCAGGCCCCGCCACGACGGAAGATTTCCTGAGCGAGCTGGCGGCGGAAATCGACGGCCTGGAGACGCCCGCAAGCACCGCGAAACCAGCGCCCGTTGCCGCGGCGTCCGCTCTGCCCGCCGTATCGGAGCCCATCCCCGAGACGACCGCCGAGAGCCTGAACGAACTCGCCGAAGTGTTTCAGGAGTTCCGGAGCGAACTGGGCGAGATGGAAGACGAGGAAGAAGATCTCGAAACGCACTACAACCTCGGCATCGCTTACCGCGAGATGGGTCTGCTCGACGAGGCCATCGGGGAATTCCAGAAGGTGGCCAAGGCCGTGCAAAAGGGGAAGCCGTTCCCGTACGCGATGAATTGTTCGACGCTGCTCGCGCTTTCGTTCATGGACAAGGGCGAGGCGAAGATTGCGGCCCTCTGGTATGAGCGAGCGCTCGAGGTGCCGGGGCTCGACCAGGAAGCGATTCTGGCGCTGCGCTACGATCTCGCCATGGCGCTCGACATGGCAGGCGAAGCAACGGCCGCGCTGGACAGCTTCCGCCAGGTCTATGCGATGAATATCGACTATCGCGACGTGGCTGACCGCATCGCGACCCTCCAGAAGCACTAGTGCCGTTCCAACTTGTTTCGACAAGTTTGGTCGCCAGCCCGGTGGCCGCTTCGCGTACCAGCCAACTCGAACTCCCTTGGTCAGAGAAGTTGGAACGGCACTAGCCCCACGCGGGACTGACTGTTGCCACTCCGGCGAGAATCTCCCATAATCCTAGCTCGACGATGAGCCGCGTTGTGCGCGTCCCCATTCTGCTGCTCTGGCTCGTTTTCGGGCTGGCGTTGATCCTCGTGCCGTGGTCGGACATCTGGGAGATCAACTACTTTCTTTACCAGTATCCGGCGCTGGGACTCGTTCTAAAGAATCCCTTCGTGCGCGGCGCGATTTCCGGACTGGGATTCACGAACGTGCTGCTTTCGCTCGAAGCGTTTCGCCACCGGACCACCGCCGTTGCCAGCCGCACCTGAAAAACCGGCCGCAAAACCGCCCACGAAGCCGATCGTGTGCTACGTCACCGACCGGAAATCCATCGGCTCGGCCGAAGCCGTCGAAAGCGTGCTCGCGAAGATCCGCGCGGCCATCGCCGCAGGCGCGGATTGGGTGCAAATCCGCGAGCACGATTTGCCGGCGCGGGAACTGCTGGCGCTGGTGCGCGGAGCCGTGGAAGAAAGCGGAGGCGCGGCGCGCGTGATCGTAAACGACCGGCTTGATGTGGCGATTGCGGCCGGCGCGGCGGGCGTGCACCTGGGAGAAAGATCCGTGCCCGCGGGTGAAGTCGTCCGCTGGTGCCGGAGCGGAAATGCGCCTCCCGAATTCCTCGTCGGAGTTTCCTGCCACAGCCTTGAGGAGGCACGCGAAGCGAATGGCGCGGGCGCGAGCTACGTCTTCTTCGGCCCGGTATTCGACACGCCTTCGAAAAGATCGTTCGGGCAGCCGCAAGGAATCGCGAGGCTGGCGGAGGTCTGCCGCAGTGTGCGGCTCCCTGTAATTGCGATCGGCGGCGTGAACGAAGAAAACGGCGCGGAGTGCATTCGCGCGGGAGCGGCGGGAATCGCGGCGATTCGATTGTTTCAGGAATCGCGCGAGCCGGAAGCGCTTCGAGAGGCAGTGGCGCGTATCGTTAGGGGCTGAAGAGTCCGGGTGACAACCGCAACATCGGAACTTCAGCGGCTTCCCGACACAACCCGTCGGGACGCAAACGTCGCGAAAGCCGCTACGCGCTCATCCAGCGGCCGACGGGCTGCAGCTTTTCCACGTGGTCGCAGATCACCTTGATGACCGCCGTGATGGGAATCGCGAGGACGAGACCCATCGCGCCCCACATCCATCCCCAGAACAAGAGCGAAACCGTGAGCGCCAGCGCGTTGAGCCGCACGCGCCAGCCGACCAGCGCCGGGATCAGCAAGTTGGCCGTGACGATGTGGAAAAAGGTCAGCATGGCGAAGATCCCGACGTAAGGCCCCACCGTGCGGAATTGCTTCAATCCGATGAGCAGCGGCGGAATCCACGACAGAATTGCGCCGAGGTAAGGAACCAGATTGCAGACGCCGGAAACGAGCGCCGTCAGAAACGGGAAGTCGAGCCCGATTCCCCAAAAGAAGAGCCAGCTTGCGAGGATAAGAATCAATCCGACCATCGCCGTCCCCATCAGATAGCTTCGCAGAACCTGCGTGACCTCGGCGAGGGTATCGCGCACTTGCGTGCGATCGGCCGCCGGGAACAACTGCATCGTGGCGTGCCACACCTGTCGCTTTGCGGCCAGCATGAAGAACACGAGAAAGGGTACGAACGTCGCCGCCAACACGAATACGTACAGCGAATTCAACCGGCCGACCAGCGCATCGCGCACCGGGTGCGATTCGGCAATCGTCACGATCCGCGAGCCGACGTGCGCACCAGGCTCGATTTCCGAAACGTGGGCCTCAATGTTTTCGAGCCTGCTCTCGACGGCCTGCGCCAGGGCGCGAAGCGGGGCGCGGTAGTTCGGCCAGTCCTGGCTGAACTGGTCGGCGCGGTCGACCAGCGACCACCCGAGAACAGCCAGTAATGCCAAGGTAACCAACACAATCAGCAGGGAGCCGAGCGCCCGCGGGATGTGTAGGCGTTCGAGCCAGGTGACCACGGGATCGAGAAAATAGGCCATCAGCACGGCGACGAGCAGGGTGACCAGTACGGTCGACGCCCAATAGCAGAAGCCGATCACGATTCCCGCGGCGATGATCCGCGCGCTGGCGGAGCTCCCGGTGACGATCCTGGTTTCCTCAACAGGCATTTCCGATAACGATAGCACAGCGGTCCGCGTGAAAAGGCCAACGTGTGCGCCCGTGCAACGCGTATGCAACTACGTCCGCAGCCTGTGGGAAGGTAACGCTTGCGGTGAACGCTGCGCGCACCGCGCGGGCCTCAAACTGCCACGGTGGTAAAATTGTTGCTTCGCGCATTTTCCGCGCGGTGGGGCTCCAATCGCATGGCGAAAGAACTCTTCGGCACGGATGGCATCCGCGGGATTCCGGGGAAATATCCTCTCGACGACGCCACGCTCGAACGCGTGGGCCAGGCGCTGGGAAAACAGGTGCTGGCGCAGGGACAGGCACAGGGCGCACGACCACGAGTGCTGATCGGGCGCGATACGCGCGAATCCGGTCCGCATATCGCCGAACGGATCGCGCAAGGCCTCGATGCTGCCGGAGCGGAGGCTGTCTCCGCGGGCGTGCTGACGACGCCGGGAGTGGCCTGGCTCGTGAGCCGCGAGGGATTTGCAGCCGGCGTCGTAATTTCCGCCTCACACAATCCATATCACGACAACGGCGTGAAGCTGATCTCCGCATCGGGGATGAAATTTCCGGACGCGGTCGAAGCCGATCTCGAAGGCGTGATCCTCTCGACAAACGGGGCAGGAATTTCTGCGAGCGCCGCGAGCTCTAAGCAGGGCGCTAGCAAGAAAAACAAGATCGCTCACAACGGCGACGAAAAGCTCCACCAAGATTACCTGGCCGGGCTGCGCGAGGCGGCATTCCCGGGAGCGAAGTTTGCGGGAATGAAAATCGTACTCGACTGCGCGAACGGAGCGGCGAGCAAACTCGCACCGGAGCTATTTCGGTCACTCGGCGTGAACGTGACCGCGATGAACGACTCGCCCGATGGGCGGAACATCAACGCCGGTTGCGGCTCGCTACACCCGGAAGCCATGCAGAAACGCGTGGTCGAAACCGGCGCGGCGCTCGGTGTGGCCTTCGATGGCGATGCCGACCGCGCGCTTTTTGTGAGCGCCTCGGGAAAGCTCGTGGACGGAGACGGCACTCTGCTTGCGGCGGGCCGCTACCTGAAATCAACCGGGAAGCTCAAAGGCAACGTGATCGTCGGCACGACCATGGCGAATCTGGGGCTTGAGCGCGCACTCGAAAAATCCGGATTGAAGCTGGCGCGCACGGCGGTGGGCGACCGCTACGTCCTCGAAGAGATGCAACGCATCGGCGCAAATCTCGGCGGGGAGCAGTCGGGGCACATTCTATTTCTCGACGACGCCACCACCGGCGACGGGATGCTGACGGCGGTGAAAATCGCGTCGCTTGTTTCGATTGCCGGGCCGCTCGACAAACTGGTGGCGGACCTGAAGATTTTCCCGCAAAAGATCGTCAACATCCCGGTGAAGTCGAAGCCGGCGCTTGATTCCCTGCCCGAGGTGGCCCGCGCGCTCAAGGAAGCCGAACGCGCGCTCGGCGATTCCGGGCGGGTGGTGCTGCGCTATTCGGGCACGGAGCCACTCGCGCGCGTGATGGTGGAAGCCGAACGCGAAGAGGATGTCCGCCGGTGGACCGAAACGCTGGCGGCCGCTCTTCGATCCGCCATCGGGGCATGAGATTTCGTCGACAAACAACCGTTGTCGGGACGATAGACGAGATTTGTTATTCCAAAGAACGTAGAAATCGGCGGCGGAAATTTTCATAAACTGGATTCGCTTTCCTCTCCGTGGGCGGCACTTGGCTACTCGATTCTCTAAGTGATTCCCTGACAAGGAGATAGCTCTACTCGGAAAAACGAGCGGGAGTGGCACGGTTCGTGCAAATCATCCCTCCGGCTGTCTCTTATCCCGGGGTGGGCCGGTTTCGTCGCGCCGAAACCGGAACTTGGGCGTAGAGCACGTGGGGGCCCGGGTGGGCCCCCTATTTTTTTGCCCGGACGATGTTACTGACGCTGAATCTGGCTTGGTTCCCCTGCCGCGGGGCGCGTCCCTAAGCGCAAAGAGGGCGCCCGCCGTGGCGAGCGCCCTCTAGAAATCCTACCGATGTGGGTTTAACTCTAGCTGCAACCCGAGGTCGAGCCGCAGTTCGAGCACTTGTAGCAACTGCCGTTCGGCGTCATGAGCATGCCGCACTCGGAGCAGTATGGCGCGTCCTCGATTGCGTCGCGCGGCCGCGTGACACGTTCTGGGTCCGGGAGTCTCGTGCCGCTAGCAGGGGCTGATGCCTTCGTCGCAGCCGCCGACCCCGCTGCCGGAGCTGCCGTTTCGGCGTGCGTCTCGGTTTCAACCGCCCCGCCGTCCTGATCGAGATAGTCGGGTGAGATGAATTTCCCACCGAGCCACCGTCCGAGATAGTCCACCACCGACTTCGCATAGCGGATCTTCGGATTGCCCGTATAGCCGGAAGGCTCGAAGCGCGAGTTGACGAACTTGTCGACAAGCGCGCGGAGCGGAACGCCGTACTGGAGCGATATGGAGACGGAAAGCGCGAAGGCGTCCATGATGCCCGAGAGCGTGGAGCCTTCCTTCGCCATCTTGATGAAGATTTCGCCCGGCTGGCGATCCTCGTACATCCCGACGGTGATGTAGCCTTCGTGGCCGCCCACGGAGAACTTGTGCGTGATCGAGTTGCGCTCGGCCGGCAGCTTGTGGCGTCTCGTGCCCGGGAAGAGATCCTGTTGCTGAGGGGCAGGAGCTTCCGCGGGGGCGACAGCCGCGCCGACTAGGGCAGGCGCGGGCGCTGCGGCGGCTTTCTCTTCTTGCTTCTTACCGGCGGCGGAAAGCGGCTGCGAGCGTTTGGAGTTGTCGCGGTAGATCGCGACAGACTTGAGTCCAAGTTTCCAGGACTCCGTGTAAGCCTCCATGATGTCTTCGACCGTCGATTCCTCCGGCATGTTGATCGTCTTGCTGATCGCGCCGGAAAGGAACGGCTGAGCCGCCGCCATCATGCGCAAGTGACCGCGCCAGGAAATCGAGCGGCCTCCGCCCATCGGTGCGAGGGAGCAATCGAACACGGGGAGGTGCTCGGGCTTGAGCCCGGGGGCGCCCTCAATCTTGCCCTGCGCGTCGATGTAATCGACGATCTTGGCAACGTCCTCCGGCGCGTAGCCCAGCTTCATCAGCGCCTGCGGCACGGTGTTGTTGACGATCTTGATCACGCCGCCGCCGACGAGCCTCTTCTGCTTGACGAGAGCAAGATCGGGCTCGATGCCGGTGGTGTCGCAATCCATCATGAAGCCGATCGTGCCGGTGGGCGCGAGGACGGAGACCTGCGAATTCTTGTAGCCGAACTTTTCGCCCAGCTCGAGCGCCGTATCCCACGATTCCTGCGCGGCGTAGAGGAGCGACGGCTGGACGTTATCTCCCTTGATCGGGCGAAGCGAATCGCGGTGCATGCGGATCACGTCGAGCATCGACTCGCGGTTGCGAGGATAGCCCCCGAACGGCCCCATGCGCTCGGCGACGCGCGCCGACTGCGCGTAGGATTCGCCGGTCATGAGCGCCGTGATCGCGCCGCAGAAATCGCGGCCGCCGTCGGAGTCATAGGGAAGCGCAAGCGACATCAGCAGCGCGCCGAGATTCGCGTAGCCGATGCCGAGCGGGCGATAGTCGTGCGAATTGCGCCCAATTTTCTCCGTCGGATAGCTCGCGTTATCGACCAGAATCTCCTGCGCCGTGATCGTGACGTCCACGGCATGGCGGAATCCCTCCGTATCGAACTGGCCGTTCGATCCGAGGAACTTCAGGAGATTGAACGAAGCAAGGTTACACGCCGTGTCGTCTAGGAACATGTACTCCGAGCACGGGTTCGATGCGTAGATGCGGTCGGTGGCCTTGCAGGTGTGCCAGCGGTTGACCGTCGTATCGTACTGCATGCCGGGATCGCCGCACTGCCAGGCGGACTCGGCCATTTTCCGCATCAGATCGCGGGCGCGGTACTGGTCAACCGGCTCGCCGTCGGTAACTCTGCGGGTCCACCAATTGCGGTCTTCCTCGACGGCGCGCATGAACTCGTCCGTGACGCGGACAGAATGGTTCGCGTTCTGAAAGAAGACGGAGGAATAGGCTTCTCCATCGATCGCCGGATCGTAGCCCTGCTCGATCAGGACCTGCGCCTTGCGCTCTTCCTTCATCTTGGATTCGATGAATTCCAGGATGTCGGGGTGATCGACGTTGAGGATCACCATTTTGGCCGCCCGGCGCGTCTTTCCGCCGCTCTTGATCACGCCGGCGAACGCGTCGAAACCCTTCATGAAGCTGACCGGCCCCGAGGCGATACCTCCACCCGAAAGCTGCTCGTGGCTGCCGCGCAGGGAGGAGAAGTTCGTTCCCGTGCCGGAGCCCCACTTGAAGAGCATGCCCTCCGTCTTGGCCAGGTTCATGATCGAGTCCATGTTGTCCTGGACGGAGTTGATGAAGCAGGCGGAGCATTGCGGCTTGGCCTGGACGCCGACGTTGAACCACACCGGCGAATTGAAGGCCATCTTCTGTTCGACGAGCAGGTGGGTCAGCTCGTCGCGAAAGGCATGCTTCGACTCGGCCGAGGCGAAGTAGCCGCCCTCGACGCCCCAGCGGACGATCGTATCGGCCACGCGGGCGATCAACTGCCGCACGGACGTCTCGCGCTCGGCGGTGTTCGGTTTCCCGTGGAAGTATTTCGACGTGACGATGTTCGTCGCCGTCTGCGACCAGCTCTTGGGGACCTCTACATTCTCCTGGCGGAAAATGACCTGTCCCTTATCATTGCCTATGAGTGCCGTGCGGCGTTCCCATTCGACTGCGTCGAAGGGAGCCACCTTGCCGTCGGTGAACCGGCGGTGAAATTCCAATCCGGTCGTGCGCCGTGTGGTTTTTTCCGTCTGCGTACTGGAGTCCAAGGCCATCCGTGTTTCCGCCATCGTCTGCCTCCGCGCCGGCAGTCGTGCCGCCGAATAGTTGGCCGGGGTGCCAAGCGGGAGGACGTCTTGCCCCATTGTACTCCCAATTGGGACCCGAGATTTTGTTGCGTGTATCAGGGATACACGAAGGTGAAGGGAACGTAACCGGTATTGCGGCCAGCCTCGACCCCCGAAAATGGCCGCTGAAAACCGAAAACAGAGAAAAGCGCAGCTAAGCCGCGCGAAAAAAGCTGAGGCGCGGTTCCAAGTGAGGCGCGTCCCTGCTGGATATTCGGTTAAACCCGGTCCGGCTTTGACGTGGAGACCGCCGACGCTGCGAAAGGCGACCGATTCACGTTGTCCGAGTCTGGGTGCGAAGTATCGTGGGTTGTGGAAAACTTGTCAAGAGAAAATCGCAACGAGACCACTAAATCTTTGGTGGTGCGTGTCGAAACCGTCTATTCGTAGTGGTGTGACCTCTCGATTCCACTACGCGACGCAAGCGTGCGATGTGCTCCGCGAAGCAACACCGGAGAATTGACATGCGCGCCTCGCCTGAAAAAAAATCATAATAACTGTCATGGGCACACCAGCCATCGAAATCCTCGGACTCACGAAAGATTATCCCGTCGGCTTCTGGCGCAAGCGGATGGTCCGCTCGCTGGATAACCTCACCCTCGAGGTGGAAGAGGGGGAAGTGTTCGGGTTTCTCGGGCCCAATGGCGCCGGGAAGACGACCACGATGAAGCTGCTGATGGGGCTGATCTACCCGACGTCGGGCACGGCTCGCATCCGTGGACGCGCGATTGACGACATCCAGATGCACCGCGAAATCGGGTACCTGCCGGAGCAGCCTTACTTCTACGACTACCTGACGGCGCGGGAGCTGCTCGATTACTACGCGCGGTTTTCGGACTACAGCGCAGCGGAACGCCACGAACGCGTGGAGCGGTTTCTCGAGCGTGTAGGTCTTGCGGAGGCGGGCGACGTACAGCTCCGAAAATTCTCGAAAGGAATGCTGCAACGCGCTGGGATCGCGCAGGCCATCCTGCACGATCCTCATGTTGTCTTCCTCGATGAACCGATGTCGGGACTCGACCCGATCGGGCGGCGCGAGGTGCGCGACATCATCCACGAGCTGAAACAAAAGGGCCGGACCGTGTTTTTCTCGACGCACATTCTGACCGACGCCGAGATGCTGTGCGACCGCGTCGCGGTGCTGGCCGGAGGCAAATTGCAGGGAGTCGGCGCGCCGAACGAGATCGTTTCAATCGAGGTGCACGCGATGGAGATCCTGTTTGAGGCGCGCGACGGCCGCTCCCTGCCCGCCGGGATCGCGGGCCGCGCGACCCAGATCGGAGGGCGGATCCGCGTGGAAGTGCCGGAATCCGAGCTGTATCGAGCGCTCGACGAACTGCGGAGTTGCGAGGCGCGGATTCTTTCCGTCACTCCGGTGCGGCCGACGCTCGAAGATTACTTCCTACTGCTGGTCGGGCGCGAAAAAGCGATTTCGCATGCGGTCGAGGTGAATCCGCGATGAACGTGACGCCGGCGGCGGTGGCCATCAACACGTTCCGCGAAGCAGTGCGGGACCGCGTCCTCTACAACCTGGTTTTTTTCGCGCTTCTGATGATCGGCGCGGCGATCTTCGTCGGGCAGATTTCGATCGGGATCGAGCGGCTGGTGATCATCAACCTGGGCCTGACCGCGATTTCGATTTTCGGGCTGGTGATGGCCGTCTTCATCGGCGTGGGGCTTGTCTATAAGGAGATGGAGAAGCGCACGCTCTACAGCCTGCTGGCGAAGCCGGTCCGGCGGTGGGAGTTCCTGGTGGGGAAATATACAGGCCTGCTGCTGACACTGTGCGTCAATACGGCGTTCATGACGCTGGGCCTGGCGGCCGCGCTCTTCTACGTGGGCCGGCCGTTCGTGCGGTCCGATGCCTCGATTCTGGTGGCGGTGTACTTCATCCTGCTCGAGCTGGCGCTGGTGACGGCGCTGGCGCTTTTTTTCTCGTGCTTTTCGAGCCCCATGCTCTCGACGCTGTTCACGCTGGGGATTTACGTTACAGGCGTGTTTGCGAAGGACATCCGGGACGTGGGAGAACTGACAAATGTCTCCGCGATGAAAACATTGACGAGCGTCGTCTATTATCTGGTGCCGAACTTCCACAACTTCAACGCCATCGCGACGGCGGGGCACGGGAATTCGGTTCCGTTTTCGCTGATCTGGCAGAACACCGCCTATGCCGTGCTGTATGCCGGCGTGGTCCTGCTGGCGGCCTCGGCCGTGTTTTCGGGGCGCAACTTGAAATGAGCGGGCCGAGCCACGTCCGCGCGAAGTGGGCGGTAATCGCCGGAGTGCCGCTGCTTTTCGCAGCGATCGCGGCGCTGCAAGTGCGGATCGACGCGCAGACTCGCTCCGAGGCACAGGAAAAAGCAGAGGTGCTGCTTCGCTCCGGCGGAGCCTTGAAGAAGCTGAGTCTCGGGTACGATGCGCTCCTAGGTGACATCTACTGGACGCGCGTGGTGCAGTATTACGGCGCGCGAGCGGGAAAAGATGGCGCGAGTTTCGAGCTGCTCTGGCCGCTTCTGGATATCACGACGACGCTGGATCCGAAGCTGATGGTGGCTTATCGATTCGGCGCGATCTTTCTTTCCGAGCAGGGGACGGTGGGAGCGAACCGGCCCGATCTGGCCGTCACGCTGCTCAAGCGCGGGATCGCGGCGAATCCGGACCAGTGGCGCCTGAGCGGCGATCTGGGATTTCTCTATTACTGGAGGCTGAAGGATTATCAGAGTGCCGCGGCGGCTTATCTCGAAGGAAGCACGAGACCCGGCGCCGCGCCGTGGCTGAAGATGATGGCGGCGCGCGTGTTGGAGAAGGGCGGATCTCTTGAAACGTCGCGCATGCTCTGGTCGGAACTCTACGATTCCACGAAGGAGCCAAGCATGCGGCACAGGGCCGCGCAGATGCTGCGTGGCCTGAAGACATTGGAAGACGAACAGTCCCTGGATGATCTCGCCGAGCAGTATCAACAGCGCTTCGAGCGCTATCCGCCGTCGACCCGGGAACTTCGCGATGCGGGGATGATCGGAGGAATTCCGGTGGACCCCGACGGATATCCTTACGTCTTTGGGCCCGACGGAAAATCGGGTCTCAACCCGCGCAGTACGGTCGTAGTTCCGCCGGACCTCATGACCCAGCCGGCCGGACCGGAATAGCCGGAGGCGCGAGGCTCGGCAGGCTGCGGCGCGCGCGAAAGACAGTTACAATGAAGGCTGACAACCGGTTCGCCGCCGCGTGAATCCTACCAAGGGACGCCATCGTGATCTCCAAGGGCTTCGCAATTTCGATTCTGAGTTTTTCACTCGCGATGGCGAGTCTGGCACCGGCGGCTGACTCACTGCCGCGCGCATATCCGCAGGCCCGTCCCGAATCCGGATCACCCGCTGAAACTCAAGAGAAGCCGCAAGCGCAGGCGCCATCGGATGATGAAATCCGCGCTCGCGCTCAGAAGCTACTGGCAAATCAGCACAGCGACGACGACGCTCTCGAGCTGTACGAGCGCGTCGAGCGGCATATCGATCGCACCGGCGGAGCCGACCCGCACACGCTCGAGGACAGAACCTATCGCATCGTGCCGACCGGCGGCGGCAACACGAAGATCGTGTTGAAGGATCAAGGGATACCCGTCGATCCCGCTATATACAACCAGCAGCTGCGGACTCTGGCGGACTTGCTTGGCACCATGGCGGACCCGAACAATCCAAAGACGAAGGCGGCATACGCGAAACGCGAAAAGCGCCAGCACGAGCGGGCCGAATTCCTGGATGCGATGATGGCTGCCTTCCTGCCGAAGTGGCTGGGATCCGAAACTTGGAACGGCCACGCCTGCGACGTCATCGAACTCAATCCGAATCCGAAGTTCCAGCCGCACTCGATGTTTCAGGATGCGCTCTCGCACGTCACCGCCAAGATCTGGGTGGATCACGACACCAATCAGCTGGCGCGGGGAGAAGCCCACGTGACGAGCGACATCTCGTTCGGCGGAGGCATCCTCGGCAAGCTCTATCGCGGCGGCGTCGTATCGATGGATCAGGC
Source organism: Candidatus Acidiferrales bacterium (assembly GCA_035604415.1). GTDB lineage: Bacteria > Acidobacteriota > Terriglobia > Acidiferrales > UBA7541 > Palsa-295. The sequence continues at coordinate 81,698 of DATNIN010000047.1, forward strand.
GGAGGTGACTCCGGGCGTCTGGCTGCCGACGCGATACCAGTACGATTTCTCGGGGCGAAAGTTTCTGTTCTCGTTCCAGCAACACCAGGTGATCGAGGTGGTCCGTTACCGGCGCGTGGGGCGGCCCAAGGACGCTCTGCTCCTCGTGCAGAGCGAGTTGACAAGTGGGAAACCCTTCACCGGAGATCCATAACTTCCCTCCCCTCCCGGTGTTAAATGGAGATACGTAGAACTCCATTGCCCGAGGAGGCTGTATGAGCCACCGGCCCCTAGTTCTTCTTGCGGCGTTTTGTCTCGTTACGAGCGTCGCTCCGGCAGCGCGTGCACAAAGCGATTCGGCCCCACAGAGCGCTCAGCCCTCATCGCCGGCAACACAAGCCGCTTCAACGCCGCCGGCAACGAAAAAGGTTTGGACGAATGATGACGTTACCGGCCTGCGGAGCGAGTCCACAATTTCTACAGTTGGAGATTCGAATGCGGGGCCCGCGAAGCCCGTCGAAAAACCCGCAGCGGCAGGCAAGAACAGGGATCCGAAGTGGTACCAGGATCAGATTGCGAAGCTTCGAGCCCAGATTCCTCCGCTCGATAGCCAGATCGTGGAACTCCAGGCTGCTATCGACGGCAAACCCACGGGAAACGGGAAAGAGTCAGCGCGGCCACGAGGCGTGAAGGCCGATGATTGGTCAGTGGAAATGACGGAGCTTCAGAAAAAGCGCGACGGGATCGTGGCGCGCATCAGCGGGCTGGAAGACGAGGCGCGGCACAACGGCGTGGCGGCCAACGCGTTGCCATAGCAAGACGTCGGCTTGAGAGAGGAGGATCTGGTTCGCTCCCCCTCCGAACTCAACCCCAAGGACATTCAAGATCAGCGCGCGGCGGCGGCGACTTCTTTCTCGATGGGCGCGCCGATCAGGTTGCCCCACTCGGTCCACGAACCGTCGTAGTTCTTCACATTGTCGTAGCCGAGCAGATACTTCAGAACGAACCAAGTGTGGGAGCTGCGTTCGCCGATGCGGCAATAGGCGATCGTTTCGCCCGCACCCGTCACGCCCTTTCCCTGGTAAAGCTGCTTCAATTGGTCGGCGGACTTGAAAGTGCCGTCCTCGTTTGCGGCTTGCGCCCAGGGAATATTTGCGGCGGTCGGGATGTGCCCGGCGCGCTGCGCGGTTTCGCTCATGCCCGGCGGAGCAATGATTTTCCCGGTGAATTCATCCACCGAGCGGACGTCCACGAGGTGCCCGGAAGTTTTCCGCTGCACGATCGCGAGAACCTGATCCTTGTAGGCACGGAGCGACTCATCCGGCGCGGTCGCCCGGTAGGTGGCGGGCGCGACCTTTGGCGCATCGGCCGTCAGCGGGCGCTTTTCCTCGAGCCACTTCTTGCGGCCGCCGTTCATGAGGCGCACGTCCCGGTGCCCGTAATACTTCAACTGCCACAAGGCGTAAGCCGCAAACCAGTTGTTGTTGTCGCCGTACAGTATGATCGTCGTGTCGTTCGAGATTCCGGATTGCCCGAGCAGCCTCTCGAGCGTGGCCTTGTCGATCAGGTCGCGGCGGACGTTGTCCTGAAGCTGCGTCTGCCAATTCCATCCAACCGCTCCCGCGATGTGGCCCTGATCGTAGGCGGTCGTATCCACGTCCACTTCCACCAGACGGATCTTGGGATCGCTTGCGTGGTCCGCCACCCATTGCGTCGAAACCAGCACTTCCGGATGCGCATACTCAGACATGTCACTTCCTCCTTCAAAAAGATATCGATCAGGTTACAGGAATCCCTTAAAACAAAAAGCCCACCAACCAGCTCTCCTCTGGCGGTGGGTCCAAGGAATCTCAGGCTGTGATCCGCTTGCTAGATGCCTCGCCTGCCCGCGCCAGAGGACACGCCCGTACAACGCGGACAACAACACTGCGCCGGCCTCTGAGGGCAAATCATCATGGCCGCAGGATACGCCGGAACGGCCTGCGCAGCAATGGCCCTTGCGTGCAGGCGGCCAGCCACTAGTTCTTGCCGGACGGCGCCGAGCAAGAGAACTGCTTTAAGGATTTGTCGATCGGCTTGCCCATGCGTCCCGTATCTCCGACGAAGTTGCCGCGGGAAATCGCATCTGTATAGAACAAAATGTTGCCCGTCTGTGAATCCACGACCGTAATATCCATCACGACAAAATCACTGGCATTCCCGCCGACGACGACCGCAAAGGCTTTCTTGCCCCCCGTGGTCAGCACACCGGACGCGCGCGTGAAGACCAGCGCGTCCGCGGCCGCGCCGGGGCTGAAATTGGCAACGTCGTCGCCCAAGGTGTAGCGGCCGGTGCGCACGTCCTTGGGCTTCTGCTCCACATGGGCGTGGATTGTCTCGAAGCGGCCCTGAATATCGGCCACGGCGTACTTGAGATCGGGGTCTTTCTCCAATGCAGCTGGGGCCAAGACGTTGTCCAAAACGGTACAGCCCTTGGATTGCAGCGCCTGAGAGATGAGACCCGGCAAAGCGTTCTCGACGATTCGCGACTCTTCGATCAAACCTTCGCTGCCCTTCATCCCGGACTTCGTGACCGTCGCTTGCGCGGGGAGAATCAGCACCTTATGCACGACGATCTTTCCGCTCTTCAGATCAGGGTGTGCGAATTGCGCCTTCGCGAACGAAGCGCCCGAGGCGATCGCCAGCAAAAGGATTGCCGCGCGTGCGAAACGCGCGGTCATATACTCTTCTTGCCAATCACGCTGACGCCGCCTTGCGCGAGCCGCATTGCTCCGTGCGATGTTCATGGCGTCGCCGGAGACGGGGCATTCGCCGCGATTTGTTTCCGGGCAGCGTCGAGGCGCCGATGAATTTGCGCCTGGTCGGGAGCGGCCGGTGAAAGCTCGAGATATTTTTGAAACTCGTCCACGCACTGCGCAAACTGGTGCTCCCGTTCATAGAGAAAACCCAGGCCCCGGTGCGCCGGGGCTTCCGCCGGATCGATCTCGAGCGCTTTGCGGTAGGCGTCCTCCGATTGCTTCTGATTTGCTTCCCACGCGGCTTTCCCGGCGGGCAAGGCCATCAGCTCGTCGTCGTATTCCTGCGGTGTGAGCTTTACCAGCGACTTGCGAATGTCTTTCTTTCCCCGCGATGAAAGCTCCTCCGGCGTGGGATCCGGCGTTCTGGGCCCGAGGGTACGGAATGCATCGCCCAGTGCCCGGAAGTTGGCGGACGAATTCGGATCCTTTTTCACCAGACGCTGCGCGACGGCGACCGCGGTGCGCTGGCGTCCGGCGTAAATATCCATCGTGACGTTGTCGCGGGCCGCTTTCTCGGTGGCCGCGAAGTACCGCTCTTCTTCGACCATCGGGTGCGGCGTGCGCGCATGAAGTCCATCCACCGCCTCGCTTACATACGCGATGCGGTCTTTCAGCTTCGGATGATCCTGGTAAAAACCCTGCGAGAGAGCCACTTCGTGAGGCGAATCGAGCAGCTTGAAGGTGATGATCATCTCTTCCGTCGAGTAGTTGGCGTCGTTGATGGCGCCCACGGCGTGAAGATCCGCTTCTTTTTCGAGCTCGCGGCTGTATCCGTAGATCGTGGATTCCAGGATGGCCGGCGCGATGGCTCCGACCAGAACCGCGGCAGCCCCTCCTGCACCTCCCTCCGCGCCTCCTGCCGCGGCAACTCCGGAAAAGATATTCGCGGCGAGTGCTTTCTTCCGGTAGCTGCGGTTTTCCAGATACGCGTGACGGTTCAGGACGTGCGTCTCCTCGTGAGCGAGCACGCTCGCCAGCTGCGCTTCGTTTTCGAGCAAGGCCAGCAGGCCCGTGTTGACGTAAATCGAGCCGTTCGCCAGCGCGAAGGCGTTGGGAATCGGGTCGCGGAGCACGTGAAACCGCCATTTCACATTCTCGAGGTCCGGACCCTGGGGCAGAACATCGTTCCCGACCGCGCTTACGTATTCGGTCAGCTGCGCGTCCTCGTATACCAATCCGCGGTCTGCCATCTGCTGGTCGAGTTCGTTGCTTTTCTGGAGCAGCTCCAGATCGACGTTCGTGAAGGTGAAAGGCGGCGGTGACGGGGTTGCCGAGGGCGGCTGCTGGGCTGAAGCGCTCCCGCAGCAGACGAGAAGTAAGGAAAAGCCCAAAGCGACCAAACGGAGCCGCATTCTCGTATCTCCTCTGCACGGAACAGGAAGTTATACGGATGCTATGGTACGCAGGCAATACCGTCAACCCCGGCTATTCAAGCCATCAGGGCAGTGGTTGCAGGGGGCTGCCGGCGGCGGATTCGAGCTCGACGCGCAACAGCCAATCGAAATGAAACTTCTCCAGCGCGAGCCACTTTTCCAGCTCTTCGCGGCCGGGCGCGTCGAATTCGACGAGCATTTTCCCCTCATGCATGTTGACGAGGACGCGCAGGGCGGTTACCGGCGCCGCGCCCTGCATCCGCTTGGACAACTCATCGGCGCCCTGGCGCGTCAAGCAGGCCAATGTGTGCTGCGAGATATATCGAGGCATTCCGTCTCCTGTTCCGTTCGAATGATGGCTCTAAATGGCAGAAACAGGAAATACATTGCGCGCGCCGAAAAAGCAAATCGCACAGAGGCCCCCAAAGCTGAACTAGCGGACAGGTGATCGGGCCGAAAACCTGAACTTGAATTCGGCGCTCGCCTTCGAAGCCCGGACTAAAATGGATCGTGGAGGTACTTGCGATGAAGCGGACAATGTACGTGATGGCGTTGCTTGTAGCACTGGCACTTGCCTCGGCCGCCTACGCCAAAGTCGCGATTGGGACGCTCGCGGGAACGGTGCTTGATGCGAAGGGTAAGCCCGTTGCCGGGGCGACCGTCACGATACAGACCTCCGACGGCCTGCACCCGTCTGCCAGGCACACGGACGCCAACGGCCATTTCGAGTTCACGCGCTACGAGGCTGGGCAGTACGACCTGCGCGCGTATGTCAACGGAATGTTCTCCGACTGGGTGAAACGCGTTTCGATTCGCAGGGACAAGACCACGGAAGTCACGCTGCGCATGCCTCCTGCTGCCGATGATTCGGTGACTATTTCGAGGTAGCCGCCAGACAAAGCCTGCTAAAGCGGCTACGTGCCAGCCCGTGGTCGGTAAACCCCACATATCTCAGCAGATATACGGCGAAGGCTCTCCTGCGACGACTCGCCGATCAGGAGCGACCGGGGGCGTACTAAAACCCCGGTACCCGAAAAAATATGCCATCGGAGCCATTGGTTCGTAGTGAGGCTGCTGTATAGAATGTGCGCGCGGGTTGGGAGCTGTGTTGCGGGGACGACGGTTCCGCAAGGAGCCGGAGCACGCTCCCATACCCGTCCAGCCCGCCTGCCGACGTAAATCTCCAGACCCCCGTCTGCAGGACGGGCCTGTCTCGACGCCGCGAAACCCGGATGACAAGCGTTCGTCAGCCACGCCGCTGGAGATGCATTCCCTGATCGACGTCGCCTGCATTCTGATCCCTGCATCTCTTGGCATGCCGAGTGCTTCTGATGAAGTGTCAAAGCGGCTCATCCAGTGATTTTGGGCAGCGGGCCGCCGGAGGCGTCCGACAGGTGACGGCGAAAACAGGCAGCTTCGCGCGGCGGGCAACTGCATTGTGGCTCGCCGGAATGTGCGCGCTTGCCGGACCGGTGAGCGCCGAGGACCTCAAGCCGAAGACGGTCGAAGCTTTCGACCGATACGTGCAGGCTACGGAAGCGCAGATCAACTCCGAGCTGGCGCGCCCGTCGCCCTTCCTGTGGATTGAAAGCTTGCCAGTGGACCGCCGGACGGCCGCCGAGGCGCAATTGCGCGCGGGCCAAGTGGTGATCGAACGGCTCGACACGCGCGATCCGGACGGCACAAGCAGCCACGAGAAGCCGATCCCCGTTCCCAGCGGGATGATCCACCATTGGATCGGAACCGTGTTCATTCCGGGCGCGACGCTCGCGCAGACGCTCGCACTCGAGGAAGACTACAACCATCATCAGGATTACTTCCGCCCGGACGTGATGCGTTCGAAGATTCTGCGTCACGATGGAAATGATTTCCTGATCGAGCTCCGCCTATACAAGAAAAAAATCATCGCCACGATTCTGGACACCGAGCATGAAGTCCACTACTCGCTTGTGGACTCCACGCACGCCTGGAGCCGTTCGCGAACCACGCGGATTCAGGAAGTGGACAACGCGGGCGAACGCGACGAGCGACTCGAGCCCGCGGGACGCGATCGCGGATTTCTCTGGCGCATGAACACCTACTGGCGTTTCGAGGAAAAAGGCGGCGGAACCTACGTCGAATGCCAGTCGATCTCGCTCACGCGGGATATCCCGGCGGGCCTTGGCTGGCTGATCGGGCCATATGTGACGAGCGTCCCGCGCGAATCCCTGACGTTCACGCTTGCCACGACCCGGAGCGCGGTGCTGCAACACGCGAAAACAGTGGCAGCACAGTAAGAAACCTCCGGGGCGAGCGCGGCGAGATTTGTTTGAGCAGACCTATCGCGGAATCATCCCGCTGAAAATCACTTGAACGATGCGGTGGCGGTAAGGTCCTGCACGATCGAGAACGTGCACGTCCCACTCGTGGTAGATCCCGTGGTTACCGTGCAACTCGCATTGGGGGCGGTCGTGGCGGTCCCGCTCCATCCCGTGAAAGTGAAATTTGACCCCGCAGCGGAAGTGGCGTTGGCGGTCAGACTCACGGTAGTGCCGCTGATATAGCGCGCCGTGCAGGTTCCCGACTCAGTGAGCAGAGTGGTAGACGTTGCGGCTGTTTGAACGCAATTGACTTGGCCAGTGCCGTCCGTAACCGTCCCGGAACCAGTTCCCTGAAGAGTCAAATCGAGATTGAACACGAGAGAGGCGCCCGCGAGAAATACGTCCTCGAACCCATTCGTGTCGCGCGGAACGAGGTTGTTTGCGAAAGAGATGAAGCTCACGGTCTGGCCGTCGCCCCCGATCGCTGGAACGAAACTGCTGCCGAGGGCGGGAGGCGGAGACGTGCCGGCGGG